>NZ_RHLQ01000100.1 GCF_003711845.1 Lysinibacillus halotolerans
ACACAATTAATGTAGCGGGGACTTGGGGTGACTGGCAAGTCTATTTTTTTTGCACAAAATTAGTGAAGGACTCTGCATTTTTCCTTTGCAAAGCTCTGCATTTTTATTTTGCCATACACAAGAATGTAAATATTGCCCTAAATTTGTATTCTCTCCTGCAATCAATGAACGTGAAGAAGCAATAAAATGGCTAAGCGATTTATCAAAACACCTTGAAGAAAAGATACATGAATCTATCGAATTAATGAAAGACTTATCAAACTCATTAGCTTCCACATTTCGACAAGGAAATTCAGATTTACTAAAAAGTACATCGAAACAATTAGTAACTTATATGGATCAGAAGGTAATAATCGAATATGCATTGATGGAGACAAATGATTATGAATAGAAAAATTAAAAGAGAACCTGGTAGACCACAAAATTGTACAAATGAAGAATTAAAACAACTAGCTTTAGAAATTAAATATAAAAATCACGGTATTAAACTAACCCCCTCTTTACTCGAGAAAGAAACATCTATTGGTAGAAATACTTGGAGTAGGAGGATGAAGGATTATATTAATGAATTAAATAATCCTATTTTAACCACCCCATCATCAGAGGAAGAGATTATGTTCCCAAGTATTGAATAAATATTTAAAAAATATGAAGGAAATGAAATAGCCTTAAAGAATGAGTTATTAAATTTTCAGATTTTATTTTATGATTTATATAATGAATTACAGAAGTATAAAGAAAAGGAAAAAAAATATAATGACTTTTTAGAAAAAGTCGATACCCTTAAAGTTGAATTGAACAAACAGAAAAAAAGAGCTTCCCATTATGAACAGCTTTATAATCAATTAACTGTTTCAAGTATATTCCCTCATTTGCAAGAAAGTACAAAATCATCATTGCAAAAACATAATATCAAAGAAAATCTTATTAGTTTAGACAATTATAAGAATAAATGGGGTAACATTGATAAACTTGAAGATTTTTTTCCTGACTTGTCTCATGGGGATAATAACAAAATAAAGAAACAAGAAGACATTAAAAACGAAAATTTTAAAAAATTACAAAATGAATTTGATTTATAAGAAGTTGGTTTGAAACAAACCTCATATGTAAATAAGTTTACTTAAACCTCTCTCACTTAGGTAGGATTGTTTTCCTATAAACTTATAAGATTTTCACATTAAAAAACCATCAAATGAAGCAGAAATTATTTACTTCTTTAATCACTAATTACTTAAGATAAACCCCTTTTATAAAAGAGTGGTATTAAACTAGCTGATGGTGTTTTCATCCATTCAGACAATATCACTCTTTAATTTCAAAGTTAATCAGAAAATGGGATACTATACAAAGTCACTTTATGGAAATTGTTAGATAACGCACCACAATTTAATTTTTCTTTGTCATTTTATAATTAAAAAGTTTTAGTCATGGAAATCATGATATCATACGATAATAAATAATATTAAAATCTAATACAATAATTATCGTTATAATTGAACTAAAAAAGATGACGTATACAAAGTATAGACATCATCTTCTTAAAGATTCCTTAACCCACTAAGTAAAATTTTTGCCTTCAACTTATTTTACTAGTAGACAGGCAGTAAAAACTGAATCGGTTACACTAAGTTGGACAGATACTATAAGGGCTAGTAGACTTAACATACTAACCTAAAGGGAGCCTGCTATTATGCCACGTCAACGTCGAACTTTTACAACAAAATTCAAAT
>NZ_RHLQ01000101.1 GCF_003711845.1 Lysinibacillus halotolerans
TAGCTAAGAAAATAATCTTATCTGTTGATATTTGAACCATAGGGTTCTTCTCAAGTTGTTCAACTGCCACTATGATTTTTTCTAGATTGTTATGTTCTTTTAGATAGATAAGTAACTCTAGAAAATCTCGCTCATTTCCAATATAATAATCTTTGTATAATTTTTTTATTTTTGTTGGTGCTTGACTCAAACATTCACTTTGAGCCAATGCACCTTTTTTCTTTTCAAATGTACGTAAGTAATGATAGATATCCATAATCCACTGATGGATCTGCCAACTTCGCTTATGTGTTGCGATACAGGCATTATCACTAAAAATAAGAATTTTTTCCGCACTCGCTTTTACTTTCACCCATTCTCCTACATGTCCTTCTGGAACAGAATAACGATTTTGTCTATAAGTAATCGTGCTATATTTGTCCACTCTAAATTCAAACAACTCAGAGGCATCAAATGGAATAATATCTGCACTTACTTGCCGAGCTGCACGTTCTTCTAGCATTAATTCATGGTGGGTTTGATTTTTCTTATAATGTTTACGAGAGTTTAATCTCATGATGATTTCTGTTAGATAGGCCTGAGCTTCTTCTAAACTTGTAAACGTATCTCGATGGGCAAATGCTTTCCGACGGATGTATTCTACACTCCGCTCCACATGCCCCTTCTGATTTCCTTTTCTCGGTTCACATAGTCGTATTTTAAAATGATAATGCATCGATAGATTTTTCATACCATCGGTAATCTCACGCTCAGTTCCAATAAAGTTTTTTACAACAGTTCGCATATTATCGTATGTAAATACCTCTGGTACAAAGCCTAAATAGTTAATACACTTTACATGTGCATCTTGTACACAAACCATTGTTTCTGATTCATACAAATAGGCAAATCGATCATTACTATATGGTAGGGTAAAGACCGCCATCGAAAGAGAACGTAACGTTTGATCAATGATTAATTTTACTTCACCCCAGTCAAATTCAATCTCATGACCAGCAGTTGCCTTTTGACGAATAAACACTTCTTTTTGACGTTTCTCCTCACTATTTACAAAATTTCTAACAGTGGTATAACTAATTTCAAAACCTTCATCTAATAACTTTTCATGAATATCAATCATTTTTAGTTGTTGCTTGTGCATCTGATGTTGCCGTTTAAATTCATTATCTTTTAACATTTTTCGAATACGTTTCATCACCGTAGGTGTTAATGCACGTTTATTGCCTTTTCGCTTTTTATACGACGGAGGCGTTACATAGTTATCTGTAATAGGTAGTTCTCGAATATCTTGCTTTCTTTTTTCAAGATCCTCTTCGATATACTTTTTTACAGTATTCCGAGAAATCCCAAGCTCCTTCGCAATTTGACGTTGACTCTTATTTTCTTTATGAAAGGCTAATAAAACTTTTTGTTTCTTCTCCAAAGAAATCACCTCTATACGCTCCTAACTCTATGAAGTTAGGATTATTTTCATATAAAAGTGGCTCACTTTT
>NZ_RHLQ01000102.1 GCF_003711845.1 Lysinibacillus halotolerans
GGCTCTAAAATATTTGTTGGGGTACAGATAAAATTCAGAAAAAATAAACACGCAATCTCCTAATTTTGTTAGACTTTGTTTAGACCAATAAACAAAACAAAAGGGAGATGCGTGTAATTGAATTTTAACATGACTTTACCAGGATTAGAAGAGTTTATCATTACGAAATCATTGGAAAAAGACGGTTACTATGAACTTCATTTGGAGTTGGAGAGGAAAGCTCATCGTTGTCCGTGTTGTGGTCAATTAACCGAACGCGTACATGATTATCGAATTCAGAAGATCAAACATAATAGTATTTTTAGTAGAAGAACATTCCTATTCTATCGAAAACGTCGGTATGTTTGTGAAGTCAAAGATTGTAGGAAACGATTTTACGAAGATAATTCCTTAGTAGAGTGGTATCAAAGACAGTCCATAGAGTACAAACAGGCGTTGGCGATTGAAATCATCCATGGTAAAAATTTTAAGGATGTGGCTGATCGTTTTGACACTTCACCGACAACCGTAATGCGCCATTTTGATAAAATTAGTTCTTCTATGTTAACGGAGACTAAACAGTTACCAGAAGTCATCGCAATAGATGAATATAAAGGGGATGCAGGTGGTGAAAAGTATCAAACGGTCATTGCTGACCCTATTAATAGGAGACCATTAGATATTTTAAAAGATCGTAAAAAAGAAACGCTGGTAGCTTATTTAAGAAAACATGGAGATAACGTAAACGTTGTCGTTATGGATATGAGTCATTCTTTCAAAGCAGCTGTTGATCAAGCATTAGGACGCCCTGTTGTCGTAGCTGACCGATTTCATTTTTGTCGTTATATATACTGGGCTTTAGAAAAAGTGAGAAGGAAGGAACAGAAAGCCTTTGACGATTACCAACGTAAGAAATGTAAAAGAATGCGTCATGTCTTTTATAAGCACTATGAGGATTTAACCGAAAAGCAATTATGGTATTTAAATTACTTTTTAGAAAAGTCACCTGAATTAAAAAAGGCTTATGAATTGAAAGAGGCTTATCGATTATGGTTTGAAATAGCTAAACAATTAGCACCGAATAATTTAAAAGAAGTAAAAGAAAGATTATATAGCTATTATGATTTAGTAAAGTCTTCCGGATTAGTTGAATTTGAAAAGGCAATAGAAACCTTTCAAAATTGGCAGAAGGAGATTATGAATAGCTTTGCCTATAACTTGAATAATGGTTATGTCGAAGGCATTAATAACCAAACGAAGGTTATTAAAAGAAATGCGTTTGGGTTTAAACGATTTGATCGATTCAGATTAAAGGTGTTATTACACCATCAATATAAAAATATAGATGTTCGGGTCGCATAAATTAGGAGTGAGCTAAATGCTCACCCCAACATTTGACTTAGAACC
>NZ_RHLQ01000104.1 GCF_003711845.1 Lysinibacillus halotolerans
TGATATGCCCCGTAAAAGTTAGACACCAATCTAACTTTTACGGGGTGTTTTTTATGACTAAAATTACAAAAGATGAAAAAATACGAATATTATTACGTTATGTAAATGGACAAGAAAGTGTAAAACAAATTGCTAGAGAAGAAGGTGTAATCGTATCTGAATTAACTTCTTGGATTCGTTTATACGAACAACATGGTGTGGAAGCCTTTATGAAATCATATACAAGTTACTCTGCAGAGTTTAAAATGGATGTACTTAATTATATGAATGAAACGGGTACGTCCTCTATTGATGCAGCTGCTATTTTCAATATTTCATCTTCAAAATTAGTTCGAAAATGGCGTAATCAATTTGAAACAGGTGGATTTGATGCCCTCAATTCAAAGAAAAAGGGGCGTCCATCCATGAATAAATTAAACAAGAAGACATCGAAATCGGTTCCAGCTGATGGTTCTGTAGAGGCACTTGAAGCACGCATTAAACAGCTAGAAATGGAGAATGCGTATTTAAAAAAGTTGAATGCTTTAGTTCAGGGACAGGAAAAATTACAAATAAAATCAAAGCGCAAGTAATTTTTGAACTAAAGCACATTTATGATGTCGTAGAATTAGTTAAAGTCGCAAATATTCCTCGAAGCACTTATTATTATTGGGAAAAGCGAATGAATCGTGAAGATAAATATGCCGAAGTTAAGGAGGCAATTCAATCAATATATCACGAACACAAGGGGCGTTATGGTTATCGTCGTATTGCGAGTGAATTGAAAAAATACGGATTCCAACATGATCCAAAAACAATCAACCGTTTCATGAATGAATTGGGATTAAAATGTCTGGTAAGAATGAAGAAATATCGTTCTTATAAAGGACAAGTTGGTCGAATTGCACCAAATCTATTAGAACGAGATTTCAAAGCAGAGAAAATGAATGAAAAGTGGGTAACTGATGTAACAGAATTTCATTTATTTGGTGAAAAACGCTACCTATCTCCTGTGATGGATTTATGTAATGGTGAAATTATCGCTTATATACTGATGAAAAGACCTGTATATAAACTTGTATCAGATATGCTTGATCAGGCGTTAACACGTCTTCAAATAGGAGATGAAGTGATCCTACATTCAGATCAAGGATGGCATTATCAGATGAAACAATATCAGAAAACACTCCAAAAACACGGTATCAAGCAAAGTATGTCCCGCAAAGGGAATTGTCTTGATAACGCAGCAATGGAGAGTTTCTTTGGCATCTTAAAATCTGAACTATTATACTTGCAAGAGTTTAATAGTATCGAACATTTTGAAGAAGAATTAAGGTTATATATTGAGTACTATAATTACAAACGAATGAAGGCAAAATTAA
>NZ_RHLQ01000105.1 GCF_003711845.1 Lysinibacillus halotolerans
TCTTTTATTTTCTTTTGTAATGTTTCGTAAGAGATTAATTGTTCTCCATAATACATTTCCTGTTTTAATAAGCTAAAGAAGTTCTCCATGGCCGCGTTGTCTGCGCATGTTGCTTTACGAGACATGCTTTGAAAAATCCTGTTCTGCCTTAATGTTCTCACCCATGTATTATGTTGATAGTGCCATCCTTGATCTGAGTGAATAGTTGTCCGATATTCAGCACACTTTTGAATGATTGGAAGTACTTGTTTAAGTGAGTCTAAAACAAAATCTAGGCTTGGCCGTTTTGATATACTAAACCCAATAATTTCACCATTATATAAGTCCATGATTGGACTTAAATATAATTTTTCATCATCCGTACATTTAAATTCAGTTACATCAGTCACCAATTTTTGAAGGGCATATGGCGTTCTGAATCTACGATTCAAAAGGTTTTTAGCGACTTTTCCAACTGTTCCTTTGTAGGATTTATAGCGTGATTTACGTATGAATTTTACACATTTCAATCCTAGGTTTTTCATAATTCGTTGTACCTTTTTATGATTAATTATGTGTCCTTGCGCTCTTAATTCCCCATGAATTCGGCGGTAGCCATATCGCCCTTTATGTTGTTCGAAAGTCTCTAAAATCAAGGCTTTCCACTCTAAATCTGGATCTTCTTGCCTCATCAGTTTGATATGATAATGATACGTTGCTTCTGGAATATCCACTTGTTTTAAAATATCTTTTAATCGAAATCCTTCTTGTTTAAGTTCGAAGGCGATGGCGGCTTGTGCTTTTCGAGGAAGGCATATGGATTCTCTCGAAAAGCCTTCAACTTTTTTAAATAAGCTACCTCTAAACGAAGCAGTTCATTTTCGCGTTCTAGTTGCTCCTCACGTGACATTGTTTTTTCTTGGCTATTCACTGTTGATTTTTGTTTCTTAGACATGGATGGGCGCCCCTTTGGTTTTCTTTGCAGGCCCTCTATCCCTTCTTTTAAAAACCGATGATACCAACTAGCAACTAAAGTGGGATCATTCAATTTAAAGTGAATTGCAGTATCTTGATGAGAAGCACCTGTTCGTTTCATATAGCTTAATACATCTAATTTAAATTGAACAGAATAAAACTGCTTCGTTTTCTTAACGGATAGCCCACTACACCCAAACTCTTGATAAGCACGTACCCATTTCCTTAACGGTGTAGCACCGACACCATATTTTTTCGCTATCGCTCTATATCCTAGTGAGCCACTTAAATATTCTTGAACCACCATCAATTTAAATTCTTCATTATATTTAGTTATAAAAAATCACCCCAAAAGTTAGTTTTTTTACTCTAACTTTTGGGGTGCAGTACC
>NZ_RHLQ01000107.1 GCF_003711845.1 Lysinibacillus halotolerans
AGAGGGTAAAAGCCCCGTAGTCGAAAGTTCATTCTCTCTTGAGTGTATCCTGAGTACGGCGGAACACGTGAAATTCCGTCGGAATCCGGGAGGACCATCTCCCAAGGCTAAATACTCCCTAGTGACCGATAGTGAACCAGTACCGTGAGGGAAAGGTGAAAAGCACCCCGGGAGGGGAGTGAAATAGAACCTGAAACCGTGTGCCTACAAGTAGTTAGAGCCCGTTAATGGGTGATAGCGTGCCTTTTGTAGAATGAACCGGCGAGTTACGATTACGTGCAAGGTTAAGTCGAGAAGATGGAGCCGTAGCGAAAGCGAGTCTGAATAGGGCGGTATTAAGTACGTGGTCGTAGACCCGAAACCAGGTGATCTACCCATGTCCAGGGTGAAGGTGAGGTAACACTCACTGGAGGCCCGAACCCACGCACGTTGAAAAGTGCGGGGATGAGGTGTGGGTAGCGGAGAAATTCCAATCGAACTTGGAGATAGCTGGTTCTCTCCGAAATAGCTTTAGGGCTAGCCTCGTGATTAAGAATACTGGAGGTAGAGCACTGTTTGGACTAGGGGCCCATCTCGGGTTACCGAATTCAGACAAACTCCGAATGCCAGATATTTATACACGGGAGTCAGACTGCGAGTGATAAGATCCGTAGTCAAAAGGGAAACAGCCCAGACCACCAGCTAAGGTCCCAAAGTAATCGTTAAGTGGAAAAGGATGTGGCGTTGCTTAGACAACCAGGATGTTGGCTTAGAAGCAGCCATCATTTAAAGAGTGCGTAATAGCTCACTGGTCGAGTGACGCTGCGCCGAAAATGTATCGGGGCTAAACGATTCACCGAAGCTGTGGATGGACATCTTTGATGTCCGTGGTAGGAGAGCGTTCTAAGGGCGTTGAAGTCAGACCGGAAGGACTGGTGGAGCGCTTAGAAGTGAGAATGCCGGTATGAGTAGCGAAAGATGGGTGAGAATCCCATCCACCGTATGACTAAGGTTTCCTGAGGAAGGCTCGTCCGCTCAGGGTTAGTCGGGACCTAAGTCGAGGCCGATAGGCGTAGACGATGGACAACAGGTTGATATTCCTGTACCACCTCCCCGCCGTTTGAGTAATGGGGGGACGCAGTAGGATAAGGTAAGCGCGCTGTTGGATATGCGCGCCCAAGCA
>NZ_RHLQ01000108.1 GCF_003711845.1 Lysinibacillus halotolerans
TTTTGGAGCCAGCCGCCGAAGGTGGGACAGATGATTGGGGTGAAGTCGTAACAAGGTAGCCGTATCGGAAGGTGCGGCTGGATCACCTCCTTTCTAAGGATATATAACGGAATGATTGACCTTGGGTCAATCAACATTAACGTTTTGTGTTCAGTTTTGAAGGTTCAGAAATGAAACTTCAAAACCTTGCTCCTGCCGCGAAGAATAGTCTAAGAGGTAACTCAAAGCTTTCGTCGCAAAACTGCACGGAGTAATTTCACTGATGCAAAGTCATGATGTGACTGAAGTCAGTAGTCTTGTTCTTTGAAAACTGGATAAAACGACATTGAAAGCAATAAAATTCAAGTAAATTTTTATTATTCAGCTAAAGCAGAATAATAAAAAAGCCTCTGGCGGATGTCACAGATTTTTAGAGGAATTAATTTTTAAAATATCTGCGAAGCAGACATTTTAAAAATAAAAATCTGGACAGCAAATACGTCGAGGACGCATTTGATTGTGTAGTTCTTAAGTCTTTTCTTTATAAGAAAAGCAGTAACTAACTTTTTTAGGTTAAGTTATGAAGGGCGCACGGTGGATGCCTTGGCACTAGGAGCCGATGAAGGACGGCACTAACACCGATATGCTTCGGGGAGCTGTAAGTAAGCTTTGATCCGGAGATTTCCGAATGGGGGAACCCACTGTTCGTAATGGAACAGTATCTTGACGTGAATACATAGCGTCATGATGGCATACCCAGGGAACTGAAACATCTAAGTACCTGGAGGAAGAGAAAGAAAATATTCGATTCCCTGAGTAGCGGCGAGCGAAACGGGAATAGCCCAAACCAAGAGGCTTGCCTCTTGGGGTTGTAGGACACTCTATATGGAGTTACAAAGGAATGAATTAGGCGAAGCGACCTGGAAAGGTCTGCCGCAGAGGGTAAAAGCCCCGTAGTCGAAAGTTCATTCTCTCTTGAGTGTATCCTGAGTACGGCGGAACACGTGAAATTCCGTCGGAATCCGGGAGGACCATCTCCCAAGGCTAAATACTCCCTA
>NZ_RHLQ01000109.1 GCF_003711845.1 Lysinibacillus halotolerans
AACGATTAACCGTCCTTTTTTATAAACGTCGTCGTTATGTATGCCAATGTGGGAAACGTTTTTCAGAAAAATCCCCTTTCGTGGATAAATATCAACGTTTCTCGAAAGAATGGAATCAAGTTGTACGAATCCGTTCAATAAAGGCAAAAACATTTAAAGAAGCAGCTGAAGTACTTGGTACATCAAGCTCAACAGTGATTCGTCGCTTTAAAGAAGTAGTAAAGGAACAATTAAATGAAGGGGTTCATTTACCAAAATGTATCGCGATTGATGAATATAAAGCAGATACCGATGCGGGAACTTATCAATTAATTATTGCCAATGCGGAAACACATGAACCAATTGATATTTTACCAAATCGTAGAAAAGAAACCATTAAGGATTACTTGATGAAATACGGTGCAGATGTAGAAATTGTGGTTATGGACATGAATCCAAGCTTTAAAGCAGCAGTTAGGAAGGCGTTAAATCGCCCGATTATTATTGCGGATCGCTTTCATTATTGTCGTTATATTTACTGGGCACTAGATGAAGTACGTCGAAATGTTCAAAAAGAATGGCATGCATATGATCGAAAGAAATGTAAGAAAATGCGTCATGTACTATATAAACGATTTGATAAGTTAACAGAAACGAATCGTTGGTACTTAAATCGTTACATAGGAATGTCGAAGGAACTAAAGCAAGCCTATGAATTAAAAGAAGCTTACTGCGAATGGTTTGATTGGGCAAAAACTTCAAATGATTTGATAGAAATAAAAAAAAGATTAGAAGCCTTTTACCGAAAGGTAGAAAAAGCAAATATTCCGGCATTTTTAAAGGCCATTCAAACGCTAAAAAATTGGCAAGTTGAAATTTTAAATAGTTTAAGTTTTGGATATTCAAATGGTTTTTTAGAAGGAATTAATAATAAATCAAAAGTTTTGAAGCGTAATGCTTATGGTTTTAGAAGCTATGAACACTTTAAAGCGAAAATTTTATTAAATAATTTATCTAAGAAAA
>NZ_RHLQ01000010.1:0-58721 GCF_003711845.1 Lysinibacillus halotolerans
ACTTGATTCCATTCTTTCGAGAAACGTTGATATTTATCCACGAAAGGGGATTTTTCTGAAAAACGTTTCCCACATTGGCATACATAACGACGACGTTTATAAAAAAGGACGGTTAATCGTTCAAACCATTTTAAATGATTAATTTTTTGAATTCGATAATCATGGACTTTTGATGTTATATTCTTGCATGCTGGACATTGATGTTCTTTTTTTGGTATGGAAACGTGTAGAACAATACGTTCCCCCATCTCCTCCACCTTATGAACAGTTACACCTTTTAATCCTGGAATATTCATGTTAAAATTCATTTGCACGTATCACCTTTCATTGCTTGTTTCTCGACAATTCAAGTATATAGAAATCGGTGATTACGTGCTTTTTTATTTATGAAATTTTTTTAAACCCCAACAAATATTATAGAGCCACAAAAAAAGACACCCTTTTCTTAAATGCCAACGAATAGATACGAAATGTAACTATTCGTGGCAATTTCGAAAGGATGCCTAATTAAAACTATTCTAGGAAATCTTTTAATCGTTTACTTCTAGATGGATGGCGTAATTTTCTTAACGCCTTTGCTTCGATTTGACGAATTCTTTCTCGTGTTACGCCAAATACTTTCCCTACTTCTTCAAGGGTACGTGTACGTCCATCATCTAAACCGAAACGAAGACGTAAAACATTTTCTTCACGATCAGTTAATGTATCTAAAACATCTTCTAGTTGCTCTTTTAACAACTCGTAAGCTGCGTGATCAGATGGTGATTGCGCTTCATGGTCCTCGATGAAATCACCTAAATGGGAATCGTCTTCTTCCCCGATTGGTGTTTCTAAAGAAACCGGTTCTTGAGCAATTTTTAAAATTTCACGAACTTTCTCAGGGGTTAAATCCATTTCTTCACCAATTTCTTCCGGTGATGGTTCACGACCTAAGTCTTGTAATAATTGTCTTTGAACTCGGATTAATTTATTAATCGTTTCAACCATATGAACTGGAATACGAATTGTTCGCGCTTGGTCCGCAATTGCACGAGTAATTGCTTGTCGAATCCACCAAGTTGCATACGTAGAAAATTTGAACCCTTTACGGTAGTCGAATTTTTCGACTGCCTTGATTAGCCCCATATTTCCTTCTTGGATTAAATCAAGGAATAACATTCCTCGACCAACATAACGTTTAGCAATGGAAACAACTAGACGAAGGTTTGCTTCAGCAAGACGTTTACGAGCATCCTCATCTCCTTGTTCAATACGCTCTGCAAGTTCTATTTCTTCTTCAGCTGTCAGTAGATCAACGCGACCGATTTCTTTCAAATACATACGAACTGGATCGTTAATTTTCACACCAGGAGGAACACTTAAGTCATTTAAATCAAATGCTTCTTCGCTCTCTTCTTGTTTCGCTAAAACTTCATCTTCAAATTCTTCTTTACCTTCAACTTGAATACCATGACTTTTCTCGATATCTTCTGCAAAATGGAAAATTTCTTCGTTTTCCAAATCAAATGGGGCAAGCTTATTCGAAATTTCTTTCATGGAAATTTCGTTATCTTTTTTCGCTATTTGCTGAAGTAATGCTTTTACCTCTTCAACAGATTGCTCATTAATTACCTCTTTTGATTGTTCTGACTTGTCCGCCATAAACCTTCCTCCTTCTAACAACCGAATCGGGTTAAATCGCCGATAATGATTTCTTCAATTGTATGATTGTCTGGGCTAGTTCAAGTGCACGTTTATGTTCGTGCATCTTTTCCGCTTCCAGAGAATCATGAATTAATTTTTTTATTTCAACTTCAATTCGATGTTTTTTTAACTGCTTCAAACAGTCATTAATTTCTGCTTCCGACTGTTCTGGATCATGTTCTACAAGTGCAGCTTCCATCACAATTTTTCTCAACTCAGAGTCATCGAGAATTTCTAAAAATCTTTGATAATCAGCTGTTCCATGTTCCTCATAAAAACCAATTAAACGGACGAACACCGCTGCGTATTCATCCCGGGCAAAAGGTTGAGGATCATCACTTTTTAAAACTTTATCTATCACATCAATATTCATAAGCATATGCGACAATAATAATCGTTCTGCCCGTTCTGTTGCAGATAAAGATTTTTTTTGTTGAAGTTCGATTTGTTTCGTTTGAATATTTCCTTGTTCTGCCCGTTTAAAAGTTTTTGCATTATTCGCTTCTAATTTTCTAAATTGAGCATAAATAGCTTCCTCAGAAATATTTGTTTCACTTGCAATCTGTTTTATATAAAGGTCTCTTTCAATAGGAGAAGAGCGCCCGACGAGTTGCTCAAGCACTTCCTGGATGTATTGCAACACATCATTTTCAAATTGAAAGTTTTTATTTCTTCTCGCATGCATCATCATAAAAGCAATGTATGCATGAGGTTTATCTAAAATTTGCTGTACAAAATTTTCAGGTCCATATTTTCGAATATATTCGTCTGGATCTAATTTATCTGGTAGTACTGCAATTTCTACTTTCAATCGTTCGGAATGTAACATTTCAGAAGCACGTTTGGCTGCTTCCCAACCTGCATTATCACCGTCATAACAAATTATTATTTGCTCACTTAAGCGTTTCAACTTTGTGATGTGCTGTGTGGTTAAGGAAGTTCCCATTGTAGCGACTGCATTGTATACTCCAGCTTGATTGGCAGCAAGGACATCCATAAAACCTTCCATTAAAATAACTTGACGTTTTTTTCGGATAGTTGTTCTTGCCTTGTCCAAATTAAAAAGCACTTGACTTTTATGGAAAATTGGTGATTCAGGACTGTTTAAATATTTCGCCTCATCCACTGAATCGATAATACGACCTGAAAATGCGATTACCTTTCCATTTTCATCACGTATTGGAAACATGATTCGTCCTCTAAAGCGGTCAAAGTAAGTATGGTCACTTTCCTTCTGGATGATGAGTCCACACTCGGCCATTTCTTCTAAAGAAAAGCCTTTTCTTTTTAACAAAACTGAAAGAGTATCCCATGTTGGTAAAGACCAACCTATACCATTCGTTTCGATAAGCTCCTTTGTAAATCCTCTTTTCAAAAGATAATTTAACGCTTGCTCCCCTTCTTCAGTATTCATCAACAAATGATGATAAAAATCGGCAGCAAATTCATGGGCCTCAATCATTTTTTCTTCTTTTTTTGAATAAGATTGGCTTTCTTTTGACATACTATTGCTTTGGATATCTAATTGAATACCAAGTCGATTTCCTAACTTAACGAGGGCATCTGGGAAGGAAATATTTTCAATATCCATAACAAAAGTAATTGCATTACCGCCAGCACCACATCCAAAACAATGAAATATTTGTTTATCTTGAGACACTGAAAACGAAGGTGTATTTTCACCATGAAATGGGCATAATCCGAACCAGTTACGTCCTCTTTTCGTTAACTGCATGTACTCACTTATAACGTCAACTATATCGGACTGGGAACGAATTTGTTCAATCATCTCTTCAGGAATTTTCCCGGTCATTTTATCACC
Organism: Lysinibacillus halotolerans; assembly: GCF_003711845.1. Lineage (GTDB taxonomy): Bacteria > Bacillota > Bacilli > Bacillales_A > Planococcaceae > Ureibacillus > Ureibacillus halotolerans. The sequence continues at coordinate 3,506 of NZ_RHLQ01000010.1, forward strand.
AACTTCAGATGCTAAGTAACACAATTCGAGATAAATTTAAAAAATCCTCTATTTTACGACAAAAATAGTTTATTTTCAAAATAAATCTCGGTTTAAAAATATTTTTACCACAATTTTTTCATTATAAAACAAATAGATGAAAATTTCCACTTTTTTTATAAAAAAACGAAAATATTCATCCTTCGATTGCAGACAAATCAGAAAGATAATACTTTAACTAATATGTATACTACAATCGCGCAAAAAAACCTCCTCCAAAATAGAAGAGGTGGCTAAAAATTTGTATAATTATTTATTTTGTTCGATTCTGTCGATAATATCATTTGCTGTTTCTTCAACAGCTTTATTCGTTACATCAATTACTGAACATCCAATACGTTCTACAACATTATAAAAATGTTCAATTTCTTGCTCGATGCGTGATTGTTTTGCATAAATGGCATCATCATTCAGTCCTAAAGCAATTAAACGCTCTTTTCGTATGACATTTAACTTTTCCGGAGAGATAACTAACCCGAAACATTTTTTCGGATCCACTAAAAATAATTCTTCAGGTGGATTCACTTCCGGTACAAGGGGAACATTCGCCACTTTATATCGTTTATGGGCTAAATATTGAGAAAGTGGTGTTTTTGATGTTCTAGAAACACCGACTAAAACAACATCTGCAAGCAACAATCCTCGGGGATCGCGGCCATCATCGTATTTAACTGCAAACTCAACCGCTTCAATTTTTTTGAAGTAATCATCATCTAATTTATGAACTAATCCAGGTTCCTCAAGGGGCTGTTCCCCGATTTGTTGTTCAAATAAATGAATCATAGGACCAATTAAATCAATACATTCCACTTGTTCATGATGACAAAGATTTATCATAAACTGTCTCATCTTTTCTTCTACAAGTGTAAATACAATAATTGCATTTTGTTCTTTGGCAATTTCAACAATTTTTTCAATATGATCGTTATCTTCTATATGGGGAAACTTTCGAATGAGAGTATTGTCAAAGTTTGGACGGAATTGAGTAATGGCCGCCTTTACAACTTGTTCCCCAGTTTCACCAACGGAATCAGAAACAACGAATACTTTTAATAGTTTCAAAATAGCACTCCTTATAAATCATGGGTTTCTGCTAAAGAGATGAAGGCTTTTGTAATATTTGTCTTCGTTAGTCTTCCGACAATTTCTAAACCTTTATCCGTTTCGTTCACAACAGGAAGTGAGTCAACTTGTCTTTCAATTAACTTTTTTGCAGCCACGATTAATGAATCTGATTTTTTACAATAAGCAATATTCGGCATCCTAGTCATAATAATATGAACTGGAATTTTTGTTAACTCTTGAGTACCAAGACTAGTTCTTAACAAATCTTTTCTTGATAATACACCTTGTAAAAATGAATGTTCATCTACAACAAAAAGTGTACCAACATCCTCTAAAAACAATTGAACAATCGCATCATATACAGTCATGTTTTCCGATACAACAACGGGTAAAGATTGAAAGTCTTTTACCTTTAAATTCATCATCGATTCTGATGCTGTTGTAATCGTCTTCTTACCTGAATAAAAATAACCAACACGTGGTCTAGCATCTAAAAATCCAGCCATAGTTAAAATCGCTAAATCTGGTCGTAGAGTAGCCCGGGTCAAATTTAAACGTTCTGCAATTTGCTCACCTGTGATTGGGCCATTCTCTTTAACGATTTGCAGAATCGTGTCTTGACGTTTATTGAGTTCGATTGGACTCACCCGCTTCAAATAGTGTTATACTTTTACTTAAATATTATATACTATAATGACGAATATTTGTTAAGAAAATACAAGATGCTACAATATTGACACAGTTCTAGTTCGTAGCATAGAATATCATATAGAACTTTATATTAGGCAATGACAGGACAATAAGTATCTTTTCAAAAAAAGCGAGTAGGAGTTTGGTGAAAGCCTGCGCGAAAAGAGAAACGGCACCCTTGAGCCAAACTAGTTAAAAGAGGATTGTTCAATTTTGTAAAAGCGAATGACGACGTTTACGGGCGCTTTACTTCGACCATTGAGGTTGAAAAGAAAGCGTTTATCAGACTAGGAATGAGGAGCCAATCAACCGCAGTGAACAAAATGGTTCATGAGGATTGCATTGGTGACGAATGACGACGTATGCGAGCGCTTTACTTCGACCATTGAGGTTGAAAAGAAAGCGTTTGTCAGACTAGGAATGAGGAGCCAATCAACCGCAGTGAACAAAATGGTTCATGAGGATTGCATTGGTGACGAATGACGACGTATGCGAGCGCTTTACTCCAACCATTGAGGTTGAAAAGAAAGCGTTTGTCAGACTAGGAATGAGGAGCCAATCAACCGCAGTGAACAAAATGGTTCATGAGGATTGCATTGGTGACGAATGACGACGTATGCGAGCGCTTTACTTCAACCGGACAATCAAGCGGGGTGGAACCGCGGGTGTACTATACATATGCACTCGTCCCCGGGCAAAAAGCCCGGAGACGGGTGCTTTTATATTTTCATCAATTAGGAGGAATTACTCATGGCTCAAAAATCTATGGAAACAATCGTAAACTTAGCAAAACATCGTGGTTTCGTTTTCCCAGGATCAGAAATTTACGGTGGTCTTGCAAACACTTGGGATTACGGTCCACTCGGTGTTGAATTGAAAAACAACGTAAAAAAAGCTTGGTGGCAAAAATTCGTGCAGGAATCAGAATATAATGTAGGTCTTGACGCTGCAATTTTAATGAATCCACGTACTTGGGTTGCATCTGGTCACGTTGGTAACTTTAATGATCCAATGATTGATTGTAAATCGTGTAAAGCTCGCCACCGCGCAGACAAATTAATCGAAGAAGCGTCTCTTGAAAAAACTGGCAAAGAGATTATTGTGGACGGTATGAGCTTTGATCAAATGAAAGCAAAAATGGATGAACTTGCTGTTACTTGCCCTGAATGTGGTGCAAATGATTTTACTGAAATTCGCCAATTCAATTTAATGTTTAAAACATTCCAAGGTGTTACAGAAAGTTCGACGAATGAAATTTTCCTACGCCCTGAAACAGCACAAGGGATTTTCGTCAACTTCAAAAACGTACAACGTTCAATGCGTAAACGTACTCCGTTCGGTATTGCGCAAATCGGCAAATCTTTCCGTAATGAAATTACACCTGGTAACTTTACTTTCCGTACACGTGAATTTGAACAAATGGAACTTGAATTCTTCTGTAAACCAGGTGAAGATTTAGAGTGGCAACAATATTGGAAAGAGTTCTGTAAAAATTGGTTATTAAATTTAAGTATGAAGGAAGAAAGCATACGTCTTCGCGACCATGAAGAAGATGAGTTATCCCACTATTCCAATGCAACAACGGATATCGAATTCCGCTTCCCATTCGGCTGGGGTGAACTATGGGGTATTGCCGACCGTACAGATTATGATTTAAAACAGCATATGGAACATTCCGGTGAAGACTTTACTTACATTGATCCAATTACAAATGAACGTTACGTTCCATATTGTATCGAACCATCTTTAGGTGCTGACCGTGTAACATTAGCCTTCTTATGTGATGCTTATGATGAAGAAGAATTAGAAGGTGGCGATTCTCGTACAGTATTACGCTTCCACCCAGCTTTAGCACCATTTAAAGCAGCAGTATTACCTTTATCAAAAAAATTAGCAGACGAAGCTGGAGAAGTTTGGTCCGAGTTACGTAAAGCATTCCCTGTTGATTATGATGAATCCCAATCAATCGGTAAACGTTACCGCCGACAAGATGAAATCGGAACACCATTCTGTATTACTTATGACTTCGATTCAAAAGAAGACGGCCAAGTAACGGTTCGCCATCGTGATAGCATGGAACAAATCCGAATGCCAATAGCAGAAGTTAAAGCATATATCGAAAAACATTTAGAATTTTAAAAACGATGAGCTTATTTCGCTAATTTAGCGAGATAAGCTCTTTTTTTTCTATATACTATAATTTTTTCTATATAACCCAATAAATGTATAAAAACACATATTCCACCCAATAATGGATATGTGTTTTTACTTTTGTTCATTTTATTTTTTCAATCTTTCATTTGTAAGAATATTTCGATTATAATGATAGGAAAAGAGGTGGGATTGATGTTATTTCAAACTTTATTTAAAAAACAAAAACCAATCAATATTGAAAAAAATGCCAGCGAAAAACTATTAGTCATTGTTAACGAATTATTAAATAAAGAATTGCCTGAGCATCAATCACATCACCATATTTTATTTACAGCAAACGTAAAGCTAGATACGTTAAAGAATGTCTTAAATCAACATCGAAGCCGATGTCAATTGGAACATAAAGTTGGACAATATCATATGGAAATGTATGATCAAATACGAAAACAAATCAGTGATTTGCAAAGTTTAGTGGACTGTTATACAGAACTTCATATTGATATGACCCATATGAATCATCGTTTACTCTTTTATTACGATAAAATTAACTATTTATACGAAAATTATTTACATCTACGAGATGGAACATTTTTGAGCGAAGCCAATCCATCATTTTGGAAAGCTATTAAGGAAGATACATTAGAAGTCGTTCGAAATATTTTATAACGATTATTCTGTCGTTTCCTCATTATGTTTATTTCTACTCAGTAATGGGGTTCTTTCTAATTGCTCAATAAACGACCTGGATTTTAACCGAATTCCCGTTTGTTCCTCGTATATAGTTGAAACAATTTTTTTAATAAACTGTTTTGTCCCCTTTTTTAAATCTAGTTTGCCAATTTGATCAATAGGTACCGAATAAAACATTCGGATTAATTTTAACTGGGTTGGCGTTAATCGAATGATGTAAGGGTCGAGATGGAAGCAACGATGACATAAATAGCCTCCTTGGGCAAAGGAAAAGGCAAATTCCCCTTCAATTGCTCCACACGATGCACAGGCATGTAACATCGGTTGAACACCTGTATAAGGTAGAAGCTTCCAATCAACAAATAAAGCGATGGCCTCAGGATCATACTCCTCCTCTATGGCATGAAGAGCTTGTTGTAACACTTCAAAGGCAAAAGGTTCCGGACTTCCCTCTTCGACAATTCGATCGAGAAGCTCAACAATATAGCTAGCATAGGCTGTTGCAACAATATCCGTTTGGATATGGCGCATGGAGGCTAAATGTTCCCCTTGTTGTAACGTTCCCATTCCCGAACCTCTTTGTACAACATATACCCCATGCATAAAAGTTTGAGTAATCCCAGCTAAACGACTCGTTGGTTTTTTTGCTCCTCTAGCCATCACCGTCACTTTACCTGCTTCCCTCGTCATAATTGTTACGATTTTATTGGATTCTCCATAGGATCTCGATTTTAAAACAATGCCTTCCCATTTATTTAGCATTGCCGCACTTCCTTCTACGTTTTTCTATTTCTATTATACATAAAAAGAACGCCTACATAATTGTAAGCATTCTTTTCGGTAATTAATATTCATCTTCGCGATAACCAAAATCACGTAAGTGGGTTGATTTATTTCGCCAATCCTTTTGTACTTTTACCCAGAGCTCTAAATACACTTTTGAGCCTAAAAGCATTTCAATATCTTTACGAGCAAGGGTTCCAACCTCTTTTAATAAGGCGCCCCGTTTACCGATAACAATTCCTTTTTGCGAATCCCGTTCAACCATAATCGTCGCTTGAACGCGAATCATATGTTCGTTTTCTTCATCCCGCTTAATTTTGTCGATCACAACAGCGATAGAATGGGGAATTTCTTCCCTTGTTAAATGAAGAACTTTTTCCCGTATGAGCTCGGAAATAATAAATCGTTCTGGATGATCTGTCACTTGATCTGCAGGATAGTACTGAGGACCATCCGGTAAATAGTTCTCAATCGTTACTAATAAATTATCTACATTATTACCTTGTAATGCCGAGATTGGTATGATTTCAGCGAATGGAAATTTCCCTTTATACGTTTCAATAATATTCACCAATTCATCAGGATGAATTTGGTCTATTTTATTAACGACTAAAAATACAGGGGTTTTTGTTCCCTCTAGTAACTCAAGAATAAATTCATCGCCTTTTCCTAAACCTTGTTCAGCATTCACCATAAACATAATGAGATCTACTTCACGCAAAGTATTTTTTGATACTTTGATCATGAATTCCCCTAATTTATGTTTCGGCTTATGGATACCTGGTGTATCGATAAATATCATTTGAGACTGGTCTCGGGTTAGTACACCTTGAATTTTATTTCTAGTTGTTTGAGGCTTATCTGACATAATGGCGATTTTTTGGCCAATTACGCGATTTAAAAAAGTGGATTTCCCTACATTAGGTCGACCGATGATCGAAATAAATCCTGATTTGTAACTATTGTTGTTTTCCTGCATGTTCTAAATCCTCCGGTGTAAAGGCGCCTGGTAATAGCTCGCCCACTGTCGTTTGTTGTATATCCCCTTTTAAATTCGTTAAATAAACAGGCATATCTGGTGCACAAAACTCAGAAATGACTTGTCTACACGCTCCACATGGGGAACATGGTCCCTCTGTATCGCCTACAACGGCAAGCGCTTTAAAATTTTTCACACCTTCAGAAACCGCTTTGAAAATCGCTGTACGTTCAGCACAGTTCGCTAAACCATAACTCGAATTTTCAATGTTACAGCCTTGATATACTGTTCCATCTTCCGCTAATAGGGCAGCACCTACTTGAAATTTTGAATAAGGTACATACGCTTTCTCTCTTGCTAATTTTGATTGCTCTATTAATTGATTCATATTCACTGTCATATTCCCCAACTCCTTAATATTTCTTTCTTAAAACCATTTTGGTAGAAAAATGAGTAATCCGATTATAACACTTGCCACCGCAAAAACAAGTACTGCCCCTGCGGCTACATCCTTCGCCTGTTTTGCTAAAGGATGATATTCGGGAGAAGCTAAATTCACGACGGCCTCAATTGCTGTATTTATCATTTCTGAACCGATGACCAGTGCTATCGTAATAATTAAAACAAGCCACTCTGTTATCGATATCCCCGTTAACACTCCAGCTATAACGACTATTACTGCACTAAATAAATGAATACGCATATTTTGTTCTTTTAACGATGTGCATATGCCAACTAAAGCATATCCAAAGGATTTAATGAGCTTAAGAACGTCCATTAAAATCACGGCCTAAGCCAAAAGAAGATAAAATGTCATCTTGTTTCCCAAACATTACTTTCTCATCCTCTTCTGTCATATGATCGTAGCCTAAAAGGTGTAAAAATCCATGAACTGCTAAAAATCCAAGTTCCCGTTCAAAGGAGTGACCGTATTCCTCAGCTTGTTCTTTCGTTCTATCTGTCGAAATAATGATGTCCCCTAAAATACGAGGGATCCCTTCTCCTTGAATCGCTACTTCCCCTTCACCTAATTCTTCAAGGGCAAAGGAAATAACGTCCGTAGGCTGGTCTTTATCACGATATTCCCGGTTAATTTCATGGATTGCCTCATTTGTAACAAAGGTAACCGAAACTTCACTTCCCTCTTCAATATTTAAAGTGTTTGCAGCATGTTGAAGTAGCTTTTCAACTAGTTCAATATGTTCTTCTTGCACTTCATTTGTTTCATCTAAAAAATCAATATTAAGCATGGAATCCTCCTATAATTATCCTTCTTTTGGATATTCAATCCTTGAATGGAATATCCCATTTAATGTCTCACATAATACTTCTTCAATTTTCTTTAATTCTTTAAGAGAGACATCACATTCATCAAATTGATGCTCTTGTACACGACTTTGAATAATGGAATGGACAAGTTGTTGTACTTTTTCCATACTCGGTTGTTTCATGGAACGTACAGCCGCTTCTACACTATCCGCAATATTAATAACTGCGGCTTCCTTCGTTTGAGGTTTTGGACCAGGATAACTAAACGCTGCTTCGTCAACCTCTTTCCCTTCATCCTTCGCTTTATGTAAGAAGAATTTTAAGGTACTTGTCCCGTGGTGCTGTAGGGCAATATCTACAATTTCTTTCGGCATTTTATGCTTTTTCAACAAAGCTGCCCCATCCGACGTATGGGAAATGATAATTTCCGCGCTTCTTTCGGGTGGCAATGAATCATGGGGATTAATTCCTGACATTTGATTTTCAATGAAAAATGCCGGTCTTCTCGTCTTCCCAATATCATGATAGTAACATGCAACACGGGCTAGTAAACCATCCGCTCCAATTGCTTCACAAGCAGCTTCCGCAAGATTGGCCACCATCACACTATGGTGGTAAGTTCCTGGTGTTTCTGTTAGCAATTTTTTCAACAACGGATGATTTGGATTCGATAATTCGATTAATCTCATTGTCGACAATAATCCTAAGGCTGATTCAAAGAAAGGTAATAATCCCATCGTTAATGCACCTGATAAAACTGCAGAAGTAATGCCCGCAATGGCATAAAATAATAATTCTACCAGCTCATAATCTGATTGGGACATGAGTAAATAAAAGGCAATAAATAAGAAATTACTTACTAATACAATGCCGCATGCTTTTAATAAATGGGATCTTTTCTCCATGCTCCTCATAAAGAATACACTTGATAATCCACCAAAAATAATATACAGTGCTATATCCATTTGTAAAACTGCTGCGTACCCTTCGTGGAACAATATTCCGGCAGAAGCTGCTGTTAATACGGTTACTAATATCGCCGCCCTTTCATTTGCTAACAACCTTACAAGCATTGTAGCAAGGGCTGTTGGATATAAAAAGGCAATCGTCATATCAAATTGGTCTGATAACAAACTAAGCAACTTCATTAATATAATTGAAATCGAATAAACAATAGCCGTTACAAATAAAGCTTTCCTTCTTTTTTCTAAATCCGTTTTCGAACGGTCAAAAAGGATATACATAAAAGCCATTTGCAAAACAATAAAGATGAAAAGGCCTAGAACCGGTTTTGTTGATGTATGGCTATTCAATAAACCTAAAAGTTCCAATTGACGATAAACTTCCCGATCAATCAATTCCCCTTCTTGAACAATGATTTGTCCTTGTAAAATTCTTGTTGGCTCAACTTCTTCACGGGCTTGTAAAATTAGCTCTTCTGTTCGCTCCTCATCCAATACTTCTGTTTCGACAATTGCCGCTCGTCCAATTACCGCAAGTACGCTGAATAAATTTTCATCCAATGTATCATTTTGACGAATTCTTGATTCAATTTCATTCCGTACTTGAGCTACATCATCTGTACGAATCGGCTCTTTCAATGTTGTTTCAACTAAATTAACAAGAAATGTTTTCGCAGTTGCAATACTCGCATCATTTGCTGTTAAAAGCGATTGTAATTGACTGTCGGTAAAATTAAGTTGGGATTGACTATCTGTAATATCCTTTAATTTATCTTGAAGTTGATGAACTTGATTTTCTATCGGCACTTCTTCTTTACTAGCACTTATGTCTTTTCGTACATCCAAAAGAATGTCAAAAATAGAAGTGACTAAAGAAGAACGATTATGTGCCGTTTCATCATTAAATACGTAAACAGGTTCTACAGCGTTTTCGGCATTATCTCTTTCCTGCTCCGTTTTTACTGTATCTTCTACCGTTTTGACTGCACGTATTGTCTCTGGTGCAAGTTGAAAAGCTTGGATATCATATGTAGTACCTCGAATATTACCGAGCATTAAAAAGAATTGTAGAATACCAGTGACAATTAAAACAACGATTAATAAAGTCCGAAAACTTATTATATTCAGCAATTTATTAAAGTGCTTTTCCACCTGCGCACCTCCAAAGGTCTTTCTCTATGTATAGTTTACCAATTTATGAATATAATTTCATGAAAAGTTACTAGAAATAAAAAATGTGCACGATTTATCGTACACATTTTTAGAGCTATACAATAATCCGGTATTAAACTTATCTTTATTATAACTCCTGATCTGTGTAAGCTTGGATAATTTTCGCCACAAGCGGATGACGGACTACGTCTCCAGCCTCTAACGTTTTAAACTGTATATCCTTTAAAAATTTTAATGAACGTTCTGCAATGATTAAACCTGACTCCGTATTTTTTGGTAAATCAATTTGTGTTTTATCTCCGGTAATAACCATTTTAGAACCAAATCCAAGTCTTGTTAAAAACATTTTCATTTGCATATGGGTTGTATTTTGCGCCTCATCTAATATAACAAAGGCGTCATCTAAAGTACGACCACGCATATAAGCTAAAGGTGCAATTTCAATTGTTCCCCGTTCAATTAAACGTTGGGTTTGTTCTTGACCATATATGTCATGTAGTGCATCATACAATGGTCGAAGATAAGGATCAACCTTTTCCTTTAAATCCCCTGGTAAAAACCCTAATGATTCTCCGGCTTCTACTGCAGGTCTTGTTAAAATAATGCGTTTAACATGACCGTTTTTTAAGCTTTGCGTTGCCATAACAACGGCTAAATAGGTTTTCCCAGTACCAGCAGGACCAATACCAAACACGAGGTCATGATGACGAATCGCTTTTATGTACTCGCGTTGACCGATTGTTTTTGCTCGGATAGGTTTCCCTTTAAAGTTTCTCGCTATTTCCTCTTCATATAATTCAGCAAAATATTCAATTGTCCCTTTATTCACCATTTCGATTGCAGTAGCCACATCCCGCAAATCAATATTAACCCCTTTTCGAATTACTCTTAATAGGGCAATTAATAAATCCTTTACTTGCTGTTTCGGAAGTTCTTCCCCGGCAATTTGAATTACTTCACCACGGGTAATAATGCGTACTTGAAATGTTTCTTCAATGAGCTTAATATTTGCATCGGACATTCCTAGTAACATTACTGCTTCATTTGGATTTTCTACTTGCAATTCTGATAATTGTTCTGACATAAATCAATCTCCTTGGTCAATTGGGTAGTTTTCCGCAATGTTTTCATTTACCAAAAATAGGACTTTCCCTTTCACTTTATCATCATCGAATGTAACGTGCAAAATGTTTTCCTTTTTGATAATTGTTTTTGGAGGTAAAGATTTTAAGATTTTTTCGTGCAGTAGTGGCAAAATAAACGATTCGATTCGTTCTTCTGTAATCTCTTCCGTTACAGTGATGTACTTTTGAGTCCTTTTGATTTCGATAAATTTTGAAAGCCACTCCGGTAAATCGATCTTTTGAAATGATTTTCCCTGCTCCTTTTTATCATTATTCATTTTGAAATCAATCGTCCACTCTCGACTACTAGCTGAGATGAGTTGTAATTCCTTTGGAATCGAAAATTCCGTTTCTAACCAGTAGTCTGCATACACTTCCCCAGAAGCTCCTACTACAACCGATTTATCTCCAACTGATATAACCCCTGATACAAGTGTATCCCCTTTATATACAGTTGTATTCGGTAATACACGACGTTCTCCACTAGAAATTTCAAAATGAGTAATTACACCACTTTTTGCTGCAATTAAATGATTTTTCCCTTCATTTATATTGTCTCTATTATCGGTAATCGGTGCAAGTTGTGGAACAATCGTCATACTACTACCTGTTTTTAATATATGCACCCAAGATAAATCTCTTAACTCTTCCATTATAGTTTGTCTAATTTCGAAATCCGATTCCACTTTTCCCCTTAATGTAGGCTTGGCGAGGGATAATTTTTCATTTACGATTTTTTCTACGGCAACTCGGACTTCAGGTATATCTGATTGCACCTCCACCTTCCAAACAAACTGGGAGGCAACAATTGGGATACAAATTAGTAGCAGTAAACCAATAGCTGTCCAACTATTTTTTTGAAAAATTCTAGAAACTTGTAAATATTGGATTTTCACTTTAACACGGTACTTTTTCCTAATCGTACGTACTATATTGATATCTTTCCTTGTAATTTCAAAACGAATTTCATTGTCTAAATGGGTTACATTCTTTATTTTTACACCTTTCGAATGTAAATTTTGAATGAAGGCATGGGCCGCATTGTTACGTGTTATACGAATTTCAACAGGACGATTATCAAACTTTTTCATAATCGTTCACCTGCCTTTTCATTTCAATTGATAATAAATTTTCAACATGTATAATAAATTCTTCCTCTTTTAATACATCTATATGTACGCGATTTGCTTTTATTAAAATTGAAAAATCTTCATATAAAAAGGAACAATGCTGTTCAGACGCTTCAATAAATTTATATGTTCCAATCAACCTTAATTGGCTGTTATTTACGATTTCAATTAATGGATCTTTTTGGAATAATTTTTTCAATTAAAAATGCCCCCCTTTCGCAAAAGTATATGCTTTGAAAAAGGGGGGCATGTATAGATTCCTTTTGTTTCTTACAAATTACTGCAAAACTTCAAACAATTAGGAATGTTGCTTTGCCTTTGGCGGTCCTAAAATTTCTGATGTAATAATCGCCTGAACTAACGCTTCTCTATTCGTAGGGACAAAGTTTCCAATTTCTCTTTGTTTCATTTTCCCTTTAGTATTTTTCACCCTCGTTATACTTGATGACCGATTGGAACGATTTGCATCAAGGGATGGTCTTGCATTTTTTGTTACAGGTTTCGATAAATCCTTTTCTATTTTTGTTGCTCTTCTGGCTACTTCTTGAGCAGATTTCTCCATGGAACGCTGGGGTGTTCTTGTAGCAGTTTTATCATTTAATTGTTGAAACACTTCACTCGCAAAATCTTCCAACGATTTTCTCGTTTCCCTACGTTCTACTTTATTAGAAGTTTGGGATTTTTGAGTCGTTTGTTTATTATTAAAAGGTGGCATTGGTTTTTGTTCTTTCTTTTCTTTACCACCAAATAAAGAACTAACAATAAAAATGACCACCATGAGAATAATGCCTTCCATTAACTAAACACTCCTCTCTTTTAGGTGTGTTATATCTTTAATCTTCCGTAGAATCTTGTTTATCATTTGTTACTTTCGCAATAGAATCTCTCATGGAAGTATCTGCTTGGATATTTTTATAATTCATATAATCCATAATTCCAAAGTTTCCAGAACGTAGAGCTTCTGCCATTGCCATTGGGACTTCTGCTTCTGCTTCTACTACTTTTGCTTTCATTTCTTGAACTTTCGCTACCATTTCTTGTTCTTTTGCTACTGCCATAGCACGACGTTCTTCCGCTTTTGCTTGGGCAATATTTTTATCCGCTTGTGCCTGTTCAATTTGAAGTTCTGCCCCAATATTTTTACCAACATCTACGTCTGCAATATCAATGGATAAAATTTCAAAGGCTGTTCCTGAATCTAACCCTTTTGAAAGTACCGTTTGAGAAATCAAATCAGGATTTTCTAATACTTTTGAGTGGCTTTCAGAACTACCGATTGTCGAAACGATCCCTTCACCGACACGGGCAATAATTGTATCTTCCCCTGCACCACCAACTAAACGGTCCAAGTTTGCTCTTACTGTTATTCTCGCTTTTGCTTTTACTTCAATCCCGTTAATTGCAACACCGGCAATAAATGGTGTTTCAATTACTTTCGGATTTACAGACATTTGTACAGCTTCTAATACGTCACGTCCAGCTAGATCGATAGCGGCACAACGTTCGAAGGATAACTCTATATTTGCCCGTTGAGCTGCGATTAAAGCATTTACAACACGGTCAACATTACCACCAGCTAAATAGTGGGACTCCAATTGGTTAATGGATACGTCTAAACCTGCTTTATGAGCCTTAATTAATGGATTTACAATACGAGCTGGAATTACTCGACGTAATCTCATCCCAATTAATGTAAAGATACTTACTCTTACTCCTGCTGCAATGGCACTAATCCATAGTGCTACTGGAACAAAAGTTAATATGACTGATAATACAATAATAACTACTACAGCGGTAATAATTAAACTAATAGCTGCTGCATCAATAACCATTTTCTTCCACTCCCTTTTCTATTTCTCTCACGACAACTCGTGAACCTTCTACACGCACAACTTCCACTTTCTTTTTTGAATCAACATAATTTCCTTCTGAAACGACATCGATTCGTTCGTTATCAATTATTATTGTTCCTGCAGGTCGAAGAGGTGTCAACGTATATCCGGATCTTCCTAACAGGTCAACACGGTTGATATTGGATACATAGCCTTCCTCTGTCGTCGTTGCGTCTCTTAATATTAATTTATTAAAGACGTGTAAATTTTTCCCAAAGAATTTCATTAATACCACCATTCCTATTATAGCGATAAACATAGCGATTAAAATGGAATACGCCATATGGACCACACTTTCACCTGCAAATAATAAACTGATAATCATCAGTGCGCCACCAATAAGTCCGACTATTCCCCCTGGAATAAACAATTCCGCTGCTAATAAAGCAAAGCCGATGACAAAAATTATGATCGATTCATAGGTTGCGAACCCTGAGGCGATATGTCCAAAGTAAAATAATCCAAAAGAAGATAGGCCGATGAGCCCCGGCACACCAAATCCAGGAGAAAATAATTCCATCGCTAACCCTAGGGCACCAATCGATAATAAAAAGGTCACAACAATAGGATTAGTCAAAAAATTTAAAAGCTTGTCAGAAAACGTTGTCTGTCCTACTTCCCCTTCATTTTCGGTTTGGACAAATTCTGAAAAATCATTGGCTGTTTCAGTTATTAAAGCACTTTCCTTTGTATCGCTAGTTACAACACCACTGTTCAATGAAACTATTTCTTCTCCATTGGCACTAACTGACAAGTTGAAGGAAAGAAACGTTAATGATATTAACAATAATGCCATGAAACAACTGCCTTTTATTATTTTCCCCATATCTACCCTCCTTACTTAGATGGGCTGTTCCTGATAGTTAATTCTACGGTTATATCGTCAAAAAGTTTCAAAAATCGAATGGTTTTTCTCATTTATTTTCATTGTACACGAATCGACTATCCAATTCTTAATTATTCTATTGTTATTCTATAAAAAAATGTACATCTAGTTTTACTAAAAAGGGCAAGAAAATGTAAAATACCCTAGTATTTGAAAGTTCAAATACTAGGGTATATCATTTTTTTCCTTAGTGAATCATAAATTGCGTGTTATGAACGTAGGGATTGTCTAGGAAATTACCACTTACGTTTACGTGCAGCTTCTGATTTCTTTTTACGTTTTACGCTCGGTTTTTCATAAAATTCGCGTTTTCTTACTTCTTGAATAGTACCACTTTTAGATACAGTACGTTTGAAGCGGCGAAGAGCATCTTCAAGCGATTCGTTTTTTCTAACGACAGTTTTTGACATCTCTCTTTCCCTCCCTCCGAACACACGTCAATACACAAACTACTATAGCAACTTGTGTACTAAAAAATTATATCGTATTGTCTAGCGACAGTCAATAGTAAGTATTCGAATTAATAGTTAGAATCGGAAATTAATCCATTCATTATCGCAACACCTGAACTTGCACCAATTCTTGTTGCTCCAGCTTCAATCATTTTTTGCATATCTTCAAGACTTCTTACCCCACCTGAAGCTTTTACACCGATTTCTGGTCCAACAGTTTTTCTCATTAATGCTACATCTTCAACAGTTGCTCCTCCCGTTGAAAAACCTGTAGATGTTTTTACGAAATCTGCGCCTGCTTCTACAGAAAGTTCACATGCTTTCATTTTCTCTTCATCAGTTAACAAACATGATTCAATAATTACTTTTACTAAAGTACCATTTGCTGCGTCTACGACAGCTTTAATGTCGTCTCGAACTAAATTGTAATTGCCGTCTTTTAATGCGCCAATATTAATAACCATATCAATTTCTTGGGCACCATTTTCAATTGCATTTTTTGTTTCAAAAGCTTTCACTTCTGAAGTTGTTGCTCCTAATGGAAAACCGATAACAGTACAAACTTTTACATTTGTACCTGATAAAAGTTGTGCGCTGTAATGAACCCACGTCGGATTTACGCAAACAGAGGCAAATTCATATTTTTTTGCTTCTTCACATAATTTTTCGATTTGATTTTTTGTAGTTTCAGCTTTTAACAATGTATGATCAATCATTGAAGCGTAATTTTGTGTCATAAAAATTACTCCTTTTCCTTAAGTTGTCCGTACCTCTCCCATCATACCATTAACGGCAATAACTTGTGAAATGTCAGATATTTTCAAAAATAATTTAGATGTTTACTTCAAATTAGTATCCCCAAAACAACACATTTCTTTTTACATAAAAAACGGCAAAACTCATTACAAGTTTTACCGTTTTCCTTTATTGTACTTGTTCTTCTAATACACGTACAAATTGACCTTCACAATATGGGTAGCCAGCTTTCGTAATCTTCACTTTTACAAGTTTTCCGATCATCGATTCATTACCTTCAAAGACAACACGTAAATAATTGTCTGTATACCCTACAAATAAGTTTTCTTCGTTTGATTCTTTATATTGTTCTTCAGGGATAATTTCTAATACTTCTCCTTCAAAGCGAGAAGCATACTCTTTTGCTAATTGATCGTTTAATGTAAGTAAACGGTGCACTCGTTCATTTTTCACTTCTTCATCGATTTGATCTTCCATTCTTGCAGCAGGTGTACCTGTACGTTTAGAGAACGGGAAGACGTGAAGCTCGGCAAATTTATGTTTAGCAATAAAGTTATACGTCTCCATAAATTCTTCCTCAGTTTCTCCAGGGAAACCAACGATAACGTCAGAAGTGATCGCTAAATCCGGTAACGCATCATTTAAACGTTCAAGCCGTTCTGCAAAGAAATCCATTGTATATTTCCGACGCATTCGTTTTAAAACGGTATCTGAACCCGATTGAATTGGAATGTGCAAATGTCGAACAACGATATTTGAATTTTTCAATACTTCAATCACTTCATCCGTTAATTGAGAAGCTTCAATGGAAGAAATTCGTAAACGTTTTAATCCTTTTACATTTGCTTCAAGGTCACGAAGTAATTGTGCTAAGTTATAATCTTTAAAGTCTTGTCCATATCCACCAGTATGAATACCAGTAAGAACAATTTCAAGATAACCAGCATCTACTAGCTGTTGTGCTTGGCGAATTACTTCTTGAGGATCCCGGGAACGCATTAAACCACGAGCCCATGGAATAATACAGAACGTACAGAAATTGTTACATCCTTCTTGAATTTTAAGGGAAGCACGGGTACGGTCTGTAAAATAAGGAACGTCTAACTCCTCATAAACACGGTTTTTCATTATATTTCCAACCGCATTAATTGGTTTACGTTCTTGTTTGTATTGTTCGATATAACCAAGCATCTTTTGACGATCTTGTGTTCCGACAACAATATCTACACCTGGGATTGCCATAATTTCTGCAGGTGATGTTTGAGCATAGCAACCCGTTACACAAATTACTGCATCAGGATTTTGACGGACAGCACGACGAATCACTTGGCGAGATTTTTTATCTCCTGTATTTGTTACTGTACATGTATTGATGACATAAACGTCTGCTTGATGTTCAAATTCAGTACGTTCATATCCTTGTTCTTTAAAAAGCTGCCAGATTGCTTCTGTTTCGTAATGGTTTACTTTACAGCCTAATGTATGAAAAGCCACCGTTGACAAGGCTAGTACACCTCTTTCATTCAAATTCATAGGAAATGGCAGATAGCGCATATAATGGTGCGGTTTCTGCACGCAATATTCTAGGTCCAAGAGACATTGTCTCAGCTCCAGCATCTAATAAACTTTGTGCCTCATTTCTTGAAATGCCACCTTCAGGACCGAAAATTAATAAAATAGACTTCAATTCATTATCATACACTTTTTTCAGCTTATCCGCAAATCTCGTACGCACTTCCTTTTTAGCATCTTCTTCATCCGCTATAAATACGACATCATAGTTCGAAAGTGTACGAATTAATTGTTTAAAGGAAATCGGGTTGGATATAGTCGGAACATGATTTCGATGGGATTGTTCCGCAGCTTCCTGAGCAATTTTTTGAAGTCTTTCGGTTTTCTTCTCACCCTTCTTTTCATCCCACTTTACAATGGAACGTTCCGCACTAAAGGGAATTAAAGCATACATTCCTAATTCCGTTCCCTTTTGAGCTATAAACTCTAACTTATCCCCTTTCGGTAATCCACACGCGATATGTACTTGAATAGGCATTTCAGAAGAGGGGATTGTTTCACCGGTTTGTTTTACAACAATTTCTTGCCCAACAGATAAAATTTCACAAATATATGCTATGTTATTCGAAACAACAACAATTCGATCTCCAGTAGTCATACGCATCACTTTAGAAATATGACGGGCATTTTCACCAGTAATCGTTATCTCTTTTTCTTGGTTAAAAGGTTCATCTAAAAAATAACGTTGCATTTCATCACACCTCCTAGATAAATGGA
Source organism: Lysinibacillus halotolerans (assembly GCF_003711845.1). Taxonomy (GTDB): domain Bacteria; phylum Bacillota; class Bacilli; order Bacillales_A; family Planococcaceae; genus Ureibacillus; species Ureibacillus halotolerans. Next base: position 21,839 of record NZ_RHLQ01000010.1, read on the forward strand.
AAACTTCTTGTAAAATGATAAGGAGTTGACCCTTTATGGGACAACTCCTCCTTATTATGGTCTTCTTGCAATAATTGCAACCCAGTCTTCCATCATTAATACTTCTTCGATGATAAAACCTGATTTTTCTAGAGCTGATTTTACGCTATCTTTTTTCGCACTGATAATCCCCGATGTAACGTATAATCCCCCTGGTTTAACAATAGAGAAAACATCGTCAGTAAATGTCATAATAATTTCAGCAAGGATATTTGCCACCACAACATCCGCTTGTTCTGTTACAGTATCTAGCAAATTACCATGAAACACCTTTGCAACATGTTGTACATTATTCAGTTTGATATTTTCCCGTGCTGATTTTACCGCTATCTCGTCTAAATCAAGGGCATGGACGTTTTTAGCACCGAGCAATGCAGCAGCAATGGAAAGAACACCCGATCCTGTTCCAACATCAATGACTGTATCCCCTTTATTAACCACTTTTTCTAAAGCCTGTAGACACATAACAGTAGTAGGGTGAGTCCCTGTACCGAAGGCCATACCTGGATCAAGTTCTATGATGAGTTCATCCGTACTAACCGGTGTATAATCTTCCCATGTAGGAACAATAGTAAAGCGCTCAGAAATTTTTACTGGGTGGTAATATTGTTTCCAAGCTGTTGCCCAATCTTCTTCATTCACTTCAGAAATCGTGAAAATATTTTCCCCAAGGTTAATATCAAAATTAATAAGATTCGAGATTGCAAGCTTTATTTCTTCAACAGTTTCCGCCAAAAAACTAGAGGCTGGTAAATAAGCTTTGACTACTACTCCACTTACTGGAAAATCTTTTGGATTTAAATCATAAATTTCTCCAAATTGATCTACCCTTTCTTTTTTCACTTCTGTTGAATCTTCTATGACAACACCACTCGCGCCTGCTTCATGAAAAATATTTGAAATCGCTTCAACCGCTTCGTTTGTTGTTAAAACCGACAATTCTGTCCATTTCACTTGCAATCAGCTCCTCCTATAAATTTTAGTAAGTTGGGCTTTTCTTAATAAAGTCAAGCGTCCAACGTAATGGACGCATTGATTTTATTCGCCTTTAAATGTTTTTTTTATTTTATCGAATAAAGAACTACCTTGTTCTTCTGGTATATCGCCACTAATTTCAGCAAAATCACGCAACAATTGCTTTTGTTTTTCCGTTAATTTTGTTGGTGTCATGACTTTCACGATGACATATTGGTGGCCAGTTCCATAACCATGGACGTTTTTAACACCTTTATCTTTAATTCGGAATTGAGCTCCCGATTGAGTTCCAGCTGGAATTTTTAATTTTACTTTCCCATGAATTGTAGGAACTTCGATTTCATCTCCTAAAGCCGCTTGAGGGAAAGTTAATTTTAATTCGTAGTAAATATCATCGCCATCCCGTTCAAAATATGGATGGTTTTTCACATTAAATACAATATATAAATCCCCTGCTGGTCCACCATTTATACCTGGTTCTCCTTGACCTGATACGCGTAATTGTTGACCATCATCAACTCCGGCAGGGATTGTAACTTTGATTTTTTTACGTTTTTGAACTGTTCCAGCTCCATGACAAGATGAACATTTATCTGTAATAATTTTACCTGTTCCACGACATGTGCTACATGTACGACGGTTAACCATACGTCCAAATGGCGTATCAACTGCTTGATTTACTTCACCGGAACCATTACATGTTGAACATGTTTTTGGACTTGTACCTGGTTTTGCCCCAGATCCATGACATGTATCACAAGTTTCTTCTTTTGGAATTTCAATTTCTGTTTGCTTACCGAATACAGCATCTTCAAAGGAAATGTTCATACGGTATTGTAGATCATCCCCTTTTCTTGGTGCATTCGGATCAGACCGACGGCTTCCTCCACCGAAAAATGAACTGAAAATATCTTCAAAGCCACCGAATCCGGAACCACCGAATCCGCCAAATCCTCCTTGACTTGGACCGTCATGACCAAATTGGTCATATTGGGCGCGTTTCGAATCATCACTTAACACTTCATACGCTTCAGCTATTTCTTTAAATTTTTCATCAGCACCTGCTTCTTTATTTAAATCAGGGTGATACTGTTTAGAAAGTTTGCGATACGCTTTCTTGATTTCATCTTTGCTAGCGCTTTTACTTACACCAAGCACTTCATAATAATCGCGTTTACTCATCGGTCACACTCCGCTCTTTTACATAACGTATATTGTAACATGTTCAAAATATACTGTATATGAAGTTTGTTTTTATTATTGACATCTATTTGCAATGAAAAAGTCAAAGTCCATTTTCAGGCTTTGACTTTTTCTTGTTCCCATCTATCTTATCATCTGAAAATTATTTATCGTCTTTTACTTCTTCAAAGTCAGCATCTACAACGCCGTCGTCTTTTTTACCAGCATCTGCTCCTGCTTCACCTTGTGCCGCTTGAGCCGCTGCTGCTGCTTGTTCATAGACTTTCATTACTAAAGGTTGTAAAACGCCTTCTAATTTTTCTTTCGACGATTTAATTCCTTCGATTTCACCAGCTTCTAATGCTTTTTTCAATTCCTCTTTTGCATCTTCAACTGATTTTTTCTCGTCTTCTGTAATTTGTTCCCCAAGATCCGAAATAGTTTTATCCACTTGGAACACTAATTGGTCTGCTTCATTGCGAAGTTCTGCTTCTTCTTTACGTTTTGCATCAGCTTCAGCATTTGCTTCAGCATCTTTTACCATACGTTCGATTTCTTCATCAGATAAACCTGAATCGGATTGAATTACAATTGTTTGCTCTTTTTGAGTACCTAAATCTTTTGCTTTAACTGAAACGATACCGTTTTTATCAATATCAAATGTTACTTCGATTTGAGGTACACCACGTGGTGCTGGTGGGATATCAGCTAATTGGAAACGTCCTAAAGTTTTGTTATCAGCAGCCATTGGACGTTCACCTTGTAACACATGGATATCTACAGCTGGTTGGTTATCAGCAGCTGTTGAGAAAACTTGTGATTTTGAAGTTGGGATTGTTGTGTTGCGTTCGATTAATTTTGTAAATACGCCACCCATTGTTTCAATACCAAGAGAAAGCGGAGTTACGTCAAGTAAAACGATATCTTTTACATCACCCGTTAATACGCCACCTTGAACTGCAGCACCCATTGCGACAACTTCGTCTGGGTTTACACCTTTATGTGGCTCTTGACCAGTTTCACGTTTAACTGCCTCTTGAACTGCTGGAATACGAGTAGAACCACCAACTAAAATTACTTTATCTAAATCTGATGCGCTTAAGCCAGCATCTTTAAGAGCTTGACGAGTTGGGATAATTGTACGTTCTACTAAATCACGCGTAATTTCATCGAATTTTGCACGAGTTAAGTTTACTTCTAAGTGAAGTGGACCTTCAGCTCCTGCTGTAATGAATGGTAATGAAATTTGAGTAGATGTAACACCAGATAAATCTTTTTTCGCTTTTTCAGCCGCATCTTTTAAACGTTGCATAGCCATTTTATCTTTCGATAAATCAATACCATTTTCTTTTTTAAATTCGTCAACTAAGTAATCAATTACTTTTTGGTCGAAGTCATCTCCACCAAGTTTGTTATCCCCAGCAGTAGCAAGTACTTCGAATACGCCATCCCCTAATTCAAGGATTGATACGTCGAATGTACCACCACCAAGGTCAAATACTAGAATTTTTTGATCTTGATCTTGTTTATCTAAACCGTATGCTAGGGCTGCTGCTGTTGGTTCGTTAATAATACGTTCTACTTCAAGACCAGCAATTTTACCAGCATCTTTTGTTGCTTGACGTTGAGCGTCGTTGAAGTAAGCTGGAACAGTAATTACAGCTTTCGTTACTTTTTCACCTAAGTATTCTTCAGCATATCCTTTTAAGTATTGTAAAATCATTGCTGATACTTCTTGAGGAGTATATTCTTTATCTTCAATTGTTACTTTTTCAGAAGTACCCATTTTTGATTTAATAGACAAAATTGTGTTAGGGTTTGTAATTGATTGGCGTTTTGCCACTTCCCCAACTTGACGTTCACCATTTTTAAATGAAACAGCAGAAGGAGTTGTACGGTTACCTTCTGGATTTGGAATTACCTTTGGTTCCCCACCTTCTAATACTGCTACACAAGAGTTTGTTGTCCCTAAGTCAATACCAATAATTTTGCTCATATTAAATTTTGCCTCCTATTATTTAAAACACCATTTGTGCTCTTTCTAAATTAAATACGTTTATTATTCATTTACTGAAACCATTGATGGTCTTAATACACGATCTTTTAATTTATATCCTTTTTGAAGTTCGCGTATAACAATGCCAGATTCTTTTTCAGAATCATTTTCTTGCATGACTGCTTGATGTACCGTTGGATCGAAAGCTTCCCCTTCAGCAGGGATGACTTCTAATCCTTCCTGTTTTGCAGCTTCGATAAATGTTTTATAGACCATTTCAATGCCTTTATATAAAGAAACTGCATCATCGGAGCTCACTTCCACTTGTAACGCCCGTTCAAGATTATCTAGAACCGGTAATAAGTCAGTCAGTAATTTTTGAGCTCGATATTTTTCAGAAGCTTCTCTATCAAGTTGATTACGGCGACGCATATTATCAAAATCCGCACGTAAACGTAAGAAACGATTTTCTTCTTCTTGAAGTTTCGTTTCCAATTCCGCAATTTTTAAATTTAATTGCTCTTCAACGGTTAGTTCCGTTTGTTGCTCATTTTCCGTGTTATTCGTTACTTCTTCATTTGTTTGTTCTGTTACTTCTTCTGTTACTTCTTGTTGTTTGTTTTCTGTCGTTTCAGACACAACGAATCCTCCTTATAACCCATTAGTCGATTTATTTGAGAGCACACGAGAAAGTCCACTTCGCATCACATCTAATAAAGAAACAGCACGTTGATAATCCATACGTGTTGGTCCAATAATCGCAATGGAACCTTCTTGCTCTTTGCCAACGGAATATGTGGCTGTAATAACACTTAGATCATCCATCGCCAAATGATTATTTTCAGAACCAATTCGAATATGGATTCCTCTGTCACCTGGATGGAATAGGGAGATCACTTGACTCTCTTTTTCCATCATCTCCATTAAGGCGCGAACTTTATTTAAATCGTGAAACTCGGGTTGATTTAACATATTTGTTTTTCCGCCAAAATAAATTTTCCCTTCATTTTGCGCGAAAGCAACATTTTTTAAAGATTGGATAATAGAATCTGCTGTTCTTACATGCTGCCTTAGTACTTCAAAGGTTTCTAATTCAAGTCGACTTTGCAGTTCGAGCAATGAAACACCCACTAAACGTTCGTTTAAAATGTTAACTGTTTTTTCTATATCTACAGGAATAAATCCTTGAGGGAGAGTAATGGTGCGATTTTCCACGTGTCCATTATCTGTCACAATAATCGCAACAGCTGTTTGCTCAGTCAAAGGAACAATTTGGAATCGTTTCACACGATGTTTGCTTACATTTGGTCCAAGTAAAATCGTTGTATAGGATGTTAAATCAGACAATATATTGGCAGATTCACGAATTACTTGTTCCATCTCTACAATTTGATTTTTAAAAATAGATTGAACTAACCCAATTTCTCTTTCAGACATTGAAATAGGCTGTAACAAATGGTCCACATAATATCGATACCCTTTTTCAGAAGGTACACGTCCAGAAGAAGTATGTGTTTTTTCTAAAAACCCTAATTCCTCTAAATCAGCCATCTCATTTCGGATAGTTGCAGGGCTATAAGTGATCCATTCTTTCTTCGAAATTTGGCGTGACCCTACTGGTTGAGCTGAATTAACAAAATCATCAACGATTACTTGCAAAATTTGTAATTGTCGATTTGTTAACATAGTCATCACCTCTGTTAGCACTCATTAACTTAGAGTGCTAATACTATATTTAAATTATCAAATCTCTCAAATGATGTCAACGGAATCGCTTTAATCTTCCAATAAAAAACGTTGAAAAACTTCATTGCCGACAAAACGACCTTTATGGCTTAACTTCACACCTTTTTCATCTTCGAGCAATAAGTCTTCGATTTTTAGTTGTTCAATTGTGTTCCCATAAAGTTTTTTCATCGATACACCGAATTTTTTCTCAAATTGTTCAAAGGAAACACCCTCATTTTTTCGTAATCCTAAAAACATTTGCTCTTCACATTTTTCTTCAAAAGATACTTTATGTTCCCGGAGGAGCGGTTGTTCATTATTTTGGATTGTTTCAATATATTTCTTTATTGGGGCATAATTCGAATAACGGATTCCTCGCAAATAACCATGGGCTCCAGCTCCGAAACCAGCATACTCATCATTATCCCAATAAATTTTATTATGTGTTGAAATATGGCCATCCATAGCAAAATTGCTTATTTCATATTGTTCCTTTTGTTTTTCAGCCATCTTCTTCATTAATAATTCATACATATCTGCTTCCGAATCTTCAGTAGGTAAGCTTAATTTCCCTTTTGCATACTGGATATAAAAAATCGTTTTTGGTTCAACAATTAAAGAATAGGCTGAATAGTGAGGAAGATCCAATTCCAATGCCTTCATTAAAGTATCTTCCCATTGTTCCATCGTCTGACCTGGTAAACCATACATTAAATCAATACTCATATTATCGAAACCAATCTTCTTTGCCAGTTCAATCGTTTCATATACATGCTCATTCGTATGGGTACGTCCTAATTTTTTCAATAGTTGTTGATCAAAGGATTGTACGCCCATACTTAATCGATTTACTCCACCGTTTATTAATGCTTCCAGCTTATCCTCTGTTAATTCATCAGGATTTGCTTCGGAACTAAATTCGATTAGTTGATCCGTCGGGAGTATAGAATTGATATGATGTAATAGCCTAGTAATTTGTTTTGCTGATAATGCGGTAGGCGTTCCACCGCCAAGGTAGACCGTTTCAATTTCTTGAAATTGTTCCGGTGATTTGCGGACAGCCATTTCAATTTCTTTTCCAACAGCTTCTATATATTCATCAACTGGTTGATTTTTAAAAAATACTTTGTTGAAATCACAGTAATTACAAATTTGATGACAGAAAGGAATATGTATGTAGACACCTCGCGCCATTAAAATCCCTTCTTTCTAATGAAAAATATCCATTTCTCTCTATTGTACCCTTTCAATATAAAATTTCAATTTTACAGTTCAAAAACATTTTAATTTAATAAAAAAAGGACCCGTAAAAACAGGTCCATGAAAATTATATTGTAACTTCAATTTGTTTATTATGTAGATTATAAAATAAATCGATTAGGGAATAAGATGTTATATTTGATGCGAAGTCAGTTACCTCTTCTTTAGACTTAAAAGTAACTGCACCGACTTCCCTTACAATCTCATATTTTTCTTGTTGTAAGTTAATTAAGTATATTCTGACGACAGGATTGTACGGACGGGCTTGCTCCAAATTATCACCGGCTAATAAAATACCATTTAGCTGCTGATCATTTATAATTGTGTTCAACACTTCTAAGCCATCTAATTCAAACCATTCTGGAATTTCTACTTGCCCCATATTACTCATCTTTACTACATCTCCTTCGCTGTTTTATCAAATGAAGAAAATCAAATCATGTAAATATCAACTTTTAGCAAAGTTTAGTTCTAAGCTTGGTTTTTATAGATAAATTGTACTATAGCGAATTTATTTCATAAAGAGCAAAATGAAACGATTTTTTTCAGTCCATTTCACGTTATTCTTTATATGTTGCAATAAAAAACAGGTCAACTTCCAAAAAGAAAGCTTAACCTGCTAAAAACCTATATTAGTAAGACTTTTCTGTATACAATTCTATCTATTTTGTATCCAATATTTTTTTCTTACCTTCCAATTTTATTATCGACTATTGCACTAGTTCAATTACTGTTTTTCCAAATAATATATTTAATAGCGTAAATTGGTCTAAATAATGCCACTTCATCCTACGAAATGCTTTAAATTATACCGAACTAATTTTTTTCAGAAAAAGTAGATTAAGAGAGAGTATTCATCTACTAAATCCTTTAAATTATAATGTTTAGCAATACATCGTATTAATAGATCTTTCAATTCAATTGACCCGAAGCTGAAAACTATCGACAAGGAGAGATTAAAGATTGAAAGTTATTGATGTTGCGAAAAAGTTAGAAAAGATGATTGCTGTCTATTTCAATGGTAATAATTATGTTATGAATGGTTTAGAACTTTCGAGGGAGGACTCTAAAATCATAGCCTTTTCTTTAATCCACGCATATCAACTAACCGAATGGATCATTCATAATAAAACGGGTAAATAATCAAATATCCTTTACACTTTAACAAGTAACATCAAATAAAAGACATAGCAAATCTTCAATAATAGAAGACCGCTATGTCCTTTCATTCATTGATGGCAAAAGCAGATGCTGTTGTAATTATAAACAGTAGTAATCCCCACCGCTCATATTTCAATAACGTTAAAACACAACCTTTTGAAACGTTAGATGATTATTTTTTATTATTGTCATCCATTTTCAATACAGCCATAAATGCTTCTTGAGGCACTTCTACAGAACCGACTTGCTTCATACGTTTTTTACCTTCTTTTTGTTTATCAAGAAGTTTACGTTTACGTGAAATATCTCCACCATAACATTTTGCAAGAACGTTTTTCCGCATCGCTTTAATAGTAGAACGGGCAATAATTTTTTGACCAATGGCAGCTTGTACAGGTACTTCAAATTGTTGACGAGGAATTAATTCTTTTAATTTTTCAACAATCACTTTTCCGCGCTCATAGGCAAAGTCCCGATGTACGATGAAACTTAGTGCATCCACTTGCTCACCATTTAGTAGAATATCCATTTTTACTAACTTCGAAGGTTTATATCCAATCAGCTCATAGTCAAAGGACGCATAACCTTTTGTATTTGATTTTAAATAATCAAAGAAGTCATACACAATTTCGGATAATGGAATTTCATATTGGATACTTACACGGGTAGTATCAAGATAGTCCATCCCAATAAACGTACCGCGCTTCATTTGACATAATTCCATTACTGCCCCTACATAATCATTTGGCACCATAATCGTCGCCTTAACATATGGTTCTTCCACATGGTCAATTTTTTGTGGATCCGGCATCATCGAAGGGTTGTCCACTTTTACAGAACTTCCATCCGTTAAAGTAACATCATAAATAACAGAAGGAGCTGTTGTAATTAAATCAATATTAAATTCTCGTTCTAATCTTTCTTGCACAATTTCCATATGCAATAGTCCTAAAAAACCACAACGGAAACCAAAACCTAAAGCTTGAGAAGTTTCTGGTTCAAATTGTAATGCCGAGTCATTTAACTCTAATTTTTCAAGGGCCTCACGTAAATCATTATATTTCGCAGTATCAATCGGATATAGACCACAATATACCATCGGATTTAATTTACGATACCCTGGCAGCGGTTCACTAGCTGGATTCGTCACAGAAGTAATTGTATCCCCTACTCTTGTATCTCCTACCGATTTAATCGAAGCTGTTAAATAACCTACATCACCAACTGTTAATTCAGCTACTGGCGTAATCTTCGGAGTATGTACACCTACTTCAACAACTTCAAATTCAGCTCCTGTAGCCATCATACGGATTTTATCTCCTGGTTTAACTGTGCCATTAACAATTCGAATGGAGGTCACTACGCCTTTGTATGCATCGTATAAAGAGTCAAAGATTAAAGCTTGTAATGGAGCATCCGGATCTCCTGTAGGTGCAGGAACTTTTTCCACGATTTGCTCTAGTAAATCATCAATCCCAATTCCCGCTTTTGCAGATGCCAACACAGCCTCGGATGCATCAAGTCCAATTACATCCTCAACTTCTCCTCGTACACGCTCAGGATCTGCTGCAGGTAAATCAATTTTATTAATAACTGGGAGAATCTCTAAGTCATTATCTAAAGCTAAATAAACGTTTGCTAACGTTTGAGCTTCAATACCTTGTGCAGCATCGACAACTAGTATAGCTCCTTCACACGCAGCAAGACTACGGGAAACTTCATAGGTAAAATCGACGTGTCCTGGCGTATCAATAAGATGGAATGTATACGTTTCTCCATTCTTCGCTAAATATTTTAATTGGACTGCATTTAATTTGATCGTAATACCTCTTTCACGTTCTAAATCCATCGAGTCCAATAGCTGTGCCTTCATTTCACGGGCAGTTAATGCTTTTGTTTTTTCTAAAATTCGGTCTGCTAATGTAGATTTACCGTGATCGATATGGGCAATGATAGAAAAATTTCGTATGTTTTCTTGTCGTTTTAAACGTTCTTCTCGATTCATGTCGTGTTCACTCCTAATCAAATACGCCTCCCGCGTATATTCTGCCGTTAAATGCAGAATGGTCAAAGATTCACTTTGTACCGAAAAGGTACCTGTATCGAATCTTAGACAAACGCTGGAGGCTTTAACCTTTATCAGTACGGATTCATACTGAAAAATTGGTAACCCGCTTTGAATTACCTCTATTTACAATTCCTTCGAAAAAAGGCTAAACTAACTTGAATTATAGCAGTGACACAACACCTTTAGCAATCATGTAGTGAGAAAAAACGTAATTATCCGTCTGCACAATTGACAAACTAGGCACTTTCTTCTTGTTTTACATACGATTTAGCAATGGCTTGAGCAAGAACAGCAACAGTGCGATAGACTTCATCTTCCGTATTATCAATTCCACCAATTTCAATTAATAAAAGATTTTCTGCTAAATCTTGGTTGTACACGCCATCCACTCCTGCACCAGATTTTTTTATCGTCCCTCTTGAAATATTTGGAACAATTTGATTCATCGTCTGACTTAAAGTGTTGGCATAAGATAAATTCGTTTTATAATTTGGATTTTCAGCACCGATTACAAAGGCGATCTTTGCATATCCAACCTTATTATGGGTTATCGTCGATTTGTCATGGGCAGTTGCATCCCGATGTACATCTAAAATAAGGTCATACTGTGTTTTTTCTAGTTCCTTACTAATGTAAGGTCGTACAGTATCATATGCGGAAGAAAATGCTGAACCATTTTTCTTCATGACCGACATCACGTCTACATCAAGGGTTTTAGCATTTAAACCGTTTAATTTAAAATAATCTTCCATCACCTTTGACATGGAAAATAAATTACTTTTGTCATCATAAACGGCGACGGTTCCTCTTTCATTTTCAACAAACGGCTTATATGTTTCGTGAGAATGCGTAAACACAAACAATACATCAAAAGGATCGACTGGCATTGACACATCTGTAGCAGTTACTTCTGTTGCTGTTACTCCTTCAGAACTTACTTCCGATGAGTTAACTTCCGTTGACGCATAGACTACTTTCTTTTCTTCAGCTAAAGAAGGCTCGTATTTTTCATTGTTGGGAAAAGGCAATAGTCCTGTAATAATTGGCAACATAAAAAAGAAGACTAGAAAAACTGATAGTACTTTTAATCTTTTTAACATGACATCCTCTCCTTCCACTACGATATGGAGGGAGAGGTCATTTTAGAACTATTTGATTTTATGTTCCATCCAATTAAAGAGACATTTACTAATTAAAATCGAATATTTCGTAATCCAAACATCTACTTCCTTTGGCGTTACAATTAGTCTCTCAGGATGGGATGCGAATGCTTCCTCAAAAAGTTGTAGTCGATCATTTGTTGACCATGTCGACCATTCACCAAATATCGGTTTAATAAGATTTAAATCGACTCTATCGTTGGATTCCGGTGTCCATGAAGTAACAGATAATTTTCCAGATGGTTTTCCCCTTTCTTCTATTTTCGCAGCGATAGAACGAAATACACTATCGATGGCATCTGCAATAATCACTGTCGCATCAACGACTGTCGGAACACCGATTGCTGTAACAGGTACACCCATTACTTCCTTCGATACTTCTGTACGCTGATTCCCTACACCAGAACCAGGGTGAATTCCGGTATTTGTAATTTGAATTGTTTTACATAATCGGGAACTTCCCCTTGTTGCTAAAGCATCGATTACTAAAACTAAAGAAGGTTTAATTTTCTCCGTTAACGCAAGGATGAAATCACTCGTTTCAAAGCCTGTTTGTCCTGTTACTCCCGGCGCATACATAATAAAATGATCACTCGGGTTTTCAGACTGCTCATTTTGCATCGCATCAATTGCAAAAGGTCCAACGGCGTCTGGTGTGATCGTTTTGTTTCCTAAACCGATTACAAGAACTTTACTATCTTTCGTTAATTTTATATCTTTATGGATGTCGTCGAGATATTTGGTAAATGCTTTTTCTAGTTGTTCAAACCCATTATTATCATCTACCGTCAAAGTCGGAACGGAGAGTGTAATATATTTCCCTTCTTTTTTTCCGATTTGTTCTTCCCCATTTTTATCTACTAAAACTTTTGTAACTTTTACACGTCCTTCATTAAACTCATCTATCGAAACACCGCTAGAATGGGCTATTTTTTCCTTTTGGTTTTTCGTCTGATGCTCAACTACTTCTTGGGATTCATCAATTAAGTCCGTTCTACTCCAATTTACTTCTATCATTTTTATCACCTCATTTTCTATGTTGGACAAACTGTCAAGTAAATATTCTTTGCATTTATCTATTGCAATTATACGCGTCGTTTGGTAGAATGATTTTTGTTGTATTGACAAATGAAAACAGTGAGAAGATGACTCATCTCGTACCTTATTTAGGAGGTGAAAGATATGCCAAACATTAAATCTGCGATTAAACGAGTTAAAACTGCTGAAAAAGCAAACATTGCTAACTCTCAAGCAAAATCTGCAATGCGTACTACAATTAAAAAAGCTGAATTAGCATTAGCTAACAATGCTGAAAACGCTAAAGAATTACTAGTAGCTGCTAACAAAGCTCTTGATACAGCTGCTTCTAAAGGTCTTATCCATAAAAACGCTGCAGCTCGTAAAAAATCACGTTTAGCTAAAAAAGCTAACTAATTGATGAACTATTAAGAGGTTTTCCTTATCATTTCTTTATATGATGTGAGGAAAATCTCTTTTTCATTGCACAAAAAAACTATCCAAAAGACCCAAGTCCTGGATAGTTCGTTTATTAATATAAGAATAAGTATTTGAAGTAATCTTCCCAAGTAAACGTTGTTAACAGTTCTTTATCCGGCCATTCAGTTGGAAAAGGGAAAAAACTTCGGCTATATAATTTTCTTTCCTTATCATTTAAAATGACTGTACCATCTTCAATAGAACTTGTAAAAACGGTCGTTCCATGATCATGAAACTCTAAATGCACAGGTGACAGATTAATTTTCCCCTCTTCATCCAATATATAAACAAATTCACCAATACTTGAGTTTGACGTGTTGTCCGTATGCACCCATTCTTTCTTCAATCGATGAGCATTTAATGCTTCGTCAATTATAATTTTAGCCTTTGTCAAACTCGCAATCGGCTTATTAATAATTTGTTCATCTAGATCAATCCGTAATTCATAGGCAGTTGGTTGCGGAAGCTTTACGACCTTCTCCATTTCTTTATACCAGATCGATTTAATAGCAGGGATATTTTGTTTTTCTACTACAACACCTAGTAATTCTTTTTCCCCTTCTGCTGCTAATTCCAGTTCTTCTGCTCCTCCAGCTTGCCCAATGTTCTCTCCAACAAGTAACGGATCTAATTCTACATTTTGGTTTTCGTTTATTTGTTGCCATTCCTTTTCTGAAAGATAGGTTAATAGATTTTTATCATTAGGATAGAGTATAAACGTAACCGAACCATTTTCCTCAATCACATCACCTATCATCCCATCAACAGGACTAGATAACACATTAGATACAGTTAGTTCGTTCATTTGTTCATCAATGATATCAATGTTTCTTTGAACTTCAGCAATACGACTTTCTACGATTGCAATTGCTTCGATAGGTGATTCTTTCAAGATTTGCGTTTCAATAGTAAAAGTGAACTCATCACCGATTTCTTCGGTATCAAAATTTGAAGTAGGCTCATCTAAAAACTCTTCAACTTCTAATTTAGCAACAATCTCTTCTAAAGTTATTAACTCCCTCTCATAGGCCATTCTTTCGGCCTCCATTTTTTTTCGTTCCTTGGCTGCTTCTTCTGTTTTATAAGCGGCTATTTCTTCATCCATTAAAATTTTTTGACCAGGTTGGACGGATATTTGGGATAAAGCTTCTGCATTTGCTGTAATATGAATTTCTTCTTTCGGAACAATAAGAGCATCTTTTTCTATATACGCCCTTTCTGTATTTGAAGTGGCACGCTCATATTCAGAAATATAATAGGATCGACTTATCTGACTATCTTCACTAAATACAAGTCGAATATTCAAAATGAGAAAGGACAAAAAAAGTCCATAACCAATGATCCACCAAATTTTCACCTTCCGCATTATAGACCTACCACCTTTAATAGATAGTCTTTTATCGGTATTACACTAATAGCTGCAGTAATAAGGGCGAAGAAAAGTTGAACAATCATAATTTTCGTTAATAATATCCCTTTGCTTTCCTCTTCCCATTTAGAAAGAAATACGTATTGAATCACAACGGTTGCAACGGTTGCAACCGTTATTTGATTTAAAAAATATATAACAAAACTATCATTCACTAAATAGGATGTAATAGGCCCTAAGGATAAAAAGGATAAAGGTGTCGTATACCCCACCATAACAAATACTATAAATAGAATCACTTTCTCTATTAAAATACTAGCAATAACGAATAATTGAATCTTTGATATTGAACGAAATGGAAAGTCTGTTAATACATATAAACAAAAGGAAATAATATAATAATGAAAAAGGAAAAATAACATTCCTTCAATCGCTGCTCCTAATGTAGACAAATATCGACTTACCACAAATTCTTCATACATATTTGAAACGGAAAAATAGGTTAGACCTTCCGTCCCCATCCCCCAAAGGTCTCTTACTATGTAAAACATGATCATGAAGAAAAACAATATAAAAAATTTAATACGATACCCTTTTATTAGATAACCTTGATCTGCGTTATCTAATGCAAAGGCTAATTTACTAGGATTGAATAGTGAATGCCAAAATCTAAATTGATAGTCCATGTCTATTCCTTTCAATATAACGTTTATATTTTTTGGTTAAATTGAAACTTAATAGATTAAATATAACAGATTTTGTAAATGGAGTTAAATGGATAACTAATTATAAATTGGAAAATGCTCCATATGGTTTATAGCGCTTTTAGTAAAAACATTTCCAAATACCTCTCACGATTCCCACTGATGGATTTCAATTGTAAATCAATTTCAGCTAATTTATTTAATGCTTTGAGTAGCCTTTCTTCACTTGGCCGATCCCGATTTTCCAACATTAGCTTTACCCGATAAGGGTGAATTTTCAGCTGCTTTGAAATTTGATTTGGATGATATCCTTTTTTCTGTAAAAAATAAACGTTATTCATTGTACGAATATTTGACGCAAGGAGCCCGACAAGTTTAATCGGTTCTTCCTTTTGACGCAGTAAATCATGGTAAATATGCAGGGCTTCTGCACTATTATGAGACAAATAGGCATTTAACATTTTAAATGCATCATGCTCCAACGTTTTTGCAACAAGTTCTTCTACTAGATGAACGGATATTTGCTGTTCTTCACCTAAATACAACGATATTTTTTCAATTTCAATTTGCAATTGCAGCATATTTGCTCCAACCATTTCAATTAACTTATCCACCGCTTCATCAGTAATACTTTTTTCAAATGCTTTAACTTCATTCCGAACCCAGACAGCCAGATCATTTTCTTTCGGTGTTTCGGCATGTAGCATAATACTTTTTTCTTTCATAGCTTTTGTAATTTTTTTACGTTCGTCTAGCTTTTCATACGGTGCAATAAAAACGGTGATACAAAAATCCGATGGATGGGCTAACCAATTTTCCAACCTTTTTAAATCATGTTCTATTTTTTCTTTCCCTTTTTCCGATGCTTTTAAAAAAGATGCGTTTTTCGCAATCACTAATTTTTTTTCTGAAAAAAATGGGAATGTATCTGCTTCATCAATGACTAAATCAACAGGCGATTCTTCTAAATCAAATGTGATGATCTCCGCCTCTTCATTTTTATTCAAAGATTGTTTCAATCTTTTAATCGTTTCATCAACGAAATAAGTTTCTTCTCCGAAAATACAATAAATAGGAGCGATTTGCCCATTTTGCATTTCTTTCCAAATTTTCGTAAACATATTGAAATCCTCCTAATACTTTACCTACTAATAAGTATACACGTTTTTTATTTTCTAGCATCTATGTATAAAATGTGGCAAACAATGAAAGGTTAATAAAGAGAAAAGGTTTTATTCGATATAGATTTTTGTATAATCTTCACTTATAATTGAGTTTGAGTAGGAGGGATAGGTATGTCATCACATGATGAGAACGTTGTAACACACAATCCTTTTGAAGGCAAAAACGGCGCTTCAATGCGAAATCAAGCTATTGATGCTGGCGTTGGATTTGGTGTTTCTTTCGTATTCTTTGCACTTATGTTTATTATTGCAACAATTATTGATGTAGCAGCATAATCGCTGAAAGAAAAAAGGGAGATCTCTATTTTGAGATTTCCCTTTTTTCTTTATTTGACGTGACGATTTCCATATTGGAATCAGAAATTGTCACTTCAATTGTCCCCACTTCACTTGTCGTAAGTGTTGTTAAATCATATGCATCAAACCGCTCCACTACTTCTTGGTGCGGATGTCCATAACGATTATTTTCTCCAGCACTAAATATCGTTAAGCTTGGCTGTAGTTTTCCAATAAACTCTTCGCTACTTGATGTTTTACTACCGTGATGTCCCGCTTTTAAAACATCAATTTTAGATAAATCGGGATATTCCTTTACAATTATCTGTTCTCCTTCTTTCTCCAAATCACCTGTAAATAAAGCATCAAACTGATTCATTGACATATATAGAACTAGTGAATCATTATTTCCTTCGTAAGTTGTTTCTTTCGGCCATAAGTAAGTAAAGGTTATATCATCCACTTTCCAAGATCGATTTGATATTTGTTCGATGATAGGAATCTTTCTACTCTCCGCTTCCATTAGGAGCTCGTTCATTACCTTTTCTTTATACGAACTTGGAGTAATATGTATCTCCTTTACTTCGATCTCTTGTAAAACTTCTTCTGCTCCTTCAACATGATCACTATCAGCATGGGTTAAAATTAATTTATCAATCTTCGTGATACCTTTTCCTTTTAAATAAGGGACTACAACATCCCTTCCGATTTCATAAGAACGATTACTTTTTTTCCATTGTTCTTGTTCAAATCGTAATAAACCACCTGTATCTATCATATATACTTGTTTTCTATATGGTAATTCGATGACGACACAATCCCCTTGTCCTACATTTATAAAGGATATTTTTAATTCATTTGATAGCTTCCCACTAAAATGAATTATCAATGCAGGAATAAATAAAACAATCAGGATTATGGACCAATTTCTTTGGCTATCTAATAAATAAAAAACGATAAACACACTAATAAAAGCTACTAATATGAGAATTATCGTTGGTTTACCTGGATTCCACATTTGGTGTGGAATGGATTGTAAAAAATCAATGATTGTTGTAAGAAATAGCCGAACCGGCTCATAACCATGAAATAAAAAGGATGATAGATTGAACGGAAAATAAGAAACGAAGAGAAGCACGATATTAATCGGTAAAATAATAAATGAAAATAAAGGAACAAAAAATATATTCACAATAAAGGAAGATAAGCTTATTTCATAAAAATGGAAAAGCAATAGAGGATAAACAAGTAATTGACAAACAAAAGTAATGAAAAAAGATTGAATAATCCATGAAGAAAACCGGTTAATCAAAGGGCCAGAATAAATTAAACTAGCCGTAGCTAAATAGGATAATTGGAACCCTACTTGATATATGACCCAAGGTTCGAGCCATACAAATAAAATAAAACTAATTGCCAAGCAATCGTCTACCGATAATTTATTGCCCTTTATTCGACTTATCATCATTATTTCAACAATAGTGATAGCACGCCAAACTGAAGGCGCTCCGCCGGCAAGAATCCCATAGATTGGTAAAACAATCATTAATACAATTGTAGCAAGCTCCCTTCTCACCTTTAAACGCAATAACCCTTGAAAGAAAATGAAGGATACAATGGCAATATGGAGACCAGAAATGGCAAACAGATGGGTAATACCGAGTGTTTGATATGCCCTTGACGTCTCTTCATCGACATTTTCTTGTAAACCAATTAAAAGGGCTTGAGCTTCTCCAACTAAAGAGTGGGGAAAAGTTTCTTCAATATGTTGTTTTAAGTGAAATCGTTGTAAACTAATTTTACGTGAGATGGAATCTTGTATGCCTATAAACTGCCATTCCGATATTTCAACTATACCTATAGCTCCTTTACTTTTTAAATAACGTTTCATATCGAAGGCATAATCATGATTAGGCTTTGAAGGTTCTACTAACTTGCCATCCACTCTAAATTCCATACCGACTAATGGGGTTTGTTGGAAATTTATTTTTTCGTTTTCTGATTTTATTTCATACTTTACATAAATAGTTCTACCTTTGCGATCTTTCATAAAACCGCGCAATACATTCCCTTTTATCGTATATTCATCGGTCCATGTTAAAACTTCAGGAAGTTGAAGTGGTTCATTTAAACGTTTTATCTCATGAATAAAGGAAAAATAAGAAATAGTTCCGACAATTAGAACTCCCACCACATGTCCTATTGCTATTTTTTTATAAGTTAGAAAACCACTTATGAGTAATAAAATAAATAAAAGCCTTACCGATTCGAAAGCTGCAAGGGTAGCAACGAGAACCGATAAGGCATAGAAAATCCAGTTATGCTTGAACGACATCAAATAATTCTTTCACCTTCTCTTCAAAAGGCTTTATTTCCTCTTCTGAAGCACCTAAATCCCTCAATTTATGTAGCATGTCAACTGCTAATTGTAATTTGCTTTTTTGTAAAAAGTCTATTTTTGCTTCATCAAAAGGAATGTGTGCAACATTTACATTGGCTTTTTCAAATAACTCTAACGCATATTCATTATTTTTATAATCCTTAGCGTAGTATACATTTTTTATACCTGCTTGAATGATTGTTTTTGAGCACGGTAAACAAGGAAAATGGGTTACATAAATATCTGCACCGTTCGTTGGTGTTCCATATTTTGCGCACTGCAATAATGCGTTTGTTTCGGCATGGATTGTCCGAACACAATGGTTGTCCACGACGTAACACCCTTTCTCTATACAATGTTCATCGCCTGAGATTGAACCATTATAACCGCCTGCAATAATTCTTTTCTCCCTTACAATCGTTGCCCCAACCGCTAATCTACTACATGTACTTCTAAGGGCTAACAAATGGCTTTGTGCCATAAAAAATTGATCCCAAGTAATTCGCTCCATATGATTACCTCCAAACTATCTTACTTTAGTTTAGATGTTCACACTCGTTTGTGCAATGTCATAAATGTTGAAATGTTTATTTTATATCAATTAAATCCATTAACTTTTCGAACGTTTTATCTCCAATACCAGAGACATTTTTTAATTCATCAATCGATTCAAAGGGACCATTTTCTTCTCGATAACTAATAATCGCCTGGGCTTTGGACGGTCCTATGCCTGGAAGGGTCGTTAATGTAGCTTCATCCGCATTATTAATATTCACTTTATCATTTGTGTTCCCACTATTTTGGGATGGGACACTTGTTGCAATCCCGCCTGACAAACTATTTTCTATAACTTCACCTATTTTAGGAACAAAGATGACCATTTCATCTTGTAGCTTTTGGGCATGGTTAATTGCCTTCGTTTCCGCCTCTTCTGTGTAGCCACCCGCTAGCTCAATTGCATCAATAACCCGATTTTCCATCGTAAGTTCATAGACACCTGGATATTTTACAGCACCTTTTACATCTACTAAAATCTTTTCTGTTTTAAGTTCTTCTTCAGTAATTTCTTTCTCTTTTGCCTTATCTTTTATTTGTTGTTGCTCATTACTATTGAATTGTTCAGTTTGTTCTTGTGGAATCGTTGAAATCGTATAGGATTCTTTCGTAGAATCTTCTTGTTGAAGGAATAAATAAAGGAGAACGATAACGACAATACCGGGGAACAGCATTGTCTTTCCATATTTCTTTAATACTTTCTGGAATATAAAAAACACCTCTTCTCCAGAAGGTAATCATATGGAGTATAACAATAATATACATAAATTACCTTCTGTTGAAAAGATGTTTTCTTTATTTCATTGCACGTATAAAAATTCGTTCACTTTCCTCTGAAGGACTTTGTTGTGACCAATCAGCTGTAACTGAAACTTCCGAAAAGCCGACTTCTTTTAACCATTTAACATACATTTCCCATGGATAAGTTCGTTGGAAATGTTCCTCATCGAAGCGCTCATATAAACCACTGTTCTCATCTTTCACGAAAAACGTCATTTGATGATATACAGAATGGTCAAACTCACCTTGTTCGGTATACCAAAGATACATAATTTCTCCATCATCATACGTAAAAGGACTTTCCATAAAAATAAAATCCATTTTATAAAGGGAGTGAACATCAAAAAATAATTGTCCACCATCCCGAAGTTGTGTATAAATTCGTTTGAACGTTTCTAAACAAGCATCTTGTTCCACTAAATAATTAATGGAATCAATCGGAATCGTTACGACATCCAGTTCAGAAAAACCATCTAGTTCATCCATTGACATCGCAAATAACGGGATATCTACCCCTTCAGAATCAAACCGTTCTTGGGCAACCGATAACATCTCTTCTGACAAATCAATGCCACTGACCTTATACCCTGCTTGATGAAATAGTAAGGAGAGTGTCCCTGTTCCACAAGCGACATCCAACAACTTTGGATATTTATCGCTTGGAGCAAAGGTTTGTATCCAATGAACATATTGATCATAGGGAATGTCTTCCATTAGCTGATTATAAACGGATGCAAAACGACTATAACTGTTCGTCATCACTCAGCAGCCGGCATATCTAATTGAGGAGCATCTCCCCATAATCGTTCTAAATTATAAAATGCTCGTTCATCTTTATGGAAAATATGCACTACAACATCCCCAAGGTCCACTAAAATCCAACGCGCAGAGTCAAACCCTTCGATACGTTTAATTTCATAACCATTTTCTTGGGCCTTTTCTTGAACTTCTCGTGCAATAGCTTGTGCTTGTCGATCTGAATTACCGTTACAAATTAAAAAGTAATCAGCTAACAAAGAAATATTTTGCATATTTAATACAACAATATCCTCTGCTCTTTTATCATCTAATGCTTTATATACAATTTGTAATAAAGATTCTGTCATTCTCCACTTTTCCTCTCTTTATAAACGCTCTATGCATTTTTTGAAATTACATCATTATAGCACTCTATTGAAACCGGAAAAATTGCTTGCTCGGTATGGACTAAAAATGAAATCGTATGGCAAATACATGCTTTCATTGCTTCATCCAAGTCAGCATTTGCCATTTGCCTTAATTCATCTACTCGATCAAATTTCCGATTTGGTTCAATCATATCAGCAATGTAAATAATTTTTTCTAATTTGGACATATTTGCCCGACCTGTTGTATGGAAACGGATGGCATTTAAAATATCTTCGTTTGTAATATTAAATTCAGTTTGAGCAATCCATGCCCCAACAGGTCCATGTAAAATTTCTGAACCCCAGCCTAATAATCGTTCATCAAGACATTTTTCTTTTACTATTTGATTCATCCATTCTTCATCAGCATACTTCGCGATGTCATGTAAAATGGCAGCAACTTCAGCTGATTTTACATCTTCACCGTACTTTTCTGCTAAGAAAATGGCTGTTTCCATTACACCAATAGTATGAATATATCTTTTTTCAGGCATACGTGTTTTAATTGCCGATAAATAATCACTGCGCTCCATATAGACCTTCCTTTCGAATATAAGCTTCAACGCTATCAGGTAGTAAAAATTTTAATGTACCACCTGTTTTAATACGCTTTCTTATTAACGTTGAAGATAAATCCAATTCAGGCGCCTCCACCATTTTCACATCATATGTAGAAGACGATTGGGTGCCAGGACGTTTCAATCCAACAAATTGAATCAGTTTTACCAATTCGTCAATTTTATACCATGTATGTAACGAATCAATCATATCGCCACCGATGATAAAATAAAATTGTACATCTGGCTCCCTCTTACATAATTCAACCATTGTATGATACGTATAAGATACACCGCCGAGCTCAAATTCAATCTTTTCAACCTTGAAATGATCGTATGGCTCGATGGCAAGCTCTACCATACGTAGACGATTTTCCATCGAGGCATCATCGACAAATTGTTTATGGGGTGCAATGGCATTTGGCATAAACCGGACTTCATCAAGTTGAAGGGCATCAAAGGCTTCGTTCGCCATTATTAAATGTCCAATATGGGGAGGATTAAAGGTTCCTCCTAAGATGCCAACTTTTTTCATAGGCATAACACCTTACTTTTTACTCTCTTTAGGTAACACAATTTTTTTATTGTTACGAGATTCTTTATATAAAACAACTGTTAAACCGATTAACTGTACAAGTTCTGCACCAGTTCCAGTTGCTAAGCTTTCCGCTACTTCGTTTTTTTCATCTTCACAATTATCTAAAATACGCACTTTAATTAATTCACGTGCCTCTAGTGCATCCCGTAATTGACGAAGCATTTGGTCATTAACGCCACCTTTACCTACTTGGAATATCGGTGTTAAATGGTGTGCTTCTGCTCGTAAAAATCTTTTCTGTTTGCCTGTAAGCATAAAATAAAATTTCCTCCTAAAGTAATTCTTCAGTTAATCTTTTTATCATTAAATTTGTATTTGGATATTGTCCTAACCAATGTTGAAAAGCGATTGCTCCTTGATGGACAAACATGCCAAGACCATTAATAATTGTTGCCTTCCTTTTTTCGGCCTCCAATAAAAATGGTGTCATTAATGGATTATACACAATATCCGCCACAAATGCTCCCTCTTGTAATTTTTCAAGGGATAACGGCAATTTAAAATCCGTATTCGCTAAGCCGGCAGAAGTACATTGAATGAGAATGTTAAAACGGTCCAAGGAATTTTCTGCTTCTTCTATAGAAAGTGCCCGTCCTTCCCCTAATTCATTCACTATTTTTTCTGCTTTTGAAACGGTTCTATTCGTAATCGTTAAATTGTGATATCCATACTGTTGTAACGCAAAGGCAATTCCGCGGGCTGCTCCACCTGATCCAATGATTAGAACTTCACTTTGTTTTTGTTGTCCTATCGCTTCTTCAAGGGAATGAACAAAACCTGCTCCATCCGTATTGTATCCTTTTAACTTTCCATCTTGGACAACGACCGTGTTCACTGCAGCCATTTTTTCAGCTATTGGATCAAGTTCATCTAAAAACGGAATAATCGTTTGTTTATGGGGAATGGTGATATTCCATCCACTAACACCTAATGTTTTTAAAGCTGCGACCGCTTTTTCTAACTCATCACCTTTTACATGAATCGGTATATATGTCGCATCTATATTCATTTCTTCAAACCAAGTATTGTGCATATTCGGTGATTTGGAATGGGCAATCGGGTCCCCAATAACAGCAAACCATTTCTTCATTTGTTCAACCTCCCCATCCATAAGCAATACGTTTCATTTTTTAAATTAACGATGGTCGAATAAATACTTCAACACCCTTTGGTGCATGAGCTGCAACAACTACATTCGGATGTTGGACTGTAATCCACCCAAGACCGGAAATAACCACATCGGTTTTCCCTTCTTTTATAGCAAATTCATGACGAACTAATTCTGGTAATTGATCAATATATTTTTCAGAAGGTGGTGAAAGGAGTTCCCCTTTATGTTCCATATATAAAGTATCTGCCTTCTCCAACTTAGTACGATGAATTGGTAGGTCATTTGCTGCATAGATTGTAAAAGCAGAGCGATCACCCTTTATGAAATCAAATCGAGCAAGAGCCCCGATAAATAAAGTTTGACCTTCATTTTGTTGATATACTTTCGGTTTAATTTCTTTTTTCGGCATTATATATTTCAATTCACTTGAATCGATATGATGGGCCATTTGATGATGGTTAATAATACCCGGCGTGTCATAAAGGGCTGAACCATCATCTAGCGGAATTTCAATCATATCTAGCGTTGTTCCAGGGAAATGGGATGTTGTAATGACATTGCCTTCTCCCGTTGCCTGTTTAATAATACGGTTAATGAAAGTAGATTTCCCTACATTTGTACAGCCTACTACGAATACGTCTTGACCTTTTCTTAACGTTTCAATAGCATCTACTACTTCTTCCATTCCGAACCCTTTATGGGCACTAACAAGCATTACATCAATCGGTTGTAATCCTAACGCTTTTGCTTCCCGTTTTAACCAATTAATAACTTTTTTCGGTTTTACAGACTTTGGCAATAAATCGGCTTTATTCGCCACAAGTAAAACTTGATTTTTTCCGACAAATCGGTGCAAGCCTGGTAACCAACTGCCATTAAAATCAAAAATATCAACGATTTTTACGATTAACCCTTGCTGTTCTCCAAGGCCGTTTAATATACGTAAAAAGTCGTCATCGGTTAAACTTACCGGTTGAATTTCATTGTAATTTTTCAATCGGAAACAACGTTGGCATATAACGGTTTCCTTTTCTAATGAAGAAGGAGGTGCATAACCTACCTCTTTCGGATTTTCTGTTTGTATAATTGCTCCACAGCCAATGCAGTTTGGCATTTCACTCATTACTGTTCCTCCCAAGTTTTAATTCCTTTGCGTTTTAACGTATTAAACACTCGACGTTCTACGAAACGATTAAAACGCGTAACAAAGCCATCCGATTCTGCAACCGGACGGACTAAAAAAGTATATAATTTTAAACGGTTAGCACCCATAATATCCGTTAATAATTGATCCCCAACCATTGCCACTTCATTACTTTTTAAGCGAATTTGTTTCATAGCAGCAAAATAGGCAGCTCCTAATGGTTTTCGAGCCCGGAAAATAAATGGAATTCCTAGCGGTTCAGCAAAACGTTTTACCCGTTCTTCATTGTTATTAGAGGCAATAATAATACGAATTCCTGCGTCTTGCATCATTTTCATCCAAGCTGCAATCTCTTCCGTTGCATCTGGTCGATCCCATTCAATTAAAGTATTATCTAAATCTGTAATAATGCCTTTAATGTTGAGTGCTTCTAATTTTTCTGGTGTAATTTCAAATACACTTGAGACAAATTCTTTTGGTAATAAAAAATTATACAAAGCCTTAACTCCTTCATAATATCTATAAGTATTGGATGATATTACCTCTATTTATAAAGGTTCTCTTTATTAGTCGATTATAGCATAGTTGCAATCGGTTCTCCCATTTTCACGGCATGTCCTTTTTGTACATTGTTTGTAAAAGTAACAACATTTTCTTCAAATAACATGACAACCGTTGATCCAAAACCGAAATAACCGATTTCTTCGCCCTTTTTCCAAGAAGTGGACACATTCGTCAAAGTAATGGAATTAACAAACATTGCGCCAACTTTCACAAGGGTAAAGTATTTATTATTTTGAATTTGAATTTCATTAATCATACGATAATTATGGCTAATCGGCTTTTTGCCATATGTTAACCCTAATTGATTGACTGGATACGATTTATTTCCAAGAAAGTATTGACGAATAACCGTACCATCTAACGGACTATGAATTCGATGATAATTGGCAGGACTTAAGTAAAAAACAATATATTTTCCTTTTTTATATTTTTCAACCATTTGTTCTTTCCCTAATAAGTCAAACAACGTATAAGGCTTGCCTTTTACACTAAAAACAGCACCATCTTCTATTTCACCGAACGATTCAATTTTTGCATCTACTGGACTAATGAACGTTTTGTCATGTTGATTTATTGGTCTGGCATCCTCTTTTAACTGTCTTGTGAAAAAATCTTGTAAACTTTCAAAACTATGTAGTTCTCTTGAAACCTCAGAGACATCTATTCCGTATACTTTACTATACTCACGAATAAACTTTTTACTAAATGAGGATGAGACAAGTTTTTTTAACATCAGGGAGCTGTATTTTCCATTCGTCAGTTCAATCAAGTATTGATATATTTTTTCTTTCATATAAACCCCCTATAAATAAATTCTTAATTTTTAAGAAAAAATGAATGACTTACAATTTGTACTGTTTCGAAGTATAATATAGAAATATAATTAGCGCAAAGGAGTGTTTCCCCATGTTTCTTCTACATATGGTGGATTCCACGATTAAAAAAATTAAATCGCACGCTGCTAATCTAATTACTTTATGTAATTTGTCATTTGGTGGCGCTTCTATTATGGCGACATTAAATGAATCATATAGTTATAGCGTATTATTTATATTTATAGCTGCTTTCCTCGACCGTTATGACGGTAAGGTAGCTCGGAAATTTAATCAAGAATCGGAACTTGGTAAACAATTAGACTCGATGGGTGACATTATTTCGTTCGGTGTCGCACCAGCCCTTTTAATGTATGAATGCATTTTAAATGACTTTGGTACATTAGGAATGATTATTACGATTTTCTATATTGCTTGCGGCGCGTTCCGTCTGGCACGATTTAACATAACTGAATCCAACTGTTATTTTGTAGGTTTACCAATTACGGCTGCAGGTACAATTCTTACAGTATCCTATTTCCTAATACCCGTAGTGAATCCGCCCTTTTACTTATTTGTCTACCCGATACTTTCCATTTTGATGGTAAGTACCTTTTCATTAAAAAAATTATAATGAAACACGATGCATCAAATCTAAATGATTGCATCGTTTTTTTATGTTTATATCCCATATACCTTTCATTTTCTCGAAAAGTTTATCATATAATGTCGAAAAAGGCAGAAAGGATGACGTGATTGAGTGGAATTTTTGCATCACTAATGCAGCTTTGGCTAGACATTCCGTCATTTCTTGGGTATTTAAAGGGGCAGGCTTTTCACCGACCTTTTACGAAAGAAGAAGAAGCCAAATGTATCGAACGCTTCATGGCAGGTGATGAACAAGCACGTCTCGATTTAATTGAAAGAAATATGAGACTTGTCGCTCATGTCGTCAAGAAATTCCATCCGCAGCACGAACAACTAGACGATTATATATCCATTGGTACAATTGGTCTGATGAAAGCTGTGAGTAGTTATACGCCTGATAAAAAAACACGTCTAGCCACATATGCTGCCCGTTGTATTGAAAATGAAATTTTAATGCATTTAAGAGCACAAAAAAAAGTTCAAAAAGATGTTTCCTTGTTTGAACCAATTGGCGTAGATAAAGAAGGACAATCATTACAAATTCGCGACTTATTACAACTAGATGAACAACCCGCTATCGATAAAATTGAACAAAAAGAAAGTTTTGAACAACTCTATTCCTACCTAAATACCCTTGAACCTCGAGAATTGGAAATTATCGTCTATCGTTATGGACTAAACAATAACGATCCATTAACTCAAAAAGAAATCGCAAAAAAATTAAAAATTTCCCGAAGTTATGTTTCGCGGATTGAAAAACGAGCCCTCGTTAAACTTTACCAACAATTTAAACATAATCAAGCGGAAAAGGAAAATCGAAAATCAGAAAATGATGCCACCCATTTAAACTGAATCTCCCAATGAACAACTGATAAAATCTCACCATAAAAAAAGCTCATTAATGGTTGTTATTTAACCTTAATGAGCCTTTTCATTAATGATGTACGTGTGAATCATTCGCACCAAAATAAATTAAAATACCTAAAATTGCAGTGATAACTACAGAACCACCCATAAGATATAACATTGGTTAACCTCCCATTACATTCATATTTCTATATTACTTTGTCTATTTCTGAAGCGTCAAGACGTTTATTTAACAAACCATTACAACTTATCAATCGTTTTTAAGACAATTTCCGTAGAATGTTTTGCTGCAACAGGTAAAAATTCATCAAAACTAATATTCGATTCCTTCCCTGCTATATCAGATAATGCTCTAATGACAACAAACGGTGTATCAAATTGATAACAAACTTGCGCAACGGCAGCAGCTTCCATTTCTACAGCTTTCATTTGTGGAAAGTACGTTCTTACCTTTTCAACACGCTCAGGGTCGTTCATAAAGGAATCACCCGAACAAATAAGTCCTACCGCATATTGATGTTCTCCAATCTCTGTAACAGCCTCTTCAGCCAGTTTCATTAACCGTTCATCGGATTTAAAAGCTGCAGGTAATTGGGGTACTTGACCCATTTCATAATTAAAAATCGTTACATCCACATCGTGATGGCGTACTTCATCTGAAATGACAATAGCTCCAACTTCTAATGATGGATCATATCCACCAGCAGATCCAGTGTTAATGACCACATCCGGTTTAAACTCATATAGTAACGCAGTAGTCGACATCGCTGCATTTACTTTTCCTATTCCACTTTTTAATAAAACCACTTCTTTATCATTATATGTACCTGTTGTATATTCGCTGTTCGCAATCGTTGTCGTTTCTGTATTTGCAAGTGCATTTCTTAATAATTCTACTTCTTCTTCCATTGCACCAATGACGGCAATTTTCATTCCGATATCCCTCCAATAATTGACACTTATACTAAGATAAAGAATAAGTGGCCATACGTCAACGAAAAACTAATAGGTACCTTCTAATTTTTTCAGTTTCTCAACCTTCACAGGCTTCCAACCTTCATTTTGAACCCATTCAATATAAACTCGATATTTTTCTGTTTTATCATTGTTTGAAACGACGGCAACTGAACTATCGGCACTACCATTATTTTTTACTGACCAATAAATGATATTATTTTCATCTAATTGTACAGCATTTCGAATCGTTTTTAATTTTTCCTCGTAATCAATATGCCCTTCTTCATAGGCCGATACATGTTCGCCGCTTTGCTTTGTTGGCGTAACATCCCAGCTTGGATTCGTAATAACTTGTTCTACTATTGGATCGTTCGAACTTTGTACGATCAATTTGGCTTCACTTGTCTCTTTATCGTCTTCTGCTTTTCCAGAGTCAGATTCCGTACTATCTTGATTATCCTCCGATTGGGAAGAATCCCCTTCCAGAGCCTCTCCATCATCGTCCTTATCAGAAGAGTTGTTATCTGTTTGATTAGTATCTTCATTCTCTTTCATATTATCGCTACTATTATTTTTATTTTCTTGAGCTACCTCAGTTTTTTCTTCTTTTTCAGAATCATCATTTAGAACAATCACTAAGTTTAAAATAATGAGTATTGAAACAACAGCAATTAATATATTTAAGAGGCGATCCATTTTGCTCTTTGTCTTTTTACGCCGCTTATTTGAGCGTGTTAAAGATTCCTGTCCTTTTTTAGACATACGATTGAATCCTCCTTTACACCATTACTTTTATTGTATCAATATTCCATTTGAAAACCATTAAATACCCCATTATTTAATATTCTTGTTAGAAATTTAAACGAAATGAAAAAGTCGACAAATCAGTAAAATTCGTCGACTCTTCTATGTTTTCCAAATTCGAATGGCTATGTATATTAAGCCAGTTGAAAGGATGGTAGAACTATTTTGCTGTTTTAATGGAAACGATGCGTACTTCCATGTCTCCACCAGGTGTAGTTAATTTTACGATATCATCTACCTTATGGCCAAGTAATGCTCTCGCAATCGGTGAATCGTTTGAAATACGTCCTTCAAATGGATCTGCCTCAGCTGAACCAACGATTGTATATTCTTCTTCATCGCCATCAGGAAGTTCAACAAACGTAATTGTTTTCCCTAAAGTTACGATATCACTTTCGCCCTCAGATTCCTCTATAATTAATGCATTTCGTAGCATTGATTCAATTGCTGAAATACGTCCTTCTACAAAACCTTGTTCTTCTTTTGCTGAATCATATTCAGAGTTCTCTGATAAATCTCCAAAGCTTCGAGCAATTTTAATGCGCTCTACTACTTCTTTACGTTTAACTGTTATTAAATATTCTAATTCTTCTTCTAATTTTTGTTTTCCTGCTAATGTCATTGGATATTGTTTTTCATTTGACAAGACATTTCACTCCTTAAATACTAACAATATTTTACTTGAAACAATACTATACACCTTATACATGAAAATGCAATCGTTTTCTTTTTTAAAGTGTAATAATAAAACCCGGTTAGTAATTAAGCATATGAGAGAAAAGTAACCAATAGAAGTACTTTTATCCACTTAACTAATAACCGAATTTATTAGTAATATTATATATTTTTCTTCAAGTTCTATAAAATTCCAATACTAACTCATCATATTACACAATCGACATAGTTTCAAGAATTGTTTTAATTTTTGTTACCATTAAGTCGATGGCTACTTCATTTTCTCCACCTTCTGGAATAATAACATCAGCATAGCGCTTAGTCGGTTCGATGAATAAATTATGCATTGGACGAACTGCCGTTAAATATTGATCGATTACTGAATCAATTGTTCTTCCTCGTTCTTTAATATCTCGCTCAATACGTCGAATTATACGTAAATCTGAATCAGTATCAACAAACAATTTAATATCCATTAAATCACGTAGACGTTTATCTTCCAGAACTAAAATACCTTCAAGGATAATAACGTCCTTCGGATCTACATGAATTACTTCCTCTGCACGAGTATGATTCACATAATCATATACTGGTTTATCAATTGCTTTTCTTTGTAATAAACGATTTAAATGCTCTAGCAGTAGATCATTATCGAATGCTAGTGGATGATCATAATTCGTTTTCAAACGTTCTTCAAAAGTTAAATGGCTTTGGTTTTTATAGTAATAATCTTGCTCTATAACTACAACAGAGTGTTCTCTGAATACATCATAAATGGCATGTGTCACACTAGTTTTCCCTGAACATGAACCACCCGCAATCCCTATTACTAAAGGGCGCTTTTTGGACATTTATTTATTCTCCTTTCGCATCATGTTGTATTGGAACAATGGGCGATCCACTTTGAATTTTACAATTTGTAACGGATGATTTGCTACTTCGATCTCATTACCCTTTTCATCCCAAATTTGTCCAACTTCCATTTTAAATGATTCAATATCAGGTCCGAAAAATTCAACCGTATCACCTTGCTTGAAGTAATTTCTTTGCTGTAAAGTGACGATTTGACTTTCTTGATCATAATCAAGGACAAGGCCTGCAAAGTCCCATTTTAATTTCGTCGCATGAGTGCCAAACATTTGTTGCTCAAAACTTGGTTCTCCTTCAAAGAAGCTTGATGCAGTGGCACGGTTAGCGCAACGATCCAACTCTTCTAACCACTCTTTTTTAATTTTAAAGTTTTCTGGATCCGCGCAATAGGCATCAATCACTTTACGATAAACAGAAATAACAGTGGCAATGTAGTGAATGGATTTCATACGTCCTTCCACTTTTAACGAATCAATGCCAAGTTCAATCATATGGGGAATAGATTCAATTAATTTTAAATCTTTTGGACTCATTGCAAACGGCGCGTCTCCTTCGTTAAACAACGCTTTTTCTTCGCCATCTACTTCTTCATATAAGTCATAATCCCAACGGCATGACTGGCAGCATCCTCCACGATTTGAATCCCGAGCTGTCATATGGTTAGATAATACACAACGGCCAGAATAGGCAATACACATCGCACCGTGAACAAAAGCTTCAATTTCAATATCCACTTCTTCTTTCATTTTGCTCATTTCTTCTGCGCCTACTTCACGGGCTAACACAACGCGATGAAGCCCTTCTTGCTTCCAATACTTAACCGCTTTCCAATTGGAAAGGGATTGCTGTGTAGATAGATGAATTTCTAATTTAGGAGCTACACGACGACATGTTTCAATAATAAATGGGTCCGCTACAATAATTCCTCTAACTCCCGCATCTTCAATGTCCTGTAAATACTCTTCTAGACCAGCCATATTTTCATTATGGGCAAAAATGTTCGTCGTTACATACACAACAGCGCCATAATTTTTTGCAAATTCTACACCTTCACGCATCTCTTCGATTGTAAAATTGTTTGCGTTGGAACGTAAACCAAATTCTTGGCCACCAATAAAGACAGCATCAGCTCCGTAATGAACGGCTACTTTTAATTTTTCTAAGCTGCCTGCTGGTGCTAATAGTTCAGGTTTTTTTGTAATAACACGTTTACCATTAACCGTCTCACGAATTTTTTCGTTTTCTATTAATTGAAACAAGGCAAATGCCGCTCCTTCCTTAATACACTGTTTCTTTAAAGATAAATCCTGTATCTAATGGACGTAATTTTGGTTGAATGATTTCAATTCGCTCTAATAGCTTATTTTTCAAGTCATCATAAGCATCTTCACCTTGATCGAAATAGGCATCAATTGCTTGGCGATAACAATTAGTTACAGTCACGATATATTCCTCTGTTTGGAGTACACCATCAAATTTCAATGAATCAATTCCCGCTTCAAATAGCTCCGTTAATTCATCGATAAGACACATATCGTTAGGAGAGAAAATGTGTGTTCCATTTAAATCTTCGTAAATCGGATATTTATTTTTACGTTCTTTATCATGAAGGAACATATTTTTATTTTCTTTCCGATTTTCAACTTCCATTACTTCTCCGCGATATAAGAAATAGTTCCCTAATAGCGAACGTTTTGATTGGAACATACATGTCATTCCATGAACTTGTACTTCTATTTCTGGTTTTGCATGTTCTTTTATTTCTAACACTTCGTCTAAAGAAAGTTCACGGGCTAACACAGCACGTTTTGCCCCACGTTCTCCCCAATAGTTCGCTTGGAACCAGTTCGTCGCAATTGTTTCAGGATTCCAATGAAGTGGTATCGTAATCCCTAGCTCACGTAC
Source organism: Lysinibacillus halotolerans (assembly GCF_003711845.1). Lineage (GTDB taxonomy): Bacteria > Bacillota > Bacilli > Bacillales_A > Planococcaceae > Ureibacillus > Ureibacillus halotolerans. Next base: position 54,831 of record NZ_RHLQ01000010.1, read on the forward strand.
TGATACGACTACGGCAGGGTCACCAAATATTAATGCGTCTACACCTATTCTTTGCATCTCTTTTAAGTATTCATCTAAAGCCTCTAGACGGTCATTGTGGAAAAGTGCATTTACTGCAACATACACTTTTTTACCAGCCTCATGAATTAGCTTTGTTGCTTCTTCTACTTGGCTAACGGAAAATTCACCTGCTAAACGCAGACCAAATTGTTGCTCGCCAATGACAAATGCATCTGCGCCTGCTAGAATTAACTCTTTAATATGTGGTATCGATTTTGGCGTAACTAATAATTCAGGTTTTTTCATTACTTGTCACCTCTTCAAACAAATTAATAAGCCATCACCAACAGGAAAAAATGTACTATCATAATTAGGATTTTGCATAATCCAGTCAGTGAAATGTTTTAAATTACGAATCATCGTTCTTTTACGCCGGGGAACTTCTTTAATATCTAAATCCGACAGACCGTGCATGTATATATTGTCGATATACAAAATACCACCCGGCGGAACTAGTGGTGCGAATTTTTCAAAGAAACGAATATTTTGGCCTTTTGCGGCATCAATAAAAACAGCATCAAAAGTAGATTGAATTGTTTCAACATCCACTTCTAACGCATCGCCTTCGATTACCGTAATTCGATTTGATACTTCTGATCGTGCAATAAATTCTTTTGCAAGATTGACTCGTTCGGAATCCCTTTCAATCGTCACAATACTACAATTCGGTAATGTTTCTGCCATCCTTAATGCAGAATAACCAATTGCAGTTCCTATCTCCAATATGCTAGATGGATTTTGGATTCGAAGGAGTTGGTTTAAGACATCAATGGCAGGCAGTTGCATAATCGGCACATGATGTTCCTTTGCAAAACTTTCCATCTCCATTAATAACGCATTGCGTGGTTGAATAAAGGATTCTATATAAGCATCAGAAAATTCCATTATGTGAACCCCTTTTTTATAAGAAAAATAAAATCGTTAAAAAGAAAAAACCAAACATTATATTTGGCTTAAAGACTTACTATACGATAAAACAAAAAATCAATCGTAAAAAAACGAAAGATTCGTTGTTACGTTGCAAATCTCTTTCTTCAATGAATACAAAAAATCACAACTTATAATATCACGAAAACAGAAGGAAAGCGAATAATCTTTATTGTGGAGTATAGAAAAAAGTTTCAACTCTATTTTTTCTATACTCTCCAAAAAAACGTTCGTTTCCTTCTGATTATGTCATACTGTTATGGAATTACTATTATTGTTGTAAATATTGGTCTATATTTTTCAAATGTTCATCGTATGTTTTGGCAAAGTGATTGTTTCCTTCTTTATCCGCTAAGAAATATAAATAGTCAGTATCGGTCGGACTAAGGGCAGATTCAATTGAAACTTTTCCTGCATTGGCAATCGGTCCAGGTGGTAACCCCGGATTTTTATACGTGTTATAAGGGTTGTCCACTTCTAAATCTTCATATAAAACCCGTTCTTTATGGGAACCTAATGCATAAAGTACAGTTGGATCTGTTTGCAAAGGCATATCTGCATCTAAACGATTATAAAATACACTCGCAATAGTTGCTCGATCCGTCTGTGCTGTTGCTTCTTCTTCTAAAAGAGAGGCAAAGGTTAATAATTGATGTGGTGTCATTTCTTTTTCCTGTAGCAATGCACTATACTCCACAACAATATCATTTGTTTGAGAAATCATCATTTTAATAATATCATCTAATGACGGATTTTCTTCATAGAAGGAATAAGTTGCAGGATATAAATATCCTTCAAGGGCAAAGCGAATGTTTTCATTAAAAACTTCTTCCGTAATTAAATCAGGGAATGTCCCCATCATGTTTTGAATAAATTCTTTATTTGTTACCTTTTCCATAAACTGTTCAGCCGTATAATTTGTATGTTTTTCAACAATTTTAGATATTTGCTCTAACGTCAAACCTTCTGGAATGGTAAGGGTAAATAAAGGTTCTCGATATACTTTCCCAGTCTTCAAGCTTTCGATAATTTCATCAAAAGTCATTGCTTGAGTCATGACATAGTTACCAGCCTGAAAATTCGTTGCATTTTTAAACTTTGTATAATATTTAAAAACTCGGGCATCTTTGATAACCTTCTTTTCTTCTAAAATACTAGAAATTATTGTTATCCCTGAACCCATTGGAATTTCTACTTCAATCTCAGCAGTTGCCTCAGGATCAATTGGTTTCATAGCAGATTTCACATAGAAAAACCCACTAACACCTACTACCAATACAATTAACAAAATAGCAAGCGTCACAATCGTTACAATCCGTCTTACAACTCTTCCTTCTGATTTTCGTACGTTTAATTTCTCTATCATTTTCTGTTTTTTAGAATCACTATCCACTAGCGTACCCCCTCACATCTCCTAATATGATACAAGAAAATACAAATGGTGACAATAAAACATGTCTCTTACGGGTTAGAGACATGGTTTATCTGCGCCGAAAGCTTGCGACAGGCGTTAAATATTCCTTCTCAAAACTTGAGTTTGAGTAATGTTCATTTGCGACGAGTACCTACTGGAACTAAAGGAGCAATATGTTTTATCTACAAAAATTTTTTAATACAAAAAAACGCTATGAGAGTCATAACGTTTTTATCATTACTATTCACTTAAAGCTTCTACTTCTTTTTCAACCTGTTTCCATTCTTCTTCCTTTTCAATTGGCAGTAAATCAAGAACTTCCCCGTTCTCTCCTGGAATATATGCAGCTGCATAAATTTCCCCTACTTCTTCTTGATCTGCAAAGGTATAAAGAATATACGACTTATTAAATTCTTCTAATTCAAAACGATGGATAACTTCACAAACAATTTCCTCACCGTTTTCATCAGAAATCGTAAAATAATTACCATCTTCACCAAATTCAGCAATTAACGTATTTAATACTTCATCTACCATATCCCATTCTTCTTCTGTTTCAAGGGAAGAAAAATTCGTCATTTCACCATTGTCTCCCAATTCATAACGAAGGGCTGAAATTTCTTCGCTTTCATTCCCCTCTTCATCCACTAAAGAATATAAAACGTAGGATTGATCATCTGTATCAAATGTAATAACCACTTTACATAATTGTTCAGAGCCATCCTCTAATTGAAGCTTAAATAATTGATCGTCCATTCATGTACCTCCTACTATTTAAAAAAGGTAGGCAAAATGAGCCTACCTTTTTTATTATAATATTTATTTTACTTCTTATTCTTCTTCGTCATCTAATTGGTCTTCTAATTGATTTAACACATCTTCAATTAAATCCCATTCTTCTTCTGTTTCAATTGGCTCTAATTCTCCATCTTCGCCATTTTCAGAAGGAACGAACGATGATGCAAAGATTTCAATTTGACCTTCATCATCTTCTTCAGCACCTACTAATGAATAAAGTACATAGGATTTACCAAATTCTTCAGAATCGAAAGTGTGTAGCACTTCGCATAGTTGTTCGTTTCCATTTTCATCGACGATAGTAATATGACGATGTTGTTCATGATCGTGTTCATGTACCATTATTGGTCACCTCTTCATTAAATTTAAAACTGGATATACTTTATATCACTAGTATTTATTTTCTGCCCCTGTCGCTTCGCTTTCGGGGCAGAGAATTAACATTCGCTCTTTTTACCGAATGTATCTTGCCCCTGTCGCTTCGCTTTCGGGGCAGAGAACTAACTATTCGCTCTTTTTACCGAATGTATCTTGCCCCTGTCGCTTCGCTTTCGGGGCAGAGAATTAACATTCGCTCTTTTTACCGAATGTATCTTGCCCCTGTCGCTTCGCTTTCGGGGCAGAGAATTAACATTCGCTCTTTTTACCGAATGTATCTTGCCCCTGTCGCTTCGCTTTCGGGGCAGAGAATT
>NZ_RHLQ01000010.1:58817-82705 GCF_003711845.1 Lysinibacillus halotolerans
AATTAACATTCGCTCTTTTTAGCGAATGTTAATTCTTGCTATCTAAATATCCTTGAAGGATCATAACAGCCGCCATTTTATCAATAACCTTTTTACGCTTTTTACGACTTACATCCGCTTCAATGAGCATTCGCTCTGCAGCCATTGTGGTTAAACGTTCGTCCCAGAGCTTTACAGGTAAATGAAAGGAATCTTCCAGTAGCTTTTTATAATTCTCGGAAGCTTCGCCACGAGGACCGACCGTATTGTTCATGTTTTTCGGATAGCCTACTACAAATTCTGTAACAGCATATTCTTTAACAAGTTCTTTTATACGTTCGATGCCAAAATCGCCTGTTTCTTCGTTTATTTGTATCGTTTCTATACCTTGCGCTGTCCATCCTAAGGCATCACTAATTGCAACGCCTACGGTTTTGGAACCAACGTCTAAACCCATTACTCTCATATACCTATTATGCCTCGTTATTCTTCTTAATATAAAATTTTACGAGCTCTTCAATAATTTCATCACGTTCAAGCTTGCGTATTAAGTTTCTTGCATCCTGATGGCGAGGGATGTATGCCGGATCACCAGATAAAAGATAACCTACAATTTGGTTAGTAGGATTATACCCTTTCTCTTCTAGTGAAGAGTACACCTTCAACATCACTTGCTTTACTTCTTGTTCCATTGACTCTTCTGGAAAACTGAATTTCATTGTTTTATCAAACGAACTCAAGACCAGCACCTCGCTTTCAGTAATAAGGAGATGTTAACGGAAAAACATCTCTATTCTCTTTATTATAACCGATAAACCATTTCAATCAAATATCAGGATGGAATTCTGACCATATTTTGTAACAGAAAGAAAATATTTTTAAATGGATTTAACGTAATCATACACAGAAACTAGCGCTTCATCAAGTTTTGATGCATTTTTCGCACCTGCCATCGCCATATCCGGACGACCGCCACCTTTACCGTCACACGCTTCTGCCACTGATTTCACAATATTTCCTGCGTGATATTTTCCTCCGACAATATCTTTTGTTACACCAGCACATAACATGACTTTGTCGCCATCAACTGCGCCAAGTACAATAACAGCTTTTTCTAGTTTACCTTTTAAATCATCCATCATTTGACGAAGTTGATTGTTGTCTTTCGCTTCTACTTTTGTTGATAGTACTGTAATATCGCCAATTTTTTGTGCAGCATCTAGTACAGAAGCAGCTTGTGCATTCGCAATTTTTTGGGATAATGCTTCATTTTCTCGTTGTTGTTCTTTTAATTCTTGCTGTAAAGTTTCAACACGTGCTACTAAGTCTTTAGGATTCGCCTTTAATAAAGCGGCGGATTGTTCTAAAATACGTTGTTCTTCTTTTACTGCTTCGAATGCCGCTTTACCAGTAACCGCCTCAATTCGACGTGTTCCAGCCCCTATACCACCTTCAGAAACGATTTTAAATAAACCAATTTCAGAAGTACGTTTTACATGGATACCGCCGCAAAGTTCAATCGAATAATCACTTACTTGAACAACACGAACAATATCTCCGTATTTTTCACCGAATAGTGCCATCGCTCCGATTGCTTTTGCTTCAGCAATTGGCATCTCTTCAATGACTACTTCAATATCATCCCAAATTTTTTCGTTTACAATACGTTCAATTTTTTCTAACTCTTCTTTTGTAGCAGGGCCAAAGTGGGAGAAGTCAAAACGTAAACGGTCTGGCCCTACATAAGAACCAGCTTGGTTAACATGATCTCCTAGAACATCTTTTAATGCTCGTTGCATAATATGTGTAGCTGTATGATTTTTTACTACAAGATTACGTTCATCCCGATCCACCATTGCTGTAACAACATCATCCACACGCATTTCACCTGATTCTACAACAACGGTATGAAGCGGTTGACCGTTCGGTGCCTTTTGAACATCTTTTACAAAAGCTGTAAATGAATCATTAGAAATTTTACCATGGTCAGCTACTTGTCCACCCATCTCCGCATAAAAAGGTGTTTCTGCTAAAAGGACAAGAACTTCTTCACCTTCTGAAGCATATTCCGCCATTTGACCATTTGAAACGATTGCAACGACTTTCGTTTCAGTTTGTAACGTTTCATAACCTACAAAATTCGATTCTTGCGTTAAATTGGCTAATATTTCAGATTGAACTTGCATGGAATCGACATCCGCTCGAGCTGCGCGGGCACGTTCCCTTTGTTCATCCATCGCTTTTTCAAAGCCTTCTAAATCCACTGTCATACCAGCTTCTTGTGCATATTCCTCCGTTAATTCTACTGGGAAGCCATAAGTATCATATAAACGGAATGCATCACTACCAGGAATAACATTATTTCCAGCAGCTTTTTCTTTCTCAATTACTTCAGACAGAATAGCTAAACCACCATCAAGGGTTTCATGGAAGCGATCTTCCTCGTTTTTAATAACCCGCTCGATAAATTCTCTTTTTTCTTTTACTTCTGGATAGAAATCTTGCATAATTTCGCCAACAGTAGAAACTAATTTAAACATAAACGGTTTATCAATACCGATTTGTTTTGCATATCTTACTGCACGTCGTAATAGTCGGCGCAATACATAACCGCGTCCTTCATTTGAAGGAAGAGCACCATCTCCAATTGCAAAAGCAACGGTACGAATATGGTCAGCAATCACTTTAAATGGTGTATTTACATCCTCTTCACTACCGAAAATTTCTTTTAAATCGATTTCGCCTGGGCGTTTATAGGAACGGTTTGCGAATTCTTCAATTTTTTCAATAATCGGCATAAATAAATCCGTATCAAAGTTAGTTGGAACATTCTGTACAACGGATGCCATACGTTCTAACCCCATACCTGTATCAATATTTTGTTTAGGTAGCGGTGTGTATGTTCCATCTGGGTTATGATTAAATTGTGAAAATACTAAGTTCCATATTTCTAGATAACGTTCATTTTCTCCACCAGGATATAATTCTGGATCGTTTTCATCATTACCGTATTCAGGGCCACGGTCGTAGAAAATTTCAGAGTTTGGACCAGATGGACCTTCTCCGATATCCCAGAAGTTCCCTTCAATACGAATTAAACGTTCTTCCGGAATGCCGATTTCATTTTTCCAAATATCATATGCTTCTTGGTCTTCTGGATGAATCGTAATCGATAAAAGTTCAGGATCAAAGCCCATCCATTTTGGATCAGTTAAAAACTCCCATGCATAATGAATTGCTTCTTTCTTAAAGTAATCACCAATTGAGAAGTTTCCTAACATTTCAAAAAACGTATGGTGACGAGCTGTTTTCCCTACATTTTCAATATCATTTGTACGAATAGATTTTTGTGCATTCGTAATACGTGGATTGTCAGGAATGACACGACCATCGAAATATTTTTTTAACGTGGCAACCCCTGAGTTAATCCATAGTAAAGATGGGTCATTAATTGGCACTAGTGGTGCAGATGGTTCTTGAGCATGACCTTTTTCAATGAAAAATTCTAAATACTTGCGACGAATTTCTGATGCTTTCATCTTCCAATATACCTCCAATAAATGAATAAATTTGTTAACATGATGGTGTTCCAGTGTACCTTTCAAAAACGATGGAATAATTAATAAGACCAATGTTTAATCCAAATAAAAAAGTCTTCATCCCACAAAGGGACGAAGACTATAGCTCGCGGTACCACCCTAATTTATAAGTTAGCTTCATATAGCTGAAATGACTAGAGCAAACTTATATCTCAAGCACTGTAACGTAAGTGAACGGCAGGGATTAGCTGCACTCTGGAGTAGCTTTCCGTAACTGTTTAACGCAAGATTCTTTCAGCCAAGGAATCCTTTTCTGTTCGTATACAGTAACGTACTTGTTCCATCATCGTGTTTCATATATTCTGTTCTAAATTATATGAAAAGGGGTGCCTTATGTCAATTATAACTATTTTCTTCAACTTTTACTCATATCGATAAACATTCCAAAAACCAATATCCTCAAAACCTAATCGTTTATAAATTTTACCAGCATCCGGATTGTCATAAAATAAACAAAGTTCCTTCCCTTCTTTTAACAAATCTTGACATAACTTAATCATACAATCCGTTGCAAGTCCCTGCCGTTTATATTGTTTCTTTGTTGCCACAGCAACAATCATGGCAGAGGAACTATTTTCTGCCGTTGTGGAAGCAGTTGTGGCCATTTCACCGTTCACTCGAATGAAATACGTTCTACCGGTTTTATTTTCAAGCGTCCTTCTTTTCGACTCAATTGTTATGTTTGCATGCTGAAATTCAGGAACACCTTTTAAAAGAGCTACAAGTTCTTCTAATTCTTTTACGTTTAAAACTTCGACAGACTCCAGTTCATCCTTTGTTTTAGAAACTTTTAAACGTTGGCATTTAGCATAATAAAATGAATTACTGCTTTTCATATTTTTTACTACTAGTGATTCTAATTTTTCTACAATTGGTTTCAAACCAGATAAATCAGTCATTTTCGGGTCACCATTGATAATGGAAGCAATTTCTTCCCAATTGATATCGCCTTCAGCATACGGTATGTAATTTCCTTCATATTTTAATAGAACTGCCATCAACTCGCCATACTCATTGAATTGACCTCAAACAGTTTGAAACTCTGTCTCAAAACCATACGCTTCAATATCTCCAATGATAAATAAATTTTCGGCTGGCTTTTTTAGAACAAAGTTCATCACCTTTTCTCTATCTTTTTCTGTTAATTTTCTAATCACCTTATTCACCTACTTCTCCCAATCTAAATTATTAAGAAACTATCATATACGAATGAAACTTTCAACCAATTAAAAAACTTCTGAAAACAAATCGAATAACATATATTGTTTTGTTAAGGGGACTACCTTATAGATTGGAGCGAATACATAGTGGACTTATTATCTGTTGAATTTTTCACCGCTTTACTTTCTATTATTTTCATCGATTTAGTTCTTGCTGGCGACAATGCTTTATTAATTGGACTAGTTGCCAAAAACTTACCTAAAAACCAGCAAAAGAAAGTCATTTTTTGGGGAACTTTTAGTGCCATCTTCGTACGAATTGTCTTAACATTAGTCGCTGTTAAATTATTAGAAATTGACGGATTATTGTTAATTGGTGGTGTATTGTTACTATATATTTCTTACAAACTACTTCTTACCGAAGAAGAAATCAATGTTAAACAAACGAAAAAGAATTTTTGGGGAGCTATCGGGACCATTCTTTTAGCCGATTTATTAATGGGAGTAGATAATATTATTGCAGTAGCCGGAGCTGCCCATGGAAATATTTTGCTCGTAGCCATTGGATTAATCGTTTCGATTCCGATTGTTGTTTGGGGAAGTACCGTTGTAACAAAATTAATGGAACGTTTTCCTATTATTATTGTTTTAGGCGCAGCGGTATTAGCATGGACATCTTCTAAAATGATTTCAAAGGATGCTTATATGGCTCCCCTATTCCCATCTCAAATGGCTATTTACACATTTGAAGTTCTTCTTGTCGTTGTCGTAATTACTTTTGGATTACTAACGAAATATTTTATAAAACTGCGAAAAGTCGCCCCTAAATAGGGACGACTTTTATATTTGATACGCTTTTTTTGAAAGTAAAATGATGATGATTGCTGGAATCGTGAAAATGGTCATTCCTAAAAATGCAAGACCCGGCGTAATATCGTATAAATATCCTCCGAATAATGTTAAAACTGCCGCACTTAAGCTTGTTGCCAAGGCGGAATACAACCCTTGCGCATTGGCAATTTGTTGTTTTGGTAAACTTTTCGTAATGTATTGGATGAAGGCATAATGGGCCATTGCAAAGGAAACCGAATGTAATGTTTGGGAAAAAATAAATGCCCCAACATTTGGAAATACAAAAATGATGATCCATCTTAATGTAGAACCAATTGCTGCAATGAAAAATAAAGTTGAAATTTTCTTATTAGCAAAGAGACGGTCCGCTATTAAAAAGAATAAAATTTCAAATAGGACTGCTACGTTCAAAATCATACCAATATAAAACGTATTTACTTGTAAGTATTGTTGTAAATAAATGTAACTATAATTGTAGTAGGATGCTAAAGAACCTTGTAAAAGGATGACGATAATCATGACTACAGGAAAGCCTTTAACTTTCCATAAACTTCTCATAGAAAAGGCTCGACTTCGATCTTCTACTGTCGGTTTAGCTAATAACACTTCCGGCGTAGGCATAATTTGAAGAATTAACATAATCATTAAATAGCCAATCATTGCCCATAAAATCACCTTTTCCCCTACATAGCCTATCATCACACTTAGAATTAAAACGGAAATGACAAAACCGATAGAACCATAGGATCGGCTTTTACCGTAATGTATCTTTGTTTGCTGAACAAGGGTAGAAGCACTACTTTCGATAGCCGGTAATAACGAAGGATAAAATAAACTAAAAATCAATGTAATGGCAAATAAAGCTGGAAAGGTATTAAAAGGTACGTATAATAGTGCCGCTATTAAGGAACTAATTACTAACAATAGCGTTAATTTTTTATCACTAAAATATTTCGAAGCAAAGGGATAAATAAACATCGTTGAAAATGCTCTGGCGACTAAACCAAAACCCATAATAAAACTTACTTCTTGAACCGTTAATCCTTTAGCACCTGATAACCAACCTGACCAATATTGTAAATATACGCCCCATGTAAAGAAAAATAGAAAGAAATTTTGAGATAACCACCGTTGATTGTTCATAGCCGTGCTGTAACCTCCAATCTATATTGAATAATAGCACGTTGTCATTTAAAATAATGTGAGATATCTCACATTTCCCTTTTGTTGACAATCCGTTTAAAAACAGAATTTACTCTATTTTTTGTTTTGTACTACAAAACTTTGTAATGATTATTGGAGGAATAATGGTGCAATTGATAACAGGAAAACGAAAAGAAGATTACATGAATCAATATTCCTTTCAATCTTTCTTTTCCTTTGATATTTCCCCCTTCGTTCAAGTTTGTGCATTTGAAAAAGGAGAATATATTTTCCAAGAAAGTTCCTTACCTGAATCCCTTTACTACATGGTAGAAGGAAAGGCGAAATTATATGTCACACATAAAAACGGAAAGGTATCGTTAATCAATTTTATTACCTCCCCTAGTTTTATGGGGGAAGTGGAATTATTAAATGCTCAAAAATATACAAAAGGGATTCAAGCTGTAACAAAAACGGTCTGTTTCTCAATTCCTTATAATGCATGTAAACAAAAACTACTAGCTGATTCGGTATTTTTAAGGGAACTTTGCTTATTTTTAGGCAATAAAATGACACAAACGACAAACCGATTTTCTCAAACTCAAGCATATCCCCTTGAAAATCGATTAGCCGCTTTTATTTTAATGTCTTCTGACGATAATTTTTATAAAGAAAAGCATACGGAAATTAGTGAATATTTAGGCGTGTCCTATCGACATTTACTTCACACCTTCGCCCATTTTTGTCAGTCAAACATGATTCGAAAAAGTAATAAAGGCTATGAAATTATTGATAGACAAAAGCTTCAAGAACTTGCACGGGAAGTATAAGAAAAGGGTATTCCAACATTGGAACACCCTTCTTTTTAAGCATATTTTGCAATCGTTTGTTTTAATACTTCATTTAAATTATGTAGATCTTGTTGTGTAATTGTCATTCTTATATTCGTTTCATCCACATCTAACGCTTCTGCTAAAAATCCACCAAAACCTCTCGCTTTTCGGTCTACTTGAAGTAGAATTTCTGCAGACTGAGCTGTTTGAGATAGGAAAACGAGTTCTAACTCATCGAGTCTCCCTCTAAATACTCCGCCAGTTGGAACAAATTCAAATTCTTGAAGGAATGGATAGTTTCGAGCATATTTGTAAGAAGCTTGTTCACAATCTGCTTTTCGTAATCTAAATCCAAGCTGTTGAACTTCATCTAAAATTTTTGACGCTATTTCAGATGGACGAATTTCAATGTAATCCTTATCATCTGAATCAACACCGCTACGAATATCTAATTCTGTTGCAACCCATACTTCTGTTTTCCCAACTGTAATTGGCGTATCATATGGTAATGTAAATGAAAATGGAATTATTTTTGTTTCATTGACATTAATTGTAAATGGTTCACTTACTCGGAATTTTTGAATTGGAGCTTTTGCTGTCACTTTATGATCATCAATTTCTTTAATATATGTTGTGTATAACGTTAAATAGATGGCATCAATACTTTGCTCCACATTACCACCATAAACTTCCACTTCCCCGCGGATGACTTCTCCAGCAACAAAAGATGACTTTTCTAATTTTGTATCTACTTTTGCAGCACCTACACCAATACTTGCTAACATCTTATTAAAAAATGACATTTTCAGCACTCCTACCTTTTTTAATTTCAATCTATATTTGTTTTACGTTACCGATTGAAAAAAGTTTCAATTTTGAGGATACGTTTTTTGTAAAAATTGAATGGATTGACTAATGAGTTGCTTTAATATTTCTTGATCAATATCTGTAAGTTTATTAATATAAACACAACCTTTACCAACCGTATGTTTTCCAAATCTCTCTAATAATGTTTCTCTGTCTGTATCACCAGGGGCAAAATATAAACTAATTTTTGCTTTTCTAGGTGAAAATCCAATAAGAGGAGCATCTCCTTCATGACCCGATGCATATTTGTAATGATAAGAACCAAATCCGATAATACTCGGTCCCCACATTTTCCCTTCAAACCCCGATGTTTCTTCAAAAATTTGCAATAGATGGTAGGCATCTTCCCTTTTCTTCGGACTTTCTACAGATTCAATAAATTCCATTACGCTTTGATTTGTCTTTTTTGTTTTTTGTTCATACTTACCCATAATCGACCACCTTTTAAACCACTTTTCCATATTCATTCCTATTTTAATTTTTCTACGCTCTCAGTAGTATTCCATATGGAGACTATTTTTCCCTTTAAAAAAGGAGTACTAATCCAATAGCACTCCAAATTTCTCTATAAAAACTTCGATTAATATTGATACTTCACATTCAAAGTCGCTTCAACGGTAATCGTACCTGGTTCAATCGGTGTCTCAGAAAGTCGTTGGGTCATTGCAACATTTTTCAATAAAATAGGTCCTCCTGAAGATTCCTCAACGATTTCAATCGGTTGGGGCATATAAGAAAGACGCAAAGAACTAGCGATAGCTAATGCCTTTTCATGGGCATTTTGCAGCGCCAATTGCAAAGCACTATTATAATAGGCCTCTTCATTTCTTAATTTAAATTCAAGTCCCGTTATACGATTGGCTCCACTTTTTATTGCTTGATCAATGACCATTCCGACTTCACTAATGTTATCAACTTCTACTTGAATAGCATTGGATACTTCGTAGCCTCTAAACACTTGCTTCCCTTCAATATAGTCGTAGCGGGGGAAAATATTAAAATAAGCCGTTTGAATATTTTGGCGTTCAATATTTAAAGCCAATAGAGCTTCTATAACCTGGTTCATTTTATTAGCATTTTCAGTTTGGACTTCCGTAATATTTTCTCCTTGAGTCACCACTTCAATTTGCAGTTGGGCATAATCTGGTTTTACTTCAATCTGACTATTTCCAACGACTGAAATCACCCGTACTTTGTAAGAAGGATGTTGATAAACATTTAAATGATCCAACTAATACCACCTTCCCTTTTCACATAGAACTACTATATGCATGGGAGGTAGGAATTTTGTCTAATTATAAATTATTCATTTAAATTAAGTTGCCATGAAATACCGAAAGGATCTTGTACCCAACCAAATTTCTTACTAAACCCATAACCATCTAATGGCATTAAAACTTGTCCATTTTTCGATAACTTCGCAAAGGCTTCCTCAAGCTCTTGTTCTGAATCACATTCAACAAACATCGAAAAAGACGGTGTAAAGGTGAATTCATGAGTAATGACACTATCATGACAGTAAAAGGTTTGGCCATGAATGGAAATGACTGCATTGGCAATTTTCCCTTTGTGACTTGGTTGTTCCTCCCCATACTTTGTTAGTGAAACAATATTTGTATCTTGAAATACGGTTATATAAAGATGAATTGCTTCTTCAGCTTGGCCTTGAAACATGAGGAAGGGTGTAAGTTTTGTCATTATAATACTCCTTTACTTTTCGTCGTCCTCTAGAAAGTGATACGGGGTTACTCCATCCATTCCGATTAGTGGATGAATATAAGGTGCCGTTTCCATATTTAATATAGGTGCTACAACTTCTCCGTTTACATAAAAAGCTGCTTGCTGTTCATCAACTTCTTTTAATTGCTTTACGTCTTGGGAAGAATCATTATCCTTTAATTGCTCTTCCTTCGTCATACTTTCCTCTGGATTTAACCTTACTTTTAACGTCGTTAAACGCATTAAATCATCGGTTTTCGAAAGTCCATTAGCAAAGACATCCGGTTCACCACAAAGAATTAGAAAGTTTTTCGCCCGAGTAATGCCGGTATATAAAAGATTCCGACGGAGCATTTTGGAATAACTTCTAACGATCGGCATAATCACTGTTTGGAATTCACTTCCTTGGGATTTATGAATAGAGCAGCAATAGGCAAGGGTTATTTGATTTAAATCACTTCGCTGATAAGTCACTTCATTCCCATCGTAGGAAACGACTAGTAAATCTTGTTTTTCCACTGTTTCCTTAGCCCGCATTATGGCAATTACTTCGCCCATATCCCCATTAAAAATATTACTTTCCGGTTGATTGACAAGTTGTAAAACTTTATCACCTATACGGTAAACGACATCACCAAATACGAGTTCTTTTCTCGTACCATTTTCGTTTGGATTAACTAATTCTTGAATCTTTTTATTTAACATATCAATTCCCGCAGGACCTTTGTACATAGGTGCTAAAACTTGTATATCTCGAATAGACTGTCCCTTTGCAAGGGCACTTTTCACAACTTGAGTAACGACACTAGCAATTTGATCTGCCGATGCTTTTATAAAGGAGCGATCCGTCGTTTTATTGGAAAGGGTATTTGGTATATCTCCTTTTTTAATTTGATGGGCAAGTTCAATAATCGTAGATCCTTCCGCTTGTCGGTAAACGTCAGTTAATTCTACAGTTGGTACTTGCTTTGAAGCCAATAAGTCTTTTAACACTTGGCCAGGGCCTACTGGTGGTAGTTGATCCTGATCCCCAACAAATACTACTTGAACGTCTTTGCTTAAAGCTTTTAATAGTTGATGGGCTAACCAAGTATCAACCATGGACATTTCATCGATGATGACAAGACGTCCCTCTACTTCCCGTTCCGTTTCTTCCTCTTTTTCTTGGCCGTTAAATCCAAGCAAGCGATGGATCGTCATTGCTGGCAAATCCGTTGACTCGGCTAATCTTTTTGCCGCTCTCCCAGTCGGAGCTGCTAAAACAATAGGGAAAGGCTCTTCTTTTTTTGCATAATCTTTCGGGTTTAGCGATAACCCGTGAAGTTCAGCATATACTTCCACTAGTCCTCGAATTACCGTCGTTTTCCCCGTACCAGGTCCTCCAGTTAAAATCATGACAGAGGAATTTAAAGCACATTCAATCGCTTTTGCTTGAGTTTCAGCATAGGAAACCTCTAGTCGTTCTTCTACTTCACCAATAGCTTTTCGAACTTCATCCTTTGAAAATCTTTCTTTTTCATTTTGATTTAATAATTCTAGTATTTTCGAAGCGATGCCAATCTCACTAAAATATAAAGAAGGTAAGTAAATTCGTGTTTCTTCCCCACAAATTTTATCTTCCTCTCGCATTTCAATAATTGCCTTTGAAATTACATCATAAGGAATTTCCTGTGGTTGGCTTTGTTCAAGAATAGATTTTACATGGGGTAAAACTTGTTCTGCATCTACGTATACATGTCCGTCTGACAATGCTGCATTTGTTAAAACATGAAATATGCAAGCTTTGATCCGATCTGGATGGATTCCTTCAATCCCTAGTTTTCTGCCAAGTTCATCAGCCCGTCCAAAACCTACACCTTCCACATCTTCAATTAAGCGATATGGATTTTCCGTAAGTAGTGATATCGTTTCTTCCCGATAAGTTTGATATATTTTCATAGAAAGTTGAGGACCAAATCCCCATTCATTCAATTGGATCATGACTCGTTCCAAACCTAAATTTTGCTCCAATGTTTGGCGAATCGTTTCTTTTTTTTCTTCGTTCAGTCGCGGTACTGTATCTAATGCGGATGGATCTTCCATAATTCGCTTAATGGCATCCACCCCTAATTGATGAACAATTGTTTCGGCTGTTTTTCGCCCAATTCCAGAAAATAAATCACTTGATAAGTAATTGATAATGCCTTGTTCCGTTGCAGGCACCTCTTTAACAAATGTATCTACTTGAAATTGTTGACCGTATTTCGGATGATTTTTTAAAACCCCTGTAAAACGATATAATTCTTCCTCATTAAGTTTTGGGAAATAGCCGACCACAATAATTTCTTTATCATCATATTGTAAATTCGTTTCTTGTATTTTTACCCGAACAATCGAATACATATTTGTCGCATTATGAAAAATGGACACAATTGGACGGCCAAGAATAAACAATTTATTTACTTCAAATAAATTAAGATTTTCTGCCATCCTAATACTCCTTTTCTTGCCTTTAGTACATTTGATTTTACCATATGTCCCCTTTATGTGTCTTACAAAATCCAAAGGTCCAGTAATCTAACCTCGATATTTTTTAGTACCGATGCTATGATAATTTATAAATTGTTTTGTATATATAGACGAAAAGGTATGGAAGGGACTCGTGATATTAAGTGGAATTTAGACCTTGTATAGATTTACATGATGGACAGGTTAAACAAATCGTAGGAAGCACATTAGGTCATCAAGATCAAAACGTTGTCGAAAATTTTGTCGCAGAACAAGATTCAGCTTATTTTGCCAATATGTTTAAAAAGGACAAGTTAACAGGTGGCCATGTTATTATGCTCGGGTCAGGAAATGAAGAAGCAGCCCTTCTAGCATTGAACACCTATCCGAACGGTTTGCAAGTAGGAGGTGGCATTACAAGTGATAATGCCAAAAAATATATTGAGGCTGGAGCTTCCCATGTTATTGTAACTTCTTATATTTTCCATGATGGTATGCTCGATATGGAGCGATTACAAAAACTGGTGAACACAGTGGGAAAAGAACATATTGTCATTGATTTAAGTTGCCGTAAACGAGATGGTAAGTGGTTTGTTGTGACGGATAAATGGGCGAAATTTAGTCAATTTGAAGTAAATAAACAAACGATTCCATTTATCGAACAATATTGCGATGAATTATTAATCCATGCCGTTGATGTAGAAGGAAAAAGAAGTGGGATGCAAGAAGATTTAATTCAAGATTTAGCAAAATGGACATCCATTCCAACAACCTATGCTGGTGGGGTCCGTTCAATAGCTGATCTTAAAAAATTCAAAGAACTATCAAAGGGTAAATTGCATGTAACTATTGGAAGTGCCTTAAATATATTTGGCGGTGATTTAAGCTACCGGGATGTTATATTATATTGCAATGGAAAATAATAAAAAATCTGCTCGTTCCACGGGGAATATGTAGGATGAAACGCTGAATGCTCATTACTTAATGAATGAAAAAACGTTTTACCTACACCCGTAGAAAAGCAGATTTTTTTAATAAATAAGTTTTATAAGAACATACCTGCGATGGATGCGCTAAGTAAAGAAGCTAATGTACCTGCAATTACAGCCTTTACAGCTAATTTCGCAATGACAGGTCTTCGACTAGGAGCCATTGCACCTAAACCACCAATTAAAATTGCCATTGAGCTTAAGTTTGCAAAACCACATAATGCAAAGCTAACAATCATGACTGTTTTATCTGAAAGATTTGCGATTTCTGGTGCAAAGTTTGAATAAGCTACAAATTCATTTAAAACTAATTTTTGTCCAATGAATGAACCTGCTTGTACAGCTTCAGACCATGGTACCCCTATTGCAAAAGCAATTGGTGAGAAAATATAACCTAAAATTCCTTCTAAGGTAATTCCGTCAAATCCAAAAATACTACCAATACCACCGATAATCCCGTTAATTAAGGCAATAAGAGCGATAAATGCTAGTAACATCGCACCAACATTAACAGCAAGTTTCATTCCGTCACTCGCGCCACGAGCTGCAGCATCAATGACATTTACTGAATCTGAATCTTTTGCTAACGTAAAAGCAGAATCATCGACTTCTTCAGTTTGTGGAATCATCAGTTTCGCTAATACTAATCCTGCTGGAGCGGCCATAAAACTTGCAGCAATTAAGTATTCTAACGGTACCCCTAATAATGAATATCCAACAAGAACAGAACCTGATACAGATGCTAACCCACCTGTCATAACAGCAAACAGCTCAGATTTTGTCATTTTCCCTAAAAAAGGACGGATGACTAAAGGTGCTTCTGTTTGACCAACAAAAATATTTGCCGCTGCGTTAACAGATTCCGCTTTACTTGTCCCTAAAACTTTTGACAGTGCACCACCAATAATTTTAATGACAAATTGCATAATTCCTAAATAATACAATACGGAAATTAACGAAGAGAAGAAAATAATAATCGTCAATACGCTCAGAGCAAAAACGGTAGCACCAGTAAAATCAGGATCTGCTAAAGGTCCAAATACGAAAGAGATCCCTTCATTAGCGTAACTAATTAAATTTTGAACAGCCTCTGATATTTTTAATAATACTGTGCGGCCAAATTCCCATTTCAGCACGATAAAGGCAAAGGCTAATTGTATCGCTAAACCGGCAAATACAGTTCTCCAATTAATGGATTTACGGTTGCTTGATATTAAAAAAGCAATAATAAAAATAACTAAAATACCAATAAAACCCCATAAAATATTCATCAAGACACCTACTTCTGTAAAAACTCAAATTTTATCTCAATTATTACTCGACAAAGACCGATAATTAAAATATACGTAATATAGTATCAAATGAATGTAGAAATCATGAAATAAAAAATTATTCAAAGTTTTCATAGTTCACACAGTATTTTAAAAAGGCAGAAAAGTGGTATTTCTATTTCGACCTTATTATTTATCTAAATCATGATTTCATTCCACTTAATGACTATTTGCTAAATAAAAAAGTCGACCTTTTTTGGTCGACTTTTCCATCCTTTAATTAAACCTTTGACTAATCATATCATAAATATATTTCGCTTGATCAAAATTCGGTTCTATCGTATATGCTTCTTTTAAATGCTCCATCGCTTTTTCAGTATCCTCAGTAGCTACCGCATATAATACCCCAATATTATAATGGGCATCTGCATTTTTTGGATCTTGATCAAGAACAAATTGTAATTCTCCCTTTGCAACATCAAACATTTCCAATGAGCAAAGTAAAATACCATAAGATAATCTTATTTGTAAGTCGTTAGGGGCAAGTTCAGCTGCACGTTGCATATAAGGTAACGCTAGTTTAAATTTTTCATCCCGTTCAAAGGATTTCCCTAACATATAATAAGCATCTGCACCTTGAATTCCTAGGTCAATGGCCTTTTGGTATAGTTTCGCAGCTTCGATAAATCTTTCCGAATTGTAATATAAATTGGCTAATCCATAGTATGCTGTAGCCGTTGTTTCATCAACGGTAATTGCTTTTTGGAAAAAACGTTCTGCTCGTTCATTGTCATTCATCGCAGCAAGTAAGTTACCAAAATTCACATAACCAATCGGATCATCCGGATTATTTTCAATTGCTTCCGTAAAAGCTTTCGCTGCATCTTCATACCGTTTTTCTTGGAAAGCAAGTATTCCCTTTTCATTAAAATCCAAATTTCTCACCTCTTAAAACTAGGCTTACCGTCATCTCTTGACGATAAGCCTGAGTAGCACTTATATAGTATTTCATTCTTTCGTTTCATGAAAACAATCAAAACGATTACTTTATTTGCGTTTGTCATCCTACATAAGTTAATTTTTCACTATCTTTAAACACTTCATCAATTGTACCGCCACCGAGACATTCTTCCCCATTATATAAAACAACAGCTTGTCCAGGTGTAATAGCTCTTACAGGTTCTGCAAAAGTAATATGAGCTCGACCATCTTCTAATAGTTCAACTTCCACCGGCGTATCATCTTGACGATAACGGAATTTTGCTGTGCAACTAAATTTAGAAGGCTTTGGTTGATCGGAGGTAAAACTCATTTTCACAGCATTTAATGATGTGGAATAGAGGGCATCGTGATGGAAACCTTGACCAACATACAACACATTTCGTTGTAAATCTTTCCCTAGTACAAACCAAGGATCACCGTCTCCTCCAATACCTAAACCGTGGCGTTGACCAATTGTATAATACATTAAGCCATCATGAGTTCCCATAACACGACCATCAAAAGTTTCCATTTTACCTGGTTGGGCAGGTAAATATTGACTTAAAAATTCTTTAAAGTTCCGTTCGCCGATAAAGCAAATCCCTGTCGAATCTTTTTTCTTTGCAGTAGCTAATCCTGCTTCTTCCGCAATTTTACGAACTTCCGGTTTTGCTATATCGCCAATTGGGAACATAACATGTTTTAATTGCTCTTGAGATAGTTGATTTAAGAAATATGTTTGATCTTTATTGTTATCAACACCGCGCAGCATCAACACTTCTCCGTCCCGTTCTTCCACTCGGGCATAATGACCTGTCGCTAAATAATCCGCCCCTAATTTCATCGCATGATCTAGGAAAGCTTTAAATTTAATTTCTTTATTACACATAACATCTGGGTTTGGTGTACGACCTGCTTTATATTCTTCTAAAAAGTAGGTAAATACTTTATCCCAATATTGTTTTTCAAAATTAACCGCATAATAAGGGATTCCAATTTGATTACATACTTTGATTACATCATCGTAATCTTCTGTAGCTGTACATACACCAAATTCGTCTGTATCATCCCAGTTTTTCATAAAAATCCCGATTACGTCATATCCTTGTTGCTTTAATAAATAGGCAGCAACAGAGGAATCAACCCCACCTGACATTCCAACAACAACGCGGATTTGTGATGGGTCTCTTGTTTCTACCATTGTCGTTTCACCTTTTCTCTATTAGTTCGCAAGTCTTTTTACAATTGCTGCTGTTCGACGAGCTGCCTCTTCAATTAACTCCTTCGTCAAACCTAATCCAAAACTAAAACGAATAGAATTACGTAGCTCAGCAGCATCTTTTCCAAACATAGCAACGAGTACATGGGATGGATCAATAGATCCTGCTGTACAAGCAGAACCGCTTGATGCATAAACACCCGCCATATCTAAATTAACTAAAAAGGACTCTACTTCCATCCCTTTAAAGCTAATATTTAACACATGCTGTAATACATGTTCCTTATTTCCATTTACTTTATATTGAATACTTTCTTCGTCTAAAATTTGTAAAAATAGTTGACGAAATTGTTGTAATTGCTCATTCTTTGTTTCCATTTCCCGTTGAGCAATTTCGACTGCCTTTGCGAATCCAACGGCAGCTGGAACATTTTCTGTACCTGCTCTTCTTTTCTTCTCTTGAGAGCCTCCAAAAAATGTTGCCACTAATGGGGTGCCAGTTCGTTGATATAAAAAACCAATCCCTTTAGGACCATTTAATTTATGACTTGATACGCTTAGTAAATCAACTTGTAATTGATCAACGTCCAATTTTTCGATGCCAAAAGCTTGGACTGCATCCGTATGGAAAATCGCCTGATGGTCCTTTAATAATTCACCAATTTCTGCAATCGGTTGAATTGTTCCAACCTCATTATTGCCATACATAATTGTAACTAATATCGTATCCTCTCGAAGCTCATTTTTAAAAGTTTCCAGCGAAATACGACCACTTTCATCAACTGGTAAATATGTTACATCAAAGCCTTCTTTTTCCAACTTTTCACATGCATTTAATACAGCATGGTGTTCAATTTGCGTTGTGATAATGTGTTTTCCCTGATGCTTCAAACTATTTACAACGCCAAAAATAGCCGTGTTATCCGCCTCAGTTCCACCACTCGTAAAAATGATTTCTGTATCTTTTGCACCGATTGCCTTTGCAAGTATAGTACGAGCATCATCTAATACCTTTCGCGCTTGTCTACCTGCTGTATGAATGCTAGAAGGGTTTCCATAGGTTTGTTCAAAAGCTGATGCCAGCGCTTGAATGACTTCTGGATGCATAGGTGAAGTCGCTGCATGGTCTAGATATATTGTTTCCATTGTCATTAAAAGCTCCTTTAATCTTGAATCCACTTTCGTTTATATTAAATATAAAACATATAACCGTCGAATTCGGTTTCTTCATCGTGTCTTGCTAAATCTTCAATCGAAGTTGTATCAAGGACATTTTTTACAGCATCGCGGATTCGAATCCATAATTGTTGTTGCGGTGCTTCTTCATTTTCAATTCCTTCTACAGGTTGAATTGGTCCTTCTAAAACTTTAATTACATCTGCAGCGGAAATTTTACTTGGTGGTAATGCTAATAAATACCCTCCATAAGCTCCACGGACACTTTTTACTAAACCAGCAATACGAAGGGGAGAAACCAGTTGCTCTAAATAGGCTTCAGATAAATCTTTTTCTGCTGCAATTTGGCGCAATGGAATTGGTCCTTCTCCATAATGTTTTGCTAATTCAATCATAATCGTTAGTCCATATCTACCCTTTGTAGAAATTTTCATTATAACACCTCTATTTTTCTTGTCCATTTCTATGCTCAAGTATATCATATATCCTTTAATTCCACTTGGAAAAGGTCTAATATTAAATATAGTAAAAGGAATCTTTGGAGGATGAAGACATGCAAAACGAACCTTTAGCATTTCGAATGCGACCTCGTAACTTAAATGAAGTCGTCGGACAACAACACATAATCGGAAAAGACACTGCCCTTTATAAAATGATTGAAAATGGTCATGTCCCTTCAATGCTTTTATATGGAGAGCCCGGAATTGGGAAAACCTCCATTGCAAACGCCATTGCTGGTAGTTCGAAACTTCCTTTTTTCTCGTTAAATGCAACCCATGCGGGGAAAAAGGATGTAGAACAAATTGTGTCAGAAGCGCGACTTGTTGGGAAAGTGATTTTATTTCTCGATGAAATTCATCGGTTTAATAAATTACAACAGGATACGTTATTACCCCACGTAGAAAATGGATCCATCATTTTAATAGGAGCTACGACCGAAAATCCTTTTCATGATGTAAATCCAGCCATCCGATCACGTTGTGGGGAAATTCTTCAACTGAAACGGCTCTCTCAAGATGATATCGCTAAGTTAATATCAAACGCCCTTGAAGACGAAGAAAGAGGTTTAGGGAAAATCGATATCGTCATATCTGAGGAACAAATTCAAAAAATAGCCCTCGCTTCAAACGGAGATGCAAGAAAAGCATTAACATTATTAGAATCAATTTATTACGCCTCTGACGAAGTTGATAATAAAACGATTGTTCAAGATCATATTGTAGAACATTTATCGGAACGAATTGGCGTTTATGGTGATAAAGGTGGTTCCCACTTTTATAATTTACTATCTGCCTTGCAAAAATCGGTACGTGGTAGTGATACGAATGCAGCAATTTACTATTTAGCCCATCTTCTCGAAAATGGAGATTTAATCGCTGTTTGTAGAAGACTTCTTGTCATGGCATATGAGGATATCGGATTAGCAAATTCAGCAGTTGGCGCCCATGTTTATGCTGCAACTGAAGCAGCTAAAACTTTAGGGCTACCCGAGGCTCGCATCCCATTGGCCAACGCAGTTATTGAAATGTGTTTATCGCCGAAATCTAATTCTGCCTACTCTGCATTAGATGCGGCAATTTCTGCAATTCACGAAGGTAAAACGGGAGAAATTCCGCTCCACCTCCGGGATGGTCATTATGCAGGAGCGAAAACGTTGGGACATGTCGGTTATAAATATCCCCATGATTATCCCCTTGGCACCTTTGGAGGCTGGGTTGATCAACAATATTTGCCAGATAACGTAGCAAATGAAGAATTTTATAAACCTGTTATTGCTGGTGAAGAAAAACGAATGGCTGCTATTTATGATAAATTGAAATCATTTAAAAAAGGAACTTAAAAAAAGAAGTTGCCCCCGACAATGAGGAGCAACTTCTTTTTCCCTATTTTAAAGGCTTTTTGAACTATTACAAAAGTTTTAATTAAAAATTTTTCAAAAGAGGTTGTTATTTGTCTCCATTAAACCCCTTTAGTAATTGTAAATCAAATTCAAACATCAATAGACGACCGACAAGTTGTTCATCGTGTTACTTTGGTTGTTTTTCCTTTTCAACTAATTCAAAAAAAGTAGGGATGCTGTGAAATTTTTTTGTTCTTAATCCTTCTAAAATTTTCGTAACAATTTCTTGTTCCAAATCTTCACGATATCTCGCATCCGTTTGATACAATTCTTTCTTTATTTTCGGCCTTAGAAGTTCCAACAATTCCAATGGAGATATATATTCTTTAATCATAATCACTCCTTGTTTTTTATTAATTCTACTTCCGTCGCCAACTTTTGAATCGTTTGTTCTAGACCTTCAATCTTCTTTTCAAAGCGAAGTAATAAGTAAATCGAGACAGCAATCGGGAAACCAATGTTACTAATTAAGTTAATTAATTGACCCTCATCAAGCATCGATCATTCGCCTCACTTTCGCTAAAGCATTATTTTTTGATTTTGATATTGCTTGTTGCGTGACATTCAATTTTTTACTTATTTCTGTATCGGAATAATTAATAATGAATGATAGATATAAAATGTGCTTTTGTCTCTCGTTTAACGAAAGAATTGCTTTATATAAATTAGGATTTTGAATATGTTGTTCTAAGTCATCTTCAATTTGTTCATAAAAACTTTTTGTTGCAGATTCATCTACGATAAGTTCTTTTAAAGTGATAGACCCTTCGTTATTAGATTCATTGCCTGTACTATCCAAATTTAATACATATCGCTGATCATACTTTCTTCTTTCTATATCAAAGTTGCGAGCGGTATAGTGGATAATTTTTGAGAAATAGGCTACGGCTCGAATGCGAATATAAAATTGGATAAAACGGTCATTAATCATTTGTTTTATACAATCATTCGGTGTACGACAGTATTGTTTATATAATTCCAAATGTTCTGCGTCTGCTAAAAAAGCTTTTAATAATGGGTTCTTAAATTGAATTTCCACTATCATCATCCCTCCTTAACAATAGAACATTTGTTTTATTAAATTATAAAAGGAAACGATAAAAGCCTAAAAGAGTACATATACCATATTCTTGGAATTATTTTTAGAAAATGTTCCTATTATTTCGACCAAATTTGTAAATAACTTTACGAATTTTAAACCGGAAAAACCTAGGACTATTGGAAAGGTAGAATTTTTTGTATGAGGCTATAGATAGTTTAAGAAAATTTTTTACTTTGAGGTGTAATAATTTGTTTAGTTACTTTATAAAGGACAATCTAGCCCAAAAATAACAACCCTTAGAACAACTTTGAACGATAAAAATTATTGAAAAATTGTAAAAAACGCATATGAATAACATATAAATGTTATACGAATAAATAAAATTGCCATTCTTCAATAATTCTTTTCATAAAAAAAGGTAAAATTGCCAAAGCAATTTTACCTTTTTTTATGATTTAACGATTCATGGAATAAGTGGAAAAAGTTTTTATACAATCTATTACTCGATTATTTTGAGCAACAATCATTTTTTCAAATTCCCCATGTTTTCCATTATAAAGTTCTATATTTTCATAACTAGTTGTTACTTCTTTTAAAAATTCAGCATGATCTTCTAAATGGACATCCGGAATACAATTGGCAGCTACCGTTAACAAGTTTAAAATTTCTTTCTTCACATCTCGTCCTAGATTAACTTGTACATGATAGTGAGAAATTGTATGGAAATAAAGTAATTTACATACAACATTCATATATAATACCCAATAAGTATTTTCCTTTGGCAATTCCCCATTCGCCTTTACATAATGATTAAAGTGATTGACTGCACTATTTACTAATTCATCTAAGTTCGTATAAGCTTTCTCCCAATTTTGAGTTGTATCAATATAGTTAAATACAATCTCTTCCATACGGTCATTTAGCTCCACTAAATTTAACGCATTATTTGTCATTGGAACTTTTGTTGACATTTCCATTCCTCCCCTATTCCCCATAAAACTTTAGGTACCCATACTATACCAACATTGTTCTGAAATTTTTTCTTAAAATAAAAATTTACTAAAAAAATGTGATATATATGTGAAATTACTTCATTTTTGAAGATTATTCAACTGCTAATTTCAGAAATTTCATTCCAAAGGCACCGAATTTATTATTTTATTAAAACAATTTTATTCCCGAAGATTGTAATTTATCTATATATTTTGTATATAAATAATGATTTTTTATTTTTTCTTCATTCAACTGATCCATTTTCTCAACTTCGAAAATATTTGATTTCTCATATTTTAATATGTAATTTCTTGACCCGTAAAAGTACCATGTATAGCCGCTATATTCATTTTGAATTACTTCATCGCAATGGAGCGTCAAAAAATGTTTATCATTTAAAACATCAATCATTTTAAAGAACCCTTCGCTCAACTGATAGCTTTTCGTTGAAAAATGATATTCCGGTTCTACAACCTTGTTTGTATCCAATACATGTATTCTTTGAAATTCCCAATCGATCGCTAACTCAACTGTACTTATTTCATCTAATATATTTAAGCCTCTATATTCCAGCTCCGTAAAATTGTCCAATCTACTTTCTCCTTTATATAATTAGGTTTGAAGCTATTTAACATGTAAAAAGGGTAACCCGTATTTTAGGTTACCCAACTATTATAAAGTATTTATTGTTGAACTCGTGTAATTTTTACATCTTTTAATATGTCATTAATGACCCAACTTGCTGCAATTAACCCAGCAACGGAAGGAACAAAGGCATTGGATGAAGGTGGCATTTTAGCTTTTCGTATTTGGGCATTAGGATTTCCTACCTCTTCAACCACATCAGGACGAACAACAATAGGTGATTCATCTGAGAAAACAACCATGACTCCTTTATGAATTCCTTCTTTACGAAGCTTTGTACGAATTACTTTAGCTAACGGATCTGTATGGGTTTTTGAAATGTCGGCAATTTTAAATCGAGTTGGATCCATTTTATTTGCAGCACCCATGCTAGAAATGATTGGAATGTTTCGTTTTAAACATTCTTTCATTAAATGGATTTTATACATTACTGTATCTGATGCATCAATAACATAGTCAATTCCTTGTTCGAAAAATTTTTCATAAGTATCTTCTGTATAGAACATATGCATATCGATTACTTCACAATCAGGATTGATGTCTGCAATTCGTTCTTTCATAATGTGAGATTTAGATTTTCCAACTGTAGAAAGGTACGCTACTAATTGGCGATTTATATTTGTAATATCGACATTATCTTTATCAACTAAAATAATACGTCCGACTCCACTGCGGGCGCATGCCTCTGCAGCAAAAGAACCTACACCACCGATTCCTAATATGGCAACTGTTGTATTGTTTAATTTTTCAAGTCCTTCTTTTCCAATCGCAAGTTCGTTTCTTGAAAACTGATGTAACATATTTTATGCCTCTCAATCTATATTTTACTAATCGGAATTATAACATATAGCCCATTATACTGTAAATTTGTATCGAAACAATCAAAAGTATACGAAAAAGAGATACGCACAAAAATAAAGAGGCTGGGACAAAACCCACCTCTGAAATGAAAAGCCGGTGAAATTTTACGATAAGTAAAATTTCACCGGCTTTGATTATTTTAAATAAAAAATAAGGACCACTTCTGATAAAA
>NZ_RHLQ01000011.1 GCF_003711845.1 Lysinibacillus halotolerans
TTGAGTACTATAATTACAAACGAATGAAGGCAAAATTAAAAGACCTAAGCCCGGTAGAATACCGAACAAAGGTCTTGGAAGCCGCCTAACAAAATATGTCTAACTTTTTTGGGTCAGTTCAAAAGGGACTGGTTTTTTATTTGTATTGGTAGAAATAAATCGAAAAGGTGAAATATTGATTTAATTCATATTGGAGCACTATGAATTGACGTAGGGAAAACTTAAAAAGTAAAATGATTTTATTGAAAGGTACGGATAACATAAATTTTTTAGGAGATGGGTCATTTGAAACAATTGTTTGTAAAAACAGAACCGCAACGTTTTTGGATAGAAAAGTTGGCAACGTTAGAGGAACCATTTAAAAAGGCTGCTCAACAAATCGACGAACAATCGCAATTTCCCCTTGAACATATTCATCAATTACGTCAAATCGGCTATACAAAATTAACTTTACCGAAACAGTTAGGGGGAGAAGGTTTTAATGTTTATGATTCGATTCTCCTCCAAGAAACATTAGGGAGTTATGATGGTAGTACCGCTTTAGCTATAGGCTGGACTCTATTAACTGTAGGAGAGTTATATGAAAATCAATATTGGGAGCCATCAAAATTATCAGCTTTTGCAAAAGAAGTAGAAAAAGGAGCTATTATTAATCGGGCAGTAAGCGAAATTGCAACAGGTAGTCCTATTCGAGGGGGAAGACCGGGCACATCGGCTAAAAGGGAAGGGGATCATTGGGTAATTAACGGGCGCAAAAGCTATACAACGGGATCCTTTGCCCTTGATTATTTCTTAACTTCCGCATGGATTGAAGAAAAAGAACAAATTGGCTTCTTTTTAATTCATAAAGATAACTCCGGTGTTTCGATTGAAGAAACGTGGGATGTGATGGCGATGCGAGGTACAGCTAGTCACGATTTAGTCCTTGAAAATGTCCATGTTGATCAATCAGACTTAGTTGAGTTACCGAATAATAGTGCTAGTTTTAAGTTGAACGGTTGGTTACTTCTTATTCCTGCAACCTATTTAGGAATAGCTCAAGCGGCGCAGGATTATGCCCTTCAGTTTGCCAATACCCATTCTCCAAACAGTATAAAAGGAACGATTGCTTCTTTACCTAACGTTCAATCCTTACTAGGTGAAATCGAATTAGAATTAGCGAAGGCACGTTTTACATTATATGGAGCTGCCCAAAGTTATGTAGAATTCAAAGGGAAAGAAAAAGAAGGTAAAAGAGTAACGGAAGAGGAAAAAATAACGATCATGAATGCTGTAAACGTCGCAAAACATGTCGTAACGAATGGGGCAATCCAAGTAGTAGATAAGGCTATGCGAGTAGTCGGGGCAAAAAGTTTGCAACGGACAAATCCTCTTCAACGGTTTTATCGAGATGTTCGTGCAGGTCTACATAATCCGCCTATGGACGATATAACGATTAAAAAGTTAGCCGAATCAGCTTTGCAAGAGACGGCAAAAAATAATTCTTTATAGGAGAGTTATTTAATTACCTTTTTCTATTAAAATCTTTCTATACAATTGTTTTTTATAAGTTATAATGTGGAAGAACAACTTCATAATGACACATAAAGGTTCTTATAGCGATTTTGTTATAAGAGTAAAAGGGAAGTCGGTGAAATTCCGACGCTGTCCCGCAACTGTAAATGGGAGCGTGCCTTACAGTCCACTGTTACAAAAGTAATGGGAAGGGAAGGTTTGCGATGAACATGAGCCAGGAGACCTGCCTTTATGGTTAGGAATAGCACCTTACGAGGATAAGGGAGGCAGTAAAGATGGAGTGTTTATTTTTCGATTTTTCAAAGTCTCTCGTAAACTGAGAGACTTTTTATTTTGCCTTTTGGGAGGTATTGAAACAATGACAATATTATTTATGATAAATAGATTACTAGAAAATAGGAATGAGGGAACAGTGTGAAAAGAAAAATGTTCTTCGCCTATAGTTCCTCTATCGGAATATTATTAATTAGCATTTGGTTAGGTGTCTCCATAGGAACAGCAGAAGTACCCTTTTCAACATTGTGGGATAAAGAAACGAATGAAAGTGCCTACAACATTTTATGGAGTATACGTATGCCCCGGGTTGTTTTAGCTGGTTTAGTAGGCGCCGCATTAGCGATTGCGGGAGCTGCGTTTCAAGGCTTATTGAAAAATCCACTGGCGGACCCTTATACATTAGGTATTTCTTCGGGGGCATCTGTTGGAGCGGTAGCAACAATTTTCTTTGGACTTTCCCTTCCTATAATAGGTTCATATTCGTTACCTTTTGTAGGGATGATATGTGCCTTTTTGACAATGGTTCTTGTTTTAACCTTTGCTCGACTCGTGGATCGAACGATGAAAATGGAAACGCTCATTTTAACCGGGGTCATTTTTAGTTCCTTTTTAGGTTCTTGTATTTCTTTAATGATTGCCCTAACAGGAGAACAATTACGTGAAATTATGGGTTGGCTTTTAGGTAGTGTTTCCATGCGCGGATGGCCGTACGTTCAAATGATTGTACCCTTTATTATTATTGGAACAATTATTATATGGCTCAACCGAAGAGAGTTGAATGCCATGATGTATGGAGACGAACGGGCCCAATCGTTAGGGGTAAATGTAAAGAAAAGTAAGTATGCGATACTAGCTGGAGGTTCCATGTTAACAGGGGCAGCCGTTGCTGTTTCGGGTACAATCGGATTTGTTGGTTTAGTTGTGCCTCATATGACAAGAATGCTATGGGGAGCAGACCACCGTCATCTATTGGTTTTGTCCTTTTTTAACGGAGCTAGTCTATTAATTATTTGTGATTTAGTTTCCCGAACGATTATTTCCCCTTCAGAACTACCGATAGGTGTAATTACAGCCTTTATAGGGGCACCTGTTTTTTCATTTATATTTTATAAACAAAGAAAAAGTAGGGGGTGAGGTTATGTTAAAGGTCCAAAATATTTCTGGAGGTTATGGTTCAACTCCAATACTTTCGAACATTTCCTTTGAAGTGGAAAAAGGGAAAATGTTAGGTATTCTTGGTCCAAATGGTTGTGGGAAATCCACTTTATTAAAAGTGATTAGCGGCATTATGAAACCATCAACGGGAACTGTTTATGTTGATGGTAAAGAAATTAAAGATTACTCTCCGAAACAATTAGCAAAAAAAATGACGGTTTTACCACAGCTACATGCAACAGCTTTTTCGAATACGGTTCGAGATACCGTTTCCCTAGGACGTTATCCTCACCAGTCTGGATTTTTTTCCAGTTGGAAAACAGAAGATGAAAAAGCAGTTGTTAATGCAATGGAACAAACAGGCGTAAGGAAATTTGAAAAAGCTCAATTGGAATATTTATCGGGAGGAGAGCAACAGCGGGTTTTTATAGCTCAAGCTTTAGCCCAATGTTCTAGTTTACTTTTACTTGATGAACCGACAAACCATTTAGATATTGCCCATCAAAAGCAAATATTAGATATGATTCGCAAGGAAGTAACGAATCACGACTTAACGGTTGTTTCTGTTTTTCATGATATTAATTTAGCTTCACTATATTGTGATGAAATTTTATTAATGGAGGATGGAAAAGTAAGGGCAAAGGGTGTTCCCCATGAAGTATTAATCGATGATCAAATAATGGATGTATATAAAGCAAGAATTTCAATGCAAGCCCATCCGGAGCAACCAAAACCTCAAATGACAATATTACCTGATTTAAACGAGCTTGCAAAGGAAAAGGTAATTACAGTAGAGAATATAAAAATAACAGATGAATACGTTGAATGTAAATCTGCTTTTCCTTTACGGGTTTTATCTTCAGCAGTTCATAATGCTGGATTAGGTTGGTATTCAAATTTTATTAATCGAACTGTTCAACAAGATTATAATATTTATCAAGTGAAAGAAGAGTTTTTACAATATTTAATAGAAGAAGGGTTTTCCCCTACGAATACGGTCGGCATGATGACGGCAGTTCATACGAAAAACGCTATTGTAAAACAATATGAAGCTCCTTTTGGAAGCGTTATCGTTATGGTCACAGCAGGAATTGGAAACGCAATAGATGTATCCCGTTCATATGATAGGGATAATAAGAATCATGTTGGAACGATTAATACGTGGGTAATTGTTAACGGAAAATTATCTGATGAAGCATTTGTTCAAGGCATGATGACTGCAACAGAAGCGAAAACGAAAGCATTACATCATGAAAAGGTGTATGATACCATTTCTAATACGATGGCAACAGGTACACCGACCGATAGCTTACTTATTGCGGCGACTCAGCAGGGAGAATATATGCAATATGGTGGGCCTATTACAGAAGTTGGTAAAGTAATAGGGAGGGGCGTTTTTGAAGCGACAGTGGAAGCAATTCAAATTTATCGAAGAGGGGCGTTACAATGAAACTGTACACGAAAACAGGGGATAAAGGAAAAACGAGCTTAATGGGCGGACGTGTCAATAAGGACGATTTACGTGTAGAAGCTTATGGCACTATTGATGAATTAAATTCTTTTATTGGTAAAGCGATAACGGAATTAGACTCAACGATTTTTCAAGATTTAATTGAAGACTTACAAACGATTCAGCATGAATTATTTGACTGTGGCGGAGATTTGGCCAATGTAATGAAGGAACGACAATATACTCTACAAGAATCATCCATTGAGGTGCTAGAAAAACGTATTGATACTTTATCTGATGAAGCACCTCCATTAAAAAGATTTATTTTGCCAGGCGGAACATCGGCAGCTGCAACTCTTCACATTGCTCGTACTGTTACACGTCGTGCAGAGCGGAGAGTAGTGACGTTAATGAACGAAAAAGAAGATGTTCCTACCGTTGTACAAAAGTATTTAAATCGATTATCGGATTATTTCTTTGCAGCGGCCCGTGTTGTCAATTTCCGTTTACAAGTAAGTGATGTGGAATATATTCGAGGCGGAGATGTATTTAAATAATGTAATTAAAACAATCCTACATAAATAGGATTGTTTTTTATTTTGAAAAGAAGGTATAAATAGAAAAAAGACGAATAAAGAAAGAAAATTTTAATATAATTAGAAATTTCCGAACAATACATTGACTGAATGCTCATTCATATTTTACAATAAAAACAGAATAATAAGAGATTTCTAATCAATGCTAATCATAATTATAGGTTGATAGGAATAATCAATAGAAACAGAAACAAAGGGGAAAAAGAGATAAGGGGGAGAAGAAATGAATGCATTATTAATTGCAAACTGGGTGTTGTTTATTGCGGTCGTGCTATACGCAGTAGGATTGTTTGTTTATCTGTTAAAAACACGATATGAGTTTGTAAAGCTTGGGAAGAAAGAAGAATTTAATGACAATGTTATGATGCGACTCGAAAAAATTTGGGTCAATGTTTTTGGACAATCTAAATTATTAAAAGATAAAAAAAGCGGATTTATCCATGTTTTATTTTTCTATGGATTTCTTCTCGTTCAATTAGGGGCTATAGATTTTATCTGGAAAGGATTAGCTCCAGGATCACACCTTCCATTAGGACAACTATATCAAGTATTTACGTTATTTGAGGAAATTGTAGCTGCGGTCATTTTAGTTGCCGTTTTTGGAGCTTTTTATCGTCGGTATATTGAAAAGCTCGTTCGTCTAAAACGAGGTTGGAAAAATGGACTAGTATTAATTTTTATCGGTGGATTAATGGTTTCCACATTAGTTGGAAACGGCATGGGAATTATTTGGCATAATCATGGCTTAACTGGTAGTGAGCCGATTGCCTCAGGAATTGCTGCTATATTTAGTTTCTTACCAGCTGAAGCTGCTGCAGTAGGATTTTATATTATGTGGTGGGTACACTTACTGATTTTATTAACATTCTTAGTGTATGTTCCGCAATCAAAGCATTTCCATCTTATCTCTGGCCCTGTAAACGTTTACTTCCACAGATTAGACCGTGCTGGTACGCTTCGCCCAATTAATTTCGATGCGATGGAAGAGGCGGAAGATGAAGAAGAAATGCCTTCCTTTGGTGTTGGTAAAATTACAGACTTTACTCAAAAACAATTAATCGATTTATACGCATGTGTAGAATGCGGCCGTTGTACGAATATGTGCCCTGCAACGGGAACAGGTAAAATGCTGTCCCCGATGGATTTAATCGTTAAGTTACGTGATCATTTAACTTTTACAGGTGCTGTTACAACGAAACAAAAGCCTTGGGTTCCTGCTTTTGCCTTTAACAATTCAAAGGGCAATCAACTTGCAATGGCTGCAGGGGCAAAAGGGGTAATCGTTGAGGATATTTATAGTCCATCATTAATCGGAGACGTTATTACAGAAGAGGAAATTTGGGCTTGTACAACATGCCGAAACTGTGAAGACCAATGTCCTGTTATGAATGAACATGTAGATAAAATCATTGATCTTCGCCGTTATTTAACGATGACAGAAGGAAAAGTAAATTCCGATGCTCAACGGGCTATGAACAATATCGAACGTCAAGGAAATCCTTGGGGTCTTAACCGTAAAGAAAAGGAGAACTGGCGAGACCTTGATTCATCTATTCATATTCCGACTGTAAAAGAAGCGAAAAAATCAGGAGAAGGTTTTGACTATTTATTCTGGGTCGGCTCGATGGGATCCTTTGATAGTCGTTCACAAAAAATCGCTCTGTCCTTTGCTCGATTAATGAATGAAGCAGGCGTGAAATTTGCTATTTTAGGGAATAAAGAGAAAAACTCCGGTGATACACCTCGCCGATTAGGAAATGAATTTTTATTCCAAGAGCTTGCAACAGCTAATATTGAAGAGTTTGAGAAAAATGAAGTGAAGAAAATTGTAACGATTGATCCTCATGCCTATAACATTTTCAAAAATGAATATAAAGATTTCGGATGGGAAGGGGAAGTCTATCACCATACGGAACTATTATATGAGCTAGTAGAGCAAGGGAAATTAACATTAAACCATCGAGTTGATGAAACAATTGTATTCCATGATTCATGTTATTTAGGTCGTTACAATGACGTATATGATGCACCACGGGAAATTTTAAAAGCGATTCCTGGTGTAAACCTAGTTGAAATGGAACGAAATCGTGAAACGGCTATGTGTTGTGGAGCAGGTGGAGGTTTAATGTGGATGGAGGAACATGTTGGTAACCGAATTAATGTTGCTCGAACAGAACAAGCATTAGCTACAAGTGCTTCCATTATTTCATCAGGCTGTCCATATTGCTTAACAATGCTGTCGGATGGTACAAAGGCGAAGGAAGTGGAAGAAACAGTCGGTACTTATGATATCGCCGAACTTTTAGAACGCTCTGTATTTGGTGATAAAAGTTTTGAAATCTCCGTAGAAAATCAGGAGGAACTAAAGACAGTTAGCAAGTAATTGCAAGTGACTAAGAAATAAATAGATAGAAACTAATTGGGAATCGACTTCTTTTGATAAGATGGAACAAAATTATTGTTTTTTTCAACATTTTTATGCAGAAATTAAGCGAAAATATAAAATTTAGAAAAGTTGAAATTGAATAATTTATCAGTATTCTGTAAAATGAAGTTAAAGATGAAAAGGGGAGTTCTAAATGACTCCCTTTTTTATTAAAAATAAATTGAGCGAGCGTTCAGTCGATAGGATAATCTTAATCTATCAAATTGATAAAGGAAAATGAAGCTCAGAAGCATAACAATTTTTATTCAAAAACAAAGGGGATGGGGATTTTGAGTAAATCAGTTATTTTAGAAGGGGCTAGAACACCATTTGGTAAATTTGGAGGTTCTCTTGCATCTCTTTCAGCGAGTGATCTTGGAGGAAATGCCATTCAATCCGCCTTACAAAAAGCAAATATTCAACCAGAGGAAGTACAAGAAGTGATTATAGGAACAGTTTTACAAGGGGGCCAAGGGCAAATTCCTTCTAGGCAAGCAGCAACAAAAGCTGGCATTCCTTACACAGTTAAAACAGAAACGATCAATAAAGTATGTGCTTCTGGGATGCGGAGTGTCACACTAGCAGATCAACTCATTCGGTTGGGAGAGGAAGAGGTGATTGTTGCCGGTGGTATGGAGTCTATGTCCAACGCACCTTACTATTTACCAAAAGGACGCTGGGGTCTTCGGATGGGAGATGCGAAGTTAGTAGATGGAATGGTATATGATGGACTATCTTGTGCCTTTCATCCAAATAATGTTCATATGGGCACTTACGGAAATGAAACAGCGAGTAGTTTTGATATTTCACGGGATGTGCAAGACGAATGGGCAGTTCGCAGTCATCAATTAGCTATCAAAGCAATAGAAGAAGGAAAATTTGCTGAAGAGATTGTTCCAATTAAAATAAAGGGTCGTAAAGGTGATGTTACGACAATTCAAGAAGATGAAGCACCTCGAAAAGACACAACAATGGAAGCGTTATCAAAATTGAAACCAGCCTTCGACAAGGATGGAACAATTACAGCAGGTAATGCACCAGGGGTAAATGATGGGGCATGCGCCCTTGTGTTAATGAGCGAAGAACGGGCGGAGCGTGAAGGACGTAAGCCACTTGCTTATGTATTAGGACATGGGGAAGTTGGAGTGGAACCAAAGGATTTCCCTCAAACACCGGGTATTGTCATTAAAGAATTATTAAAGAAAACACAAAAATCTGTGGATGATATAGATTTAATTGAAATAAACGAGGCGTTTGCTGCTGTAGCATTAGTGAGCAATCAAATTGCAGGATTGGATCCAGAAAAAGTTAATGTGAATGGGGGAGCAGTAGCTTTAGGACATCCAATTGGAGCATCAGGCGCGAGAATTATTTTAACTTTAGCTTATGAATTAAGACGCCGGGGTGGAGGTATTGGTATTGCAGCCATCTGTTCAGGTGGTGGTCAAGGAGATGCCATCATGATTGAAGTACCAAAACAATAACAAAATTGTTTCAACTATGTAAAAAACGTTCGAACATAATGGGGGATTGAAATATGACGATTCAAAAGGTGATGGTTGTTGGAGCAGGACAAATGGGATCAGGAATAGCCCAAGTGATTGCTCAAGCAGGGTTTGAAGTGAAACTTAATGATATGAAACAAGAGTTTTTTGAACGGGGACTTCATGTTATTACGAAAAATTTATCGAGGGATGTTGAAAAGGGAAGAAAAACAGAAGCAGAAAAGGAAGCAATTTTAAATCGAATTACTATGTCATTAGATTTAAAGGATGCCTTTGATGCTGATTTGATAATCGAAGCAGCAACAGAAAATATGGATATTAAACAAACTATTTTTAAGGAACTTGATGCAATAGCACCTAAGCATGCTATTTTAGCGACAAATACATCTTCTTTACCAATTACAGAAATTGCTGCTGTAACTGAAAGACCGGAAAAAGTAATCGGCATGCATTTTATGAATCCTGTTCCTGTAATGAAACTTGTAGAAATAATCCGTGGTCTTGCAACAGCAGACGAAGTATATAAAACCGTTGAGGAAATGACTCATCAACTTGGAAAAACACCGGTAGAAGTAAATGATTTCCCAGGTTTCATTTCTAACCGTATATTGCTACCGATGATAAATGAGGCGATTTTTGCCCTTTATGAAGGGGTTGCCACAAAAGAGGCAATCGATGATGTGATGAAGCTAGGAATGAATCATCCAATGGGTCCACTCACGTTAGCGGATTTCATTGGCTTAGATACATGTCTATATATTATGGAAATTTTACACGAAGGATTGGGAGATAGTAAATATCGCCCTTGTCCACTGCTTCGTAAATATGTAGCAGCAGGTTGGTTAGGGAGAAAGACGGGCCGCGGCTTCTATGTTTATGAAGATTAAGGAGGACATCATGAATCTTAACTTTAATGAAGAACAAATTATGTTGCGCGATATGGTTCGTCAATTTGCGGAAACTGAAATTGCACCATTCGTAGAACAAATGGAGCAGGGAGAATTTCCGAGGGAGATTCTAAAAAAAATGGGGGAGTTAGGTTTAATGGGGATAACTGTACCAAATAAATATGGTGGTGCAGGGATGGACTTTACTTCCTACATTCTAGCAATCAACGAAATTTCGAAAATTAGTGCTGTTGTAGGGGTAATTCTTTCGGTACACACATCAGTAGGAACGAACCCGATTCTCTACTTTGGAACGGAAGAGCAAAAGAATAAATATGTTTCAAAATTAGCAACGGGAGAATATTTAGGTGCTTTTTGTTTAACCGAACCGGAAGCTGGTTCAGATGCAGGTGCCTTAAAAACAAAGGCTGTAAAACAGGGTGATCATTATGTTTTAAATGGATCCAAAGTTTTTATTACAAATGGTGGAGAAGCGGACGTTTATATTGTATTCGCATCGACGAATCCAGAAAAAGGCTCTCGAGGTATTTCAGCTTTTATTGTTGAAAAGGATACACCTGGTTTTATTGTAGGAAAAAATGAGAAGAAGATGGGGCTTCATGGTTCAAAAACAGTCCCATTAACCTTTGAAAATATGAAAGTACCTGTAGAAAACCTATTAGGGATGGAAAACGAAGGGTTTAAAATTGCCATCGCAAATTTAAATGCAGGAAGGATCGGTATTGCTGCTCAAAGTTTAGGGATTGCAGAAGCCGCATTAGATGCTGCCACAAATTATGCAAAAGAACGCATACAATTTGGGAAGCCAATTGTTTCAAATCAAGGGGTTAGTTTTAAATTAGCGGATATGGCAACTGCGGTAGAAGCGGCGAAATTATTAATCTTCAAAGCAGCAAACCTTCATTCGTTAAGTTTACCTTGTGGTAAAGAAGCTTCTATGGCGAAATTGTTTGCATCTAGAACTGCTGTTCAAGTTGCAACCGAAGCTGTGCAAATATTTGGAGGTTATGGTTTTACGAAAGATTACCCAGTTGAAAGATATTTTAGAGATGCGAAAGTAACTGAAATTTATGAAGGTACAAGTGAAATACAAAAAATCGTCATTAGTAAACAGTTATAAAATACAAAGGGATATATATTGATTTTTTTTTAACCAATGAAAAGTTGATGGGGGATATGACAAGATGAACTTTCAATTATCAGAAGAACATGAACAATTGAGACAAATGAT
This sequence comes from Lysinibacillus halotolerans, assembly GCF_003711845.1. Lineage (GTDB taxonomy): Bacteria > Bacillota > Bacilli > Bacillales_A > Planococcaceae > Ureibacillus > Ureibacillus halotolerans. Next base: position 11,062 of record NZ_RHLQ01000011.1, read on the forward strand.
ACGGGAATTTGCTATAAACGAAGTTGCACCATCTGCTGCAGAACGGGATGAGGAAGAACGTTTTGATCGGGAAATTTGGGATAAGATGGCTGAACTCGGTTTAACGGGTATTCCATGGCCAGAACAATACGGTGGAGCCGGCTTCGATTATTTAGCTTATTGTATTGCTGTTGAGGAATTATCCAGAGTTTGTGCATCGACGGGTGTCACGTTATCAGCCCATACGTCATTAGCTGGATGGCCTATTTTTAAATTCGGTAATGAAGAACAAAAACAAAAATATCTTCGACCAATGGCGGAAGGAAAAAAGATTGGAGCTTATTGTTTAACTGAACCAGGCTCTGGTAGTGATGCAGGTGGTATGAAAACAACTGCAAAACGAGAAGGCGACGAGTACGTATTAAACGGTTCCAAAATATTTATTACAAATGGTGGAATCGCTGATACTTATGTTGTGTTTGCGGTAACCGATCCTGAATCTAAGCATAAAGGAACAAGTGCATTTATTGTAGAATCGAGTTTCCCTGGATTTACTGTTGGGAAAAAAGAAAAGAAATTGGGAATTCGTTCATCACCTACAACGGAAATTGTTTTTGATCAATGTCGAGTACCAAAGGAAAACTTGCTCGGTCAAGAAGGAGAAGGCTTTATCATCGCAATGAAAACGTTAGATGGTGGACGGAATGGAATTGCAGCACAAGCTGTCGGAATTGCACAAGGGGCATTAGATGCGGCGACAGAATATGCGAAAGAACGTGTCCAATTCGGGAAGCCAATTGCAGCCAATCAAGGCGTCTCGTTTAAATTAGCAGATATGGCAACAGCAGTAGAAGCATCAAGGTTATTAACGTACCAGGCGGCATGGTTAGAATCGAACAATCTTCCTTATGGTAAAGCATCGGCAATGGCAAAATTAATGGCAGGCGATACTGCGATGTCTGTCACAACTGATGCCGTACAAATTTTTGGAGGCTATGGTTATACAAAAGAATATCCGGTAGAGCGATATATGCGCGATGCGAAAATTACGCAAATTTATGAAGGGACACAAGAGATTCAACGATTAGTAATCTCTCGTATGCTTACGAAATAATCGATGACAGAAAAGAGTGAGAAAATTTTAGTCAAGTCATCAGTTAAAGATGAAAGTTTAATTGAAATGCGTCGAAGGCAAATTGTAAATGCTGCCCTCAAATTATTTAAAGAAAAAGGCTTTCATCGGGCGACCACAAGGGAAATTGCTAAAGCTGCCGGATTTAGCATAGGGACATTGTACGAATATATACGTACAAAAGAGGACGTTCTCTATTTAGTATGTGATGATATTTATAATCAAGTGACGAAAAGACTATCACAAATTTCTACAAGCTCTGGAACGATTGAAGAACTGAAAGAGGCAATCAAACAGTATTTTTTACTAATTGATAGTATGGTAGATGAATTTACCATAATGTATCAAGAGACAAAGACATTACCGAAAAATGCACAAGTTTACGTACTCAATAAAGAATTCGAAATGGTGGCGCTGTTTGAGAGAATTTTAAAAAAATGTGTGCAATCTGGAAAGATGGCATTAACCGATAATGATATTTATTTAGCAGCAAATCATATTGTAGTTCAAGGGCAGGCATGGGCCTTTCGTAAATGGGCTTTACAGAAACATTTTACTATTAATGACTATACGATTGCCCAAACGAAAATGTGTTTATCGGGAATTTTACATGATGAAAACGCTAATTAAACACCGCTAATTGCATACGTGTACACGTTGCCGATAAGCGGTGTTGTTTTCATTCGGCTATGTTAGCAAAGGGAAACATTTTTCACAAAGGAACAGATCTTTATATACACGTTTTGAAAGGGGAAAAACGTATGGTAAATGTTGAACAAATTCATCCAACAGAAAAACCGGGAGTATATCGACCGAAACATCCTATTCGATTTGTGACAGCTTCTAGTTTGTTTGATGGTCACGATGTATCGGTAAATATAATGAGAAGAATATTACAAGCAAGCGGTGCTGAAGTAATCCATCTCGGACATAATCGCTCGGTGGAAGAGGTTGTCAATGCAGCGATTCAGGAAGATGCTCAAGCGATAGCCGTTTCATCTTATCAAGGCGGACATATGGAATACTTTAAATATATGTATGATTTATTAAGGGAGAAGGGTGCTCCGCATATTAAAATTTATGGAGGTGGAGGAGGGGTTATTTTACCTCGTGAAATTAAAGAACTCCATGAATATGGTATTGCGGGTATCTTTTCACCTGAAGATGGGATGCAGCTAGGTTTACAAGGTATGATTAATAAACAATTAGAAGGTGCCGATTTTTCTACTTTGAAAGAAAACCCTATTGAATTACTTCAAAAACTTTCAACGAATACGCCAGAAATATTAGCAAATTTAATTACAGCTGCTGAAATTGGAGGAGATGGGCAAACTGTTCAATTAATCAATGAAGCGCGGAAAAAATCGAAAAAGACACCTGTTTTAGGGATTACTGGAACTGGTGGGGCAGGGAAATCATCCTTGACAGATGAATTAATACGTCGATTTTTACGTGAATTTCCAGAGAAAAAGGTTGCCATTATCTCAGTAGACCCAACGAAGCAAAAAACTGGTGGGGCACTACTTGGTGACCGTATTCGAATGAATGCGATTTTCGATAATCGTGTTTATATGAGAAGTTTGGCAACTCGTGGTTCAAAAACAGAGCTTTCAAACGCTATTGGGGATGTTTTAGATATAGTAAAAGCAGCTGGATATGACCTGATCATTGTCGAAACGAGTGGTATTGGTCAAGGGGATGCTGAAATTACAAAATATACAGATCTATCCATGTATGTAATGACAAGCGAATTTGGTGCTCCATCCCAATTAGAGAAAATCGATATGATCGATTATGCAGACTTAATTGTTATTAATAAGTTTGAGCGGAAAGGTTCGGAAGACGCATTACGCCAAGTGCAAAAACAATACCAACGATCCCATGAACTATGGTCATTAGAGTTAGATAAAATGCCGGTATATGGAACGATTGCAAGTCAATTTAATGATAAAGGAACAAATTCGTTATTTGCCGCCCTTGTATCGAAAATAAATGAAAAATGCGGATACAATTGGAAAACATCCTATGAACAATTTATTAAAACACAAAAACAAGATGTGATTATTCCAAACGACCGACGATACTACTTAAGGGAAATAGTTGATACAGTACGTAACTATCATAAACAGGCTGCCCACCAAGTAGAATTAGGAAGAAAACTATATCAACTAGAAGGGGCAATTGCCCAAGTGTTAGAAAATTCACCAGAAGACGCCCTTGTCTCATCCCTTCAATCATTAGCAGAAGGGGTTAGAAATGTATTGTCTGCCGAGTCGAAGCAAATTCTTTCAAACTGGGAAAAACTAAAAGAAGACTATTCAGGTGATGAATTAGTTACAAAAATACGTGATAAAGAAATTCGGACTTTACTTAAAACGACATCCTTATCTGGAACAAAAATTCCAAAGGTGGCATTACCTAAATTCAAAGATTATGGTGAAATTTTACGTTGGGTTTATGCTGAAAATGTACCCGGAGAATTTCCTTACACGGCTGGTGTATTTCCTTTTAAACGACAAGGGGAAGATCCAAAACGTCAGTTTGCTGGTGAAGGTACACCAGCACGTACAAATAAACGATTCCATTATTTATCTAAAGATGATGATGCAAAACGGCTATCTACAGCATTTGACTCCGTTACGTTATACGGAGAAGATCCCGATTACCGTCCGGATATTTACGGAAAAGTGGGAGAATCGGGTGTAAGTGTTTGTACATTAGATGATATGAAAAAGTTATATGATGGATTTGATTTATGTGCGCCATCTACTTCTGTTTCTATGACGATAAACGGTCCTGCACCAATCATTTTAGCAATGTTTATGAATACTGCAATTGATCAACAAGTTCAAAAGAAAGAAAAGGAATTAGGTCGTCCTTTAACGGTAGAAGAATTTATAGAGGTAAGAGAAAAAACATTGCAAGTAGTACGCGGAACAGTACAGGCGGACATATTAAAAGAGGATCAAGGACAAAATACATGTATTTTTTCTACGGAGTTCGCTTTACGTATGATGGGAGACATTCAACAATACTTTATCGATCACAAAGTGCGTAATTATTATTCCGTTTCAATATCCGGTTATCACATTGCTGAAGCAGGAGCCAACCCGATTTCTCAGCTAGCTTTTACGTTAGCTAATGGCTTTACGTATGTAGAATATTATTTAAGTCGAGGAATGAACATTGACGACTTTGCACCTAATCTATCATTCTTCTTCTCCAATGGATTAGATCCTGAATATACTGTAATCGGTCGAGTAGCTCGCCGAATTTGGGCGATTGTAATGCGAGACAAATATGGTGCAAATGAACGATCTCAAAAATTGAAATATCATGTTCAAACGTCTGGGCGGTCTTTGCATGCTCAGGAAATCGATTTTAATGATATTCGAACAACATTACAAGCATTAATGGCCCTTCAAGATAATTGTAATTCTCTTCATACAAATGCTTATGACGAAGCGATTACAACACCTACCGAAGAATCCGTACGAAGAGCGATGGCCATACAAATGATTATTACAAAAGAACACGGTCTATCTAAAAATGAAAATCCTCTACAAGGGGCATTTATAATAGAAGAGTTAACGGATTTAGTAGAGCAAGCCGTTTTGGAAGAATTTGAACGGATCAATGATCGGGGTGGGGTTCTCGGTGCGATGGAGACCCAATACCAACGGGGCAAAATACAAGAGGAATCAATGTATTATGAACATCTTAAACATTCTGGTGAGTTACCAATTATCGGTGTAAATACTTACTTAAATCCTAATCCTCCTTCTGCTGAGGATATTGATAGTATGGACATTGCTCGAGCTTCGAAGGAAGAAAAAGAATTACAAATCACCAATTTACAAAGTTTCCAAGAAAGACATAAAGAAGAGTGTGAAGCATCACTTAATAAATTAAAAGAAACAGCTCTTTCAGGAGGAAATATTTTTGAACAGCTGATGGAAACGGTTCGAGTAGCTAGCCTTGGGCAAATAACGAAAGCTCTATACGAGGTTGGCGGGCAATATAGAAGAAATATGTAGGAATAATGAATCGGGCGCTTGCGAGGAAAGGTTTATAATGCAAGCGCTTTTTTTAGGTAAGTCGGATTATTTTTTTATCTTATTTAAGCTTATTTTCAGTAAGAATAGACTACTTTTATCATGAATTTTCTTAAAATGGTATCTATAAGGAATTTTTACATAAAAAATGGTAGTAATAACTGCACAAAATTTTTAAATTTAGCTATAATGAATGGGACAGAAAGGAAGGGTTGCAATTGATAAAACAATATTTACATTACATATTGATATTAGGATGTCTCATTGCAACTTTCTTTTTGTACAATAAGCAGTTAGGGTCTATTCCGCTACTAATTTTATCAGGTGTAATGTTTTATATAGGCATTCGAGAAATTTATAAAATAAAAAACAGTAAATGAAACTAGCATAGTGTATAACACTTTGTATATAATGGATATTATGCTTAAGATATGTAAAATCTTTGTTCAGTAAAATACTCTTGGATATGATATATTTACTTATGTTTACAATGAAAAGAATGAACAAAGATAAAGCCTCAAATTGTGTTGCAGATTTCCCCATTGGAAGTTATGCTTTATAAGCACTTAATAAATAAAAAGTACTTTCCATAAAAAATCGGAAATTTTAAGGCAACGAAGATGAGGCAAAATTGATTGCATTATGAAAAGAAAGGACGTGCACGGGTTGGATATTCGTGAAATGACAAAAGAACAATTAGCAGAAGAATCGTTAATTGACTTAGCTTATGCAATTTTAGAAGAGAGTAAAACACCGATTGTATTTGCAGATTTACTTAAAGAAATCCAAAATTTAAATGGTTTATCGGATGAAGAAATACAAAATAGACTTGTACAATTTTATACAGATATGAATATCGATGGCCGTTTCCTTTTAAACCATGAAAATGCATGGGGTTTACGTGAATGGTATAAAATTGAAACAATTGAAGAGGAAACAGCACCAACTGTTAAAGCTCGTAAACGTAAATCAAAAGCTGCGATTGATGAAGAAGAAGACTTAATCGTTGATGAAGATGATTTAGTATTTGAAGAAGACTTCGAAGAATTCGTAGATGATGAAGTTGACGAAGATGAGGAAGAAGATTTAGATTTCGTTGAAGAAGAAATCGATGGTATTGACGAAGTAGATGTTGATGCAGATATCGATGACGAAATCATTGATGAGGAAGATGGTTTTATCATTGATGACGATGAAGTTGAAGAAGACATCGAGGACGAAGAAGAAGAAAAATAAATTTTCTAATTTTTCTCTTTTAGTTTAAAGGTCTTGACTTATTTTATCGTTCCATATAATCTTTTACTTGGGCTCCATTAAAAATGGAGATTGACCGTGATAAATGACACGCTCCCCCTGCAAACCATTGCAGGAGGAGCGTTTTTTTGTTTTTTCCATTAGAAGTACGGGATACTCTCCAAATATCGGCTTAATGAACTTTTACCAATTTGGTTCAGTAAACAGGTATGCAAATCAAAGGGTGACTAAATAATTTTGGTTTAAATTTTTTATTTAGGAATGGATGATTATGTATACACTGAATACGAGTTCTCAAGCCTTATTTATAAACTGCATTGAAGTAATGAGGAGGATTTTGCAAATGACGAAGTATATTTTTGTAACAGGTGGGGTTGTCTCTTCCCTTGGTAAAGGGATTGTCGCATCATCGTTAGGACGATTATTAAAAAACCGTGGATTACAAGTAACAATCCAAAAATTTGACCCATATTTAAATATTGATCCTGGTACGATGAGTCCTTATCAACACGGTGAAGTATTTGTAACAGATGATGGCGCAGAAGCTGATTTAGACTTAGGTCACTATGAGCGCTTTATCGATATTAATTTAGGAAAACATTCAACAGTAACTTCTGGTCGTGTGTACCAATCTGTTCTTGCGAAAGAACGCCGTGGTGATTATAACGGTAAAACGGTTCAAGTTATTCCTCATGTAACGAATGAAATTAAAGACCGCATCCAACGTGCAGGAAGAGAAACAAGTGCTGATATCGTCATTACTGAAGTTGGTGGAACAGTAGGGGATATCGAATCTCTTCCTTTCCTTGAAGCAATTCGCCAAATGAAATCAGACCTTGGTCATAACAATGTCATGTATATTCATTGTACGTTAATTCCATATATTGCGGCTGCTGGTGAATTGAAAACTAAACCAACCCAACATTCCGTAAAAGAATTACGTTCTTTAGGTATTCAACCAAATATTCTAGTTGTACGTACAGAGCATCCGGTATCAGATGAAATGAAAGATAAATTAGCTCTATTCTGTGATGTTACATCTCGTGATATTATTGAATCCCGTGACGCTGAAACTTTATATGATATTCCATTGAATTTACATGCTCAAGATTTTGATGATATCGTTCTTGAACATTTCGGTATTGAAGCACCTGAAGCTAATATGGATGATTGGAAACAACTTGTAAACAAAGTGAAAAGTCTTTCAAATAAAACACGTATTGCCCTTGTAGGGAAGTATGTAGAACTGCAAGATGCATATATTTCCGTTGTAGAGGCATTAAAACATGCAGGTTATGTTTATGACTCTGAAATTGAAGTAGATTGGATTAACGCTGAACATGTGAACGCTGATAATGTTCATGAATTATTAAAAGATGCTGATGGCATTTTAGTACCAGGTGGATTTGGTGATCGTGGTATTGAAGGGAAAATTTCTGCCATTCAATATGCTCGTGAAAACGATGTACCATTCTTAGGAATTTGTTTAGGTATGCAATTGGCAACAATCGAATTTGCTCGTAACGTACTTGGATTAGAAGGTGCACATTCCACTGAGCTTAATAAGGAGACACCATATCCAATTATCGACTTCCTACCAGATCAAAGTGACGACATTGATTTAGGTGGTACATTACGTTTAGGATTATATCCTTGTAAATTAAAAGAAGGTTCTCGAGCTATGGCAGCTTATGATGATGAACTTGTTTATGAACGTCACCGTCACCGTTATGAATTTAATAATGAATTCCGTGAAGCGATGGAGGCGGAAGGTCTTGTATTCTCAGGGACAAGTCCTGATAATAAATTAGTTGAAATTATCGAATTACCAGAGAAAAGATTCTTCTTAGCATGTCAATTCCACCCAGAATTTATTTCTCGTCCGCAACGTCCACAGCCATTGTTCCGTGAGTTTGTTGGCGCTGCATTTAATAATCGCTAAAAAATGAATTAGAAAGTGCTCTGCACAAATGAAGGAACTTCAACATTTGAGCATAGTCATTTACTTGATCCAATAAAGGGGCTAACCAAAAAGTGATTTTTCACTTTAGGTTAGCCCTTATTTTTGTCATCAAAATTAATAAGATGGCACGGCAGGGAAATTTTTAAAACCCTTGTCTAAAAAGCCAATTTTCACATAAATTTTTCCATTGTCCAACGATTTCATCCTTTTCTGCAAGGCCAAGTCCGTGGCGGCCATTTGGGAAAATATGCATTTCGTAAGGAATATTCCATTTCGATAAAGCTGCAGCATATAAAAGACTATTTTCAACAGGAACTGTGCCATCGTCCGCCGTATGCCATAAAAACGTTGGAGGCGTGTGGGGAGAGACGTTTAACTCATGGGATAATTGAGCACGTAGTTCATCAGTGGGATTTTCTCCTAATAAGTTATGGAGGGATCCTTCATGAAAATGCTTTAAAAAGGAAATAACGGGATAACAAAGTATTGCAAAGTTCGGTCGGCTGCTCTCCTGATCTATTTTATCAATCGGAGGATAAGCATGAAAACTGGATAGGGTAGAAGCAGAAGCAACTAAATGACCTCCGGCAGAAAAACCAAGAATGGCAATCTTTTGTTTATCGAGGTTCCACTCCTTAGAATAAAATCGCACAAAACGAATCGCACGTTGGATATCTGCCAATGGAACAGGGTGTTTATATGGAGCTACTCGATAATTTAATACAAAGGCAGAGATTCCTAGCTTGTTTAACCATTTTGCAACGGGTTCCCCTTCATGATTTGCACGACGCTGATAGCTTCCACCGGGACAAATGATGATAGCACCACGACTAACGGAGTGTTCAACTAGATAGGGAATCAATGTAGGAACATCTTCAATGTTTTCTAAATTTGTATTTGGCCATAGTAGATGAGTCATATAATAACCTCTCTTTTATACATGATTTTTAATTTTGGAAGGTCCAAAAAATCACAAAGTATAAATTGCTATTCCTCCGTTTGAATGATTAATGTTTGGAACCTTAATTGCCTTCCTCTGTTTTGTGGTCATTTTAAATTTTAGGTGAAATCATCTTTGAAAATAATTAAAGATTTTAAGATGAATGAGTAAAATTTTAAGGTAAATAGAAACTTTGATTGAGAGTCGGGAAGGATTGAATTACACTATCTTTAACTTTTGTTATATTTAGGTAATTGAAATGATAGCGCTAACATGAATATAGGGGGATAGTTGTTATGAAAAAAAAGTATGTCATTTGCGGTGTTAGTAACCGGGCATTACAAATGTTTATCGGTCCAATGATTAACGAGTTTTCAAAGGAAAGTGAGATTGTGGGTCTCCTAGACTCCGACCTTTATCGTTTTACGATATGTAAACAAAAATATCCACTTCTTAAACATGTTCCAACGTTTTCTGCGAATCAATTTGAAACAATGATTGAACAAACAAAGCCAGATTATGTCATAGTTGCGGGCAGGGATGATACCCATGTTGAATACATTTTAAAAGCGTTACGAATGCAAGTTAATGTGATTACAGAAAAGCCAATGGTGACAAACGCCAAAGATGCTTATAAAGTTATGCAGGCTGAAGCAGAAAGTAATGCAAGTGTCATTGTCACGTTTAACTATCGATATAGCCCATTCCATCGGAAAATCAAAGAAATGATTCTTGAAGGCAAGGTTGGCAGAATTACGTCTGTTGATTTAAATTGGTATATTGATACTTTCCATGGCTCTAGTTATTTTAGAAGGTGGAATCGAGATCGAAAGCTTTCAGGAGGATTGTCCGTTCACAAATCAACCCATCATTTTGATCTAGTGAATTGGTGGTTAGATCAAAAACCGGAAGAAGTGTTTGCCTATGGGGACTTGTATTATTTTGGTCCGGAAGGGGAATTAAACCCTCGGAAGAAAGCAAGTCGCTTTTGTGGAAACTGTGATGATCAAAGGAACTGTGCTTATCATAAACGTTGGAATCCACGTAGTGGTTCTAATTCTGTGAGGGATGATCATCTTCTGGCGGGGGTTTATGAGGAAATTCCTTATACGAATTACAGACCTGATGCTTGTATTTACGATGAAGAGATTAGTATTGAAGATACTTATGTGGCCGTGGTGAAATATGATGGAGGAAGTTTACTAAGCTATTCGATTAATTTTTCCGCTCCATATGAAGGATATCGTCTTGCTATCAATGGAACAAAAGGGCGAATTGAGACAACTGAATTCCATGAACCTTCAAGAATCCACTTTAACTATCCTGAGCAAACAATCGATTATTTTCCGTTGTTCGGAGCAAAAGAAACAATTGAACTCGTCAAAAATCCAGGAGGCCACGGAGGTGGTGATCCAATCTTGCTAGAAGATCTTTTCCTAGGTCCTGACCCATCCCGGAACTATCCAATTTTAGCTGGCTCAGAAGCAGGGGCATATTCGATTGCCATTGGAGAAGGGGTATGGAGGTCTGTCAAAGAAGGAAAGCCTATTAAAATAAAAGAATTATTATTCCAACAAGAGAAAGTGACGAATCATTGTACTAAATGATAAGGAAATCTCGCAACTAGAAACAGAAAAAATTCTCCACTCCTATATTACTAGAATAGTAGCAACAAACTTTTAGTTGCGAAAAGAATTTTCTAAAAAATCTTAAAATTTTTACCAATCATCTTAAAATCTTTAATTATTAAAGAAACCGTTTTCATTTACAATTGTCATTAGGAAGGAGGAAACTAAATGAGTTATTCACAAGGATTTCCTGAAACTGCTGTAAACAGTAAAAAAGTGGAACATAAAAAGAAAATAAAAAAAGATAAATGGGTACCTTATCTTTTTATTTTGCCATCATTTCTCATTATTTTAGGTTTTCTGTTTTACCCAATAGCAACTGTATTCTACTATAGCCTTCAAAACTATGATGTTTCTGCACCTTATTATAATAGTTTTGCAGGACTTGATAATTTTATAAAAATCTTTACACAAGACGAAATGTTTATTCCGAGTTTAATTAACAGTTTGAAATGGGTTGTTTCAGAAGTCGGTCTTCAATTAATTTTTGGTATGATTTTAGCTTTATTGCTGAACCAAACCTTCAAATTTAGAGGGCTAGCACGGGCGGTTGCCTTTATTCCATGGGCGATTTCAGGCGTACTTGCTTCCGTTATGTGGTCAATGATGTTCAATGAACATATGGGGGTTATCAATGATTTGCTTATGAAATTGGGACTCATTGACGAACCGATGGCATTTTTAGCAAGTACATCAACCGCTTTTGGATCTGTTGTAATCGCTGAGTTATGGAGGGGAATTCCTTTCTTCGCGATTACTCTATTAGCTTCCTTACAAAGTATTCCGAACGAATTATATGAAGCTGCAAGAGTGGATGGTGCAAGTAGATGGAAAACGTTTATTTATGTCACTTTGCCACAACTCAAAAATACAATTATTTTAACAACATTATTAAGGGTTGTTTGGGAATTTAATAACGTCGATCTACTATTCAATTTAACAGGCGGTGGTCCTGCCCATTCTACAACAACACTAACAATGTATATTGCTGATTTAGCTGTACACGGAAGTAATTTCGGTTATGGTTCAGCATTAACGGTTGTTTCCTTTGGTATTCTATTAATCTTTGCCATCCTTTACTTGAGGCTATCCCGTTATGAAAAGGAGTGATTTGAAGGATGTTTTCAACTAATAAAAAACTAGATAAAATCTTAACTTTATATCTTCCGCTAACGTTAATGCTTAGCTTTACCTTATTTCCAATTTATTGGACAATCAATACAGCATTGAAACCAGAGGGAGATATTCTTAAGCGTCCACTCGAATACTTACCAGCCAATCCGACAGTTGAAAATTTTGTATATGCCTGGACGAACATTGGATTTGCCACTTTTTTTAAAAATAGCTTAATCGTCGGGATATGTACGGTTATCGTTGTTCTGATTTGTTCTACTTTATCTGGTTATGCTCTAGCTAGATATAATTTTAAAGGGAAAAAGGGTTTCATGCTGATGCTATTATGTACTCAGTTTATCCCGCGGGCAATGATGATTATTCCATTATTTATTATCTTTAAAAATTTTGGGTTAATTAGTCATCCGCTTTCTCTAATCATTACGTATACAGCCGTTGAGATTCCATTTACAACGATACTTATGTCAGGATTTATCTCAAATGTTCCAAAGGAATTGGAAGAAGCGGCCATGATTGATGGTTGTTCTAAACTGCAAGCATTACGCCATGTCGTCTTTCCATTGCTAATGCCGGGGATTGTAGCAACAGGGGTATTTACATTTATTTATACTTGGAATGAATTTTTATTAGCCTTGATGCTAACGAATCAACAATCCAAATTCACGCTTCCTGTTGGTTTAAGTTCGATGATGGGCGAGTTTAACGTTAACTATGGGGCATTGGCAGCTGGAAGTGTTATTGCTTTAATTCCTGCGGTTATATTATTTGCCTACGCACAAAAGCACCTTGTCAATGGGATAGGTGGAGCTGTCAAAGGTTAATTTTGTAATAAATAAAATGATGAAAAGGAATAGGGGGAAAACATCATGTTTATGAAAAGGGGAAAATACAAAAGTTCTATTTTAGCGTTATCAATTGTTTCAGGTTTACTGCTTGCGGGGTGCAACGGTGATGATGAAGCACCTTCAGCATCAAATGACTCAAACAATAATTCAGATGAGCCTGTAACAATAACTTTCTGGGATGAAAATGCAAGTCCAGAGCGAACACCGTTATGGGAAGAAATTATTAAACAGTTCGAAGATGCAAACCCAAATATTGACGTTGAGTATGTAGGGATTCCAAATAAATCCGCTAAATCCAAATATGATGCGGCAATCGCTGCAAATGATACGCCGGACGTTGGATCAGTTCAAACAACTTGGCTTCCAGAATTCTCTATCCGTGAAGCATTATTACCTCTTGATGAGTATTTTGAAGGATCTGAATTAAAGGATAAAATTAATGCAAGTGCAATTGAATTTAATAAGAAGATTACACAAGATGGTAAATTGTATGGAATTCCTTATGCCCAAAACTTAGATACAATCTGGATTCGTACAGATTGGTTTGAGGAAGCAGGAGTAAAAGAACCAGAAACATTTGATGAATTCTTTACTGCAATTGAAAAAATGACGGATAAAGAAAATGGTCGTTATGGCTACACAATCCGCGGTGGGGCAGGGGGATCCTTCCAGCTACAGCGTTTAATGTTTGCTTACAGTGGTTTAGATTATTTTGATGAAGACGGAAAAGTAAATATCAATGACCCTAAACATGTTGAATTTGTAGAAAAATATTTATCTTACTACGAAAAGTTCACTCCTAAGAGTGATATTACAAATGGTTATAAAGAAATGATTGCAGGTTTTGATACTGGTGTTGTTGCTATGGTACACCATAATGTTGGTTCTTACGGAGAGCATAAAAAATCATTAGAAGAAGGGACATTTAAGACGATTCCACTTCCTAAGACAGAGGAAGGCAAATATGTTGCTGAAGGTGGAAACGCTGTCAATATAGCAGTATTCAATAGTACAAAACATCCTGATGCTGCTTGGAAATTTGCTGAGTTTGTTAACTCTCCAGAAGCACAAAGTTTATGGAATGAATCCACTGGGCAAATCCCAACAAACACGGATGTATTGGATGACGAGTGGGTACAAAATGCTCAACATATTAAAGTAGCATTTGAAGTGTATGAAAACCCTGAAACAAAGCTATATGAACCACCATTCTATTTACCAGATTATCGCTCGATTCTTGATAATTTAGTAGACCCTGGTATCCAGCAAGTGATGAGTGGACAAAAGTCGGCAAAAGATTTCTTAGATGAATGGGCTAAAGCAATTGAAGAGTCAAAAGAGAAATACGACCAGACGTTTAATAAATAAATATGATGTAAAGTTCATTCAGTAGAAAATATCTCTACTGGATGAATTTTTTGAAAGATTTAAGTAATACATTTATATCCATTTGTTTTTCACTATTGATAATGGAAGAAGCCTGTAACAATCAGCCTAATTCAAATCAATTTAGGTGAAATCACTTTCAAGAAAAGGAGAATGAACAATGGGAGAGACAACGAATACAATCGCTACAAAAACGCCATTGGTGATGGCGGAAAAGGCATGCCAAGCTTTAATGAAAACATTTCATCCTGAAGAACTGCCTCCCGCTAAATCCTTTCACTATCATCAAGGTGTTTTTCTATATGGAATGTACAGAGTTTATCAAGAAACGGGTAAAAGGGAATATTTCGACTATATTAAAGGCTATTTTGATTGTTTAATTGATGAGTATGGAAATTTATGCTTCGCAAGAGATGAGCTTGACTCAACGATGGCGGGAATTTTGTTGTTTCCATTATATGAAGAAACAAAAGATCCAAGGTATATGATTGCCGCTAAGCGATTAAGGAGTGCGTTAGATACGCTAAATAGAACGTCAGAAAATGGCTTCTGGCATAAAGAGAAATATCCATATCAAATGTGGTTAGACGGACTCTTCATGGGCGGACCATTCATGGTACTTTATAGCCAGCATTTCCATGAGGAAGAATTAATTCAAACCGTTCTTTTACAAGAAAAATTAATGAGAAAACATATGACAGACGACAAAACGGGTTTGCTCTACCATGCGTGGGATGAAAAGAAAGTTCAGCCATGGGCGAATGCTGAAACAGGATGTTCACCAGAATTTTGGGGGCGTTCTCTCGGATGGTATGGTACGGCATTGATTGACTTGTTAGAGTTTTTAGGGGATCGAAAACGAGGACAAGAGCAATTAATTTCATCTCTTCAAAACTTCATTCCAGCAATTGCTAACTTCCAAGATGACAAAACGGGTTTATGGTATCAGATTGTCGATAAAGGTAGTTTAGAAGATAATTGGCTAGAATCCTCTTGTTCTGCCTTGTTTCTTTATTTCATATCGAAGGCAATTGAGCATGGTTTAGTCGATGATTCCTATCGTGGAGTAGCGGATAAAGCTTATAAAGGATTGTTAGAGCATATGGTAGAAGAAAAAGATTCAACACTTATATTAAGTGGAATTTGTATCGGTACTTCAGCTGGAGTATATGACTACTATGTGGATCGCCCAACATCTGAAAATGATTTACATGGTATGGGTGCGTTTATTTTAGGAAGTATGGCGTATTATGATCTTATAAAAGAATAACTGAATTGAAGAGATGACAGGTTAGTCAGGTAGTTTTAGACTAACGGAAACCCATAATATTATTCGAGGAAATGCTATTCGTCAAATGGAATCTAATTAGTTATAATAATTTCTCTGTGAAAATAGATAACCCTTGGAGCAATGATTGGATTGTTAATTCAATAACAGCGCAATTTGTTAAAAGGAAGACTTATATAAATGATTTTTGATTTTATTGGGGGATCTTACAAGGATCCAATTACAATAACATGGAATTTGGCCAAAGCATTCGATGTGATATCACAACGAGTGCTTTTTTCTTTCCTTTGTGTACCGTTGGAAAACTGCCAATACCAATAACAGAAGGCATACTAAGAAGAACGCTTAGATTGGCAGATAGGGTTGTTAAGTATAGTGAAAATTTAGTATATTTAGAATAAAGAAATAGATTAACCGCTTACATCATTGTTTAGATAGAAGAGAAGGGGGTGAACTGATGACAAAAATAAAGAACTTATTTCAGAAATATTTCCTATACTCCATTAAATCAACGATTAACACTCTCTATTTACCTATCATTATTATTTTTATATCCATTTCCGGATGGGTGTCTTCGATGCTTGCAACAGCACAAATTGAAGAAAATGCATATAAAAATGTCAATGATACAATTTTTCAAACAAAAAATTATTTAGACTATATGCTTTCAGATGTTTTTCAACAATTAGTATCTGTTTCGAGTAACCCGAGAATATTAAATTTAGTTGGAACTGAGAGAGCAGAAATTAAACCAGAGTATTACGTGGAAATTGATAAGAGTTTGCAACATGTATATTCCCGATATAACGTCATCATTGAATCCGTCCTCATTGATCTAAACCAAGGGGAGTTTTCCCTTTATCACAGTGATTATAATTCGAATCCATCCATTTCGTATGAGGATTATTTTAATCTATATGAAGGAAGCAAAGAAGGATTTTATTGGAGAAATATGCATCAAGATGAAATTTTTAATACAAATGATCAAGTAATTTCTTTATTTAGATTAATCGAGAGGGGCCCCTCGTCTGATAGAGGAATTATCCTATTTAATCTTCGAGATGATTACTTTGAACAAGTGTTGAACAAATCGTTAATTGGAGAAAATGGCTATTTAACACTTATTAGCCCCAATGGAAAATATGAATCGAAAGACGTTAAATCAGAATATCAGTTAGATGACAAAACGCTTCATTCACTTCAACATACTGAAGATGAAAGCGGAGAATTCTCATATGAAAGCGTTGCCGGAGAAGATATGATTGTAATCTATGACACTATCGAGGCAAATAAGTGGAAATTGGCGGCTGTTGTTCCTGAAAGTGAAATATTAAATAAAGTAAATTACATAAAACATGCTACTGTTTTTTTCATATTAGTAATGATTGTTAGTGCGATTTTTTTAACTTCCTTAGTTGGAAAATATATCTCAAAACCATTTGAAAAAATGGCAAAGCAAATGCGTACGATTAAAAGGGAAAGTCTTGCTTTATATGATGAATCGTCTGGTCCAGAAGAAATGAAAATACTTCATAACGGGTTTAAAGAGTTACTTTTACGAACGCAAACATTGATGGAACAAATTCAGTTAGAACAGGAGGAGAAAAGGCAATTAGAATTTGCGATTATGCATGCGCAAATTAATCCTCACTTTCTTTATAATACACTTTATTCGATAAAAGGATTATGTGATATGGGATTAAATAAGGATGCAAGCCGAATGATCAGTGCCCTCTCAAGCTTCTTTCGTATAGGAATTAGCAAGGGAAAGGAGATTATTCCGATTAAAGATGAGATTGAACATATTGAGCATTATTTATTCATCCAGGAAATGCGGTATGGAGATGACTTCTCCTACGAAATTAACATTGAAGAAGATATTTTATCCTATAACATTATTAAACTTTCATTACAGCCATTAATTGAAAACGCCATTTATCATGGAGTAAAGCAGAGAAGAGGTCAAGGGAGGATTACGATAAAAGGCTATCAGACAGGAGATACGATTCACCTAGAGGTGGCTGATAATGGGAATGGCATTGAAGAAGAAAAATTAGTAGAGATTTTAAAAGAAATGGAAGCTTCTTTTCAAGAGAAAAAGAGTTTTATTGGGATTGGGTTAAAAAGTGTAAATGAGCGAATTAAAATTCACTTTGGAAAAGAATATGGTTTGCATATATCAAGTAAATTAGGTCAAGGCACAGTGGTGAGCATTCTGATTCCCAAAACAAAGGGGGAGATTAACGGAAATGTATAAAGTGATTGTTGTCGAAGATGATCGCATTATTCGTCGTGGGATTTGTCAGTCAATTAATTGGGATGAACATGGATTTGTTGTTGCAGGGGAAGCGGGAGATGGTGAGGTGGCACTCGGACTAATTGAAAAAGAACAACCCCAAGTCGTCATCTCAGATATAAATATGCCCTTTATGGACGGGTTAGAAATGGCAAAAAAAATAAGAGAAATTAGTCCGGAAACGAGAATTATTTTTCTAACAGGCTTCGAAGATTTTAAATATGCTCAACAAGCAGTGAAACTAAAAGCATACGATTATTTATTAAAGCCAGTGGACTCAGAGCAATTGCTACATAAAGCAAAAGAGGCAGCAGAAGATTGGGAACAGGAAAATAAAAAGGAAAAAAGAATTATGGAATCTTTGCCGTACCTTCAGCAGAAATTTTTTCAAGAGTTGATGAAGGGAGAAGGGGAGTGGATGGATATCGAAGAGGAATTAGCTGAGCTTGGGGTTGAATTAGAAGGACCCGAATTTGCAGCAGTACTGCTTCATTCTCCTATCGGATTTCATGATGAATGCAAACGAAAGATGACAGAGATAACTTCTTCCTTTTTTTCGCAAAGAAACTTTATTGCCATCCATATCGATCCTAATGAATTCGCCATTCTGTTATCTTTGGAAGACGAAAATGATGTAAGGAAGGGACAGCTTGTACAACAATTATTTGATTGTTGTCATTCCGTCAAACATTCTATAACAATTACACTTGGTAGAACCTATCCAAATTTATTTGAGCTGGGCAAATCATTGCTTGAATCACGTTTAGCAATGGATTTGAGACATATTATGGGAATAGGTAAAGTATTTTCTTTTGAAGATACCGTTTCAAGTAAGGAAGAAACGGAAAGTCGTTTAAAAGAATTGGAATTTGAATTAGAAAATCATATTAAGTTAGGAATACCTGAAAAGGTAAGTGAAACGCTTCATCAATTAAATGAAGCAATTATAGAAAAAAAATCCGTGCCGTTAACTGAATTAAAAATTATCGCATTAAAGTTTAGTACGATGCTCTTTTTTGAAGTTGAAAAGTGGAAAAAAGAGGAGATTAAAAGTTTTAGTTCATCGGATGTTTATCAAAATATTTTAAAAATGGAAACCTTATCGGAAATGATGGGAATTTTAAACCGACTTATTCAACAATGGTCTGATGAAATGAATAAAAAAGAAGACAAGAATCATTTTAGCCATGTTGATCAGGCAATTATGTACATGAAAGAACACTTCCAAGATAGCACCTTAACATTAAAAAAAGTAGCTGAATTTATCCATGTTAGTGCTCCGTATTTAAGCAATCTATTTAAACTGGAAAAAGGAATCAATTTTGGAGATTTCCTATTGGAGATACGGATGAAGAAGGCGATGGAAGAATTGCGTAATGGTGATAAGAAAACCTATGAAGTTTGTGAAAAAGTTGGCTATAATAATCCCCAATATTTTAGTATTTGTTTTAAAAAATATACTGGTTATACACCTGCCGAGTACAAAAAGCAGTTTAAATAAAATCAACGGATATAAATTAAAGGGCATGCCCCAACTTAACATTTGTTGAGTTATAAGGGGTCTGTTCTTTTTTCTCTTTTTAGTAGTTTGTAAGGATGATTCGAAGGGTCGCAAAACACTTCATATCCTTTTATGGTCCTCGTTCTATTTTAGAAACTTTTCTACGATTGCATCTCCGCAAAAATTTAAAAATCTTTCCCCATATTCCTTTGTAAGTTTTTCCATACATGTATAAAAATCTTAAGATAATGGTTTAAGATTTTAAGATGTTTGTTAAATCAAATTGTAATCCCTTTCATGGATTTATATACTCAACGTATAAGTTTGTATATTCTAAAAATTCTTAATTAATTGCCGCGTTTGGGGTGACATGATGAAAAAATGACTATACTCCCAGCAGGCGGATTTGGATCCTGATTTTGTGAAGGCAGTAAGGGGACCACTTCCACAAATTAATCCTATGCCTACTGCTGGAATCGACTTAGAAAATGTCGATATTTGGATTCGAAAAATGATTGTGTCACTGTTGGAGTCCGGGGAGTTTAATAGCCTCAGCAAAAAACGGATGATTTTGCTAAGATTACAGAATACACAACAGAATATATAAATAAAGTCAAAACTGCTCGAGAGGTTTCAAAATGAAAAAAATTATAACGCTAGGAGAAATTTTACTTCGATTGTCAACAGAGGTTGGAAAACGACTTTCCCAAGCCGATCAACTAGCTTTGAACTACGGCGGTGCAGAAACGAATGTCAGTGTATCTTTGGCAAATTTCGGGTATGATGTTTATTTTGTTAGTAAAGTACCTGACAATCCTCTTGGATTAGCTGCAGAAAGACACTTGAAAATGAACGGTGTCCGAACAGAATTTTTATTAAAAGGCGGAGAGCGATTAGGTACGTATTATGTTGAATCAGGTGTTGGAGCTAGAAGTGCACAAGTAACCTACGATCGAAAGCATTCTAGCTTTACACAAATAATTTGTGAGGAAATCCAGTTTGATAACATTTTTCAAGATGCTGATCTATTCCACGTTACTGGTATTACACCTGCACTTTCACCTAGTTTAGTAGAGTTAACTTTAATAGCTTTACAAAAGGCAAAGGAAAAGGGTGTAATAACAAGCTTTGATTTTAACTATCGTTCTAAATTATGGAGTCATCAGGAAGCAGCAGAAACAATTAAACGCTTTCTTCCCTATGTGGATATTTGTTTCTGTGGAGAATTAGATGCTACTTACTTGCTTGGTATTGATAAAGCATCGGAATCAATGGAAAATACGGATAGACTTATGTTTTATTACGAAACTATTCGAAAAAAATATCCGAATATTCAATTTTTCGCTTCAACATTTCGAGATGTACTTTCAGCATCAACGAATACATTACAAGGAAATCTTTTCGTGGATGGAGCTTTATACCAGTCGAAAATTTATCAAATTGATCATATTGTCGATCGGGTCGGTGGTGGGGATGCCTTTGTCGCAGGAATGTTATATGGAATCCTTGAACTAACATCATTAAAGGAAGCGGTTACATTTGCAACTGCAGCATCGGTCTTAAAGCACACTGTTCTTGGTGACTGTAACACTTTCTCACCCGAAGAGATTAAGACCTATGCAAATCAAGTGCCAGGGAAAATTGTGCGGTGAACCATTCGAATGGAGGGATATTCAAAATGGAAACTCGTTAGGCAAATCATCCAGAGGAAATGAAAAGATATAACACAGATGAGATTGAATCATTTTGGGCAATGTGTGGGGAAAACATCACCTATACAGACATGGATCACGTAAAAATGGAGGATTTAAGATAAATAAAAACTAGATTACTGAACAAGGGAAACCTTTCTTGAATCTAAACAGCTTTTCTAATAATAAATTACGACTAGTGAGATAAACAATTTTAAAAGGGTTTGGTTCAAGGTTAAGGGACAGATTCTTTTTTAGAATAGGAGGAGAGAGAAGGTGAGCCTAAATATTGGAATCAGAGCTCATGATATTGACAACCTTCCATTAGAAGAATTAGTAAGTGTGATTGCTAGTAAAGGATTAACCGCTGTTCAATTGGCACTAGGGAAATCATTTAGGGAGATGAATACTTCATTAGGTAGTTTGAGTCCTGGTTTTGCCCATCATATTGGAAGCGTTTTTAAACAAAAAGGGATTCAAATTGCCATTTTAGGCTGTTATATTAACATGATTCACCCAGACTGTCATGTAAGAAGAAAGGAACTTGAACGATTCAAGGAGCATATTCGATTTGCGAGAGATTTTGGCTGCAGCATTGTAGGAACGGAGACGGGAAATGTTAATCCAGACATCGTGTATACAGAGGAAAATTTTAAGGAACAACCATTTTATGAAGTAGTCGAAAGTGTTAAAGAACTTGTGGAAGAGGCAGAGAAATTTGGCGTGATTGTAGGAATAGAAGGGGGAATTAATCATCCGATTCATACACCACAGCGAATGAAACGGTTACTTGAAGAAATTCCTTCCAATCATCTACAAGTCATCTATGATCCTGCTAATTTTATTTCAATGGATAATTACGAACATCAAGAAGAGGTTATTCAAGAAGCAATCGAGCTGTTTGGAGACAAGATTGTCGCCCTTCATGCAAAGGATTTTATTATTGAAAATAATTGGGTCAAAATCGTACCAGTAGGGCAAGGTTTGTTAAATTATGAGGTTATTTTTAAAAGTATAAAACAGAAAAAACCCTTTCTAAATGTTTTGATGGAAGGGACAAGAGAACCTTATATCGATGGCAGTATGAAGTATTTAAAGGAAAAATATTCCAACATAAAATGAATAGAACAAATATATTCCCTTTAATAAATCGAAAAGGCTGGTGTTTATATGCGAAATTTCATGGATGAAAATTTTTTACTAAATAATGAAACCTCCGTTACTTTATATAACGACTATGCAAAGAATATGCCTATTATTGACTATCATTGCCATTTAAGTCCTAAAGAAATTTATGAGAATAAAAAATTCAAAAATATTACGGAAATCTGGTTATATGGTGACCATTATAAATGGCGATTAATGCGAGCAAATGGAATTGAGGAAGAGTATATTACGGGCAAAGCTAATGATTACGATAAGTTTTTGGCATGGGCTAGAACCCTTCCGATGACAATTGGAAATCCAGTATTTAACTGGACTCACTTAGAACTTCAAAGATTTTTTGGAATAAATGAGCTTTTAAACGAAGAAACTGCCCCCGCTATTTGGGAAAAGGTAAATAGGTTATTAAATAGTGATGGTTTCCGCGCCAGGGATTTTATTAAAAAATCAAATGTGCGGGTCGTATGTACGACAGATGATCCTGTTGATAGTTTAGAGTATCATCTGCGTTTGCAAGAAGAAAGTGACTTTGATGTAAAAGTCTTACCTAGTTTCCGCCCGGATAAAGGACTTGAAATTAACCGTGACGGGTATCTAAATTGGGTGAAAACACTGGAAGGAATTTCAGCAATCCAAATTAAAAGTTATGGAGACTTCCTCCAAGCCCTTGAGTCAAGAGTTCGATCTTTCCATTCAGTAGGTGGTAGAGTTTCAGATCATGCAATCGATACGATGATGTATGCAGACACAACGTTAGAGGAAGTGCAACGGATTTTCGAAGAGGCTTTACAAGGTAAAAAAGTTTCCACTGAAGATGAAAAGAAATATAAAAGTTATACTTTAAGATTTTTAGGTAAGTTATATGCTGAATTAGGCTGGGCAATGCAGTTCCACATTAATGCCTTACGAAATAATAACGAAAGAATGTTTACAGTTTTAGGTCCGGACACAGGCTATGATTCCATTAATGATAAAGAAATCGCAAAACCATTGGTACAGCTGTTAAATTCAATGGAGAAAGAAAATGCTCTGCCGAAAACAATTATTTATTCTCTAAATCCGAAAGATAATAACGTGATTTCCGCTGTAATCGGAAGCTTTCAAGGGGGAGGCATTCCTGGGAAAATCCAGTTCGGTACAGCTTGGTGGTTTAACGATAATAAGATAGGAATGCTTGAGCAAATGCAATCCTTAGCGAATATGGGTCTCTTTAGCCGTTTTATCGGTATGTTAACTGACTCCCGTAGTTTCTTATCCTATACACGACACGAATATTTTAGAAGATTAATCTGTTATCTAATTGGTGAGTGGGTAGAGCAGGGAGAAGTTCCAAATGATCCTGAATTCTTAGGGAAAATCGTTCAAGGAATTTCTTATTATAATGCAAAAGAATATTTTCAATTTGATTAAAGAGTAACGGAGACTAAGAGCTAATAGGGATTGTAGACACGGATTAGTAGGAGAAAATCTAATTTCCCTAAGACAAGATTAATTGTTTCTAATGTGTCCCATTGTCTTAAAGTTCATCTATGCATTGTAAAAAGTGTTGATTTATGAGGAGAATGTTCATGGAAAAATTAAACAAGCAATTTGTAAAAAATTATCAAAAACGTCCGGAGAAAGTTTTGCAATTCGGGCAAGGTAATTTTTTAAGAGCCTTTATTGATTGGCAAATTGATGTGCTTAACGAGAATACAGACTTTAATGGCAGTGTGGTAGTCGTTCAGCCGCGCGGACAAGGAGCAGTTGAAAAGTTAAATGAACAGGATGGATTATTTACTCTTTATTTACAAGGGATAAAAGAAGGAAAACCTGTCAAAGAACATTCGACGATAAGTTGTATTAGCCGAGGTTTAAATCTTTTTAAACAATACGATGAGTATATGCAACTAGCCCATAATCCCGATCTTAGGTTTATTTTTTCTAATACAACAGAAGCAGGGATTGTCTTTAACGAAAATGATCAATTAACAGATCGACCTCAAACGAGTTTTCCAGCTAAACTAACTTCTTTTTTGTATGAACGTTATCAAGCATTTGAAGGCAAAGAGGATAAAGGTTTGATTATTATACCTTGTGAACTAATAGAGCGTAATGGGGATAAATTAAAGGAATTGGTTTTACGATATGGAGAGTTATGGAAATTAGGACGAGGATTTTTGGATTGGATTGATGGAGCAAATACATTCTGTAATACACTTGTTGACCGAATTGTTCCGGGGTTCCCTACGGAATCAATCGATGAAATCACAGCAGAGCTTGGCTATATAGACGAGTTTGTCGTTGTTGGTGAGCAATTCCACCTATTTGTTATTGAAGGACCACAATGGATTCGTGAAGAATTTCCGGTTCATCTGGCAGGATTGAACACTTTCTTTGTCGATGATATATCTCCGTACAGAACAAGGAAGGTACGAATCTTAAACGGTGCTCATACAGCGATGGCTCCTGTTTCTTATTTATACGGTCTCAACACAGTAGGTGAGGCAATTGAACATGAAATCATTGGTAAATTCGTAAAAGAGATAATTTATGATGAAATCATTCCAACATTGGATTTTCCTATAAATGAAAGTCGATCTTTTGCAGAAGAAGTGATTGAGAGATTTAAGAATCCGTATATGCAGCATTTCTTATTAAGTATTTCATTAAATTCAACATCTAAATTTAAAACTAGAGATTTACCTACCTTGCTGGAATATGTAAATCGTAAAAATTCATTACCGAAGAAACTAGTATTCTCACTAGCTGCGTTGATTTCCTTTTATAAGGGAAAAAGCGGTGATGAAAAGATTGAACTGTCCGACGACCACGAAGTACTTGAATTGTTTAAGACACAATGGAATGAAGTTGATGGCAGTCTAGAGAGTATTAGAGGAATTGTCACAAGTGTGTTAAGTTGCAAAAAAATCTGGGATATGGATTTAAACGTTATACCGGAATTAACAGACGAAGTGACGAAAAATTTATATGAAATTGAAACAAAAGGAATGAAACAGGCCGTTGAAACGTTATTGGAGCAAAAGGCGGCCAATTAATTAGGGGGAATATTCATGTTGGATTTCATCCAATTACATGATCACGATAATGTGGTTGTAGCACTTAAAGATTTACCAAAAGGGCAATCATTGATAATGAATGAGCAAACGATCGTACTAAAGGATGAGATTAAAAGAGGACATAAAATAGCAATCAAAGATTTTTCTGTTAATGAACATGTCATTAAGTACGGGTACCCAATTGGCCACGCAATTAAAACAATTTCGGTGGGGGAACATATTCATACCCATAATATTAAAACGAATTTGGACGGAATTCAGGAATATCAATTCCATCAAAAGTTAAACCGTAATCCTTATAAAAATAAAAACCTTACGTTTAATGGTTACAAAAGAAAAAATGGAAATGTAGGGATTCGAAACGAACTTTGGATAGTGCCAACTGTTGGTTGTGTAAATGGGATTGCGGAACGAATGTTGAAACTTTTTGAAAAGGAAGTAGGTGATATTTACCCGTTTGAAAACGTTCTCGTATTAAAACACAATTATGGATGTTCTCAATTAGGAGACGATCATGAAAATACTAGAAAAATATTAAGAGATGCGGTGCTCCATCCAAATGCCGGTGGTGTCCTTGTTTTAGGATTAGGTTGTGAAAACAACAACTTATATGAATTTAAGCAAACTCTTGGAGAATTTGATGAAGAGCGTATAAAGTTTTTAGTTTCTCAAGAAGTGACCGACGAAATTGAAGCAGGTGTGGAATTACTAAAAGAAATTTATGCAGCTGCTAAAAACGATAAACGTGAACCCGTACCATTATCTGAATTAAAGGTTGGGTTGAAGTGTGGGGGATCTGATGGTTTTTCAGGAATCACGGCAAATCCATTGCTGGGTAGATTTTCAGATTTCCTTGTTGCTCAAGGAGGTACGACAGTACTGACAGAGGTTCCAGAAATGTTTGGAGCTGAAACAATCCTAATGGAGCGTGCTGTGAATTCAGAAGTTTTTGAAAAGACGGTTGAGCTAATTAATGAATTTAAAGAGTACTTTATAGAAAATAAACAACCAATCTATGAAAATCCTTCTCCAGGAAATAAGGATGGTGGAATTTCAACATTGGAGGATAAATCTTTAGGTTGTACACAGAAGGCAGGAACATCAATGGTAACAGATGTTCTAAAATATGGAGAAATTCTTAGAGAAAAAGGGTTGAATTTGTTGAGTGCACCTGGGAATGACTTGGTTGCATCTTCTGCTCTAGCTGCAGCTGGATGTCAATTAGTACTATTCACGACAGGGCGGGGAACCCCATTTGGATCCTTTGTGCCAACAATGAAAATTTCAACAAATACCCCATTGTATGAAACAAAGCCCCACTGGATTGATTTTAATGCTGGTGTACTTTTAGAGAAGGAATCCGATGTCGTGTTGAACGATTTTATCGACTATATTATACAAGTTGCTAGTGGAGAACTTGTGAATAATGAGAAAAATGATTTTAGGGAGATTGCGATTTTTAAGACGGGAGTTACTTTATAAATAGATGTTAGTGTATGACGTGTATTTCTCAAAAAAGCCTATTCAACTTTATCCTTAATTGGGAGGAGGAAGATATATGATTGGCAAGGAGTTTCCTTCAGAATTCAAAGAGTATATAGATGAGAAAACGGGTAATGTTGTCAAACAGCTAACATCTAATGGTTCTAATAATTTCCACTTTTACTTTACCGATAATTCTTTTTGTACAGGAGATCAAGATATTTATTTTTTATCGGACCGTTCTTCTAAAAGATCAGAAATTTATAATCTTTTTAAAATGAATTTAGCTACCGGTAGGATTTTACAGCTAACAGATGAGCCCAAGGGAATTACTCCAAGCTTTCATACGAAAACTCCTGACGGTGACATTGTCGTTTATGTAACGGGAAGGTTATTAAAGAAATTAGAAATATCAACATTCCAAACTACTGTACTCTATGAGGAAAAGCCGGGGATAGATTTAGGCCACCCGCATATTTCTGCGGATAAAAAATATATCGGTATGGCTCGGAATGAATTTGTTCCAATCGAAAGAGGAGCCAATTATAGAGGATTTAAAGAAACGATGTATGCGACAAAAAAGGGTTGGATAACGTTAATCAGCATGGATGGGAAAGAGGTTTTTGATGTTTTCGAAGATACCCACTGGCTAGGGCACTTTCAGTTTTCACCGATAAATAGCAGCTTGGCAACCTTTTGCCATGAAGGACCATGGAATCTTGTTCACCAACGAATTTGGCTATTGGATATTCGTTCGCGTTCCCCGCAGCCTTTATTTAGGCAAGGAGAGGACGATTGTATTGGCCACGAGTTTTGGACTAGTGATGGGAAAATCTTTTTTGATAACCGTCGAAAAGGCCATGACGGAACAATAACTGTTCATAGAACGCAAGCAACTATTCAAAAATCACATACGTCAGGGCAAATTCCATTTGTAGGATTAGCCGATGAAGAGGGGAACTTAATCCGTCAAATTGATCTACCTTTTTATTGCAATCACTATCATAGCAATTTTAACAATACAGTATTAGTCGGAGATGAAGTAGAGGATTTAGTGTTAATTGATATATCGGGAGAGAAGGCTACGATTCAAACGTTATGTTCTCACAAAACGAGCTGGATTACTCAACAAACCCATTGTCATCCAACCTTTAGCTGGAATAATGAAAAGATTTTGTTTACATCCGACCGAGAAGGTCCTTGTAATCTTTATTTAATTGAACTACCAAAGCAAACGTAATGAGGGGGAGAGATATGTTTATTTTTGGTGATAAAATCAAAGCCGTCTCAACAGAAGAAGGGGTGGAACGAAAACTTTTAGGTTACGGAGGCAGTTTAATGATGACGGAAGTAACTTTCGAGAAAGACGCAGTTGGAAGCATCCATTCTCATCCTCATGAACAAGTGAGTTATATCTCACGAGGAAGCTTTGAGTTCAACCTGGACGGAGAAGTTCAAATTGTTAGACAGGGAGATAGTATTTACATTCCGTCGGGTACACGCCACGGAGTTAAAGCGCTAGAAGAAGATTCCACCATTTTAGATGTTTTTACCCCACAGCGGGAAGATTTTTTACAAAAATAAAATGAGAGGAAAAGGTGAATTTATGAAAAAAATGATTAGTACCATTCTAGCAGTATTGTTATTCAGTTTTGGGGTTATTTCCGTCTCGGCTTCATCCAATGACCTAGGAAAAGAAGTTTTACAACCAAAAGATGGATGGGCTTCTTTTGGAAACGGAACAACAGGTGGATCTAAAGCAGACGAAAATCATATTTTCACAGTTACAAATAAAAGCGAATTAATTGAAGCATTGGGTGGTGATAATAAATCAAACGGTAAGAATGATCAACCGAAGATCATCTATGTAGAAGGGACAATTGATTTTAATGTAGATGAAAATAATAATCCGATTGGACCCGAATACTATGCAGAGGGTACAGGGTATGATTTTGAAGAATATTTAAAGGCATACAATCCTGAAACGTGGGGTTATAAAAAGGAAGTAGAAGGTGAGCTTGAAGATGCACGCGCTAAGGCTCAGAAAAAGCAAAAAGAACAAATTGTAATCAATATTGGTTCGAATACGACCATAATAGGAATTGGCAATGATGCTAAAATCATTGGGGGTAGTTTGAATATGAGCGGAGTAGAGAATATCATTATCCGCAACATTGAGTTTGAAGCTCCGCGTGATTTCTTCCCACAATGGGACCCGACGGACGGAGATTATGGTGAGTGGAATTCTGAATACGATAATATTTCCATCACAAATAATACTGAAAATGTTTGGATTGACCATTGCACATTTACTGATGGTGAAAACACAGACTCCTCTTTTGGAAAATACTTTGGCCGTACTTACCAACAGCATGATGGATTATTGGACGTAACAAACGGTGCAAGTTATGTGACGATTTCGTATAACAAATTTGAAGACCATGATAAAGTGATGCTGATTGGGTCAAGTGACAGCAAAACGACTGATAGAGATAGATTAAAAGTAACCATTCACCACAATTATTTTAAGGATTTAACACAACGTTTACCAAGAGTGCGTTATGGTGAAGTTCATATCTACAATAACTATTATGAGTTTACGAATGACTCGGAATACTTATTCGATTATGCATTTGGGGTAGGGGCGGAATCGAAAATTTATGCTGAAAATAACTATTTTAACTTCGATTACAATGTAGATCCTTCTCATATTATTCGTTATTGGAAAGGAACTTCTATATATGAGGACGGTTCATTCGTAAATGGGAAAGGTAAAGGAAGCAAAGTAGATCTTGTTAAAGCACATAACGAAGGAAACGATGTACAACTAGATGAGAATGTTGGATGGAAGCCATCCTTGTACACAAAAATCCATCCAACACAGGCTATTCCTGCAATTGTAAAGACAAAAGCCGGCGTAGGGAAAATAAACTGATATTTTTAAAAAAGACTTGTTTAAATTTACAAGTCTTTTTTATTCGAGTTGTAAAAATATAAAAATATTTAACAATTATCTAAAAATATTAAATTATAATTGAAAGCGTTTTCCGATAAAATGACAATAAGAATTGAGTAAAAATCAGTATGTGTTGGCAAACGATGAATAAAACTTTTAGATTGTAGGAGGCTGAAAAAATGGCAGAGCTAAAATTAAATAATATTTATAAAATATACGACAATAAAGTAACAGCAGTAAGTGATTTTAACCTTCATATTCAAGATAAGGAATTCATTGTGTTTGTTGGCCCATCTGGTTGTGGGAAATCAACCACTTTACGAATGGTTGCCGGGCTTGAGGAAATTTCTAAAGGAGATTTCTTCATTGACGAACGCCGAGTAAACGATGTAGCCCCTAAAGATCGTGATATTGCTATGGTTTTCCAAAACTATGCACTATATCCTCATATGACAGTTTACGATAATATTGCCTTTGGGTTAAAACTTCGTAAAGTACCAAAGGATGA
The DNA here is from genome assembly GCF_003711845.1 of Lysinibacillus halotolerans. Taxonomy (GTDB): domain Bacteria; phylum Bacillota; class Bacilli; order Bacillales_A; family Planococcaceae; genus Ureibacillus; species Ureibacillus halotolerans. The sequence goes on from NZ_RHLQ01000011.1 coordinate 41,323, forward strand.
AATCGATCGACGTGTAAAAGAAGCAGCTAAAATTTTAGGTCTCGAAGATTACTTAAAACGTAAACCAAAAGCCCTTTCTGGTGGACAACGTCAGCGAGTTGCGTTAGGCCGTGCCATCGTTCGTGATGCAAAAGTGTTCTTAATGGACGAACCGTTATCAAATTTGGATGCAAAACTTCGTGTTCAAATGCGAGCTGAAATCGTTAAGCTTCACCGAAGATTAGGAACTACAACCATTTATGTAACGCATGATCAAACAGAAGCAATGACGATGGCAAGTCGGATTGTTGTGATGAAAGATGGGGTGATTCAACAGGTAGGAGCTCCTAAGTATATTTACGAAAATCCAGAGAATATTTTCGTAGGCGGATTTATAGGATCCCCTTCAATGAATTTCTTTAATGGAAAGATTTTAGACGGTGTTTTTTCTATGGGAAGTACAAACATTACGATTCCCGAAGGAAAAATGATGGTTCTTCGTGAGCAAGGATACGTTGGAAAAGAAGTGATTCTAGGGATTAGACCGGAAGATTTCCATGATGAACCAGTATTTATTGACTATGCTAAAGGGGCAACAGTTAAAATTGATATCGAATTAGCAGAACTTACTGGTGCGGATATGACAATTTATTCTACTATTGAAGGCCAAAATTTAGTAGCGACGATCGACCCACGTACAGAGGTCAAGCCTGGTGACAAGCTTGAAATTGCTTTTGATATGAATAAAGCTCATTTCTTTAATAAAGAGACAGAAATTAGAATTCGTTAGATAAACGAAATAGCTAGTATTATAAGGTAAACTAAAACTACCTAGTACAGTTCGCATTGAACTACAAGGTAGTTTTTTAATTTTCCATTTAATTTTTAATCTCTCAGTTAATAACAAATTTTATTTCATCTATTTACCTATTAATGAGTATATCCTCTTTGATGGAAAAGATGCAGTTTATTTCTACACCTTTTTTATATAAGATATCCCTTTTGTTTAAGTTTTGAACAATAAGTATAATAAATGATAGATAAATTTGTGTAATATTTAACCTATCTTTAACTTTCTATAGTAAGATAAAAATACCTAGAAAAATGATAGTAATCAATGTACTATAAAAACGTCAATGGCGAATGTTTAAACTTAGAGTTCATCATCAAAAATTATTTCATCATAGTTTAACTTAATAGCCTCATAAATAAATAAAGCTGCCATTAGGTGTGGGATTACAATTCGTTCACCAAGTTTGACTGGATGGGGTAATATTCCGCCACGTACTTTCGTTGACACATATGTGTATGCCAAGTTACTTAATTCATTATTATCGCTTTGTTGCTCAGGGGCAACGACAGCGAATGGTATAAATTCTTCGTATAACTCTTTTGCCAAGTTTAAAGCCTCTTGATCTTCACAACTTGCTGTGAAGATACATACACGATCTGCATCCGTAAGTGGTGTATCTGGAGTCCATTTTGATAGATTAGCAAATGGCTCTGTTTTTTCCAACGCTTTTATTTCAATGGGCTGTAATTCACCAAAGCATGCGAAATATACATTGCCTTGACCAACATTAGCTTGAGCAAGTAAACGTGCTGTTTCTTCTATTGCTTCTTCTTCACTTTGAATAATTCTTTGAAATAATCCACTCATTTGAGTAGAAAGTATTTTAGACATAGGTTTCACCTCTTTATGTATTATAAATATTTCGTTGCGAAATTGTAAAATCTTAAAGAATATAGCACGTCTTTTTAAAAGGTTTTTTAAAAAGTAAATCGAAATTTATGTTTAGGTGAAGTATGATAGGGAATGTAATTAAAGTAATGGAAATAATAATAAAATAATATCACGTTAAGGGGAAAGTTATAGTGAAAAAAATATTAATCGTTGATGATCAAAAAGGAATTCGTCTTCTGTTAAATGAAGTTTTCTCCAGGGAAGGATATAAAATATTTCAAGCTGCCAACGGATTGGAAGCGCTTAAAATAATGGCAAGTAACAACATAGATTGTGTTTTATTAGATATGAAAATTCCCGGAATGAATGGGATCGAAATATTACGAGAAATAAGAAAGAATAACTTAAATGTTCCTGTATTTATGATGACAGCATTTGATGATAATGAAATTATGGATGAAGCAAATGAATTAGGCGTGATGAAATACTTTACAAAACCATTTAATATTTTTGATATTAAAAATGAAGTAAATGAAGTGTTGAAAAAATAAAGACGGTTATTTTTCTACATAAAACTTGGCGTGTATATTATTAACAATTAATAGTCATATGTGTAAGTTTAACTTAAAATAATTCATTTTTTCGATACTCCTGCTGTAGAAACAAGCCGGTTTCTAGTCTTGAGAGACAGGTAGCAAGAGAGAGGTTTTTTAAAAGGAAATGTTTTTATAAAGTATATTTGCGGCTGTCGCAAGCTTTCGCCGCAGAAAACAAACCCGTCTCTAGGATTGAGAGACATGCTAGTAAAAGAGAAATTATCTTCAAGGGGAAATATTCAATTAAAGTGTTTTTGCGGCTGTCTCAAGCTTTCGCCGCAGAAAAGGGTAGCATCTCCTAGCACTTGAGAGATGGATGAAAAAGAGAAACAGCAAGTACTTATCAATAAATTAGTTCAAATTAAGTGTTTTGCGCCTGACGCAAGCTTTCGGCGCAGAAAAGGGTAGCATCTCCTAGCACTTGAGAGATGGATGAAAAAGAGAAACAGCAAGTACTTATCAATAAATTAGTTCAAATTAAGTGTTTTGCGCCTGACGCAAGCTTTCGGCGCAGAAAACGATGTAGTCTCACTTGAGAGACTACATCGTTTTTGCTATGATTAGACTGGAATATTTAACTTATTAAATTTTATATCTGTCCGAGGAGGATTTTCGTAATGCCATTAGTATCAATGAAAGAAATGTTAATTAAGGCGAAAGAAGAAGGATATGCTGTAGGGCAATTTAATATTAATAACCTTGAATTCACACAAGCGATTTTACTTGCTGCTGAAGAAGAAAAATCTCCAGTCATCCTTGGTGTTTCTGAAGGCGCTGGAAAATATATGGGCGGATTTATTGCAGTTGTAAATATGGTTAAAGGATTAATGGAAAGTTATAAAATTTCTGTTCCTGTTGCTATCCATTTAGATCATGGTTCAAGTTTTGCTAAATGTAAAGAAGCTGTTGATGCTGGTTTTACATCTGTAATGATTGATGCTTCCCATCATCCGTTTGAAGAAAATGTAAAAATTACAACAGAAGTTGTAGAATATGCACATTCAAAAGGAGTATCTGTTGAAGCTGAACTTGGTACTGTTGGCGGACAAGAAGATGATGTTATTGGTGCAGGTATTATATATGCTGATCCTCAGGAATGTAAACAACTTGTTGAACAAACAAACATCGATTGCTTAGCACCTGCTCTTGGTTCAGTTCATGGTCCATATCAAGGTGAACCAAATTTAGGATTTAAAGAAATGGAAGAGATTTCTAACTTAACAGGATTACCACTTGTTTTACATGGTGGAACTGGTATTCCAACTAAAGATATTCAACGTTCAATTTCGTTAGGAACGGCTAAAATAAACGTGAACACTGAAAATCAAATTGCTGCAACGAAAGTTATCCGTGAAATTTTTGAAAACGATAAAAAAGTGTATGATCCACGTAAATATTTAGGACCAGCACGTGAAGCAATTAAAGAAACGGTTATTGGAAAAATGCGTGAATTCGGTAGTTCTCAAAAGGCATAAGTAATTCTAACTTACTGTTATAGAATAGATGTTTCAATAATCATTTAAGGGGAAAATAATATAAAAGCCCAATGGTTTTAATTATTACTAAAAATGTTTACTATAGGATAAACAATAGAATATATGCTTTTTTATCTTTACTTTCATTCAATTGAAAATTTTCCTACCGTTTTGGAAATGGGAAATCCCTTGATTGGATGAAATACGAACTTCCGGAACGTGCACCGGATTTTTCATAAAGTTAACTGTACAAGCACAATTTAAATCCGGACGCAATTGTGCCGAGGCGTAATTGATATAGTGATTTGCAGGAGAAGTGTCGGATTGGAATCAATCGACCTTCTCTTAATTTTTGATTGACACTTTACAAATGGAAAACAGGAGGATATAGATAATGAAATTTTTTATCGATACAGCAAACTTTGAAGAAATTAAGGAAGCCCATTCTTGGGGGATTTTATCGGGTGTTACAACAAACCCATCATTGGTAGCAAAAGAAGAAAATGTTTCTTTCCACGATCGTCTTCGTGAAATTGCTGAACTAGTTGATGGTTCTGTAAGTGGTGAAGTAATTTCTCTAGATGCTGAAGGGATGATTAAAGAAGGTTTAGAATTAGCAGCGATTGCACCAAACATCACTGTTAAATTACCGATGACACCAGAAGGTCTAAAAGCTTGTAAATTTTTCTCTGAAAAAGGTATTAAAACTAATGTGACGTTAATTTTTAGTGCGAACCAAGCATTAATGGCTGCCCGTGCCGGTGCAACTTATGTATCTCCTTTTGTTGGACGTTTAGATGACATTGGTCAAAGTGGTACAGAGTTAATTGCAACAATTTCAGATATGTTTGCAATTCACGGCATTGAAACGGAAATTATTGCAGCTTCTATCCGTCACCCTCAACATATTACAGATGTAGCTTTAGCAGGAGCTGATATTGCTACAACACCATTTAAAGTTTTAAAACAATTATTCCATCATCCATTAACTGATAAAGGGATTGAAGGATTTTTAGCGGACTGGGAAAAACGTAAAAACAAATAAGAGCCATTTATTACTTTAATTCAGAATAATCGAGTTTCCATTTCAACATTCAACATTATTCAAAAATAAAATATTATATAGAGAATATAAAAAAATCTTTATTGTTCATAAAATTTTAAGCTTTAAATTGTGAAAAAGGTAAATAATAAACAGTAACAACAAAAATATAAATTAATTACCTTTTTTTACTTCATACAGAACGATCGATAAAAGGTAAACCTAATGCACTGTTCAATAAAAAGGTTTTAATATCCACCTGTATGAAGTGAAAGCCACTGGCGAAAACACACTGTTAATTAAGAAATTGTTCGAGCTAACTCGAGAAGTTTATGTGGAATAGTCAAGGCACACATTTGATAGAAAGTGAGCGATATGGCTAGCTTAAAGAACAGTAATAAGTGAAACTTTCCAATCATAAGGGAGAACGGATATGGATGTTTATAAAATCAATGGCGGAAATCGCCTTAAAGGAACATTAAAAGTAAGTGGTGCAAAAAATAGCGCAGTTGCATTAATCCCCGCTTCCATCTTAGCTAATTCTTCGGTAACAATTGGTGGCATTCCAGAGATTTCAGATGCTTGGACGTTAAAAGCATTGCTGGAGGAAATTGGTGGCGAAGTTTCTTTTAAAGATGGACAGATGATTATCGATCCTACGAATATGCTTGCAATTCCTTTACCAAACGGAAATGTAAAGAAACTTCGTGCTTCCTACTATTTAATGGGAGCTATGTTAGGACGTTTTAAGAAAGCGGTCATTGGTTTACCAGGCGGTTGTTTCTTAGGTCCGCGTCCTATCGATCAACATATTAAAGGGTTTGAAGCCCTTGGTGCTAAAGTGACGAATGAACATGGAGCTATATACTTACGCGCTGATGAGTTAATTGGTGCGAAAATATACTTGGACGTTGCAAGTGTAGGTGCTACGATAAATATTATGTTAGCGGCAGTACGCGCAAAAGGTCGTACAATCATTGAGAATGCTGCAAAAGAGCCGGAAATTATTGATGTTGCCACACTTTTAACGAATATGGGAGCAAATATTAAAGGAGCAGGAACGAGTGTCATTCGTATTGATGGAGTAGAAGAACTTCATGGTACTAAACATACAATTATTCCTGACCGTATTGAAGCTTCAACATTTATGATAATGGCGGCAGCAATTGGTGATGGTGTAACAATTGATAATATTATTCCTCTCCATTTAGAAGCTGTTACAGCAAAACTACGGGAGATGGGTGTTAAAATTGAAGAGGGAGAGGAAAGTGTTTTTATCCCAAGAACAGATGTACTCCAAGCAGTCGATGTAAAAACACTTGTTTATCCTGGTTTCCCTACGGACGTGCAACAACCGTTATCTGTTTTAATGACACAAGCAGTAGGAGCATCAAAGGTTACAGACACGATTTATACTGCCCGTTTTAAGCATATAGATGAATTGCGTCGAATGAATGCAAATGCAAGAGTAGAAGGGAATAGTGCCATTATTCAAGGCCCAACGAAACTTCATGGCTCTAAAGTAACTGCTACTGATTTGCGAGCTGGAGCGGCCCTTGTTTTAGCCGGATTAATAGCAGATGGTGAAACAGAAATTCAAGATATTTATCATATTGAGCGTGGATATAGTTCATTAATAGAAAAATTATGTGCACTTGGTGCTGATATTCGACGGGAAACGATTGAAGTAAGTAGTGTTAAAAGAGCAAAATAATAGATATAAATAGTCTAAAATGAAAAAAATAAATATGATACAATAGATGAAACATTTAGTTTCGGTAAAACCTGCCGAATACAGGAGGCAAATGAAGAATGGAACGTAGTTTAACGATGGAAGTTGTACGCGTAACAGAAGCAGCAGCAATTGCATCTGCAAAATGGATGGGACTTGGTTTAAAAGAGGAAGCAGATGATGCAGCAACTACAGCTATGCGTGCATTATTTGATACAATCCCTATGCACGGTACCGTTGTAATTGGGGAAGGCGAAATGGATGAAGCACCGATGTTATATATTGGTGAAGAACTTGGCCTACGCAATGGCGGTCCACAAGTGGATATTGCTGTTGACCCTCTTGAAGGAACAAATATTGTTGCAAAGGGTACAAATGGAGCAATGACTGTGCTTGCCATTTCAGATCGCGGAAATTTATTGAATGCTCCTGATATGTACATGGAAAAGTTGGCAGTTGGCCCTGAAGCAGCTGGTAAAGTGAACATAAACGCATCGGTAACTGAAAATTTACAAGCGGTTGCAAAAGCGAAAAACAAAGATATTTCCGACATAGTTGCTGTTTTACTTGATCGCCCAAGACATCAAAAAATTGTAGACGAAATTCGTGCAGCAGGTGCACGCATTAAATTCATACAAGATGGTGACGTAAGCGCAGCGATTAATACAGCATTCGATGAAACGGGTATTGATATTATGTTCGGTACTGGTGGGGCTCCAGAAGGTGTTATTTCAGCTGTTGCACTAAAATGTTTAGGTGGAGATTTCCAAGCGAAATTAGTTCCAGAAGATGATGCTCAACGTGAACGATGTGAAAAAATGGGTATTGATTTAGATCAAGTATTATACTTAGAAGATTTGGTGAAAGGTGACGACGCTATTTTCGCAGCAACTGCTGTTACAGATAGCGAGCTTTTAAAAGGCGTTCAATATAAAGGTTCTTATTGCTTAACGAACTCTTTAGTAATGCGTGCTAAAACAGGAACAGTACGTTTTGTTGAAGGTCGACACCATCTTAACAAAAAACCTAGATATGTAAAATAAACTTCAATCCTTTAGATGCCTGATTAAAACTTTATACTTTCGGATATTTTATGGATAACCACTTTAAATTTTATCCGCAAACGTTCTCCACATCAGGCATCTTTTCTACTATTCTTTCATACTAATGAATCCTACGGCAATAACACTTCCAATAACCAAAAAGATAAAACTTTAAAAGACTGGAGATATGCTATGTCTGCTCATACAATAGCTCAATTGGAAAATATGACGTTAAAAGAGTTATATGCTCTTGCACGTGATTACAAGATTTCATATTATAGTAAATTAACAAAAAAAGAATTAATCTTTGCTATTTTAAAGTCTCGTTCTGAACAAGAAGGATACTTCTTTATGGAAGGTGTACTTGAAATAGTTAACCAGGAAGGATTTGGTTTTTTACGACCAATTAATTATTCTCCTTCGAAAGAGGATATTTATATTTCAGCTTCTCAAATCCGACGCTTTGACCTACGAAATGGGGACAAGGTTTCCGGAAAAGTACGTCCTCCAAAGGAAAATGAACGTTACTTCGGACTGTTACAAGTCGATGCGGTAAACGGAGAAGATCCTGAAATCGCTAAAGAACGAGTTCACTTCCCGGCACTAACTCCTCTTTATCCAGATAGACAAATTAAATTAGAAACAGAACCTAATAAATTATCTACACGGATTATGGATTTAGTAGCACCAGTTGGTTTTGGCCAAAGGGGTTTAATTGTGGCGCCTCCGAAAGCTGGGAAAACATCTCTTTTAAAGGAAATCGCCAATGCGATTACAACAAATTATCCGGAAGCAGAATTAATCGTTCTTTTAATTGATGAACGTCCTGAAGAAGTAACGGATATTGAACGTTCTGTAAAAGCGGATGTTGTAAGCTCTACCTTTGACGAAGTACCTGAAAATCACGTGAAAGTTGCGGAGCTTGTTTTAGAACGTGCCCGCCGCTTAGTAGAACATAAACGGGATGTTATTATTTTAATGGATTCCATTACCCGTTTAGCTCGAGCATATAACTTAGTTATTCCACCAAGTGGACGAACATTGTCTGGTGGTATTGATCCGGCAGCGTTCCACCGACCTAAAAGATTTTTCGGTTCCGCCCGAAATATAGAAGAAGGTGGAAGTTTAACTATTTTAGCGACTGCATTAGTCGATACAGGGTCACGTATGGATGAAGTTATTTACGAGGAGTTTAAAGGAACAGGGAACTTAGAACTGCACCTTGATCGTCAATTAGCTGAACGCCGTGTTTTCCCAGCCCTTGATATTCGTCGTTCTGGAACACGTAAAGAAGAATTATTAATACCAGAAAATCAACTAGAAAAACTATGGGCTATTCGTAAAACGTTTTCAGATGCTCCCGACTTCGCAGAACGCTTCTTGAAAAAACTTCGAACGTCTAAAACTAACGAAGAATTTTTTGAAAAACTTAATAACGATATGAAAAAAGCGACAAAAGGAAAAGGATTAATATAAAATAGGATATTTTTCTATAAAGGATTTCCATTTTTTGGTTTTATTACTTTTTCATCTTTTTCTTGCGAACGAATTTATTTCTTGCTATAATCTTTTAAGTATGTAACGTGTGCATACTTAACTGGCATATTCGGGTTATGTAAGGCACAGTTCGAATAATAACTCTGTTCCAGATGGTTCAGGGCGAGAGGAGAAACGAATATGAAACAAGGAATTCATCCAGATTACAAAACTGCAACAGTAACTTGCTCTTGCGGTAATACTTTCGAAACAGGTTCAGTAAAAGAAAAAATTACTGTAGAATTCTGTAGCGAATGTCACCCATTCTATACTGGTCGTCAAAAATTCGCGTCTGCTGACGGACGTGTGGATCGTTTCAACAAAAAATACGGTCTTAAATAAGAAATTTTTAAATGCCTGCCAAGCTCAGCTTGCAGGCATTTTTTATAGTAAAGCTTGTCTGATACATAAAAATAAATTGTCTGACTTTCATGGAATAATTGTAGAAGAACTATAAGATAAGATATACTATGAAGGGTAAAGCAAGTTCATGGATGATGTTAGAGGATCTATCAAATAGAACGCCTTGGGAGTTCATCTCAGGGCTTTTTCATTGTTTAAGTAAAAATATTCGACTAAGTAGCACTTCAAAAGTTAACAGAACACAACTTAGAAAGAGGTTTATTGGTATGGCGCAATTATTTTTTAAACATGGTGCGATGAATAGTGGGAAATCTATTGAAATTCTAAAAGTTGCACATAACTATGAAGAACAAAATAAGCCAGTATTAATTTTTACTTCTGGAATTGATACGAGGGATGAAGTAGGGTATGTGTCTAGCCGAATTGGATTGAGACGCCAAGCAATTCCAGTGTTTGAGGATACAAATTTATTTGAATATGTAAAAAATTATTCGGAGAAACTTTATTGCGTATTAGTAGATGAAGTGCAATTTTTAACAAAGGAACACGTCTTACAATTAACAAAAATCGTCGACATTTTAAATATCCCAGTCATGGGATTCGGATTGAAAAATGACTTCCAAAACGAGCTGTTTGAAGGTAGCCGATATATGTTGATTTACGCCGATAAAATTGAAGAAATGAAAACTATTTGTTGGTTTTGTCATAAAAAGGCAACAATGAATTTGCGGGTTGATGAAAATAATAAACCGGTTTATACAGGAGAGCAAATTCATATTGGTGGTAATGATACATATTATCCCGTTTGCCGGAAATGTCATGTGAATCCTCCGCTATAAGGAACAATTCAATTAGATCTCGCATAAATGTAGCGATAAAGACACAATTTCTTTATACTTAATAAGGATAAAATATAACGATATATGTAGATTAGACACTCATAAATGGTATACACCTGAAATAATCGGGGTATGACGGAATTTAACCATATATGAAATTAAATTAGAGGTGAAATCATGTTTGATCGATTACAAGCGGTTGAAGACCGATATGAAAGATTAAATGAATTATTAAGTGATCCTGATGTTGTAAGCGATAGTAAAAAACTTCGCGAATATTCTAAGGAACAGTCAGATATTCAAGAAATGGTAGAAGTATATCGAGAATATAAAGATGTAAAACAACAATTGGCAGATACGAAAGAAATGCTAGACAATGAAAAAGATCCTGAAATGCATGAAATGGTAAAAGAAGAATTTAACGAATTAAATGCACGAATTCCTGTATTGGAAGAGCGCTTAAAAATTCTTCTAATTCCAAAGGATCCAAACGACGATAAAAACGTTATTATGGAAATTCGCGGAGCTGCGGGTGGAGATGAAGCGAATATTTTCGCAGGAGATTTATTCCGCATGTATTCCCGTTACGCAGAAACACAAGGATGGAAAATTGATATTATGGAAGCTACACCTAACCCAATGGGCGGTTATAAAGAGGTTATCTTTATGATCAACGGGCAAGGTGCTTATTCGAAATTTAAATATGAAAACGGGGCGCACCGCGTACAACGGGTTCCTGCTACAGAATCACAAGGTCGTATCCATACTTCTACAGCGACAGTTGCATGTTTGCCAGAAGTAGAAGAAGTAGATGTCGAAATTCATGAAAAAGATATTCGCGTTGATACATTTGCCTCTTCAGGTGCAGGTGGTCAATCTGTTAATACGACAATGTCAGCCGTGCGTATGACCCATATACCAACGGGTGTTGTCGTATCGATGCAAGATGAACGTTCCCAAATTAAAAACCGTGAAAAAGCGATGAAAATCCTTCGAGCTCGTGTTGCCGATATGTATATGCAAGAAGCACAAAAGGAAATCGATGCAACTCGTAAATCTGCAGTTGGTACAGGAGATCGCTCCGAGCGTATTCGCACATACAACTATCCACAAAATCGTGTCACTGATCATCGTATCGGTTTAACTCTTCAAAAGCTGGATATAATTATGGAAGGCAAGTTGGATGAAATTATTGATGCATTAATGCTGGAAGAGCAAGCAGCGAAACTTGCCCATTTAAATGATGAAGCATAAAACAATTTTTGAGGCCCTCCATGGGGCTTCTTCTTTTTTAGTTGAAAATGGTCGTGACGAAAATGCTGCAAGACTTTTAATGCAACATGTTTACGAAACGAATTATTCCGGATTAATGATGCGAATGCACGATAAGATCAGTGATGAAAAATTAATGGAATTTCAAAAATATGTAGAAGAACATGCCAAAGGTAGGCCAGTTCAATACATTATAGGAACGGAAGAGTTTTTCGGGAGAAAGTTCAAAGTTGATGAATCGGTATTAATCCCTCGTCCTGAAACAGAGGAGTTAATTGTCGGGGCGTTGGAGCGTATGAAAAAATTGTTTGGAGAACATTCCTCTGTAAAGATTTGTGATATAGGAACTGGAAGTGGTGCCATTGCTATAACGATGAAAAAGGAATGGCCAGAAGCGCAAGTAGTTGCGACGGATATTTCTGAAAAGGCAATTGAAACGGCGAAGAAAAATGCCAACCATTTACAGACCGAAGTTGAGTTCCGTCTAGGGGATTTGACAAAACCGATTGCACAGGAAAAATGGGATGTTATTTTATCCAATCCTCCTTATATTGCTTTTGATGAAGCGAAAGAAATGTCCGAAATCGTATTGGATCATGAACCTCATAACGCACTTTTTGCAGAAGAAGATGGGTTAATCTTGTATCGAAAACTTTCAGAGCAATTACCGAACCTCTTAAATCAACCTGCTTTAATTGGTGTAGAAATCGGCCATTTACAAGGTGAAGCGGTCGCGAAATTCTTTAAAACTAGCTTTCCTGAATCTAAAGTAGAAATCGTTAAAGATATTAATCAAAAAAATAGAATGGTTTTTTGTGAAATAAATGTATAAAAAGTTCTCTTCCTGACAATTATGATGTCAGGGAGGGAATTAATTATGTTAAACGATTACGAGATTACAAGAGTTCAAAAAGAAAATAAATTTGATAAAGTTTTAAGTCTATTAAAATTACTTGCGTGTTCAATTGCTATTTTGTGTTCAATCATTTTACTACCAGATATGTTTGATAAAGTCTATGAAGCTAGAAATAATTTGGTTGAAGATAGTTTAAAAATTCGCGTTGTGGCAAATAGTAATACAAAGGAAGATCAACAATTTAAACGTGAAATGGTGGAAAATTTAACACCGTTTTTCACACAAATTCAAAATAATGAAGCGAATAAAGATAGTGATGAAATATATACAGAATTAGCTACTTATTTAGAAAAAAACTATGCAGATGCAAATGTGAAAATTAACATTGGTGACAATTTAATGCCACCAAAACTACAACATAATACGTTTTATCCACAATCATATTACCAATCGCTTGTATTAACTATTGGTGAAGGTCGAGGGGATAACTGGTGGTGTAGTATTTTCCCGAATATATGTGAGCGTCCGACTGACAAAGAAGATGAAAAAGAAAAAGTGGAACAAAAAGATAGTGATGAGAAGGAAGATAATGAAGAAAAAACTAAAGTCACATTTATTGTTTGGGAATGGATCAAAAAATTGTTCAGTTAGTTAATGGCTAGCTTACTTATGCACACCTTTTACAGTATTATCCACAAAGTGTGTATAAACTGTTAGAAAATTTCGAAATAAGATAGGAGGGGCAATGATGGAAACGCTCAAAATGCTTGTGAATAATAATGAAGCAAATGAACAAAGTTATTCACAAGCAATCGATTTATTAAATCAAGGGGAAGTTGTCGCCTTTCCGACAGAGACTGTATATGGTCTTGGTGCTGTGGCAACAAACGATTCGGCTGTGAAAAAAATATTTGAAGCAAAAGGCCGTCCTTCAGATAACCCCTTAATTGTACATATTGGAACAATTGAAGAAGTTTCAAACTATATAGAAGAAATTCCTGATAACGCCAAGAAATTGATGGATTGTTTTTGGCCCGGTCCATTGACAATTATTATGAAGGCGAAAAAAGGGTTACTAGCACCTAGTGTTACAGCTGGATTATCAACGGTTGGATTACGGATGCCGAACCATGAAGTCGCTTTGCGGTTATTGAGAAAGTTACAAAAACCGGTAGCGGCTCCAAGTGCAAATCGTAGTGGTAAGCCAAGTCCTACAAAAGCTGTCCATGTGGAAGAAGATTTACAAGGTCGTATACCTCTTATTTTAGATGGTGGAGCTACAGGAATAGGCATTGAATCGACAGTACTTGATGTAACCGTTACTCCACCAGTCATCCTTCGACCAGGCGGAGTAACGAAAGAAATGTTAGAACAAGTGATTGGAACAGTCATTCTGCCAACAAAAAATCAACAAAAACTCGATTCGACGCCAAAGGCACCTGGAATGAAATATACCCATTATGCACCTAATGCCCCAGTATATTTAATCGAACATAATAAAAAAGAAATTGAATTAGCAATAAGACAATTAAAAAAAGAGGGACATAAAGTAGCCCTTTTAGCCCCTTCATCTTATCAAGATATAAAGGCAGATTATTTTTTCCCTTATGGTAATGAAGGGAATAAAGAACAAATGAGCGCAAAATTATATGACGATTTAAGAGCATGTGATAAGACAGAGGCAACGATCATTTTGGCTACAACGACTACGACTGAAGGTGTCGGTGCAGCAATTATGAACCGATTAGAAAAAGCTGCAGGAAACAAATGGTATAAAAATAGAGAATAGTATTTAAAGAGGGTTTGCTTAAAAAAGTGAACCCTTTTTAATTTATAAAAGGTGGACAAGAAACGATGATATTGGATGATGATAAGGCATAAGATAGTAGAAATATTATAAAGGAAAGAGGACTATTTTGCAGGAAATACTTACGGGACTTATTGTGGCATTGGATGTAGTCGCACTTTATTTACTTCTTCCTAGTGTAAAACAACGTTTTATTCTTTCTTTATGGACGGCTATATTACATATGATTTTCCCAATTATCGGTTTTACTCTTGGTAGATGGATGGTACATATCCTATTACAATGGTCTAATTTAATTTCAAGTATTTTATTATTTTCCATTGGACTCCAATTAATCCTTTCAACAAAAAATCGACAAATCATGGCAATACCAATATCGATATTAGCTATTACGGCCAGTTTAGATACCTTTTCAGTCAGCATTTCTTTTGGTATGCTAAACTTACAAAAATTTTTATTTATTTTTAGTGCGGGAATATGGACTTTTGTATTGTCTTACATTTCTCTGCAGATCGCAAGAAGCCGCTTTTCTATAAAAGGGGATTCATTAAAGTGGATTGCGGGATTATCGTTAATTGTCATAAGTATCTATACGTTTTTTAATAGCATTGAGTATCTATAATAAAGAAAGAGTGGACATCATGAATATTTATTTCATTTGTACTGGTAATACTTGTAGAAGTCCTATGGCTGAGGCTATATTGAAAAGTAAAAATGTGGATGGTGTACAAGTTAAATCTGCTGGCATTTACGCCCTTGAAGGTGGGGGAATTTCCGAGAATGCAAAAGCTGTCCTTCAACATGATCAAATCGATTTTGAGCATATGACATCCCAAGTGAAGCCACAGGATATTGAATGGGCTGATTTGATTTTAACTATGACTGGGGCCCATAAAAATATGATTCTTCATACATTTCCAAATGCTCAAAACAAAACTTTTACTTTAAAAGAGTATGTGAAACCATATGGTTCGAAAGATGTATCAGATCCTTTTGGCGGTGATATCGGAACATATAGACAAACGTATTTAGAATTAAATCAACTTATTGATGAATTGATTATAAAGATTTCGGAAAATGAAATGGCGTAGAATCGTTATCTAGTTAACAAAGAACCAATATAAAATTACATAAGTGTGCCATCATTCTAAGGAAATTGTATTGCTTTAGGATGGTGGCATTTATTCATATTTAAGGAACACACCAGTAGTCATTTGTAATAGAAATCAGAATAATGAAACATCTTATATCCGATACACGAATGATTTTAATAGAATGTAGTCTATTTCACGTCAAAATATGAACGTTATTTATATATGTTGATGAATTATTCGTATTTTATAAAAAGGATTAAAGGAAAGTTTTCAAAATCCATGTTAATCTTTCGGAATAAGTGGTACACTGTTGATGACAATAACACGTAGGAGGGAACATAGTGAAAATTGCAATTTCTTCAGACCACGGTGGAAATAACTTACGCAAAGAAATTATGTCACTATTAGACGAACTTCAAATTAGTTATGAAGATTTTGGTCCAAAATCTAATGATTCGGTTGATTATCCTGATTATGCTCGCCCAGTAGCAGAAGGCGTTGCAAGTGGAAAGTTTGATCGAGGAATATTAATTTGTGGTACCGGCATTGGAATGTCGATTGCTGCAAACAAAGTAAAGGGGATTCGTTGTGCATTAGTTCATGATGTATTTAGTGCTAAAGCAACTCGATGCCATAACGATTCAAATATTTTAGCGATGGGTGAGAGAGTGATTGGTCCTGGGCTAGCGGGAGAAATCGTAAAAGCCTGGTTAAATACGGATTTTGAAGGTGGTCGTCATACTCGACGAATCGATAAAATTTCCGAGCTTGAAGGGTAGTTAATCAATGAGTGATTTACAGCAAATACAGTCCCAATTATCCCAATTGCTAGATGAAATAGAACAACAAGTACAGTTCCAGCAGAATCAATTGTTTGTTATCGGTTGTTCAACTTCTGAAATTGCTGGTTCAAAAATTGGAACATCGGGAGCTATGGAAGTAGCAGAAGTACTATATCGGGAGTTTGCATATTTTGCTAAAAGAAACGAGCTTTATTTAGTTTTTCAAGGCTGTGAACATATTAATCGCGCGTTAACGATGGAGTATGATGCTGCTTTAAAATATGGTCTAGAACCGGTAACCGTTATTCCTGTAAAACATGCAGGAGGTTCGATGTCTGCCTATGCTTATACTCAATTGGAAAATCCAGTTGTCGTAGAACATGTTCGAGCACACGCAGGGATCGATATTGGTCAAACGATTATAGGGATGCATTTAAAAGAAGTAGCAATTCCCGTTCGAACTTCCATCCGGAAAATTGGGGAAGCGGTAGTAACAATAGCGAAAACGCGTCCAAAGTTAATAGGTGGAGAACGGGCTATCTATGTAAGACCTACCGAATGAAATTTAATAGTTCATTAATGTTTGAAAAGAAGGAAAGTTTAAGAGCGAGTTTTCATTACTCTATGGAAGATTAACAGTTGGTATCTATTACTGATAATAGGAAACTCCATTTATAATAATTTTTTATTCAAAAAATAAAAGAACTTTAGGGGGATATATAACGATGGCTTATGAAAAAGTAGCGGCACAAGATAAAGCAGTACTAGAAGGAATTTTAGCTGAGAAAAAACGTCAACAAGCAAACATTGAATTAATCGCATCCGAAAACATTGTTTCTGAAGCGGTTATGGAAGCTCAAGGTTCTGTTTTAACGAACAAATATGCGGAAGGTTATCCTGGCAAACGTTACTACGGTGGTTGTGAACACGTTGACGTGGTGGAAGACATTGCCCGTGACCGTGTAAAACAAATTTTTGGTGCTGAATATGCAAACGTTCAACCCCACTCCGGTGCACAAGCGAATATGGCAGTATACTTCACAGTTCTTGAACCAGGGGATACAGTACTAGGTATGAATCTTTCCCATGGTGGTCACTTAACCCATGGTTCTCCTGTTAATTTCTCTGGTATTCAATATAAATTTGTAGAATATGGCGTAACAGAAGATACAAATGTAATAGACTATGAAGATGTTCGCGCTAAAGCTTTAGAACATAAGCCAAAGTTAATTGTTGCTGGTGCTTCTGCTTACCCTCGTGAAATTGACTTTAAAAAATTCCGTGAAATTGCAGATGAAGTTGGTGCTTATTTCATGGTCGATATGGCACATATCGCTGGTCTTGTAGCTGCTGGTGAACACCCATCTCCAGTACCTTATGCAGATTTCGTTACTTCAACAACTCATAAAACGTTACGTGGACCTCGTGGTGGTTTAATTTTAACTTCTGAAGAATGGGGTAAAAAGATCGATAAATCTGTTTTCCCTGGAATTCAAGGTGGACCATTAATGCATGTAATCGCTGCTAAAGCAGTAGCGTTTGGTGAAGCATTACAGCCAGAATTTAAAGAGTATGCAAAACAAATTAAAAAGAATGCAAAAGTACTTGCTGAAACATTAATTGCTGAAGGATTAGAAATTGTTTCTGGCGGCACTGATAACCATTTATTATTAGTGAATGTGAAATCAGTTGGTTTAACTGGTAAAGTGGCTGAAAAAGTATTAGATGAAGTGGGGATTACTGTAAATAAAAATACAATTCCTTACGATCAAGAAAAACCATTTGTTACTTCTGGTATTCGTATCGGTACACCTGCTGTAACAAGCCGTGGCTTCTTAGAAGAAGACATGAAAGAGGTTGGATTAATCATCGCCAAACTTCTTAAAAACCCAGAAGATGCTGCTGCAAAACAAGAAGCAGCAGATCGTGTAAAAGTTCTAACGGATAAATATCCTATTTACGAAGATTTAGTAACGAATATTTAGTATGAAAGAGCTAGTGAGTTTTTCCACTAGCTCTTTTCTATTTTTGATAGTATCTTTTTTAAAAGATAGAGGAAAGTAGCTTCAAAACTAACAATGTACTATAAATGAGACCGACATATAGTTTTATGTTACGACTTTTTTTGATATACTAGTTTAGATTAAGTGATATTTTTCTTTACAACAGAAAAAATCATATGGAAGAATGATATGAATAGTTAGGAGCGAGTCCAATTGAGTAAAGTCTATGTATTTGATCACCCATTAATCCAACATAAGTTAACGTATATCCGTGATAAAAACACTGGAACAAAAGAATTCCGTGAACTTGTTGATGAAGTCGCAACTTTAATGGCCTTTGAAATTACTCGAGATATGCCACTAGAAGAGATTGAAATCGATACACCTGTAATGAAAGCTAAAACAAAAGTGCTTTCAGGTAAAAAAATGGCCATTGTCCCAATTCTACGCGCTGGTATTGGTATGGTTGATGGAATACTAAAATTAATCCCAGCTGCAAAAGTGGGACATATTGGACTTTATCGTGATCCAGAAACATTAAAACCTGTTGAGTATTATGCAAAACTTCCTGCGGATGTGGAAGAACGTGACTTTATCATAGTTGACCCAATGTTAGCTACAGGTGGTTCTGCTGTTGAAGCGATTAATTCATTAAAAACACGTGGAGCTAAAAGTATTAAATTTATGTGCTTAATTGCTGCTCCAGAAGGTGTACAAGCTATTCAAGAAGCGCACCCAGATGTAGATATTTACATTGCTGCTCTTGACGAGAAATTAAATGACCATGGATACATCGTACCTGGATTAGGAGATGCTGGTGACCGTTTATTTGGTACTAAGTAAAACAGCTAATTCTAAGTAAATAGAAAACGGGAAAATAATGACCCTTTAATTTAAGAAGGGCCATTATTTTTCATTTACATGCATTAAAAGTAATAGTTCGAGAAAACTAAACACATTCGTTTAACACTACAATTCTGAATCTTTTACAATTCGCTAAACCCTAGTAATAAATCCGTTAAAAGATGATGAAGAATTATTTAACTCCCAATATTAAAGAATTGATTAGGTTCAAAGAAAAAAGTGAATAATATTGTAGGAAAAGGAATTTTATCTATTTTGGATATTTTGGAAAAAGAAATGGGAATTGGTTATTTTGTTAAAATAATTTAAAAGACAAAGTAATTTTTGAAAGTTATTACACAAATTTGTCAACAATTTGACAAGATTTCATGAGTTGTGAAGTTTTTCACTTTAACCAATTGACATCAAAATATCACTATTGTATGCTT
Organism: Lysinibacillus halotolerans; assembly: GCF_003711845.1. Classification (GTDB taxonomy): domain Bacteria; phylum Bacillota; class Bacilli; order Bacillales_A; family Planococcaceae; genus Ureibacillus; species Ureibacillus halotolerans. Next base: position 60,718 of record NZ_RHLQ01000011.1, read on the forward strand.
ACAAAGGGTAAGAATGACAGGGGTTTCAAGTCAAGTGTTGACGAAGAAATACTTGTTATATCAAGTTTCTACTAGATTGACAGTTGGAACCATTCAATGTCAATTAGCAACGTTTTCAAGCGTCTGAGTTTTAAATGTTTACAGCGGAACAAAGTTAAATTCTTATTAATTTAATATAAGGATTTAATTATATAATCAAATGATTTTATATCTTTGAAACCGCTTGTAATACGATTACTCGCTTGATTCCTTTAGTAGTGAACGATTTTAACATTACTCGAAAAAGATTTGGGAGATAAATTGCCAATGCTAGATTTGCATCACATTTTTGCAATGCAGAAGAAAGCGTTATTTTTTTTGCTTGCTCTTTGTGCGTTAGGATGGGGATTTACCTCATATCCAACAGTTTTTGCTGGAATTGCGGTGGGTGCTTGCTTTGGTACATATAACTTTTGGATTCTTGTTCGAAGAATGGACAAGTTTGATCGTTCCATAAGTGAAGGAAGAAAAGCAGTATCTCTCGGCTCAGCTTTGCGCTTTGGATCAGGTATTGCAGCAGTCGCTATCGCCATTACGTTGCCACAATATTTTCATTTAATTAGCACAGTCATAGGGCTAATGATTCCGTACGTGTTCCTTTTTATAGGAGTTATCGTATATTCAGTAAGAAACAACAAAGGTAACTAAGAAAGTGAGGTGAATGCAAGAATGGATCATGGAGCTCCAGAGCTAACGATAGGCTTTTTAACTTTCAACTTATCTACAGTTCTAATGCTATTGGTGACAGCTATCATTGTGTTTTTAATTGCATTTATTGCTACACGTAACTTAAAGCTGAAACCAACAGGCATGCAAAACTTTATGGAATGGGTTATGGATTTCGTAAAGGGAATTATCCAAAGCAACATGGACTGGAAAACAGGCGGTCGATTCCATATTTTAGGGATCACATTAATTATGTTTATCGCCGTTGCAAACTTGTTAGGTCTACCATTTTCAGGAATCATCGTAGGTGGCGATTTATGGTGGAAATCACCAACAGCTGACCCTACTGTTACATTAACATTAGCAGCGATGGTAATGGTACTAGCAACATACTACGGTATTAAAATGCGTGGTACTGGAAATTATTTCAGAACTTTTGTTCAACCAATGTCATTTATGTTCCCACTTAAAATTGTAGAGGAATTCGCTAATACATTAACCTTAGGTCTTCGTCTTTACGGTAACATTTATGCTGGTGAAATTTTACTTGGCTTACTTGCTGGTATGGCAGGTTCAGGTGCAGTAGGATTTATCGGTGCTATCATTCCAACGATGGCATGGCAAGGATTCTCAATCTTTATTGGCTTTATCCAAGCCTTTATTTTCACAATGTTAACAATGGTTTACTTATCTCACAAAGTGAGTGCAGACCATTAATATAAAGCTTTTAGTGTAAACATTAATTGCTTAACAAAAATAATAAAACAATTCCAAGGAGGAAATTTTCAATGGGTTTATTAGCAGCAGCAATCGCAATCGGTTTAGGTGCACTTGGTGCAGGTATTGGTAACGGTCTTATCGTTTCACGTACAGTAGAAGGTATCGCTCGTCAACCAGAGGCTCGTGGCGTTCTTCAAACTACAATGTTCATCGGGGTAGCGTTAGTAGAAGCCCTACCGATCATTGCAGTAGTAGTAGCATTCATCGTAATGAACCGATAATTGTCGGCTCAATTTATGTGGCGAAGATGATTCCACAAGAAGAAACTTCGCCATTCCTTTTGTATGAAAATAGTTTGATTTAAATGTTTTTTTGAAATTGAAAGTAAAGAAATGAAATCATAGATTTTATGAATGTTTCATAAGTTCGTTTTAATGCAAACAACTTTGAAACGAGACAATATTGAAAGCTCTTGAAGGGAGTGAAACAATCGTGAATTTAGATTACCTAGTACTTGGTGCTGGAGCTCACAACTTTAATGGTGGAGACGTAATTGCAACATTAGTTATCTTCATCGTTTTAATGGCTCTTCTAAAGAAATTCGCGTGGGGTCCGTTAATGGGCATTATGCAACAACGTGAAGAATTAGTTGCAAGCGAAATCGATGCAGCTGAAAACGCTCGCAAAGAATCAGCTAAACTTTTAGAAGAACAAAAAAGTCTTTTAAAAGAAGCACGTACTGAAGCACAAACAATTATTGAAAGTGCTAAAAAACAAGGCGAAGTACAACGTGATGAAATCATTACTGCGGCTCGTGCTGAAGCTAACCGCTTAAAAGAATCAGCTGTTCGTGAAATCGAAACTGAGAAAGAAAAAGCAATCGCTGCAGTTCGTGAAGAAGTCGTTTCACTATCGGTTCTTGCGGCATCTAAAGTTCTTGGAAAAGAAATTTCTGAAGAGGACAATAGCGCACTAATTAAAGAAACGATTGCGAAGGCAGGCGAAGCGAAATGAGTCAATCGACTATAGCTAACCGCTATGCGAATGCTTTGTTTCAATTAGCGCAAGAAAAACAAATCGTTGCGGAAGTTAACGCAGATTTAGAGGAGTTAGTAAAAGTTTTAGAAACTACTCCAGAGTTACTTTCTCTACTTGCTACTCCAAAGTTCTCTATTGAACGTAAAAAACAAATTGTAGCTGAAATTTTTGCTAGTGCGAATCCAATCGTCGTTAGCACGCTTGAACTTCTTATTGAAAAGAAACGTGTTAATGAAGTAGCAAATTTAGCACAACAATTTAAGCAATTAGCAGCTGCATCTCAAGGCTTTGCTGAAGCAACAGTTTTCTCTACTCGTGCTCTTACTGATCAAGAAAAAGACGAAATTTCTTCTTCTTTCGGTAAATTAGTTGGTAAAGAAAAACTTACTATTACAAACGTAATTGAACCATCAATTCTTGGTGGTGTACGTGTTCAAATCGGTAACTACATTTTTGATAACACTGTAGCGAATAAGCTAGAGGGATTAAAACGTACGTTAGTTGGTTAATAAAAAAGAAATGTGAGAGGTGACATTCATGGGCATCAAAGCTGAAGAAATCAGCGTGCTGATAAAAAAGCAGATTGAAAACTACCAATCTGAATTAGAAGTAAGCGAAGTTGGTACTGTAATCACAGTTGGTGACGGTATCGCTCGTGCTCATGGCCTCGACAATGTCATGGCTGGAGAATTATTAGAGTTCTCTAACGGTGTTATGGGTATGGCTCAAAACTTAGAAGAAGGTAACGTTGGTATCATCATCTTAGGACCATACTTAGACATTAAAGAAGGCGATGAAGTACGTCGAACTGGCCGTATTATGGAAGTACCAGTTGGTGAAGAACTAATTGGTCGCGTTGTAAACCCACTAGGTCAACCAGTGGATGGACAAGGCCCAATCAACACTACAAAAACTCGTCCTATCGAAAGCCCAGCTTTCGGTGTAATGGCTCGTAAATCCGTTCACGAACCATTACAAACAGGTATTAAAGCGATTGACGCTCTTGTACCAATCGGTCGTGGTCAACGTGAGTTAATCATCGGTGACCGTCAAGTTGGTAAAACTTCAATTGCAATCGATACAATTCTTAACCAAGCAGACCAAGATATGATCTGTATCTATGTTGCTATCGGTCAAAAAGAATCTACAGTTCGTGGCGTAGTAGAAACACTTCGTAAACACGGTGCTTTAGACTACTCAATCGTTGTAACTGCATCTGCATCTCAACCAGCTCCATTATTATACTTAGCTCCTTATGCTGGTGTATCTATGGCTGAAGAGTTCATGTTACAAGGTAAACACGTATTAATCGTATACGATGATTTATCAAAACAAGCGGCAGCTTACCGTGAACTTTCATTATTATTACGTCGTCCTCCAGGTCGTGAAGCTTACCCTGGTGATGTATTCTACTTACACAGCCGTCTATTAGAACGTGCTGCGAAATTAAACGAAACATATAAAAATGGTTCGATTACAGCTCTTCCATTCGTTGAGACACAAGCTGGGGATATCTCTGCATACATCCCAACAAACGTAATCTCAATTACTGATGGACAAATTTTCTTACAATCTGACTTATTCCACTCAGGTGTACGTCCAGCAATCAACGCTGGTTTATCCGTATCTCGTGTAGGTGGATCAGCTCAAATTAAAGCGATGAAAAAAGTTGCTGGTACACTACGTCTTGACTTAGCTGCTTACCGTGAACTTGAATCATTTGCTCAATTCGGTTCAGATTTAGACAAAGCAACACTTGCAAAACTTGAACGTGGTAAACGTACAGTTGAAGTTCTTAAACAAGATCTTAACAAACCAATTAAAGTTGAAAAGCAAGTTACAATTCTTTATGCATTAACTCGTGGTTTCTTAGACGATATCCCAGTTCAAGATATCGTACGTTTCGAAGCTGAATTATACAGCTGGTTAGATGTAAACCACACTAACGTTTTAGATCATATCCGTACGACAAAAGAACTTCCTTCTGATGAAGAAATGGCAGCTGCTCTTAACGAATTCAAAAAGACTTTTGCAAAATCAGAGTAAGATCTTAAGCCGTGATTTGTGATTAAAAACGAAAAGGTGGTGAAATACCAGTGGCAAACTTACGCGATATTAAAAATCGTATTGGTTCAACGAAGAAAACGAGCGCAATGACAAAAGCCATGCAAATGGTTTCTGCTTCTAAGAAAAACCGTGCAGAACAAAATGCAAAAGCTTACGTTCCTTATATGGAAAAAGTACAAGATGTAGTTGCTGCAATTGCATCAGGTACTTCGGATGCAACACATCCAATGTTAGTATCTCGTCCTGTAAAGAAAACAGCTTATTTAGTTATTGGATCTGACCGTGGTCTTGCAGGGGCATATAACTCAAGTATTTTACGTCAGTTAACTCGTACATTAAACGAGCGTCATAAGTCAAAAGACGAATACGTGATTTTGGCAATCGGTCGTGTGGCACGTGATTATTTCGTGAAACGTGGTTATAACGTAATTGAAAGTATTATTGGTTTACCTGACCAACCTTCTTTCTCTGACGTTAAACAAATCGCTCGTAAAGCTGTTGGTATGTTCGCTGATGGTACATATGATGAACTTTATATGTACTATAACCACTTTGTCAGTGTTATTTCACAAGAAGTTACTGAGAAAAAGGTATTACCAATTACTGATTTAGCTCCAGCAAGTGAAGGCGTTCATGCATCTTATGAATTCGAGCCATCAGGCGATGCAATTCTAGAAGTTTTACTTCCACAATATGCAGAAAGCTTAATTTATGGTGCTTTATTAGATGGTAAAGCAAGTGAACATGCTGCTCGTATGACAGCGATGAAAACTGCAACTGATAATGCGAAAGAACTTATTAGTGCATTATCTCTTGAATATAACCGTGCGCGTCAAGCGGCGATTACACAAGAAATTACAGAAATCGTTGGTGGAGCTGCAGCCTTAGAATAGGCTCAGCACTCCAATGTCGTTTATAAAAGGAAGAAAAGCGGATCAATATTATTTGTCAAACATGACGAACAATAACCCGCTCGGACACCAAACTCGATAGGAGGGTACACAGAAATGAACATAGGACACGTTATTCAAGTAATGGGTCCGGTTGTTGACGTAAAGTTCAGCAACGGCCAATTACCAGCAATCTATAACGCTTTAACTGTTAAGATTGACCGTCCAAATCAAGAATCAGTTACTTTAACATTAGAAGTAGCTCTTCACTTAGGTGACGATTCTGTCCGCACGATTGCTATGTCATCTACTGACGGCTTACAACGTGGTGCAGAAGTTACAGACTTAGGAAATCCAATCTCTGTACCAGTTGGTGACGTAACTCTAGGACGTGTATTTAACGTACTTGGTGAAGTTATCGACTTAGGAGAAGAAATCCCAGCAGAAGCTCGTCGTGATTCTATTCACCGCGAAGCTCCTAAATTTGATGAATTAACTACAGAAGTACAAATCCTAGAAACAGGTATTAAAGTAGTAGACTTATTAGCTCCATACATTAAAGGTGGTAAAGTAGGTTTATTCGGTGGTGCCGGTGTAGGTAAAACTGTATTAATTCAAGAACTTATTAACAACATCGCTCAAGGTCACGGTGGTATCTCCGTATTTGCTGGTGTAGGTGAACGTACTCGTGAAGGTAACGACTTATTCCACGAAATGAGTGACTCTGGTGTTATTAGTAAAACATCAATGGTATTCGGTCAAATGAATGAGCCACCAGGTGCACGTATGCGTGTAGCTTTAACTGGTCTTACAATGGCTGAATATTTCCGTGATGAACAAGGTCAAGACGTACTTTTATTCATCGATAACATCTTCCGCTTCACACAAGCAGGTTCGGAAGTTTCCGCCCTATTAGGACGTATGCCTTCTGCGGTAGGTTACCAACCAACACTTGCTACTGAAATGGGTAACTTACAAGAACGTATTACATCTACAAATAAAGGTTCGGTAACATCAATCCAAGCGATCTATGTACCAGCCGATGACTATACTGACCCAGCCCCAGCTACAACTTTCGCTCACTTAGATGCAACAACTAACCTTGAGCGTAAATTATCTGAGATGGGTATCTACCCAGCGGTGGATCCACTAGCTTCAACTTCTCGTGCATTATCACCTGAAATTGTTGGCGAAGAACACTACAAAGTTGCTCGTGGAGTTCAAATGACTTTACAACGTTACAACGAATTACAAGATATTATCGCCATCTTAGGTATGGATGAATTATCTGATGAAGATAAGCAAACAGTTGAACGTGCTCGTCGTATTCAATTCTTCTTATCTCAAAACTTCCACGTAGCGGAACAATTTACTGGTCAACCAGGTTCTTTTGTACACGTAAAAGACACTGTTCGTTCATTCAAGGAAATTCTTGAAGGTAAATACGATCACTTACCAGAAGATGCTTTCCGTTTAGTAGGTAGCATTGAAGAGGTAATTGAAAAAGCTAAAAGCATGGGCGTAGAGGTATAACTTTCGGACGAGGAGGAAAAAATATGAAGACAGTTCAAGTCAATATTGTCACTCCCGACGGCCCAGTGTACGATTCTGAAGTCGCAATGGTTATCGCTAAAACAGTTTCTGGTGAAATTGGTGTTCTAGCAGGACATATTCCTATGGTTGCTCCACTTGCAATTGGTGCTGTGACACTAAAAAAAGAAGACGGTTCACAAGAAATTGTAGCCGTTAGTGGTGGATTCATTGAAGTTCGTCCTGATCAAATTTCGATATTAGCTCCATCTGCTGAGCTTGCAGCTAATATCGATCTTGCCCGTGCTAAAGAAGCAATGGCACGTGCGGAACAACGTCTTCAAATGAAACAAGATGACATTGATTTCCAACGCGCTGAGCTAGCTTTAAAACGTGCGATTAATCGTATCAGCGTTCATGAGGGTAATATGTAATTTTCATTACAAAGATAAAAGCGGACGGGCAACTGTCCGCTTTTTAACTGTTTAACAAGGAGGTATGTTGAATATGGAAGTATATCAATCATTAGGGTTACAAGCTGGTATTGGTTTAATATCGCATATTCTTTTTATTGTTATAAGTTTTTATGCATTACAAGCTTTTAGACTAGAACAACTTTTTAAAAAAGGTCATACCTTTCAAATTCAACTGATTTATATTTTATTAAGTATTGCCATTGGCTCAACTGTTTCAAATTTTATTTTAGATATTACAAATTGGTCTCAACAATTACCATTCATTTTTTCATAAAATTTAACAATTACTTCCCATTTAAGGTACATATTATATGCCTTGTAAGGACAAATGAACTTTCGTTTGTCGTTACATAACATATATCTAGATTTAAGTAAACATATCATCGATATTTTCTTGTAGAATTTTTGTATTTCCTGGGTAATAATGTTGTAATATGTAGTAGTGCTTTGTCATGTTTAATGAAATTTTATGTAATTTATGACATGAAATTCACCATTATCTTTTACTTAGCGTATTATAAATTGTAGAAAATTATTGTGTTTTCATGTAAAATAGTGATTTAGATGCTTGTTTATATCATCTTTTAGCAGTACTATATTGATAGTTTGTGTGTTTTAAATATAAAAACGAATGTTTCAGATTTTGACAGTTTTGGACAAATGAATTCGGAGGGACGAATTGTGGAGAAAATCATTGTTACGGGAGGCCAAAAATTACGAGGAATCGTAAAAGTAGAAGGAGCCAAAAACGCCGTATTACCAATTCTAGCAGCATCATTGTTAGCTTCAAAGAATCATAATATAATAAAAGACGTTCCGAATTTAGCGGATGTTCATACAATAAATGAAGTACTAAAAAGCCTAAATGCAAATGTAGAATATAACGTAGACAAAAATGAAATCCATATAAATGCAGAAAAAAGATTATCGAGTGAAGCTCAATTTGAATTTGTTAGTAAAATGCGCGCTTCAATTCTTGTGATGGGATCGTTGCTAGCTCGAAATGGTTATGCTCGTGTGGCATTACCAGGTGGCTGTGCAATCGGTTCAAGACCAATTGAGTTGCATTTAAAAGGTTTTGAAGCAATGGGTGCTACAATTTCCTTTGGTCATGGATTTGTTGAAGCAAAAACAGTTAATGGTTTAAAAGGTGCTGAAATTTATTTAGATTTCCCAAGTGTAGGAGCTACAGAGAACATTATGACGGCTGCAGCTTTAGCAAATGGTACTACAATCATTGAAAACGCTGCTAAAGAGCCGGAAATTGTAGATTTAGCTAATTTCATTAATAGTATGGGTGGACGTGTAATTGGAGCTGGTACGGATACAATTCGTGTTGAAGGCGTAAAAGAATTGCATGGTACAACTCATCACATTATTCCGGATCGTATTGAAGCTGGAACATTTATGGTTGCAGCAGCGATTACGGGTGGTGACGTATTTATTGAAAATGCTGTTCCTGAGCATATGACAGCCCTTATCGCTAAATTACGTGAAATGGGTGTTGAGGTAATAGAGGATCAAGAAGGATTACGTATTCGTGCGACACAGCCTCTAAAAGCTGTAGATATTAAAACGATGCCACATCCTGGTTTCCCAACAGATATGCAGGCTCAAATGATGGCATTAATGCTTACTGCTGAAGGAACAAGTATCATTACAGAAACAGTATTTGAAAACCGTTTTATGCATGTTGAAGAGTTTAGACGTATGAATGCCCAAGTAAAAATTGAAGGACGTTCAGTATTTATTGAAGGTCCTGTCAAATTACAAGGTGCAGAAGTTGCTGCCACAGATTTACGTGCTGCAGCAGCATTAATTCTAGCTGGACTCGTTTCTGAAGGAGTAACTAGAATTACGAAATTACATCATTTAGATCGTGGATATGTTAATTTCCATAAAAAACTTGCTTCTTTAGGTGCGATTATCGAAAGAATTGAAGATCAATCTGAAGAAGAAGCTGCTATTTCAGAAGAACAAGTTGTTGAAATTTAATCATGCTATTTGTAAATGCTGATTTTCTTTTTTAAATTAACCATATGTTTTAGCACATATAAATATTACAAATTTACGACAAAATTCTAAATAGAGTTTTGTCGTTTTTTGATTTCCATTAGAAAATGTTTTTCGTTGAAATAGAATGGTAGTTTGAAAATGATATTTTCGTTCAATCATAATCTTTTCTTTTCTATCATAAATAATATGTATGAAAAAAATTAATAATTTCAAAAACCCGATAATAGTCGTATCAATCATTTGTTTCATTACTGCACTTTTTTATTTTCCTTTCATTTTTAGAAGTCATGAAAAAAAAGACGTTAAATTAGGAGGTTCCTCTATTAATAACGCTTGTGAGATAACGATTCAAGTGAGTGGGAGTGATATTCCGATTGATTTAGAGGAATACGTTATTGGTGTTGTCGCAGCTGAAATGCCTGTAAGTTTTCATATAGAAGCGTTAAAGGCACAAGCGATTGCTGCAAGAACCTATGTGTTAAAAAATACAAATTATGGACAAATCCCAATTGAACCTACCGTTGCAAAACAAGTTTTTTATGACGAGGATACTAGGAAAGAAAATTGGGACAAATCCTATGAAGAATTTGAAAAAAAGGTCCAAGAAGCTGTTAAAAGCACTGAAGGTGAAGTGATTTATTATAACGGAGAATTAATAACAGCAATGTTTCATTCGATGAGTAATGGTATGACTGAAAGCTCAAAAAACTATAGTGGAAATGATATTCCTTATTTACAATCTGTAGCTAGTACCGATTTTCAATATGCGGATAATTATGAAACGGTCACTACTTTTTCCATTGAGGAATGGAACAAACTATTAAAGGTTAATTGGACAATCGATGATGTGAAAAAAATACGTTTGCAACGAAACAATACTGGGAGGGTTGAAATAGTCTCTAATGATAAAAATAAGTGGACAGGCCGAGAAATAAGAACTCTTTTAAATTTACGTTCTACTGATTTTCAAATTGATGTTATCGATGGTGAGATAGTCGTTAAAACAGAAGGATATGGCCATGGTGTTGGAATGAGTCAATATGGAGCTGATGCAATGGCTGATAACGGATCGTCTGCCCACGAAATTATCGAATATTACTATAAAAATACAAGTATTGAAAAATTAAATTGTAAAAATTAAGGATTTTTTTCCAAAATGTGATTAGAAATGTAAAATTTTGTTCACACTTCTTCTTGAGGTGATGAACATGAGAGAAGAAAAACAAATTAAGCCTTCTCCTAACAAAAACAGTTGGCAGAAAAAGCCATGGTTTTGGCCGACAATTTATGCAGGAATTGCAGTAGTATTAGTTGGTCTGATTTTCAGTTATACAGCACTTATTGGTGATGAAGAGGAAAAAGAGGTTGTACAAGATGGAACTGCCTCAAAAGATTCAACAGTCATTGAAACAAACGCTAAAACGGAAACATTGAAATATCCTTTCGATGAAGCGCAACTTGACAATGTACAAGTTTTACAAGACTTTTACGATGTCACAGCAGATGAAGCAACAAGGGAAAATGCACTATTAGTGTTTAATCAAACATTCTCTACTTCTTCTGGTGTATCATTGGCCGTTAATAACGAACCTTTTGAAGTACTTGCTGCAATGAGCGGTGAAGTAAAGGAAGTAAAACTAGATGCTTTCACTGGAAATCAGATTGTCATTACACATCCAAACGGAATGGAAACACGTTATAGCTCTGTAACGGACATTCTTGTAAAAGAAGGCGATACAGTCGTTCAAGGTCAACCATTAGGCACTACAACTGAAAACGAATGGAATCCTTCAGCTGGAAACCATCTACACTTTGAAGTGTTACAAGATGGTGAGCATGTAAACCCAAGAAATTTCTTAGCTTTCTAATGAATTAACAGACTTATAAGATTTTTGTACAAGTATTGATGATGAGCGAAAACGTCCATATCCTTCAAAACGTTGAAACTTCTTAAAACATTCAACGTCTAATTAAGGATATTGGGCGTTTTTGTAGTTTTCTTAATAAATATGGTTCTGAAATTGTGAAAAAACTCATATTGTGAATAAACGTTAAATCGCTAGTTGCAAACGTCAATGAAACACTCATAATATGAACACGTTGAAAAAAACACCTTTTCGTTAGCAAAACGGCACATTCTTATATCCGATAGAAAGGAAGAGAACGTGCACGAGCACATTCGACATCGCTGTGTTAGGCTTGGAGAGCTACTTATTGAAACAGGTGAGACGGTTCGTGTCCTTGCGAAAATGACGGGTTATTCTAAAAGTACAGTTCATAAAGATCTAACAGAACGATTATTCTTAGTCAATGAACAGTTAGCAAACGAAGTAAAAGAAATATTAGCATATCACAAATCGATTCGTCATTTACGAGGAGGCGAGGCGACACGTAAGAAGTGGCAATCCCGACAAAACCATTGAAAGAGCATTTAGTTTGGCTTTATAAGTCAACTAAGTGCTTTTTTACTATGAATGTATAAATGAATTGGAAAATAAGTAATTAATTTTATATGATTGACAAACAGTTAATCACATATAAATAAAGATGTAATTAATATTCGAATATGATAAAATATTCTAGATTAATGTAGAAAACTGAAGTCGAATTATGTTGGAAAAGGTAGGAAGGGGAATTTATCATGTTTTCTAAAGATATTGGAATCGATTTAGGAACTGCGAATGTGCTCATTTTTGTAAAAGGAAAAGGAATTATTTTAAATGAGCCGTCTGTTGTGGCAATCGATAAAAATAGTAAAAAGGTACTAGCTGTTGGAGAAGAAGCCCGTCAAATGGTTGGTCGTACACCAGGTAATATCGTTGCTATTCGTCCTTTAAAAGATGGAGTTATTGCAGATTTTGATGTGACGGAAGCAATGTTAAAATACTTTATCAATAAGTTAGATTTAAAAGGAATGTTCTCAAAACCACGTATCCTTATTTGCTGTCCAACGAACATTACAAGTGTGGAGCAAAAAGCTATCCGTGAAGCTGCTGAAAAATCAGGTGGTAAAAAAGTATACTTGGAAGAAGAACCAAAAGTAGCTGCTATCGGAGCTGGAATGGATATTTTCCAACCAAGCGGTAACATGGTAGTTGATATCGGTGGTGGTACTACTGATGTGGCGGTTTTATCAATGGGAGATATCGTAACTAGTGAGTCCATTAAAGTAGCTGGGGACGTATTTGATAACGATATTTTGCAATACATAAAAAAAGAATACAAACTTCTAATTGGGGAACGTACAGCAGAAGCGATTAAGATTAATATTGGTACAGTTTACCCTGGTAGTCGTGAAGAATCGATGGAAATTCGTGGTCGTGACATGGTCACTGGATTGCCAAGAACTATTACAATTCATTCTTCTGAAATTGAAAAAGCATTACATGAATCTGTTTCATTAATCGTTCAATCAGCGAAAAATGTATTGGAAAAAACGCCTCCTGAATTATCTGCGGATATTATTGATCGTGGTGTTTGTATCACAGGCGGTGGTGCCCTTTTACATGGAATGGATCAATTATTAACTAAAGAATTGAAAGTACCTGTTTTCGTTGCTGATAACCCAATGGATTGTGTAGCGATAGGGACAGGCTTAATGTTAGACAATATCGATCGTTCACCAGGCTCTCGAATTTAATTATGTTTCAATACTGCATGTCATTAAACTTTAATAGAGGTGATACTTATGTTTAAAGGCTTTTATACTGTTGCAACAGGAATGGTATCCCAACAAAGAAAGACAGAAATTATTACAAACAATATGGCCAACGCCAATACCCCTGGATTTAAAGCGGATCAGTCAACTATTCGTTCCTTTCCGGACATGCTTTTATCAGCTGTAGGGAATACTAATATACCTACAGAAAATGGATTGAAGTTTACCGAAGCAAATCCAATTGGTTCATTAAATACAGGTGTATACTTACAAGAAACGTTAGGAAATTATACACAAGGTTCTATTTATGAAACAAGCCAAAAAACTGATGTAGCGTTAATAAACGGTGCAATGCCTGTTGATGAACAGTCAGGTCAGACTGGAACAATCTTTTTCCGCTTGGAACATCCAGATGGTGGAGAAGCCTATACACGAAATGGTAATTTTACGCTAGATGGTCAAGGATACTTAGTTAATAGTCAAGGGCTATATGTTTTATCAGCTACTGGAGAACGTATTCAATTACCTAGTGATGATTTTAGCCTTTCACAAGACGGAAACATTTATGTTGAGGGCGAAGTAGTAGCAACGCTTGGTGTTTCTTTTTCTGAAAATCCTGATGTATTAGAAAAACAAGATAACGGATTATTTCGTACTGTAGACGGTGCTGAACTTCCTTCAGCTTATGGGCAAGAGAATGTAACCTTCTCGATGCAACAAAGTTTCCTTGAAGGGTCTAATGTTGATTCAGCCCAATCAATGACAGATTTATTAACTGCTTATCGTGCCTTTGAAGCAAATCAAAAAGTTCTTCAAGCATATGATAAAAGTATGGACAAAGCAGTAAATGAAATCGGAAGAGTTTAAAGCGAGGGGGATTATTCATGCTACGTACAATGATAACAGCGACCAACACATTAGGACAGTTACAAAGTCAAATTGACACAATAAGTAACAATATTTCTAATAGTAATACAGCTGGTTATAAAGCCAATGAAGCGACCTTTTCTGAACTTCTTTATCAACAATTTAATAATGAAGAAATGGATAGAACGGTTCGTAATTCACCAGTTGGGATTCGTTATGGTGTAGGAGCATACATCGGTCAAATTCAAACGAACTTTTCCCAAGGCTCTTTACAAACAACAAATCGCGATTTAGACCTTGCATTTACGAAGGAAAAGCAGTATTTTAATATTTTGATGCCAAATGGTGAAGATGGTCAACGTTTAGTTTATTCACGCCAGGGTGATTTTTATGTAACACCTGTAGAAAATGGTCAAGTTATGCTTGTGAACGGTGATGGTTACCCAGTTGCTGATAGTAACGGTAATGCCATTTATTTCCCTGATAATGTGACGGACTTCAATTTAACTAATGATGGTACATTACGTGTAAATTTATCTGATGGAGAAACTTTAAACTTTGAGTTAGGTGTTACGGAATTACATACTCCTCAATTGTTAGAACATGTATCTGGTACATATATTGCACTCCCTGCCAATTTTGATGAATTAGGTTATAATGAAGAAGACGTATTAACAAATTTACAGGGTGGCGCTCGAGTAAATATCGGCATGATGAACGGTGCATTGGAGTCTTCTAATGTGGATCTTTCTACAGAGATGACAAATTTAATTAATGCCCAACGTAATTATCAATTTAATTCACGGGCTATTTCAATTGCTGATCAAATGTTAGGATTAATTAATGGGATTCGATAATAACTGACGGCAAAACTTTAACAAATTTTTCTAAGGGGAGAACGGCAATGTTTAATGTATTAAAAAAAGAATCAGTAAAGCCGAGTGTTCCTCAAGAAGAAAAAAAAGAAAAAAGGGACAAAACGATTGCTGAAAAGCCAATGAGATGGTATAGTTTTCGTCTTTTTCCTATTTGGTTAAGAATTCTCCTCGTGCTTATTTTACTTATTATCGCTGCAGTTTCAGGATTAATGATAGGTTTTGGCGTGATAGGTGATGGAGAAGCAATGAATGTGCTAAAATGGGGAACATGGCAACACATCATTGATTTAATGGAAGGAAAAGAATAGTGGGGTAACTGTTCTTTTGCAATTTTATTATTTCAATTCATTCGAATATACATAAATTTTTAAGGGGGAATGGGAAATGCTAACAGCTGAACAAATTCAGGCCATTTTACCACACCGTTATCCATTTTTATTAGTGGATCGTATTATTGAAGTTGAAGAAGGAAAACGAGCAGTTGGATTAAAAAATGTATCGATTAACGAAGAATTTTTTAATGGCCATTTTCCAGGATATCCAATTATGCCGGGAGTATTAATCGTTGAGGCATTGGCTCAAGTTGGCGGCGTGGCATTATTAAAATCTGAAGAATATAAAGGCCGTCTTGCTTTTTTAACGGGAATTGATAACTGCCGTTTTAAACGTCAAGTAGTACCTGGCGACCAATTAAAACTAGAGGTTGAATTTGTGAAACTACGCGGTGCAATGGGGAAAGGACATGCTATTGCAACGGTAGAAGGCGAGCTTGTTTGTGAAACAGATATTTTATTTGCTATTGGTCCAGTTCAACCAAAATAAACGATTTTTATTTACATAAAATAACAATGTAAAGTTTAAAAAGAATAGCAAAAATAGTTACATCTTTTTTTCGGATAGTTCCTTCCTTTCTCGGGTACTCTATGACTAATCACATTCCTTATGTGATGGAGTGTAAAAGTTGAAAGGAGGGATTTTTTATGTGGAAAAAACCGGTTTTTGCATTTATTTTAGGGACAGCATTATTAGTCGGATGTAATAATAACGGTGAAGATGCTGCTGATGAAGTAGGAGAAGACATCAATGAAGGTGTTAATGAAGTCCAAGAAGGTGTAAATGAAGGTGTCGATGAAGTCCAAGAAGGTGCAAATGACGTCCTTGAAAACGACTCCTACGATAACGGAAATGATGTAAATAACGGTACAAATGATGCAGTAGGTGAAGATTCATATAATGATGCCAACCGTGGTCCTGAAGGTGAAGATTTTAATGCTGAAAACGGCACTGACAATACTGAGGACCAAGACGGTGTACAAAATAGCAACGGTGCTGGACAAAATGGTGTTTCCGGTGAAGTCAATAATAACGACGAACGCATTTTAGAAGGTAACCAAGAAGATATCATTGAAGATGAAAAAGATCTCAATGACCGTGATAATCAAGATGAATAATGTAATGAAATAATGATTGCACTAACAGGATACAATACAAAAGAATCGTCTCTAAGAGGCGATTTTTTTGTATTTACAATTCCTTCAAGCGAGGTCTTTCACGCATACCCTTTTTAAACTGTGTAAGCAATTCCTCATTTGTTAAATTTTCATTTAATAAATTTTTTAATAACTGTTCTGCATATTTATTACGTTTTGTTTTGATAGTACCTTTCAGTAACACTGAAATTCGATTTCCAATTTCTCGAATATCGCTAACGACTACTTTAAATGGGGCGGGTTCATTATCTGGAAATGAAATAATTACATGTACTTCGATTAAATCCCCTGACTCCTTATATGTCTCAAAAATCGTTTGATGCTCTTTCGATATAAAGAGCTCTAATATCCACGAATTTCTACTATTTTCTTGATTGATGACGATGCCATCAATTAAGGGAATATTTAGTACTCCATCTTCATTTACCAAATCAAACGAAAGCATTTTAAAAGTCTTCATTCACTTTCCCCCAACTACAATTTAGTTAATTTTAGTATAACATAGAAAAAATGCGAAATTTATTATTTGCCCCTTTCAATTTTAAGCTGGACAGTCTTACAGTCGTCTAGTCTAAAAAGAAATTTAATAATTTTTTGCTTCGTTGAAAATGTATTTTTCAACTTTAAAAATTGGCCAAATCCCAATTTTCAGATTTTGCCAAAATTAAGTGCTCTGGTTATTATAAAAGCGTGGTCGAAAGGAGGTGAAGATTATGAATCAAGTCGGACTAGTCGGCCGATTGACCCGAGATCCGGAACTTAGACAAATCTCGGAAAATCGAGTCCAAACAAGTTTTTCTATAGCCATTAATCGAAACTTTCGAAATAATCAAGGCAGTGTAGATGCTGATTTTGTTCCTTGCGTAGCATGGGGAAGGCTTGCAGAACGAATCGTAAAATATTGTGGCAAAGGATCATTAGTTGGTATTAACGGCCGATTACAATCTAGATCCTATATGAATCGAGATAATTTGAAAGTATACACCGTAGAAGTTGTTGTCGATGATGTACGATTCATTATTTTAAAATCGCCTCAAAATGATGTTGTCCATCGAGAAATGGAGCAGCGTTTTGAAATGGAAAATGAATTTATACTTCCGGAAAATGGCGAACTTGCTTCTGTACCTTAAATAATGGGGAGTATTTAAGAACCAAGTATTTGAAGTCTTGTGGAGTCAATTTGTTGTTGAAGGTATGAATGAAGAAAATGATGAAATCTCTCTAAAAATCTTTTGAAATTGATTGTTGAACTCTATATACGGACCCTCTTATAGTTATTATTCAAACGAAACATAGAAATTAGTACCAAGAACAGTGTTAGTATCTTTGTGAAAAAATTCTTCCTAAAAGCAATTCTGTATCGAACAAATGGATAGGGGAGGTGATAATGAAAACACTACTGCTTGACCGCACAGTAGTGATCCCATTCCTCCTAAGCTCTACATAGTAATCCTTTTTAATAGGGAACACGTAGAGAAATGAACAATTAAATATGGATTTGGAAAAGTGAAAAGGATAACGAGAGACTGTAAAAAGAGGCTGGGACATAACTAGCTTCAAATAGTGAGAAAGGTCAATTTGAGGAAACTCAAATTGACCTTTCTCTATTTTTGTATGTAAATTCTCTTTTTCTTTAGTTGATGGCCGTGAATTTTTCTTAAATTCACGGCCATTAACGCGAGGCCCATTTCGTTTTCTACCTTCGATTTTCCTCGTACAGAAAATCGAGTGAAACGCAAATTAGCCTTCAAGAATCCAAAAACTGGTTCCACATCGATTTTACGTCTTCGATAAATGGCACTTGTTTTCTCTTCTGAAAGCTTCACTCTTACATATTCTTTTTGCTGTTCCCATTCTTCATTCACCAGTAGTTTTCGATTGTTGCCTTCTTTTGCTTTGGTACACGATAAACGGAATGGGCATCCCGAACAGTTTTCACACTCGTAAATTTTAAGCTTCCGTTGGAAGCCTGTACGGTCATTACGGACAGAATAATATTGAAATTCAAGACGTTTTTTATTTGGACAGGTATATGTATCTGTTTCTTCATCATACGTCCAGTTGTCGGGATTAAATCTGTTTTGTTTATACTTTTTCTTTTGTTCTTTCAAATACATACTGTACGTAATAAGAGCTTCTCGTTTTCTGTTCGAAAGGATATCATGAAAGTTTTGTTCACTACCGTAACCTGCATCTGCGACAATGTGTTTTGGTAACTCAAAATAATGCTGCTCAATCTCATCTAGAAATGGAATTAACGTACGTGTATCTGTTGGATTTGTATATATACTATAGGCAAGCGTATATTGACCTTCCGTTGCGATTTGTACATTATATCCAGCTTTTAATTGTCCGTTTTGCATATAATCATCTTTCATTCGCATAAACGTCGCATCTGGATCTGTTTTAGAATAGCTATTGCGTGTACCGAAGATTTCAAAGTCTCTTTCGTATTTTTGTTTACGTAGGACAAAATCAATCAACTGCTTGCGCACTTGTTTCGGGTATTTCCGTTCATTTCTTAAGGCTTTTCGTTCTGGAACATCTGATGATGTTTCAATTTGTTTATCATACTCAGTTACGACATCGTCCACTTTTTGAACCAATTGAGCGAGCTCTTCCAATGTTAACTGTTCATCGCTTTCACGTTGAATTTCAGGTATGATTTCACTCTCTAGTAACTCATTGTATAGCTGGTTTGACTTTTCAATTAAACTTTGATGATATTTTTCAATGGTTTTCTTCCAAACAAACGTAAATTTATTCGCATTCGCTTCAATTTTTGTACCATCGATAAAAATTGCTTCTTGATCAATAAGCTTTTCTTCAATCAATTGGCAACGGAATTGAACGAAACATTGACGAATTAAATCTTTCACTTCTGGTTGAATACGGAATCGGTTGATTGTACGGTAGCTTGGTT
>NZ_RHLQ01000012.1 GCF_003711845.1 Lysinibacillus halotolerans
AAACGAGATTAAAGAACAAATACGGTTGACGGTCAATTAAAAAAGCCCCTTTAGGGGCAGTTAGTAAGGAGCCCTTATAGGGCGTTACTAAAACCGCCTGTTTTACAGGCGGATATTTATTTTTGCAAGTATTTCGATTTTTAGAAAGCCCAGTCGCCGTTACGGAAAATAGGAACGACAGTACCATCTTGTTTAATCCCATCGATATTCATTTTGTCAGAACCAATCATGAAATCAACGTGAACTGTAGATGTATTCATCCCATTTGCTTGCAGTTCCTCTTGACTCATTGTTGTCCCACCTTCAATTGTTGTAGGGTAAGCCGAACCGATAGCTAAATGATTCGATGCATTTTCATCATATAACGTATTGAAGAAAATGATGCCGGATTGGGAAATCGGCGAAGGATCTGGAACAAGGGCAACTTCTCCTAATCCAGTAGCTCCTTCGTTTTCAAATACTAATTTTTTAATCGCTTCATCGCCCTTTTCAGCGGAGATATTAACAATTTTTCCATCTTTAAAATGAACTTCAATACCTTCTATTAATGTACCCGCATAACTAAGCGGTTTTGTACTGCGAACAACCCCATCCATGCGGCGCGTATCAGGAGCCGTGAATATTTCTTCTGTCGGCATATTCGCGATAAACTCTTCACCTTTAGGGTTATAACTTTCTGCACATGCCCAAATATGGTTTTTTGGTAAACCTAACGTTAAATCTGTCCCAGGAGCAGTGTAGTGAAGGGCATCAAACTGAATTTCATTTAATTTTGCCGCTTTTTCATTTAATGTTTTCTTATGTTCATCCCATGCAGCAATTGGGTCTTCTTCATAAACGCGACATGTTTTAAAAATTTGATCCCAAAGGGCATCAACTTGTTCTTCAGAAGTTGCTAAATGGGGGAATACTGTTGCCGCCCAACTAGCTCCTGCTGCTGCAGCAACCGTCCATTTTAAATCATCGTTTTGTGTAGCTTTACGTTGGGCATGGAACGCTTTGCCCGCCACATTTTGGAAAGCTGCCACTTTCGTAGGGTCTACCCCATTTAACAGACCAGGGTCGCTAGATAAAATCGAAAGACGGCTCACTCGGTGGTTTAAAACATGATCTTCTGATTCATCAATTTCGTATTGTGGAATGTCCGTTAATACTTCTGTTGGTTGGTGTAAATAGTGTAATTTTGTAATTTCATCATCAGACCATTTGACAATAACCTTTTCTGCACCTAACGCATAAGCTTCCTGTGTAATGAATCGAGCTAAAGGAGCTTGATCAACAGTAATTGTCATTTTCACCCAATCTCCCGGTTGAACATTAATGCCTTTGGCAACTAACAGCTTTGCGTATTTTTGTAAATTTTCCATAAAGTTATTTAACATGAATGTATTCCTCCAATTTTGTGTAACTGTATCCAATATTATCATAATTTTATAAAAAATTATTTAACGAATTCAGATGGATTCATTTTATTTTGTGAAGCGGTTTGCATAGCTACTAGCAACAAAGGAATCGGGTTTTATTTTTGGTTCTAACCCGATTGATTCTAATCGGGAGACCATCTCTTCAACAAAAACTCTTGTTTTATTTCTTTTCCCAGAACCAATATCAATATGCCCTTCGATGGAAAAAGAAGCTCCTTTATAAATGTTTGGTAGAACGACATTAATTAATTGTTCTTTATGTTCATTTGTAAATAAGGAAACAACTTCTTCTGTAAGGGTTGTTTCAAAGGAAATCCGTTCATGTAAATTTGTCATTTTCCTAGGAATAATTACTTTTCGAATACATGCCCAAACACCTTTTCTTTCTTGTTGAATGACAATACCGGTGATGAACTTTGTGTAATGGGTGAAAACTTGAGAATCGGTTCCGAACATTAAACGAAAATTACCAATCGGATCTTTCTTCATGAAATGCAATATATTTTGAAATACTTGATCAAAGGGCATATTTTTTTGACTTAAATTTTGAAAGGTATTTGCCATTTCAGTATCCTTATTCATTTTTCCACCTTTCTTGTAAGTCCAGTGATTAATACATCTTATTCGATACATAGGCAGATTGATAACTAGAACTAAAATGGAACAATTGATAACATTGTAGATAGATTGTGTGGAATTTTTTGAAAATATGTAAATTGGAGTGGGATAGTTGATCGAAAAAGTAGACTTTAAACATTGTATTAAGACGGAAGAGGAACTTCGAGAGATTGTAGGATTTCCTAGTGAATTAGTTAAAAATAAAGTAATAACTTATTTAGATCATCATTGTGTCGATTTTATTTCGAAATCGCCGTTTTTAGTAATATCTACTTCGGATCAATTTGGCAATTGTGATGTTTCACCAAGAGGAGATCAACCTGATTTTGTTCACGTGTTAAATGAAAAGCAGCTCATTATACCGGAAAGGCCCGGGAATAAAAGAATGGATTCGTTGCGCAATCTTTTGTCCAACCCTAAAATAGGCCTTCTCTTTTTCATTCCGGGACTTGGTGAAACATTAAGGGTGAATGGTCGTGCCACAATTGTAAATGATGAAGCTTTACTTGAACAAATGGCTATAAGGGGGAAAATGCCCCTTTTAGGAATCGCTGTTGACGTGGAAGAATGTTTTATACATTGTGCGAAAGCATTTAAACGATCCGGTCTATGGGAGCCGGATACTTGGACAGAGAAAGAATTGTTACCCTCGGCTTCCAAAATATTATTTGAACACGCAAAACTTCCGAATAGTAGTGTCGAGGATATCCAAGAGAGGTTGGAAGAAAGCTATAGTAAGAGACTTTATTAATTGTATGTATAAAAGGTAAGGGCATTTCCCTTACCTTTGAATATCACGATTTATTTACTGATTGGATTATTCCTCATTAAAATCTAAATTAACAGGTTGAGTAGGAAGGAATTCAGTTGCCATCATATTTGTTGAAGGGACTGAATCGTCTACTTCCTCAAATCGGAATCCATCCGCCCAAACTTTTCCATTTCCTACCAATAAGACGCCGAAATGAATGGATGTACTTTGTACAGGTACGTCTAGTACGATTGAATAATAGTTCCACTCAGTCGTCCCTGTAATAGAACGGTTATCCATATTGTCAAATTGAATTGTATCCCCTGATGCATTATCGATTCGACACCATGCACCGCATTTATCTACTTGTTCTGTTTTTAAATAACACGACAATTTAATCCGTTTCCCTTTATAGATATCTGCTTGAAAACTTTGCATAATTGTTCCAAATTGCCCTTCACCAACATCTCCGGTGGAAAATAATACACCTGATTTCGTTCCTAAATGGAATACTTGATCATCAACCCCAAATGCATAGTTAGCTGGGTGGGAACCACTTAAAAACCATCCCTTTACTTTGTTACTCATATTGCTTTCCTCCATTCCGCCTATTGATCGCATCATTTTTCGATATTTTCCAGGAGGCATGGTATATACTTCTTTAAACGCGCGGGTGAAAGCTTCTTGCGATTGAAATTGTAACATAAATGCAATTGTAATAATTGTTTCATCGGAGTGTAGAAGAAACATTGCAGCTGTCGCAAGACATCTTAAACGTATATACTCTCCAATCGTTAATCCAGTTTCTTGTTTAAATACCCTTAGTAAATGATATTTTGAATATCCTACAACAGAAGGGAATTGTTTTAGTTGCAAATCATCGGTTATATGATTTTCGATATAGAGTATCAGTTGTTGCGTAGCTTCACTATATACCATTTGTGAATCACCTCTATTTCATCTTACATAAAATGAACGGAAAATTTTTGATATCAATTGCTAAAATGTACGAACAGTATGAGGAAACAAAATATAAAAGACCATCTGTAAATGACAGATAGTCTAACCGTATTTATGAATAATCCGTTACGATGAATGTTCCTGTCGTAGCAAAATTCGTCATGTCTTGGAAAATTCCTTCTACTTCTGAAAGTTTAATTTCCCGATTTACCATTTTCCCTGGTTGTAATTTACCGAGGGCAACTTGCGATAAAAGGGAATCGAAACGGGAAGCTGGCATACCAAGGGTAGTAATAAAGGATTTTTCAGCAATGACCATTTCATCAATCGGAATGGAAATGAAGCCACCTTCTTTTTTCGTCGTTACGCAGAAAGATAGCGCTTTCATGTCTTAGGTAAATCGTATAATAGCGAGGGAGATAAACCTATTACTAATTTCGGATGAATACACTACCTAAAAGGGGATGTTTTTTGAATCCATTATCTACCTTTTAGACTATAAAAGTATTTCGGAAAATAAAACATCCCAATCCATAAATGAATTAGGATGATTTTCATTATAAATAGTTGATGACAGTATTTTTCACTTCTTCAAGTGTGGCTGTTCCATCTAAATCCCCCGTTTTCACACCAGAAGATAGGGTTTTTTCAATAGCGGTTAAAATTCGCGTACCAGCATGATAATGTCCTAAGAAATCTAGCATCATTTTACCTGTCCAAATCTGCCCAATAGGATTTGCGATACCAAGACCTGCAATATCAGGGGCAGAACCATGTACAGGTTCGAACATAGATGGATATTCCCGTTCGATATTTAAATTCGCAGCTGGAGCAATACCAATACTACCCATAATCGCTCCACCAAGGTCAGTTAGAATATCTCCGAATAAATTAGAAGCTACAATTATATCAAATGCTTGTGGCTTCATGACAAAGAAAGCAGCTAAAGCATCAATATGCTGAACAGACGTATCAATTTCAGGGTAATCCTTTTTGACTACGTTAAAAACTTCATCCCAGAACGGCATAGAATAAGTTAGACCGTTGGACTTCGTCGCACTTGTTACGTGTTTGCGGGAACTTTTTGCTAATTCAAAGGCGTAACGCATAGCGCGTTCCGTACTTTTTCTAGTGAAGATTGCATTTTGAATAGCGATTCCATCTTCGCCAGTATGAATACGACCTCCGCTGTCCGAATATTCACCTTCTGAGTTTTCCCTAACAACAGTAATATCAAAGTTTTGTGGATTCTTTAATGGGGATTGTAATCCAGCTAACAGTTTTGCGGGTCGCACATTAATGGACTGTTTCATTCCACGGCGTATTTTAATAAGAAGACCCCAAAGTGAAATATGATCAGGTACAAGTTCGGGCATGCCGACCGCCCCTAAAAAAATTTGATCATATTGTTTTAATGTTTCTAATCCATCCTCAGGCATCATTTCACCATGTTCTAAATAGTAATCACAACCCCAAGGAAAATAAGTCCATTCGAACTTGAAGCTGCCGTCCAACTTTGCAATACTATCCAATACTTCGATAGCTGCTGGAACGACTTCTTTTCCAATACCATCCCCAGGAATAACAGCGATTTTGTATGTATTCATCAACGAACACCCCTTTTATTGAATTTTCAATCTCTTAAAATATTAACACATTTTCCAATGCTATTTCGGAGCGGGTTAAACCCTCTTTTATCAATGATAGTTAATATCTTAAGGGGATTCATATAAGGGAAGCGGTTATTTTAAAACAATACTATGGATCGAACTAAATAAATTACATAATTTAAATGCTATGGGTTTATAAAGTGTAATACCGATTTTAACTCACTATATCGTTTTCGCATAAAATAAAAAGGCAACATAAACAAAGTTTATTGTTACCTTCTTCGAAATGAAGTTAGAACCGATTTGTATTATTCTTTTTTTGAGTTGCAGTTTTTGTTGCTTTTGCTTGTACGTGTTCTTTAGCAATTTCCATGTTCGCTCTTAAAGTAGCTGAGTCTAAGTTGTTATTTAATGCAGCTTCTTCATTTAGTTTCTCTTCCTTTTTCATCCTGATTTCCTCCATTACTTTTAGCTGTCCTTTAGATTGCCCAATTTCATGTAGAAAATGTCATGTTATTCAAAATGGGTTTCTATTTAAGGTGCGTTTACATAGTATTAGCAAAAATATGGATACTATAATGCAAAGGAGTGATACGAATGGCTATATGTCCTTTATGTAATTCATTAAAAACGTTAGAAGTAAATTGCCCAAAATGTCATACGACATTAGAGGATTCAGGGAAAGTGTCTGATTATTTGGATCCTTATGGACACTATAATGATGAAGAAACGGTCAAAATGGGAGATGGTTATCCTAATACGGCAAAAGATCAAATTTGTCCCCATTTAATGGTTTGTAAGTCTTGTGGATATGATGAAGTACGGTTTATTAAAGAGGAATAATGAATGGTCATCGCACTGTTTATTTACAGTGCCTTTTTTTATTTTTTAATAAGTTCGCCGTATTTTACTCCCATTAGAATGAAGGGATTACTTCCATTAATAATAGGGAATGTACTATTTGTTTTTCTGTTGTTAAAAGTATATTTTCTTCAGATTGCTTTGCATGGGAATACACTGTGAAATATTTTGATATAAAATATAGGAAGAAATGGAGGAAAGTGTTATATTTGGTACATAATTCTAATAACAGACATATTACTCAAACTTCTGTCAAAAAGTAAATAGATGGAGGGGAAGTTAAAACATATGTAATAGAAAAGAGATCGTCAATTGGAAGACGATCTCTTTGGAAACTTTGGAATAATCGATTATTTAAGAAATGACTTTATGTTGAGTATTTAAAACCTCTTTCAATGAATCGAGTTCTAATTTGTTTAGTGGCACCATTGGTAAACGTACACCACCAACCGGAATTCCGTTTAAATTTAAAGCTGCTTTTACTGAAGTCGGATTAGGAGTAGCAAAAAGTACTTTCATGATAGGTAACAATTTACGATGGTCCTTTGCTGCTTCACTTAAGTTCCCGATTAGGAATTTTTTAATCATCGCTTGCATCTCTTGACCAATAATATGAGACGCCACTGAAATGACACCAGCTCCTCCAATGGATAAGACAGGTAATGTTAAGCCATCATCCCCGCTATATAATGAAAAATTACTAGGTGTTTTTTCGATAATTTCAGCCATTGCATCTAAATTACCACTAGCTTCTTTAATCGCAACGATATTTGGTATTGCTGAAAGACGAACAATCGTTTCAACTGAAAGACTTACAATGCTGCGACCAGGTACATTGTATAGAATGATTGGTAAGGATGTTTCATCTGCAATTGCTTTGAAGTGTCGATACAATCCTTCTTGAGAAGGTTTGTTATAGTATGGAGCTACTAACATGATGCCATCCACACCAACGTTTTCAGCCTGTTTTGTTAATTCAATCGAGGCTTTTGTGTTGTAAGAACCTGTACCGGCAATAATCGGAACTCTCCCATCTACAACCTTCACAGTAAATTTAAATAATTCTACCTTTTCATCTTCTGATAAAGTTGGGGATTCTCCAGTCGTACCTGAAATGACTAAAGCATCTGTACCGTTGGCAAGCAAATAATTAATTAAGTTTTCGGTAGCCACCCAATCAATTTCTTCCCGTTCATTAAAGGGAGTCACCATAGCAGTTAAAATTTTTCCGAAATTCATACTTCTCCACATCCTTATATTTTATTAGAAAATAGAGGGAGAAGGGCGTTAAGTTAAGTAAACGCAAAAAAGCAACAACGAGGGATCGTTGTTGCGTAGAAATAAACTTCATTTCTTTGCGTAAGATAGCCCTCCATATAGAAACCTATATGACAGTCCTGCATTTGTTCAATAACAGAACCAGCTTCGAGATAATGAGGCTCTCAAAAGCTTCGGCAAATTCCCCTTTCCACAATTGTCATAGGATCTCATTATCCTCAAATTGCGTACTGATGGTCTTTGCTCCTCTATCCTTACTTCAAAAGGTAATTGAAATAAGTGAATATTTAATTATTAAAATCATACATGTTTAAACGTAAGATTGCAATACTTTAACTGTCATTTTTTTCATCTACCATATAAAGATTTTGAAAAGCTATTTCAACGTGGTTTTATTAATAAGCCTTGAAATTAAACATTTATTTAGTGAAATTTCCGTCATAAAACGAATAAAAAAGACATGTAATTGTTATTTGAATTTTATTATGACCTTTTGATTTTATTTACATGTAGATTTTTTTGACAAAATTAGTATGAAAGTATACGAGGGAAATTGATACTTTGGTGGAATGATTTATCACAGTATTAATTAGCGCACCTGGAACATTCTAATATCACAAGGAGGTGAAGAAAATGGCTTCTAATAGAAGTTCAAATAAACTACTGTTTCCTGGTGCACAAGCTGCAATGGATCAAATGAAATATGAAATCGCACAAGAATTTGGTGTGAACCTTGGACCTGAAGATGCTTCACGCGCGAATGGTTCAGTTGGTGGTGAAATTACAAAACGTCTTGTTCAAATGGCAGAGTCACAATTAAAAGGACGTTCTGGACAATAATTGAAAATTTAGAGTGACTGGGGGCTGATACAAAAAACTTCATTTTTTGTGTCAGCCTTTAAAAATGATACATATAATATTGCCCCATTTTTGAGACGATTATTGCTAGATAGCAAACAATATTATAAAACTGTTAAATATTAATAAATAAGTATATTTATATCTTACTTTTTGATATTATTTAATTGTTTGAAAAGTCTTATAAATGGGAGATGAGTTTTAATGTGGAAGAAAGTTTCCGCCTCTGCCTTAGCTTTATCGATAGCTGTTGTCGGTATGACAAATATTGAACAAGCAAGTGCTAAAAAAGTAGATGAGGTAACACGTGGCGAATATGTAAAAACAGTTATTGAAGCTATGGATGTAGAATTAGGTTCAGGCAAAACGGTTAACTTTAAAGATGTTCCTGATTCTTTAAAACCGTATATTGAAAAAGCAATTGAATTACAACTCATCGAAGGAAAGACGGATAAACGTTTTGCACCAGAGGGAAAAATGACCTTAGAGGAAGCCGTTGTCAGCCTTGTTCATATGCTAGATGATGACAAAACGTACTCAGAAGATACTTTAAAGAAATATAAAGATTATCATGCAATTAAAAAAGAAAATCGTGATGAATTTGCAAAAGCGGTTGAATATGGGTTTTTAAATAGTTTTGAAGGAAAAACGTTAAAACCGAAAAATGTCATTTCTGAATATCAATTATATCAACTATTAAACGCTTTTCTTGAAGAATATAAAACAACCGTTGATTTACGTATTTTAGGTACATCAGACATTCATACAAATTTAATGAATTATGACTACTACAAAGATACTGAATCGAACAGTTTAGGTCTTGTTAAAACAGCAACATTAATTAAAGAAGCGCGTAAAGAAAATAGCAACACATTATTATTTGATAATGGTGATACGATTCAAGGAACTCCATTAGGTTCTTATAAACAATCGGTTGATGTTTTAGAAGAAGGGGAAGAACATCCATCGATAACGGCAATGGAACTGTTAGATTATGATGCATCGACTCTTGGGAACCATGAATTTAATTATGGATTAGATTATTTAGATGAAGTTTATGATGATGCTGATTTCCCATTTGTTAATGCGAATGTACGTGATGCAAGTACAGGTGATTATATGTATACGCCATATGTCATTATTGAAAAAGAAGTTGTAGATGAAAAAGGCAAAGAGTCTACAGTCAAAGTTGGTGTAACAGGTATTGTTCCACCTCAAATTTTAAATTGGGACAAGTCTCACTTACTTGGACAAGTGACGGTAGATGACTCAGTACATGCAGTTGAAAATGTTGTTTCTGACATGGAAAAAGAAGGGGCAGATGTAATTGTCGTTCTTTCCCACTCTGGTATGGGTGATATGACACATACTGAAGGGGAAGAAGATGTCACTTATTTGTTATCTAAAGTAAAAGGTGTAGATGCAATCATTTCAGGTCATGCCCACCAAGTATTTCCTGGAGATGTGGATGCATCATTAACTGGTGTCAATGTGGAAGAAGGAACGATGAATGGTGTTCCTGTTGTTATGCCAGGTAAATACGGAAGTCATTTAGGTGTGATTGATTTAACGTTGGAGAAAAAAGGTAAGGATTGGAAAGTTGTTAATGGAACAGGGGAAGTTCGCAAAATTGCTGCTGATTCATCTGACGTAGATCAAGATGTGGAGGAAGCGGTGAAAGAAGCCCATGATGGGACGATAAATTATGTTCGACAACCAGTAGGGCAAACAACAGCTGATATCCATAGTTATTTCTCACAAGTGTTAGATGACCCATCGATTCAAATTGTAACAGATGCTCAAAGTCTTTATGTGAAGGAGAAAATCAAAGGAACGGAATTTGAAAATCTTCCAGTATTATCAGCAGGTGCACCATTTAAAGCGGGAACTCGCAGTGATCCAGAATATTATACATTTGTTCCGAGCGGTGAACTTGCGATTAAAAACGTAGCCGATTTATATTTATATGATAATACATTGGCAATCCTTAAAGTTACGGGTGCTGATGTAAAAGAATGGCTTGAAATGTCTGCAGGTCAATTCAATCAAATCGACTCAAATAGTACAGATGAGCAACAACTAATTAATACGAATTTCCGTTCTTACAATTATGATGTTATTGATGGAGTAACTTACGAAATTGATGTAACTCAACCTGCAAAATATGATCCGGATGGAAATTTAATTCATCCAGAAGCAAGTCGTATTGTAAATTTACAATATAATGGCGAACCAATTGATTTAGAACAGGAATTTATCGTAGCAACAAATAATTATCGTGCAAATGGAACATTCCCAGGGGTGCGAAACGCATCATATGTAGAAGTTTATCCGGATGAAAATCGTCAAGCGATTATTGACTATATCATTCAAAATAAAACCATTGATCCAACTGCTGATGGTAACTGGAGATTTGCTGAACTTCCTTTAAATTCAAATGTTATTTTTGAAACATCAAAAAAGGCAGTTGATTTTATCCCAGAAGGTAGCACGATTCAATATATTGGAGAGGGCTCCGATGGATTCGGTAAATATTCTTTAAACTAATGTTCAATACTCCACATAAGTAAATGCTTGTGTGGAGTTTTTATGTTCTTTTCAATTTTTCAAGTTCTTTTAGTAAATATTCCATTTGCTTTTCTAAGTTTTCAATTCTTTCATTGGCATCGTTATAATAACTACTACCTATATTTCTATTCGAATTATTGGCAATTACTTCACTTTTATATTCTTCGAGGTCTTCTAATAAATCTCGAACGGCTAGGAAAGATGCTGTAGTAGAAATAATGCCGCCCACAGTTGAAATGAGTCCGCCAATAGCACCAAGTTTTGCAATGAAAATATCGGTTTTCAGTGCATCTATCTTTTTTTGTTGAATTTGGTCAGGATAACGAGATGGATTACGATTTCTACTTTTAGTCATTCCTAGACCTCCTTCAAAATTATTTCATAGTAGTTTATGAAAAAGTTGAAAAGAGGTCAATGACAACAGAACTATTAATGTTGATTACATAGTAATTTCTTGAAAAAATTGCTGAAGGAAAATTATGAAATAGCATTTAAATATCCATACTACAATTTGAGGTGAAGTGGTATGTATAAATTATTGTCCCATAACGATTTGGATGGGGTAGGCTGTGGTATTTTAGCGAAGCTTGCTTTTGGTCAAGATGTGAAAGTGAGATACAATTCAGTATCTTCTCTTAATAGAGAAATTGAATACTTTCTAGAAAATGATTCACCAGATACATTTTTACTCATTACGGATTTATCTCCTAATGAAGAGAATGAAAAACGTTTAACAAGTTATTACAAAGAACATGGGAATGTCCAATTAATTGATCATCACAAAACCGCTTTACATTTAAATGATTATGAATGGGGATACGTTGTTGTAGAGGAGGAAAGTGGAAAGTTAACTTCTGCTACTTCTTTATTTTATCAATATCTTGTTTACCATCAACATTTAGAAGAAAGTGCTGCTATTTCTGAATTTGTTGAACTTGTAAGACAATATGATACATGGGAATGGGAAAAAAATGAAAATCATAAAGCCCATTCATTAAATTCCCTTTTTTTTCTCGTATCTATCGACGAATTTGAACTGAAAATGATTGAACGTCTTCGTACAAGTGACCATTTTGACTTCGATGACTTCGAAAAGAAGTTGCTGAATATGGAAGAAGATAAAATTGAACGCTATATAAGAAGGAAAAAAAGGGAGATTGTACAAGCATTAGTTGGAAAGTTTTACGCTGGCGTTGTTTATGCTGAATCTTATCATTCCGAAGTAGGGAACGAACTAGCAAAGGAACATCCCCATCTTGATTACATTGCCATATTAAATATGGGCGGGAAAAGAATATCATTCCGTACAAATCGTGATGATGTGGATGTTTCAGAAATTGCAGGACGTTATGGGGGGGGAGGTCACCAAAAAGCTTCAGGCAGTTCGATGACCGAGGAAGCATATAAACATTTTGTCTTAAATACGTTCCATTTAGATCCGCTCCATGAAGATGCCAAAAGAAATCGTTACAATTTGAAGGAATCTGAATTTGGTTCCCTCTATATAAATCGACGGGAAGATATTTTCTTGCTAACTTTGAAAGACGAACAATGGTTGGTTGAAAGAAATGGAGAAGTATTAGATCTAACTTTTTCTACTTATAGTGAATGTGAGAGCTTTTTAAAAAGGAACTACGAAGCTTGGTTAGCGAGGGATGATGTGTTTGTAGAGTATTTAATGAGCAAGGTAAAGGCGGCAAAAGGAAGTTAAATATGTTCCGTTTATCCCCATTCATAGTACTTTTAAAGTGGCCAATGGTATTGGTCACTTTTTTACTTAAAAAGAGGGAATTTCAACGAAGTTCAGTGTGACTTTAATAATAAAAATAAGTATCATTAAAATAATTATAACTTGAAAATTTGGTGGGGCAACGATGGACAAACAATATCGTGATTTAGTAACAACGGAGGAACAATCTTTTAAAAACAATAAAGAACAAAAGCATAAAGAAATGGTCGATTCAAAAATTAATTTTATTAAAACATTGAAAAATATACAAAACGGTATTTTTACAATGAAAAAGAATGATGATGGAAAACTCTTTTATACAGTTGCTATTGGTAAGTTAATGGAGGAAATTGGAGCAGGTGAAGATATTATTCTAAACCATTCTCCCCACGAAGTTTTTACTGAAGAAATCGCGAATATAAAGCAATTACATTATGAAAAAGCATTTCAAGGTGAACGGGTAAATTATGAAATCGAGTTGAAAGGTAAGCGATTATTTATCGATATTACTCCAATTAAAACGGCTCATGTTGTTACCGAAATTTTAGGTACAGTGCTCGATATCTCAGAATTAAGGTCTATCCAAAAAGAACTTCAAGTGAATCAAGAGCAAATGAATTCATTATTAAATTTTAGTCAAGATTATCTCATTATTTTTAATCAATTTGGTCAAATCATTAATATGAATTTCAAAGCGAAGGAGCTTTTTGAGTTAACGAATAAAAAGGTTGATTTTTTGAAGTTAGAAAAAAACGTTATAGAACAATATGTTCCTAATTTAAATGAGTTTTTAGATCAAGCCCTCAAGGGGAATTTTAAACATTTTGAGCTTGATGTTTTATCGAAACAGAATGAGAAAATGTTTTTTAGCGCAACTTTTTTTCCAATTATTGTAGATAATATTATTGTAGGTGCTTATCTAATAGGAAAAGATATAACGGAACAAAAAAGAATACAAGATTTAAATGCTTATTTAGCCCATCACGATGAACTGACTACCCTTTTTAATCGAAGATGGATTGAGCAAAAAATGAAGGATTCCATCCAAGAAGCGAGTCGAATTAATAAAAAACTTGCGGTTATGTTTATTGATTTAGATCGTTTTAAATTGATTAATGATACGTTAGGTCATTTTATTGGGGATGAATTGTTAAAAGAAATTGGGAAGAGAATATTAAATAATATTAACCAAGAAAACCATTTTGCCGCTCGTATGGGTGGGGATGAGTTTACTATTTTATGTACAGATGTGGAATCGGAAACGTCCGTATTTCAATTAGCTGAGACATTTTTGCAAAATTTAACAAAACCTATCTATATAGAAGGGTTAGAACTTTTAATAACAGCGAGTATGGGAATTAGTTTTTATCCATCGGCAGGAATTGACGTTGTAGATTTGATGAAAAAGGCAGATATCGCTTTATACCGTGCAAAAGAACTTGGTCGTAATATGTACCAAGTCTATGACCATTCGATGATTAAACAAAATTATCAATCATTTTTGTTAGAAAGAGACTTAAGAAAAGCAATTTTAAATAATGAATTTACAGTCTACTTACAACCGAAAGTGGATGCCTTAACAGGAAAGATAATTAGTGCTGGAGCATTAATACGTTGGAAACATCCTCAACTAGGACTCATTTCACCGAGTGATTTTATTCCAATGGCAGAAGAAACAGGGTTAATTATTCCATTAGGCAAATGGATAAAAAGAAAAGTTTGTGAACAGTTGGTAAAGTGGCGGGAAAAAGGTCTTTCCATTATTCCGATTAGCGTTAATATAACTTCTAAGCGTTTTTTACAAAAAGAGTTTTCAAAAGAAATACGACAATTGCTTGACGAGTTCCATTTAGAAGGAAAATGGTTAGAAATAGAGATTACGGAAAACTCAATCATGAGGAATGAAGAAAACATGCTTCAAACATTAAGAGAGTTAAAGGAGTTAGGCGTTAAAATTTATATTGATGATTTTGGAACGGGTTATTCATCTTTTCATTATTTAAAAACCTTCCATTTGGATGGGATTAAAATCGACCGTTCATTTATTCAAAACATTTCTTCTGAATCGGAAAACGCCAGTATAACTGCAGCGATGATTAAGATGGCTCAACAACTTAAATTAGAAGTGATAGCGGAAGGAGTCGAAACAAAAGAGGAATTGAACTATTTGCTTGAACTGAATTGTCATTATATACAAGGGTTTTATTTCGGGAAACCTTGTCCAATTGAAGAGTTTAAAACGAAATATTTACTATGAATAGTCCATTCATTTTTCTAAAAGTTTCATAACAAAATCGGAAAAATTGAAACATAATCCAATTCTCATGTATGATGAAGTCGGAATAGTTTAAAAAACCTACTTTACTTTTTAAAATGGACGGTATAAGTACATAGAGGAGTGGAATAAATGGAAATTGGTTTAACAACCTTTGTAGAAACAACACCTGATGTGAATACAGGGAAAGTAATTAGTCATGCAGAACGTATAAGAGAAGTTGTCGAAGAAATTGTGTTAGCAGATCAAGTAGGACTAGATGTATTTGGGGTTGGCGAACATCACCGAAAAGATTATGCTTGTTCAGCTCCAGCGGTTTTACTTGCAGCTGCAGCCTCTCAAACAAAGCATATTCGATTAACGAGTGCTGTTACAGTTTTATCTTCGGATGATCCTGTACGGGTGTTCCAAGAATTTTCAACGGTTGATGCCATTTCCAGTGGACGAGCGGAAATTATGGCAGGTCGTGGTTCGTTCATTGAATCCTTCCCTTTATTTGGCTACGATTTGAAAGATTATGATGAATTATATGAGGAAAAATTAGATTTATTATTACAGCTAAGAGAAAAAGAAGTTATTAACTGGAGTGGTAAACATCGCCCTGATATCGTTAATCGAGGAGTTTATCCTCGTCCTGTTCAAGATCCATTACCGGTTTGGATTGCAAGTGGTGGGACACCTCAGTCGGTTGTTCGTGCAGGAGTACTTGGCTTACCATTAGTTTTAGCTATCATTGGTGGAAGTCCATTACAGTTTGCGAACCTTGTGAAATTGTATTATCGAGCTGCAGAAGAAGCAGGACATGATATTTCAAAGTTAACAGTTGCTTCCCATTCCCATGGCTTTGTTGCTGAAAGTACAGATGTAGCGGTGGAAAAATTCTTCCCACCAACACAAAGAGCAATGAATGTGTTAGGTAGAGAGCGTGGATGGGGTCCATATACCCGGGAAACCTTTGACTACGCCCGTAGTTTAGAAGGGGCATTATATGTAGGAGATGCAAAAACAGTAGCTGAGAAAATCATTTTCCTTCGTAAAAAAGTGGGGATAACACGTTTCATGTTACATTGCCCAGTTGGTTCAATGCCCCATGAAGATGTTATGAAAGCAATTGAACTTTTAGGTAAAGAAGTTGCTCCGATGGTTAGAGAAGAAATTAGTCGTTGGGAAGCAGCTGGAAAACCTGAATAATAGAAAGAGCTGTCCAAATACATATATTTTTGGACAGCTTTTTTTATGCATTATTCTTTCCCCTTGATTTCCTTCGTTGAACATCTAATTCGCCTTTTAACCCCTTCAGTAATGAATAGGACATAAACAACATAATAATAGCAAACGGTAAAGCGGCTACAATGGATGCGGTTTGTAATACTTCTAATCCACCAGAGATGAGTAGTACGGAAGCAACCGCTGATTGGATAATCCCCCAAGTCATTTTAATTTTATTGGAAGGGTTTAAAGTACCGCCCTCACTTAACATCCCTAAGACGAAGGTTGCTGTATCAGCAACTGTGACGTAATAAATCGCAACAAGGGCAAAGCCTAATATGCTTAAAAATGAACTTAAAGGTAAGTGTTCAAAGAAAGTGAAAATCGCTAAAGACACATTATCTGCAATATATTCTGCTAATGCATGATTGTCAGAATGGACAACCATATCTAGTGCAGAGCCACCAAAAATAGACATCCAAATACATGTTCCAAGAGTCGGAACAATTAGTACTCCAATCACAAACTCTTTAATTGTTCTTCCTCTTGAAATACGGGCAATAAACATGCCGACAAACGGAGCCCAGGCAATCCACCATGCCCAATAGAATAACGTCCAACTCGCAATCCATTCTCCCTCGCCAAACGGTTTTAATCGTAAACTCATTTGTATAAAGTCGTTAAGGTACATCCCTGTTGTATTAAAAAATACTTTAATAATGGTTAATGTAGGACCAACAATTAATAACAATAATAAAATGGCAAAAGATATTATCATCGCACCGTTTGATAAATATTGAATCCCTTTTTCTAAACCTGTATTAATGGAAATAAGGAAAATAATTGTAGCAACGACAATAACGATGATTTGAACAAGTAATGTATTTGGGACATTAAAAATAGAATGCATACCGGCCGTTACTTGTAAGGCGCCTAGTCCAAGGGAGGTTGCAATACCAAAAACTGTCGCAAAGACGGAAAGAATATCAATCGTTTTCCCTAAAGGACCATGTATGCGGTCACCGAGTAATGGATAAAAAACAGAACTAATTGCTGCCGGTAGTCTTTTATTATATTGAAAGAAGGCAAGGGCTAAACCGATAACTGTGTAAATGGCCCATGGATGAAGTCCCCAGTGAAAAAACGTATAAGACATGGCCGTATTTGCGGAATCAATCGTATATCCTTCACCGAAGGGAGGGGTTGTAAAGTGGGTTACTGGCTCAGCCACACTCCAATAGACAATCCCAATCCCCATACCAGCTCCAAATAACATTGCAAGCCAGGAAGGTGTTTTAAAATCGGGACGATCTGTTGCTTTTCCG
This sequence comes from Lysinibacillus halotolerans, assembly GCF_003711845.1. Taxonomy (GTDB): domain Bacteria; phylum Bacillota; class Bacilli; order Bacillales_A; family Planococcaceae; genus Ureibacillus; species Ureibacillus halotolerans. Next base: position 17,467 of record NZ_RHLQ01000012.1, read on the forward strand.
AGCCTAATATGACCAAATTTTGAAAAAAGTAAATAGATGGAAAAAACAACGAAGAAGAAGGTAGCTCCAATATAGATCCATCCCAAATTATTAATTGTTCCGTTATAAATAATATTCGTAACCTTCGTTAAGTTTTCGGTGAAAAACACTCCCCAAATGATAAAGAGTAATGTGAGTATTAAGGAAATAATAAAGACGCTATTTTCTTTTAGCTTTCCAATCATGAAAATCCTCCGTTTACTTCTTGATGTATGTTCATATAGTGAGTAAGGAACAAAATTATTTGTCACCTAAATGATAAAGAAAAAGCCACTTTTCTGTATCCATTAATTCATCTTGATGTAGGCTTTGTCCATTGCCGAGAAAAACCGTACTACCTTCAATACCGATGACCATTGCTTCTAAGGTAGTTTCTTTATCATTTTTTTTATACACATCCCCTACTATCGGAAGGAGGTCATCAACTCCGATATTCTCTGATTCATTACCATTAAGGGGAATATCTTCATTACTTCCTTTATCGCGATATTCAATCGGATTACTTTTTTCATGTCGTCCTGGCACCATTAATAAATATTCATGGTGACGAATTCCGTTCGAATTATTTGTAATAACGCCTTTATTTTCAACGGTTGCAACAACTTCAATTTCATTTAAAGAATAGTGATCTAAATAATCTGGGGTAGGGTTTGTAATTAATATATAATCCCCGACTTCGGCTCTCCTATCCTTTGAAAGGGTATAAACTTTTTTATTGAAAATAAAACTATCTAATTCTTTCGGTTGGTATCGTTCAACTTCAGCTGCACTAGATAAATGTTGTGTTAAATCGCGAAGTCGAATTAAATGAACGGATTTTTTATACATTGGTTTTACAGCATAAACTCTATGCAATTCATTTTCATAATAAACAAATTGTCCCTTTCGAACTTGAAATAATTTCATGGAAGACACTCCTTAAAACCCATTTTCTTTAGGATGTTCAATTGAATAGAAAATATGTTGATGTCATTACACGATGCTACGTCTTAAGACTTAGAAAAAATTACAGTTTAGGGTCACTATTTTCTTTCGATTAATCCGGTATCATAAAGTTAAAGTGATGAAAGAGGAAGGGAAGAAGAATATTTTGAATAAAAAATTTGCGATTGGTATTTTATTAATTGCCATTGTGGCGGTCGTTTTGTTTAATGTTTTTTCAAATCGAAATTCGGAAGATGAAGTAAAAATGAGTAAAGATTATACTCATGTCGAAGTTGACTCTGATAATGTGCACATAAATATCCAACCTACAAATAGTGATACAACGACAGTTCAACTAATGAATAATGAAAAAAATCGTTATAAACTTGATGTAGACGTAAGGGGAAATACATTAAAAATCGATGTGGATCGAAAATGGTATAAAAAATTCTTCTTTAATTTTTTTGCGGATACACCAACGGTTAATGTATTGTTACCGGAAAAAGAGTTAAAAGAAATTAATGCAACGACTGATAACGGGGATATTTTAGTAGAAAATGTGAAAGTAGAGAACTTTATCGGAGAAACAGATAATGGAAATATCGAGGCAAAGAAGATGGAAGTAGAAGATTTTATTGGCGAAGCAGACAATGGAGATATGGTTCTTGAGGAAATAACGAGTAAAGTCATTACTACTGAATTGAATAATGGAGATATCATCATTAAAAATAGTATCGGCACAATTGAAGGCGAGTCAGATAATGGTGATATTTCGATTTACACTAACGTGTTAGAGGAAGCAATGGAGTTAAAAACGGATAACGGTTCAATTAATATTGAAACAAAGAAAGAACCGTCCAATCTTTTCATTGATGTAAAGACGGATCATGGTAAAGTGAGTGTTTTCGGTAAAGACAATAAAGAAACGACCTTCGGTAATGGGAACACAGTGGTAGAATTGACATCTGATAATGGGGATATTACAGTAAAGTAAAATAATGGAACTTTGAGGTGTTCAAGTTGAATAATCTTGTCATTCGAGAAATCCACTCAGAAGATCTGGAATATCTGCATGAATTCTATCGATTTGTAATTACCCATACTTTTGAAAGAGAAGGAATCGCTCATTTAAAAGATGATATTGAAAGGGAAATTGAGACGAAGAAAAAGTATTTAGAAGATGCAATTTTATCTAATGGTAAGGAACGTTATTTTTTATTGGCCTTTGGGGAAAATCAAATCATCGGTTCTATCGAATATGGACCTGTTAGTCCTTTAATAGTAAAGGAAACAAATGAAGAGTATCAACATTTACCGGAAGTTGGATCTTTGTATGTGCATCCTAATTATCAAAAACAAGGGATTGGCAGTAAACTTTTACAAGGTATTTTTCAAGTATTGAAAAGTAAAGGAATTAAAGAGTTTTGCTTTGATAGTGGGTATAAAGAAGCGCAACAAATGTGGACGAATAAGTTTGGAAATCCGAATATTCTTTTAAAAGATTATTGGGGTGAAGGAGAACATCATATGATATGGAGAAGACAGGTTGATAATGTATTAAAATAATAATTAGAGGCTCATCTATGTGAGCCTCTAATTATGAAGAACGTAAATGTTTTGTAATCCGTTTCTTCATTGTTAAATGCCTCCTGACAACGTAAATTTCGTTGTACTACCGAATTTCCTGAAAGCCCATATATTTGCTACAAAGTGTGTAAACTTTTATGATGTAACTATTCCTTTTTAGGAAAGATGGTTTGCAAAATATAGGATTTGGATGTTTCCTTCAAACACTAAAGAGATTAAAGAGTAAAGGTGATTAGAAATGAAAAATGATGTAATGAGTGCTGATCAATATTATCAGCAGGCAGAAGAGGAAGCAAGGCAATATTTTAATGTGCTTTATAAAGAAGTTATCGACAAGTCCTATTTAGACACTTTAGTTGATGACTTTCATTGGTGGGGAAAAAATCATATTCATTCTTCTAAACTCTTTACTTTATTCTCTCTGAAAAAAAGAAAACCAAATTCAAAGGATAGCGTACGTTATATAAAATGGTTAGATTATACGAATCAATTAGACGATTATTTAAACCGAAGCATTTCGTATATATATTTACGTGATTTAGGTAAAACCTTGGATGATCCAACGACAAATTTAAAAATCAATCGAGTAGTAGAGCAAGTAAAGGAACAGTTACTTTTATCGTCAAAAAATAATGAAAATGAATTATTTACCTTTGATTGGATCATTAAAAAAGCTAAAGAAGAACAAATAGAAGTAGTGGTAGATTGGCTTATTAACAAGTTAAATAAAGTTGCCACAAAAATTCCAGAAAAACTAGATGCGGTTAATGCCGAACGAAAGCTTGTTAAAATTATTGCTGGCGTACTAATGCATACAATGGATGAACTGGATGACCAAGTATCCTCAGCGGAACGTATAAATAAATTAGAAGATGCAATACGATTAGGTTATTCCTATGGTTTAACTTATCCTTTCATAGATGACCTCCTGGATTCGAATTTATTGTCTGTAAAAGAAAAAGCCCAATACTCACAATTAATCCGAACCTCACTCCTTACTGGAACGGTCCCTCCTTTAAATGAAAGAAGTTGGTCAAAAGAAACCCTTGAGTTTATAGGATTTATCCATCAAGAACTAAAGGAAGCCTTCGAATTCATTCAGTCCCATCAAAAATCTGATAAATTTTTTCAACAAGCCTATATATTTTTTCAATCCCAAGAAGTAGATCGAAGGAAGGACTTAGATTTTACTAATTACTCTAACGAGGAACTTTATATACCGATTATTTTAAAATCCTCTTCCTCTCGATTAATTGCTAGGGCTGTTATTCAAGAAACGGATGAAGACTTTGAACAACGAACCTTTTTATATGGTATATATAATCAATTGGCAGATGACTTTGCTGATATGTTTGAGGATTTAGAAATGGGTGCAGTTACCCCTTACACTTATTACATGACGCACTATGACAAGAGAAGGGATTTGATTAACCCTTTCGAAATGTATTGGGCTGTTATAATGAATTTAATTCATCGTGTTTATCACGCTGACGTTAAAACGAAGGACGTTATATTAAAACGTGCTATTAATGGATTAAAAAGATTTAAAGAAAAACATGGTCATACGAAATATCGCCAAGTGATGGAAATGTTTACTAAAGATATTCCTCAGTTAAAGGATTTGTTGCAGAGAGTAGTAGGGAAAGCTGATGATGTAGCCTTCTTCGACAAACTATTACGTGATCAGATGATTGATAGTTTAAAAAGGGAACGGAAGGAGAGGGACTATTTTAAAGCAAAGATAAAAGATGTAAAAGAGCAAATCAATCAACATTTACCAATTGCCGATGAACCTTTTTTGCTTAAGGATGATCTTATTGAAGCAGCTAATTATAGTTTAGTAGGAGATGGCAAAAGATTAAGACCGATCATTAGTTGGTTTGTCGGGGTAGAAATGTATGGATTAAAAGAATCCGCCCTCGTTCCTCTCTTTAACTCATTGGAATATATGCATACGGCTTCTCTCATTTTTGATGATTTACCTTCCCAAGATGATGCATCGATTCGTAGAGGACGCCCGACGGTACATGAAATATATAATGTTGCGTTAGCAGAATTGACAGGTTTATTTTTAACCCAAAAGGCGATGGAGCAACAAACATTACTACAGGATTTTGATGCACGTAATGTACTGGAATTGGTTCGCTATTCTGCCCAAGTGACAGCAAACATGTGTAAAGGTCAAGGGTTAGATTTACTATCTAAAGAAAGAAAGTTTACTTTAGAGGAACTTCATACGATGGGTTTCTATAAAACAAGTTTAGGATTTGAAGCCTCTCTATTGATGCCCGCCATTTTAGCGAATGCATCTGAAATGGAAAGAAATAGTTTGAAAAAATTTGCACGTCATGCGGGAATTGCCTTTCAAATTAAAGATGATTTACTAGATCGGATAGGTGATGCGACGATATTAGGAAAGCCGGTAGGGAAAGATGTAGATAATGAAACATCTACCTTTGTTACGATTTTAGGAATAGAAGGTGCTAAAAAGGCGATGTGGGAACAATATTGTTTCGCTTTGGAAGCTTTAAAAGAAATTCCTCATGAAACGAATTTTTTAAAACAATTATTAAATTATCTTGTATTTCGAAACAGTTAACACAAGATTGTATTGAGTAAAAACCCGTGATGATTTATTTGTCATCACGGGTTTTCTCATTTATTGAATTGTTTTTATTTTATTATGGTCCTGTGTCATTTCGTTTCGTTTTCCGTAGAAATTCACAATCAATACACTTGAAATGGCGATAAGACCACCAATAATAGAGAGGGAAGCTGGTAGTTCGTTTAACCAAATCCAAGCGACGATAATCGCAATTACCGGTTCCAAATAAAGAACACTTGAAATCGAGCTGGCATTTGCTTGAGATAATGCAATGGCCCATGTTAAATAGGCAACAGCCGTTGGGAATATGCCGATATATAAAGCGGTCATATTCACTTCGATAGAAGCCGATTGTATCGTTTCGAAAAGACCAGGGGCAAAAATAAGAAAGGGTATTGTACCAGCCCAAGTAAAATAGGCTGTTAATTCAATAGCTGAATATTTTTTAAATAAAGGTTTTTGATAAACGAAAAAGATCGATGTTGCAATAGCAGCAAGAATTGTTAAAAATACGCCTGGTGCAATGCCGAATGTTGTATCACCAGAACCTAATGCAATGAGGGAGATGCCAATAAATCCAAAAGCTAAACCAACCCATCCTACTTTACTTAAACGTTCCTTCAATATTAAAATCGCAAAAATCGTTGTGAAAATAGGACCGGATCCAATAAGCATACCCGCGGTTCCCGCACTAATTGTAAGTTGTCCAAAGGTAGCACAAATATGATAGCCGCTAATTCCAACCCATCCGAGGAGGGCAATTTTCCATATGTCCCTTTTTTCCGGTAAACGAAATTTCATCTTTGGTATGAAGGCGATGAGGGCAAAAATAATGGAAGCTATGATGAAACGAAATAAAATTAAATGTCCTGCAGAATAGCCACCACGAAGGCTGAAACTATTCGCAGCGAAGGTAGAACCCCATATTAATACAGTTAAAAGCCCTAGCATTAAAGCTTTTGAATTCACTAATGTTCACCAATCTTTCTACTATAAATCATAGAAACTATCTTCTCATGTCTATAGTAAGATTAGCAAGACTATTTTCTCCCTTTATGACACCTAATAGACTTTCAATTAGATGGCTTGTCTTTTTAGAAGACAAAAAAACTGACCCAATTCGGCTTTTTTGGGTCAGCCAAGGTTGCCATTTTAAAAAATTCTCTTTTTCCCTTGTTCTTCTTTTAATATTTCTACTGCCTCTCTGAAACGAAGGGAGTGGACAATTTCTCTTTCACGTAAAAACTTTAATCCATCATTTAAATCCGGATCATCAGAAACATCAATAATCCATTGGTATGTTGCCCTTGCCTTTTCTTCAGCGGCGATATCTTCGTATAAATCGGCAATCGGGTCACCTTTTGCTTGGATATAAGTAGCGGTCCATGGATTGCCAGACGCATCATGATAGAACAATGCGCGGTCATGATTTACATAGTGATCCCCTAATCCAGCCGCTTTCATTTGTTCAGGTGTCGCATCTTTTGTTAATTTATAAACCATCGTTGCAATCATCTCGAGGTGGGAAAGTTCTTCTGTCGCAATATCATTAAGTACACCAATTACTTTATCAGGGATTGTATAACGTTGGTTCATGTAACGGAGGGCAGCAGCAAGTTCACCGTCTGCACCACCATATTGTTCAATTAAAAACTTCGCAAGCATAGGGTTACATGTACTTACTCTTACAGGATATTGCAATTTCTTTTCGTAATAATACATGGCCGTTCTCCTCCCCTCACAACTTATTCCTATTTGTAACTTTTATAGACGAAATGTTGAAATCCTTTTCCTCCTATATGAGTTTTGAAAGGTTTTCATTAAACTTGCCATGGCCAAGGTGAATCATCAATACTCCACGGGTAACTCGAATAACTTCTTCCAAAATGCATAAGTGGGCCAAATCTCTTTTCAAATTCGACTTTTAATTGCATACTCCGTTGAGCCGTTTCATTAAACTGTTTAATTGCTTCAAAGTCATGGGGGTGAGTATTTAAATAGAGGTTTAGTTCAACTAACACAAAGTCAATGGCTTGAAGTTCTTCTAGACATTGATAATATTCTGGTGGTATTTGCTTAGGCACTTGATGTCCCTCCTTTTATAGGATCCGGGTAAGGGCTATATAATTGTGGCCAAAGTGTACCATGCATTAGTGCCTGATGCGGTGTTTCAAATTGTTGAAGTCCAACAGGTTGAAAAGTTATATAGAGTTGTGGAGGGGTTGAATAACTTTTGACTCGTATTGGTTTACATGGGTCAAAGGGTCCAACAAAAGGTTTCCAATACTTATACTGTGATGACATATGATCCTCCTTTCGATTTTTGTAACACCTAATTTATATGAATGGAAAAATACAATTATTCACAAAAAAATATCATTTTTATATCCTCTCAATTTAAAACAAGGAATTCGTATTAAATAGAATAAAATGGCATTATGTTATAATATAGAAAAAAATAAAAGGGGTGCAAAAATGATTAAAATTACTGCCGACAGTACATGTGATCTTTCTCCGAATCTTTTAGAAGAATTGGATATTACATTAATGCCTCTCCATGTTTTGATTGATGAAGATGATTATCGTGATGGTGTGAACATTTCTCCTAAAGAAATTTTTGAATTTGTAGGGGAACAAGGGAAAACTTGTACAACTGCTGCAGTGAACACGTTTGAGTACGAAACTTTTTTTGCTCAACATGCGCCATCTCATGAAGCAGTGATACATATTTGTTTAGGGTCTGATTTTTCATCCTGTTATCAAAATGCTAAAACGGCTGCCCTTAATTTTGATAATGTCTTCGTAATTGATTCCAGCAATTTATCAACTGGTAGTGGACATGTCGTGTATGAGGCTGCTTTAATGGCAAAAGATAACGTTAAACCTGAAGAAATTTGTCAACGTTTAGAAGCGATCATACCAAAGGTAGATGCAAGTTTTGTCATTGATAAAATGGATTATTTAAGAAAAGGTGGTCGCTGCTCGGGAATTGAAGCCTTTGGAGCCACTTTACTAAAAATTAAGCCTTCTATCGAAGTAGTCGATGGCAAAATGAAGGTCGGTAAAAAATACCGTGGAAATTTCCACCGATGTCTTGAAAATTATGTGAAGGATCGATTGGAAAACAATGAAAACATTGATAAGAGTCGAATTTTCATCACCCATTCCCATTGTTCACCTGACACTGTCGAAAATGTAAAAGAATTGATTCGTCAATTTGCCGATTTTGAGGAAATGATTGAAACAACTGCAGGATGTACCGTTTCAACCCATTGTGGTCCGAATACTTTAGGGATCCTTTATAAAAGAATAAAATAATTTTTTTGGAGCTTACTAAATTTTTATTTATTTAGTAAAGCTCTTTTATTTTCTAAGATAATAGTGGATTTCACATGACAAAAATCGTTGGGAAATGAAAATTATATTATCGAGTATCCGGTATCATTATCGGATTAACTTCATACATTGTTAAAAACACGCCCTGAATGGAGGTAAAAACTATCGATATTTTAAACAGGGTTCGACAATATAGAGAAGAAGAGGATAGCCTGAAATGGGAAGGTACATTTGCAGAATACTTAGAGATTGTTAAGGAAAGACCCGAAGTTGCTCAAACAGCCCATTCCCGTGTCTACAATATGATTAAAAGTGCTGGTGTAGCTGAAAGAGATGGTAAAAAAATGTACTATTTCTTTGGAAAAGAAATTTTTGGACTTGAAACAGCATTAGAAAGATTAGTGGAGGAATATTTCCACCCAGCAGCAAGAAGATTAGACGTTCGAAAAAGAATTCTATTATTAATGGGGCCTGTTAGTGGAGGGAAGTCCACGATTGTCACATTATTAAAAAGAGGATTGGAGCAATACTCTAGGACAGAAGAAGGGGCAGTTTATGCCATCAAAGGATGTCCGATGCATGAAGATCCGCTCCATCTCATTCCACATAATTTAAGAGACGAGTTTTTTGAAGAATATGGAATTCGCATTGAAGGGAGTTTATCTCCATTAAATACAATGCGTCTACAACAAGAATACGGTGGTCGTATTGAGGATGTTATGGTTGAGCGGATCTTTTTCTCTGAAGATAAACGGGTTGGAATTGGGACATTTACACCATCGGATCCGAAATCACAGGATATTGCTGATTTAACTGGAAGTATTGACTTCTCAACAATTGCAGAGTATGGTTCTGAATCAGATCCACGGGCGTATCGTTTTGATGGGGAGCTTAATAAGGCAAACCGTGGGATGATGGAGTTCCAAGAAATGCTCAAATTAGACGAAAAGTTTTTATGGCACTTGTTATCTTTAACTCAGGAAGGAAATTTCAAGGCAGGTCGTTTTGCGCTCATTAGTGCAGACGAGCTCATTGTAGCCCATACAAATGAAACAGAATACCGTACTTTCATTTCCAATAAAAAGAACGAGGCATTACATTCAAGAATAATTGTCATGCCGATTCCGTATAATTTAAAAGTGTCAGAGGAAGAGCGCATATACGAAAAAATGATTCGGGAGAGTGATATGGCCCATGTTCATATCGCGCCCCATGCATTACGAGCAGCAGCGATTTTCTCTGTTTTAACAAGATTAGAGATTCCAAAAAAACAAGGTATCGACCTTGTGAAAAAAATGCGATTGTATGATGGAGAAAGTGTAGAAGGATTTAACTCCGTTGATGTAGAGGAACTGAAAAAGGAATACCCAAATGAAGGTATGAACGGAATAGACCCTCGTTATATTATTAATCGAATTTCTTCCGCTATTATCCGAAAAGAAGTACCTTCAATTAATGCGTTAGACGTTTTACGTTCCTTGAAAGACGGTTTAGATCAACATGCGTCGATTTCCGAAGAAGATCGGGAAAAATATATGAATTACATTGCCATTGCCCGAAGAGAGTACGATGAAATTGCGAAGAATGAAGTGCAAAAGGCATTTGTCTATTCCTATGAAGAATCTGCGAAAACATTAATGAATAATTATTTGGATAATGTAGAGGCATTTTGTAATAAAAATAAACTTCGCGATCCAATTACCGGTGAAGAGATGAATCCAGATGAAAAACTTATGCGTTCCATCGAAGAACAAATTGGTGTTTCTGAAAATGCAAAACGTGCCTTCCGAGAAGAGATTTTAATTCGACTCTCTGCTTTTGCTCGTAAAGGGAAACGATTTGATTACAATTCCCACGAAAGATTGCGAGAAGCGATCCAGAAAAAACTATTTGCTGATTTAAAAGACGTTGTGAAAATTACGACTTCATCTAAAACACCGGATGAGTCCCAATTGAAAAAAATAAATGAAGTCGTTGCAAGACTCATAGATGAACATGGTTATGATTCTAACTCTGCAAACGAATTATTAAGATATGTTGGAAGTTTATTAAATAGATAATATAAGGTATATATTCGAAGGAGTGTCCATAAAATTTAGGACACTCACTTTTTTTTATTAAAATGTTGTGAAATATATCAGAAAATTCGCATATTATAAAAAAAGTGATTTTCCCTTCTTTTAAAAATGGGAAATTTCAAAGATGGGTGAGGATAAAATGAGTGAAAATCAGAATCGAAACTTTGTCGTCTCTCAGGAAAACTGGTCACTCCATCGTAAAGGGTACCAAGATCAACAACGACATATGGAAAAAGTAAAAGATGCAATAAAAAATAATTTGCCAGATTTAATTAGTGAAGAAAGTATTATCATGTCCAATGGTCGTGAAGTGATAAAAATACCTATTCGTTCATTAGATGAGTATAAAATTCGTTATAACTATGGGAAATCGAAACATGTTGGTCAAGGTCAAGGAGATAGTCAAATTGGTGATGTGGTAGCCCGCGACGGTAAACCTGGAAATGAAGCACAAGGTCAAGGGAAAAAAGCTGGTGATCAACCAGGTAACGATTACTATGAAGCTGAAGTTAGTTTAGAAGATGTTCAAAATATGTTGTTCAAAGAGTTAGAGCTTCCAAATTTAGAAAAGAAAGAAATGGCAGATATTACGACAGAAAAAATCGAATTTAATGATATTCGAAAAAAAGGTCTTATGGGTAACATTGATAAGAAAAGAACGATTTTAACAGCGATTAAACGGAACGCTATGAAAGGAAAAGCGGAAATTGCGCCTATTCATAACGATGATTTACGTTTTAAAACTTGGGATGAAGTAACAAAACCGGAAACGAGGGCAGTCGTTCTTGCCATGATGGATACGAGCGGTTCAATGGGAAGTTTTGAAAAATTTTGTGCTCGTAGCTTTTTCTTTTGGATGACTCGATTTTTAAGAACGAAATATCAAACCGTTGAAATTGAATTTATTGCCCACCATACAGAGGCAAAAGTTGTAACGGAAGAAGAATTCTTTACTAAAGGGGAAAGCGGTGGGACAATTTGCTCCTCCGCCTATTCCAAAGCGTTAGAATTAATCGATGAGAAATATAGTCCTGTTCGCTACAATATTTATCCAGTTCATTTCTCGGACGGTGAAAATTTCTCAACAGATAATGAGAAATGCCTAAGACTAGTATCGGAGTTAATGGAACTTTCAAGTATGTTTGGCTACGGGGAAGTAAATCCGAATAATCGTTATTCTTCGTTAATGTCAACATTTAAGAAAATTGAAAATCCAAAGTTCCGACATTACATTTTAAGACAAAAGAAAGATGTATATGAAGCATTAAAAAACTTTTTCCAAAAACAGGAGACGACTGTTTAGGGAAAAGGGCCCGAGAATTTTTTAACGGGGGGAAAAGGTGTGGAAAAAGAGCTTCATAAAGCTATTGAAGAAATTACAGAAATTGCAATTGATTTTGGATTAGATTTTTTCCCTATGCATTATGAAATTTGCCCTGCTGATATTATTTATACGATTGGTGCATACGGAATGCCGACTCGTTTCTCCCATTGGAGCTTCGGAAAACAATTTCATAAAATGAAGCTACAATATGATTTAGGTTTAAGCCAAATTTATGAGTTAGTTATCAATTCTAATCCTTGTTATGCTTTTTTACTCGATACGAATTCGTTAACTCAAAATAAATTAATTATAGCCCACGTATTAGCCCATTGTGACTTCTTTAAAAATAATGTGCGCTTTTCAAATACGAGGAGAGATATGGTCGAAAGTATGACCGCAACAGCTGAACGAATTGCAAACTATGAGATGCTTTATGGAAAAGATGAAGTGGAGCAGTTTTTAGATGCTGTGTTAGCCATTCAAGAGCACATTGATCCTTCTATAGTAAGACCTAACTTACTAGAGTATGAAGATGATATAGAAGAAGAGGATAGCGTTGTTTCTAAATCACCTTATGATGATTTATGGGATTTAGATAAAAAAGAAGAACCGAAGCCAACTGTTCGTTATAAGAGAAAAAAATTTCCTCCAAAACCTGAAAAGGATTTGCTCCTTTTTATTGAATTATACAGTCGTGAATTGGAAGAATGGCAAAGGGATATTTTAACGATGATGCGAGAGGAAATGTTATACTTCTGGCCACAATTGGAAACGAAAATTATGAACGAAGGCTGGGCTTCCTACTGGCATCAACGGATTATGAGGGAGTTAAATTTAACAACAGATGAAACGATAGAATATGCAAAATTAAATGCCGGTGTTGTGCAACCGTCCAAAACTTCTATTAACCCTTACTATTTGGGATTGAAGATCTTTGAAGATATTGAAAAACGTTATGATCATCCTACCGAAGAGATGAGACGAATGGGTATAAAACCCGGCTCTGGACGAGAGAAAATTTTTGAAGTGCGAGAAATTGAATCGGATATTTCCTTTATTCGAAACTATTTAACGAAGGAATTAGTAGAACAAGAAGATATGTATTTGTTTGAGAAAAAAGGTTCTGATTATAAAATTACAGATAAGGATTATCGAAATGTAAGAGATCAACTTGTTTCGATGAGAGTAAATGGAGGATTTCCTTATATTGTAGTAGAAAATGGGGACTATTTAAGAAATGGCGAGTTATACTTAAAACATGGTTATGAAGGGATGGAGCTTGACCCCCATTATTTAGAAAATGTGCTTCCGTACATTTATCAACTTTGGGGCCGCCCTGTACATCTAGAAACCTTTGTTGAACAAAAGCCAGTGTTATATACGTATGATGGGAAAAGAAACTACCGAAAGGCATTATAGATAAAAGAGCCCGTAAGCTAAGTTTACGGGCTTTTTTGTTTAAATAATAGGATAATTCCATTCGCATCTTGGGTTCATATAATAGGGTGGTCTAAAGCTTATGGCAGGTAAGAGAAAGGGAACTTTATTGTTTGCATACTGGACCTTTACTTTTTCGTTAGAATAATTGATTAATAACTTATTTACTCCAGGGCAATGATGGGAATAAAACATATAACTCCTCCTATAACTATTTATCCACATATTATTCTCATAAAGGTTATTTAGTGAACTTAATTTTTATAGAGATAGGCACCCAATTCATGTTGTTTACATAAAATGACCATAGTTTTACTTTACTAGGAGGGTACTATGGAAAACAAAAAGAAAAATGCGTGTATGGACGGTGCATATCCCCTATATCCAAACTATGGAACAATTACCCGAGTGGAAGATATTCCAATAACAGTACCTGAGCAAAGGCAATATCGACAACCAGGATTAGAACGTTTAATGGTGCCGAGACCGATTATTGAAAATCCCCAATATAAAGGATCGATGAAATTAAAAGGGAAAGTGGCACTAATTACTGGTGGAGATAGTGGTATCGGGGCAGCAGTGGCGATAGCATTTGCGAAAGAAGGTGCGGACGTAGCCATTGCTTACTTAGATGAACATGAAGATGCCAATCGTACGAAAAATAGAATTGAAGAACTTGGTAGGCGTTGTTTACTATTACCCGGTGATTTAAGAAATAAAAAGCAATGTGAATATATTGTTCAAAAGACAATCGAAACCTTTGGGAAACTGAATATTTTATGTAACCATGTTGGGATTCAATTTCAGCAATTAAGCTTACTCGATATTACCGATGAACAGTTTGATGATACGTTTAAAGTGAATATTTATTCCCATTTTTACACAACGCGAGCAGCATTGCCCCATTTAAAAGCGGGTAGTTCGATTATCAATACAGCTTCTGTTGTTGCTTATGATGGCAATGAAGAACTAATTGATTACAGTGCGACGAAAGCTGCGAATGTTGGATTTACTAGAGCACTAGCGAATAACTTAGTAAAAAAGGGGATTAGAGTTAATGCCGTTGCTCCTGGTCGAATATGGACGCCGTTAATACCTTCTAGTTTTTCAGCTGATGCTGTAACAATCGCAGGTAATCCAATGCAACGGCAAGGACAGCCTTTTGAATTAGCTCCAACTTATGTATATTTAGCATCGGATGATTCTCGATTTGTAACAGGACAAACGCTTCATGTTAATGGTGGGCAGTTTATGACCTCTTAACAGGAACTGATTTGAATGAAAAAATGCACAAATGTGATGATTATCAGCATTTGTGCATTTCAATTAGTTTCTAAACATTAATATGGATCAGCGTCGTGCCCTTTATCAACAGCATCTTTAACCGCTTGATCTGCTTCTTTTGCGCCAAGAGGATGGGGATTAAATTCTTTACCGAATTCTTCTTTATTGTTCATGGATTTTGCTTTTTCAGCTAATCCTTCCCTTAAACGACGGCCGTATTCCTCGTCCGCTTCATCGGCAAGGGCCATCATTTTATCTTGTATATCCTTTGGACAAATAGCAAGATCGTTAACTAAATTGTTAATAAGTTCATCCTTTTCCCATTGTTCGAAGCTACGATATGTTTCGCCAGCTTGTTTTGTATTATCGTTACGTTCAATGGATTCGCGGACTAAATTCCCCTCAACCTTAGGTGTATATTCCTTGCCAACTTGTTCCGCTTCTTTTAAGCCACCCATACTGGAAGGTTCATAGTTAACATGTAAATTTTGGCCAGGAGCTTTATCGTTGTAGTAACGTAATTGCCCACCTTCTTGGTTTGTAGCTACTCGTTTCTTCGCAGCGTTAATAGGTAGTTGTAAATAGTTGGCACCTACACGATAACGTTGCGTATCCGAATAAGAGAATGTTCTTCCTTGCAACATTTTATCGTCAGAGAAATCTAAACCATCCACAAGAACACCTGTACCAAATGCCGCTTGTTCAACTTCATTGAAGTAGTTTTCAGGATTTTTATTTAAAACCATTCGTCCTACTGGTAACCAAGGGAATTTATCATTTGGCCATAGTTTTGTATCATCTAATGGGTCAAAATCAAGTTCTGGATGTGGACCATCTTCCATAATTTGAACAAATAGTTCCCATTCAGGGTAATCCCCACGTTCAATTGCTTCGTATAAATCTTGGGTCGCATGATTGAAGTTTTTCGCTTGAATCTCTTCTGCTTCTTTCACCGTTAAGTTTTTAATACCTTGCTTCGGTTCCCAATGATATTTTACTAATACAGCTTTCCCTTCATTGTTTACCCATTTATACGTGTTAACTCCGGAACCTTGCATCATTCGATAGTTTGCAGGGATCCCCCATGGTGAGTAAACGAGGGTTACCATATGGAATGTTTCAGGAGAATTCGCACAAAAATCAAAGAAACGACGAGAATCTTGAATATTCGTAACAGGATCTGGACGGAAAGCATGGATCATATCTGGGAATTTCATCGCATCACGAATGAAGAAAATTTTTAAGTTATTCCCTACTAAATCCCAGTTGCCATCCTCTGTATAAAATTTAACTGCAAACCCACGTGGGTCACGAACGGTTTCAGGAGAATGTAATCCATGAACTACTGTCGAGAATCGTACAAATACAGGTGTACGTTTTCCTTTTTCTTGGAACAATTTTGCGCGGGTATATTTTGAAACAGGTTCATTTCCTACTGTACCGTAAGCTTCAAAATAACCATGGGCACCTGCTCCACGGGCGTGTACAATTCGCTCTGGCACTTTTTCACGGTCAAAATGACTTATTTTCTCAATGAAATCATAATTCTCTAAAGTAGCTGGGCCACGGTTGCCAACTGTACGAATGTTTTGGTTATTCGTAATCGGGTGACCTTGCCTGTTCGTTAATGTACCATCGTCCTCAATATTCGTTTGATGTTTTTCTTGGTTAGAAGGGTCTTTTTCCATGAAATATCATCCTTTCTTTTTGTGCACCCTGTTTATCGGTACTATTTGGTGCTAGTGTAAAATAAAAATTGAACATTACTATATTTGCCTATACCGTAAAAAAGTATTCGAAATGGGTAGAGAAAGAAGAAAAAAGTGTTGAACCGATATATACTGATTCAACACTTTCCGATTTATATAGCAATTATGATAGGTAAAATCATTGGCTTTTTCTTTGTTTTTTCTGACAAGAATATACCAACTTCTTTTTTAATAGCTCTTTTCATTCCGAGAATGTTCGGATCTTTAAATGGATCAATCGTTCGTTTTACAATTTCGTTAATATCTTGTATAAGTTTTTCAGAATCTTTTGCGTAAACAAAACCTCGTGAAATACAATCCGGTTCGGAAATGCGACTGCCATCTTCTTTACTTATTGTTAATACAATTACAAGCATTCCTTCTTCAGATAGCTGTTTGCGGTCTCGCAATACGATATCCACGATTTCGTCATCGCCTACATTATCCACATACGTATCCCCAGCTGTAATTTTACGAGTTTGGCGAGCTTCACCATATTCGATATCGACAACATCACCATTTCGAATAATGAACGTATTGTTCCTTTCTACGCCAACTGTCTCTGCTAAAATACGATGTAAATGGAGCATGCGATATTCTCCGTGAATAGGAATGAAATATTTTGGTTTCATGAGAGTTAACATTAGTTTTAAATCTTCTTGATAGCCGTGGCCTGAAACATGCATTCCTGTAATACTTGATGAACCGTAAATGACTCTAGCTCCTAATTGGAAAAGGTTGTCCACAATTTTCGAAACATCCTTTTCGTTTCCGGGAATGGGTGACGCAGCAAAGATGACCGTATCATCTGGTAAAACTTTTACGTCTCGATTGTTGTTTGTTGATAGGCGGGAAAGGGCAGCTAATGGCTCACCTTGGCTCCCAGTACATAAAACAACAACCCTATCTGGTGGATATTGTTTTACATCCCGGGCTTCGATTAACATCCAGTCTGGAATTTCTACATATCCCCGTTCTTTCGCTACTTTTACGACATTTACCATGCTGCGGCCGAGTAATGCAAGTTTTCGATTTGTTTTAATGGCAGCATGTACAATTTGTTGAACCCGATTGACGTTGGAAGCAAAAGTGGAAATAATAATTTTCCCTGTTGCACCCGAAAAAGCTTCTTCAATGTGAGAACCGACTTCATGTTCTGATGGGGTCGAGCCCGGACGTTCAGCATTTGTACTTTCCGAAATAAGCATTAACACCCCTTCTTCACCGATTTTCGCCATTTTATGAATATCTGAGTACTGGTCATTAACCGGTGTTAAATCAAATTTAAAATCACCAGTATGAACGACATTTCCTTCAGGAGTATGGAATACAATCCCTAAACAATCAGGAATACTATGACTTACCCTAAAAAAACTAACCTGTATTTTTCCAAAATCTAAATGGGATTCTGAATGAATCTCGATTAAAGTAGATTCCCTTAAAAGCTTATGTTCTTTTAATTTTAATTCGATTAACCCAAGGGTGAAACGGGTAGCGTATATAGGTACATTTAACTTTTTTAAAAAATATGGTATCCCACCAATATGGTCTTCATGGCCATGGGTTACAACTAACCCTCGAATTTTATGTTGATTTTCCTGTAAATAACTCACATCAGGAATGATTAAATTAATACCTAATAAAGACTCATCGGCAAACTTTGCTCCGCAATCTACAATGACAAGATCGTCTCCATATTCGATGACATACATGTTTTTGCCGATTTCATTAATACCGCCTAAGGCAAAAATGGATAATGTATTTTTATCAGACAAACTGACCCCTCTTTTCAACGACTTTTACTACAGTTAAGTATAGCTATAACATTGTTGTCCTATACGGAGAACAAATTCTTAGTAGGAGACGATTTTGATTAGTTTATCTGATAATAATCGCTTGTATATTAATGGAAAAAAGGGCGAGAATAAAACAGATAGATTGATTTGAAGGAAGTGTCATATTGGAATTTTTATATGGACAAAGCAATTCAATGGGTTTTAAGAGCAATCATTGCATTTATCTTTTTGTTTATTGCAGCGAAAATAATGGGACATCGTTCTATTTCACAACTAGGCATACTTGATTTCGCGATGGCAATTACAGTCGGAAATATTATTGCCCATCCATTATCTGATGAAGGGTTGGGAATGGGTGGATCCATGATTACAATGTCCGTATTAATTATTTTGTATATTGGGTGTGTCTATTTAAGTCTTAAATGGATGTCTTTTAGACATTTTATCGAACCAACTCCGTTACCTCTTATTAAAAATGGGCAAATTCTTTCAAAAAACTTAACAAAAGCTAGAATATCCATAGATTATTTACTAGCAGAGTTACGGAAAGACAAAATAGAAGATATTCAAAAAGTTGCCTTTGCCTTTTGGGAAGCAGATGGGACCATTTCAAGTTTCCTTTATCCTGAAAATCAACCACTCACTCAAAAGGATATCAATATACCACAGCAGCAATACACTTTACCAATTGTCATTATTAAAGAAGGGAAAATTGATTTTAATCAACTAAGCAATATAGCACAAAATGAAGAGTGGATAAAAAATGCAATCCTTTCCACATATAAAGTAGATATTCAAGATGTTTTATTAGCTACAATTGATCAACAAAATAACTTAAAAGTGTTTTTATATTAACATTCATTTTAAATAGAAATAGAATCCGTTTTAAGGATTCTATTTTTTTTTCTGTTTTTTAATTAAAAAGAGAATGAAATGGAAGGTTGGGGAATACTATTTTTATAACTACTAGAAAACTTAAAAACTAGAAGAATGGGGTGAGAAGGTTGTTCCAGTTATTTTTATTATTATTAGAAGTTATCTATCTTTTTTTAGCATTTAAAACTGGTAAAGCACTCTTTTTTATCATTGCCGTTGGGTTAGGTTTTTGGTGGCTATATGAATTAAATAAAGATGTTCGAAAACGCAACGAGGCATTATTAAATGATACGATTGAACAAGTAGAACAGTATCCCCATACCCGTTATATCGTTTCTGCCGATTATTTAAATGCGTTAATGATTGATGAATATACGAATACATTACGAATATTGGAAAGGGAAGACATCGATGATGAATTTGAAAAAAAGGAATATCATTTTCAAGAAATTTATGAAATAGCGATAGTAGAAGATAATAAAAATGTTGCACTAACATCCAAGGGTGGTGTCCATGGTTGGTCGTTAATTGATGGCGGTGCAAAAATCGATGTCCATGTAAATGATGTAGAAGATTCAGAAGAGAAAAAGGATAAAGAAGTAAAAAAATTAATGCTTAAAATGGTAGTAGATGATTTATCCAGTCCAATAGTGGAATACGTTTTTCTAGACAATAAACAAGCGATTCCAAAGGATTTAGACGAATATAAAGATCTGTTTAAAGAATGTCAAAAATGGTACCAAAAAATTAGTTTGATTATTAAACGAAACGAGGTAGAAAAGGATAGAAATGAAATGGTTATAAAGGGATGGACTTAATCTTTTAACTGCTTGCAGTAATGCAAGTTTTTTTATGTCTACATTTACTATGGATGTATTGTAACGCGAGTCCCGATTGGGATTGTTCTAGCTAATTCTTCGACGTCTTCGTTGTACATCCGAATACATCCCCGAGAAACAGCCTGACCAATCGAACTCGGATCGTTTGTACCGTGGATACCATAACTTTGTTTTGATAAACTCATCCACATCGTTCCATATGGACCACCTGGATTTGGTGCTCTATTAATAATAATAAAATCTCCAACTGGCGTCTCGTACAACATTCTTCCAACGGCTATTGGATATTGTTTTTGAAGGACACCGTCCCGAAAAAGTCTTAGCCAACGACCGTTTATTGACACTTCGATTCGATAAGGGAGTGTATTAGGATCCGGAAAACCGGGAATTTCAATTAATTGCCCTACGTTAATCACATTTGGATTAATATTCGGGTTGGCTTGGATAATGGCTGACAAAGGTGTTCGATAATCTAAAGAAATTTGGTTTAACGTTTCCCCGCTTTTAACCGTATGAAGCAGTGTCATCATCTCCGTTCAACATAATATCTTTCTATTCTATGCATAGGTTCCTCGCAAAAAAATATGTATCGCAAATATTTAACAAGCAACGAAAGCCGATTTATTTACAGAAAGGGAATTGTTTAATATAAATAAATATTCAAATTTATTTTTCGTTTGTTTATAATGATATTTATTTATAAAGAACGGTAAATGGAGGCCATTATGCGGAAATACGTTGGAGAATTGATGCTATGTATTACAGCGATTATATGGGGGAGTGGCTTTGTTGTTAGTGCAATTTCCCTTGATCATTACTCACCTTATCAAGTATTAGCTGGTCGTTTTTTAGTTGGTTTTATTATATTAAGTATGATTTTTTATAAGAAATTAAAAGGGATACATATCGGAGTGATTAAAAAAGGATTTGTATTAGGATTCTTTTTATACGTAGCTTTCGCTTTGCAAACGGTAGGTCTACAGTTTACGACACCTTCCAAAAATGCCTTTTTAACTGCTGTAAACGTTGTACTTGTTCCGTTTATAGCCTATCTCTCTTATAAAAGAAAAATTGATAAGTTCGAATTGGCCGGTGCCATTTTAGCGATTATCGGTATTGGATTCCTATCTTTACAATTATCAATGGATCTTAATATTGGAGATCTTTTAACATTAGGTTGTGCTGTAGCATTTGCTTATCAAATTTTTTATACGTCCAAATATGTAAAGGAAGAAGATCCAATTACGTTAACGATTATACAAATGGCTGTTGCAAGTCTGTTAGCGGGGATTGTTGTTTTATTCAAAGGAGAAGTTCATTTTTCAATGGAAATAGAAGCAGTATCTTCTATTATTTATTTAGCAGTATTTTCAACAACTATTGCTTATTTATTCCAAACAATTGCGCAAAAATTTACGAACGAAACGAAAACAGCTATTATTTTATCAACGGAATCCTTTTGGGGAATGGTTTTTTCGGTACTCCTTTTAAATGAAGTGTTAACGATAAGAATGGTGATAGGTGCGATTTTAATTCTTTGTGCCATAATTATTTCTGAAACAAAGTTATCCTTCCTTAAAAGGAAGCAACTCGGAAAATTAACTTAAATGTCTCTTTAATCTAGAGGCATTTTTTATTTGCCAAAATCTTTAAGAATGCTTTTCAAGATGACGACGACTTGTCATTATGCTCGTTGTAATTCCAACGATAAATATCGTGACGATAGATAAAAATAACGTCCTTGTGGAAATAAAAATCCCACCTAAGCCAACTACAGCAGCATCAATAAAAAAGATAACAATCCCCACATTCATTGCCGTTTTATCAGCGATAAATTGGGCTAGTAAGTCTGTCCCACCTGTACTCGTCTTATAACGAAGCATGAGACCAATACCTAAACCTACAAGGATTCCACCTAATATCGAACTGATGAGTGGATCGAATTGAACAATGGAACGAAGTGGTTTGAACATATCAATAATAAGGGAAGATATAAGTAAGCCGTGGAGGCTATTGTAAAAATAATTTTTATATTTAAACCAGGCTAAAATAAAAATGGGAATACTTAAAACAATAATCATTAAACCAATTTTTAAATGAAACAAGTAATGGGTTATTAATGAAAGTCCAATAATTCCTCCATCTAAAATTTCATAGGGGGTTAAAAAAACATTAATACCTAAAGATAGAAAAATACTTCCTACAACAATTGCTATTCCTTTCCGTATCATGCAATTCTCCTCGTAAAATGGACATGCATCATTTTATGAGGAAGTAGAGCAGAAAATGTATGACTAATTTGTTACTTAAATAATTTGTAGTATCAGCATTGAAAAAAACATTATCCATTATTTTTCTAATAAATGGTTTTAAACTATGAACCCTCTTGATTATGGCGTTGTCTAGAAGCGAGGAAATTATACAAAAGAAAAAAATTAATTGCACTCATAATAAAACAGATAATTGCCATGATAAGCACATAACATTTTTGGAGGTGTTTTTGACATGCAAAACAATAATGGTAATGGTAAGCGATTCACATCAGCTGGTACTGATATTAATGAAGTAAAGCGCCAAAATGCACAAGGTTCTTCAGGATCTTCCTTTGGTACTGATCCACAAAAAGTAAAAGAAGAAATTGCTCAAGAAGCAGGTCCATTTGCTTTTGGTAAATCAGCACAAGCTGGACAAGCAGGGAAACAATCTTTCGGTAACCCATCCATTGGGACAAACCCACAAAAAGTAAGAGAAGAAATCGCTCAAGAAGCGGGTCCATTTGCTTTCGGTAAAACAGGACAAGCTGGACAAGCAGGGAAACAATCTTTCGGTAACCCATCTATCGGGACAAACCCACAAAAAGTAAGAGAAGAAATCGCTCAAGAAGCGGGTCCATTTGCTTTCGGTAAAACAAGACAAGCTGGACAAGCAGGGAAACAATCTTTCGGTAACCCATCTATCGGGACAAACCCACAAAAAGTAAGAGAAGAAATCGCTCAAGAAGCAGGACCGTTTGCTCAATCAGGACCTTCTGCAAATCAAACAGTGACAGGTACTGATATCAATGAAGTAAAACGCCAAAACAAACAAGCAGAACAAGGTAAGAATAAGTTCTAGTTTGGAAAAACGCAAAACGCCTCTTTATGGGGCGTTTTTTATATCCTTTAGCGGGGTGATGGAAAGATGGATAACAATGGACATCGTTTTACTGTTGCTGGAACTGATATAGAAGAAGTAAAACGAAAAAATGCAGAAGCGGGTATGTCCTATAAAGAAGTGCTGCAATTGTTAGCTAAAACAGGTGGACATAACACGAAACAATACAGCAATACAAAGGTTGAGGAAGTTAAAAAGAAAATTTATCCATATAATTAGAGCCCATCTGGGTTCTTTTTTATTTTCATTCAATTGGTTTGAAATAATGGGTATAATTGTAATATGAGAAAAGGAGGGGTTGTTATGGAAGCGTTATTAAACCGTGTGAAAGACACAAGGGAAGTTTTACGAAAATTAGTTATTGATACAGTATTGAATGAATTTGATGGACACTGTATGGCATTGAGTGATGAGAAAAGAAAAATGAAGTATACAAAAATGATGGAAAGTCCTTTTCGTTTTTTTAGAGGCAGTGCTTATTTATTTTACTATGATATGTCAAAAATTCCGTTTTCCTTTCATACAAGTATTGATAAACCGACTTGGATTCAAGGTGACTTACATATGGAAAACTTTGGGGCTTTTCAAAACGAAAAAGGCGAGATTGTTTACGATGTGAATGACTTTGATGAAGGATACATAGGTTCCTATTTATATGATCTTATACGTATGTCTGTAAGCATTGCATTATCTTGTGAAGCTCAAGGACTCTCTAATCATGAGCAACAAAGACAAATAAAAGCATATATTGATGCCTATTACCATCAATTGAAACGGTTTAAAAAAGGAAAGGATGATCCGTTTAGTTTAACCTTTACTGAACAAAATACAAAGGGTCCTGTAAAAAAGGTTTTAAAAAAGCTGGGGAAAAGACAACGAGACCATTTGTTAAAAGATATTACCTACATTAACAATGAGGGGAAACGAGTATTTTCTTGGTCAGAAGAAATTGAGCCGGTTTCCTTTGAAGAAAGTACGATGCTTAAAACGTTAACGGAGAACTACTTCCATTCGTTAGATATAGAAGATAAAAAAGATTTTTCCTTTTATACAATAAAAGATATTGCGAGAAAACATGGCACAGGTACAGCTTCTATTGGGTTAGATCGATATTACATTTTAATTGAAGGGGAAAAGGATGCAAACGGAGTGGATGATTTAGTACTTGAAGTAAAAGAAGTACGCACCCCAATACCAGCTTACTTTCTACCTTATCGCGAAAAATTTTGGAAAAAATACGACCATCAAGGGAAACGGGTTGTGGCAACTCAAAAGGCAATGCACCATTTAGAAGATCCTTATCTTGGTTATTTAACAATTGACGGACGGGAGTTTTACGTGCGGGAACGTTCACCTTATAAAAAGAAAGTGAAAATAACTTCCCTTTTAACGTCAGAGGATTTTGAAGCAACTGTCCAAATTATGGGGAAAGTGACCGCTAAAATTCATGCTCGGGCAGATGTTAATACGGAAAACGAACTGTTCAACCATGAAAGTGAAGAAGAAATTTTAAATGCAATTGGTCAAGACTTTGAAACGTTTTGCAATCAAATTATTTTTGTCTCAATGGCCTATAAAGAACAAGTCAATCAAGATTATGATCTTTTTTGCACGTGGGTTTCTGAGAAATGGAACGATTAAATAAGGTTGTTCTATCATTTGAAATTAAAATTTTTAAAAATTAAGATTGATATAGTAAGCCCATATGATTATATGAGCTTACTATTCGATATTGATTTTGAGGTGATAGAATTGACAAATAGCTTATTATCCATTGATTGGGACTATTTTATTTCCACAAAAAATCAAAACATTGTATCATTCGTTGAAAATAAACGAACCATATTAGATGATTGGTATAAACGATATTTACAGGCGAAAAGTAAGGGTATCAATTTACAAAAATTATACCAACTTTCTGAAGAGACGAAGACTTTTTGGAGCAAAATTAAAAAAGTATTTCATTATGATGGTGACACTCCTGTTTTTGTATCGGATTCCCATGCCTTATCCTACGATCTTGTTAAAATGTATCAATGTGACGAAGTATTTCTTTTCGATGCCCACTCTGATTTAGGGTATGGCGGATTATCCTCTTTAAAATTTGATGTCAATTGTGCTAATTGGTTAGGGAAACTATTACATGAGGATGTAATTGAACAGGCGAACATCGTTTATAGCCCTTACACTTTAGAAAAACCATCATTTTTTAAAGAAATCAACCGTTTATATAATGTAAACTATTTAAAATTTAATGATATTCAAGGAAAAATAAAAATACGTGCTATCCATATTTGTCGATCGGGAGCATGGAGTCCACCTTGGTTCGATTCAACATTCATTGAATTCATAAATAGTTTAGGTTTACGATACGAAATAAAGGATTGCCCTGCTCGAAATTGGAACCCGAATAATATTAGCTTTTCCGAGCAGTTAACCTATTTAATGGCTTAATCCTTTGGAATAATTTATCGATACTCACACACACTAAGTAAAAAGGAGTGGGTATTCATGAATAAAGAAAGAGATTCCTTTCCCGAATCGAAAAAGGTGTTTGAAGATTTACCTATAACAGATAAACCGGATATGGTCGATTCAGAGAATATTAGCCTTTTTGATTTACATGAAGATATGCAAACGGTAGACGCAATTCCAGTACAAGAATTAAATAAACGTGTAAAAACAGAAGATGATGAATTAATTACTGAAGTTTTTAGAAAAGAATCTCCCGATGAGAAAAAACATAGTTAATAGAAGGTGCTGCCTAAGTTAAAGGTGGCACTTTTTCTTTTATATTCTACTTTATGCCTCGATATTCTTGAAAAAATATAAATAAATTCTATGTCCTTATATTGAATAGTTCATAGGGCATTGTTAAAATTTAATTATATTTTCAGAAAAATCCAACAACTGATAGGGGAGATAGAGATGTCAGGGGATTTCTTTTCAGAAGAACATAATATGTTCCGGCGAACCTTGAGAAAAATGTTAGAAAAAGAAGCTTATCCATATTTCGAGGAATGGGAACGTAAGAGGGAAGTACCGAGAGCCTTTTGGTCAAAGTTAGGGGAACAGGGATATTTATGTCCGATGGTAAGTGAAACGTATAGTGGATTAGGCCTTGATTTTGGTTATTCTATGATTTTAGCAGAAGAGTTAGAACGGGTAGGAGCAGGGCTTGCTAGTGGCATTGTCCTCCATTCAGATATCGTCATTCCGTATATTGAACAATACGGAACGGAGGAACAAAAGAAAAGGTGGCTACCAAAAAGTATAACAGGAGAGTTCATTTCTGCTATTGCGATGACTGAGCCAGGAGCAGGCTCTGATTTAGCAGGTATTCAAACGACGGCTTATCTGGAAGGAGATTTTTATATATTAAATGGCGAAAAAACATTTATTACAAATGGAATTAATGCTGATTTCGTCGTCGTTGTTTGCAAAACGAATCCAAACGTTAATCCATCTCACAGAGGGATTAGTTTAATCGTTGTAGAAAAAGACACGCCTGGATTTAAACGGGGAAAAAAGTTAAACAAGATCGGAATGCATTCATCAGATACAGGTGAACTTATTTTCGAAGATGCAAAAGTCCCTGCTGAAAACTTGCTCGGGGAAGAAGGAAAAGGGTTTTACTATTTAATGGACAAATTACAACAGGAACGTCTGCTAGTAGCCATCGAAGTGCAAGTGGAAGCAGAGGAAATGTTCCGCATTACGAAGGAATATGTCAAATCTCGAAAGGCCTTTAACCGTTCAATTGCCGATTTTCAAAATACACAATTTAAATTAGCGGAAATGGCTACGGAAATTGATATTGGACGGAACTACATCATACATTAGTAGCAAAACATATCGCAGGAGAAAAATTAGTAAAGGAAGTTTCAATGGCGAAATGGTGGATCAGTGAAATGGCAAAAAAAGTTGCTGCCGAATGTCTTCAACTTCATGGGGGTTATGGTTATATGGAAGAATATGAGATTGCTAGACGATTTAGAGATATTCCAGTAGCAGCGATTTATGCTGGGACGACAGAAATTATGAAGGGGATTATTGCAAAGGAAATATTGAAGTAACAAAAGTATGGATTAGGGGATATTCGGTTGTTCACAAATGATAACAGGGGGAATGGGAATGTTTATTACGGAGGTATTAGCACAACATGCGATGGATAGGCCAGATGCATGGGCAATTGAATTTGAAGGGAATCGATGGACATATCGGGAGCTATTAAATAATTCGCAGAAAATAGCGGGTTACATGCAACAGCAAGGATATAAAAAAGGAGACATCGTTGCGCAATTTATGCTTAATTCGGACTTGTTTATGGCTGTTTATTATGGGGTACAGCTTGCAGGATTGACAATTATGCCAATTAATACAAAGCTTGCACCTCCTGAAGTAGAATATATTTTTATGCATTCAGAAGCAAAGGTACTTATTTTTGATGAAAAAATGGAAGAGACAATTAAAGATTCTACTTATAACTTTAAAGAAAAAATCAATTTATCCAAAATACGTGAAATAATTCAAGCTGACTCTGTTCAATATGAGCCTGTTTCATTACAAGGAAATGATACTTCAGTCGTTATGTATACGTCGGGTACGACTGGGAAGCCAAAAGGAGTCATGCTTTCCCATCAGAATGTGTATGAAACAGCAGCTATTTGGTCTGAATCGATGAACATGACAAAAGATGATCGGATGTATATTTGTACCCCTCTTTTCCATTGTGCAGGAAGTCATGTATTTGCTGTACCAACAATGTTTAAAGGTGGTGCAGTGGTAATTGAAGAAGCCTTTTCACCAAGTCGTACATTGAAAAAGTTAGTTGAAACAGAGGCTACTATTTTCTTTGGTGTTCCAGCGATGTACACGATTTTATTAAATATGCCAGAGTTAACAAATTATCATTTTGAACATTTACGATTGTTTTGCTATGGAGCAGCGCCGATGCCCTATGAGCTAGTAAAACGGTTAAAAGACACTTTCCCTCTAGTGAAAGTTCAAAATTTATATGGACAAACGGAAAATTCGCCAGCCGCTTCATCATTAACAGATGAATATGCATTAGAGAAAATTGGTTCTGTTGGCAAACCGTTAACCCGTACACAAATTAAAATTGTGGATTCTTTTGGAGAAGAAGTGGCAGTAGGTGAGGTAGGAGAAATTTGTGTAAAAGGTCCCCAAGTGATGAAAGGTTACCTTCATAATCCGGAAGAGACATCGAATACGATTAAAAATGATTGGCTTTATTCGGGTGATTTAGGTCGTTTCGATGAGGAAGGTTTTTTATATATTGTCGACCGAAAGAAAGATATGATCATTCGCGGTGGTGAAAATATTTACCCAATCGAAGTGGAGGAAGTATTATATCAAATTCCACAAGTGTTAGAGGCGGCCATTGTTGGTGTACCCCACGAAGTATATGGGGAAGTACCGAAAGCGTTTGTTGTATTGAAAGAGGGTCACACCGTTTCTGAAGAAGAAATCGTAACATACTGTAGTACACAGCTGGCAAAATATAAAGTGCCGATTGAAGTTGAATTTTTAGATCAATTACCTCGTAATGCATCGGGGAAAGTATTGAAACATACGTTAAGACCGCAACAAAGTAAAGTAACTCATTTATAAGGGAGGGAAATAGATGGAAAATGTTTATATAGTAGATGGTGCACGTACTGCTTTTACATCCTTTGGCGGTTCCTTTTCTAAAGTAGATGCAGTGGAACTTGGCACATCCACTGCAGTAGAAGCATTGAAAAGATCCAATGTTCGACCGGAACAAATCGACCATGTCATCTATGGGAGTGTCATTGCATCCAATGTAAATGCCTCCTACTTAGCACGGCATATAGGGTTAAAAGCAGGTGTTCCAAAGGAAGTTCCTGCATTAACGTTAAACCGTTTATGTGGTTCAGGGATGCAATCGATTGTGACAGCAGCTCAACATATTTTATTAGAGGAAGGGAATATTATCCTTGCTGGTGGAACTGAAAACATGTCCCAATCTCCTTATGCGAATTTTGAGCAACGATTCAATGGATCAAAAATGGGGAACTTACAATTTGTTGATATGCTACAAGCTACATTAACGGATCAATATACTGGATCGGGTATGGGGATGACTGCAGAAAAACTAGCTGAAATGTATAACATATCTCGTGAAGAACAAGATGAATTTGCCCTTCTATCGCATAAAAGAGCATCCCGTGCGCGGGAATCGGGCTATTTTAAAGAAGAAATCGTACCTTTCACTGTCCAGTTAAAGAAAAGTGAAATTTCCATTGAAATCGATCAACATATAAAAGACAACACAAATATAGAAAGCTTATCGACCCTTCGCCCTGCATTTAAAAAGGATGGAACAGTTACTGCTGGTAATTCGTCAGGTATAAATGATGGTGCGGCATCTATTGTAGTTGCAAGTGGAAAAGCTATAAAAGAAAATGACCTACAACCTATAGCACGTATTGTTTCTTGGGGAGTTGCGGGAGTTGATCCTTCCATTATGGGGATTGGTCCAGTCCCTGCAATAAAACTGGCTCTACAACGGGCTAACTTAGCGCTACATGATATACATTTAGTCGAAGTAAACGAAGCCTTTGCAGCCCAGTACTTAGCTGTAGAAAAAGAACTCGGATTAAATCGCGACATAACAAACGTAAACGGTGGCGCTTTAGCATTAGGACATCCAGTTGGAGCGAGTGGTACACGAATCATTTTAGCCGCAGCTTATGAACTCAAACGACGTGGTGGGAAGTATGCTGTTGCTAGTCTTTGTATTGGCGGCGGACAAGGAATTGCGTTAGTGATTGAAGCGGTATAATCGTTTGAAGTGCTAGTGAAAAAACGACTAGCACTTTTATTAATGGGAAAATTTACGGGAAAGGCAATTTTAGTTACGTATCCTTATTAACATATTTCTAAAATGTGATAAACTATTTTTTATACTGACATGACTGTAAAATTTACCGTTTCTCAGTAAGTCAAATTTCATTCAATTACATCGATCAATTTTATTTTTAACTACTAAAACAACTAAAGTGAGCTGAAACATAATGGAACAACCATTTTTACCAATATTATTAGGTTCTGACATGAACGCTTATGGCATGGCGCGAGCATTTTACGAGGCTTATGGATTAAAGCCGCTCGTATTAGGGCGCTCCCATTTAACAGCGACCCAAGATAGTCGCATTTTAAACTTTCAACAAATTGATAAATTAAATGAACAGGATGTATTTGTTCCTGCCCTTGAAAAAGTAGCAAAGCAATTTCCTGATAAGAAATTGTTATTACTCGCTTGTGGCGATGATTATGCGAAGTTAATTATTAAAAATAAGCCAGAACTTGAAAAATATTTCACGGTGCCATATATAGATGAATCGTTAATGGATCAAATTTTATTAAAAGAAAACTTTTATAAAATGTGTGAAAAATATGATTTTAAATATCCTGGTACAACAACGGTTACTGCTGATAACTATGAAAACTTCACGCCACCTTTTGAATATCCAATTATTTTAAAGGCATCCAACTCAGTAGCTTATTGGGCATGTAAATTCCCAGGGAAAAAGAAAGTGTTTGTGGCAAATAATGAAGAAGAAAAAACGGCTATTTTAAAAGCAATTTACAGTTCTTCTTATCAAGATACAATGATTGTACAAGAATTCATTCCTGGTGATGATTCTTATATGCGTGTATTAAATGCGTATGTTGGAAAAGACGGCAAAGTTAAATTAATGTGCCTTGGAAATCCAATTTTGGAAGAGCACTCACCTGAAGGAATCGGTAGTTATGCGGCAATCATTACTACATTCGATGAAAAATTAATGGACAAAGTTCGTTTCTTTTTAGAAGATATCGGGTACACAGGTTTTGCTAACTTCGATATGAAATATGACGTGCGTGACGGTGAGTACAAGCTATTTGAAATTAATTTGCGTAACGGACGCTCAAGTTATTTTGTTACAGCAGCTGGCTATAACTTAATGAAATATGTTGCAGATGATTATATGTTAAACATTAAGCAAGAGTTAACATATGCGGACAACAAACATTTATGGATGATTATTCCAAAAGGCGTATTATTTAAATACGCTTCCAATGAAAAGATGAAAATTGAAGCAAAAAGTTTAATTCGCCAAGGAAAATGGACAAACTCATTGTTTTATAAAGAAGACATGAATCCGAAACGTTGGGTTAAACTAACGTTAAATAATTTAAATTATTTCCGTAAATATAAAAAATACTTTAACAAAAAAGGTTTGGAAGAATGAGAAAAACATTAGGTATTATTGGTGGTGTCGGACCGTTAGCAACTATGTTTATAGGCGAAATGATTGTTCGCCGTACGAAGGCATCAAAAGATCAAGAACATGTCCATACTATTATCGATAATGATACTTCGATTCCAGATCGTACAGCATATATTTTAGATCAAACAAAGGATAATCCAGTTCCTTATTTAATAAACGATGCTAAAAAGCTTGCTAATGCTGGAGCAGATTTAATTTGTATTCCTTGTAATACAGCCCATAGTTTTTATGATGAATTGCAGATGGCTTCCCCCGTCCCGGTATTACATATGATACGCGAGACGGCGAAAAGAGCTGCAACGTTAGGAGCAAAACGAGTTGGGATTTTAGCCACAGATGGCACATTAACATCAGGTGTTTATCAAAGGGCTTTAATGGAACAGCATATTGAACCTGTTATTCCAAATGGCATGATTCAGCAGCAAGTCATGTCAGTTATATATGACTATGTGAAGGCAGGCAAAGAAGTTTCGATTTCCCAATGGCAAGTAATCGAGCAAGCAATGCTTCAAATGAACTGCGATAAAATCATATTAGGTTGTACAGAGCTATCAATAGTAAATAAAGAACTAAAGCTAAGTAATCGTTACATTGATTCTCTTATTGTCCTTGCGGAAAGTGCCATCGTTGCATGTGGGTATGAATTAGCACACCCTAATGTTCCGTTAAAATTGAACGTATAAACTAGAAATATTTGGATGTAATAATGAGTATTTACCTGTATATAAAAGGTAAATGCTCATTTTTTTTATAGTTAAATGGTCCTTCTTTGAATTAATAATTGGTAGGTAAGGGTCATTTACCTTTAATAGGAAATAGTAGATAATGGGTTTTGAAATAAATACCAAAAAAATGAGTAATAATTGGTAAAAAAACTTATTTTTCAGTAATATAAAACTTTTTCAGGAGGTTAAATAAAAGTGATCGTCACATTGCTAAGTAAAAAGAGTATTTCTTCTACTATTTTGCCTGAAAAAGTTACAGGTCAATATTGGATATATGATAATGCAAATACGAAAGAACTAATCAGTATAGAAGCATCTTCTAAACAAGAATGGATATTAAAATCAAATAAAAACTATTCTATTTTAGATTCAAAAGGCAGCCGAATTAAAAATACGATTTTAAGTCCATTAAGTATTTACAATCTAAGTGTCAAAGAAGATACAGATAAAACTTTTATTTTTACTGAACCAAATACATTAGACCGTCAAGAGTTCACGAAATTATTAGTGGATCGTGACATGGAAATTACATTTGGTCGTTCTGAACAAAATGACTTTGTGTTAGATAATCGTTTTGTATCCGGGTCACATTTCAAACTCAGCTTGCATAAGGATCAGTGGCGTATTAAGGATTTAAATAGTACGAATGGTACGTATGTAAACGGGGAACGGGTTTCAGAAAAAGATTTAAACTTTGGCGACTTAATATACGTAATGGGTTTTAAAATTATTGTAGGAAGTTGTTTTATTGCTTGTAATAATCCAGATGGAAGCTTACATATTAAATCTCCTTTATTACAGCGCTTTGAGCCGCAAGAGATAGAGGAAATCAATGAAGAAGATGAGGAAGTAGAAAACATTGAACCCGATTATTTTTATCGTTCTCCACGATTCAAACGGGACATTGAAAAACCAGTATTTAAAGTAGATTCTCCTCCTCCAAATGCGATTGGTGAAGAAATGCCGATTATGCTCGTCATCGGACCATCCGTAACGATGGGTATGGCTTCAATGGCAACGGCCCTTTTTGCCATTAACAATGCGATGGCAAATGGTAATATTGCAGCTGCCACTCCAGCAATCATTATGTCCTGTAGTATGTTAATCGGTACGATTTTATGGCCAATTCTTTCAAAAAAATATGATGCAAAACGTAGACGGAAAAAAGAAAAGAAACGTCAAGAAAAATATAAAAAATATTTGGATCATTTCGCTACGATTTTTAAAGATGAATGTGATCGGCAGTCGGCGATTTTACATGAGAATATCGTGACAGTAGACGATTGTATTGGCCGTATTGAAAATAGAGGCCGTAATTTATGGGAACGAGATTTTGGACAAGATGACTTCTTAAAATTAAGAGTTGGTTTAGGACAAGAAGAGTTAAATGCGGAAATTAAATTTGCAGAGAAAAAGTTCTCAATCGAAGATGATAATTTACAAGAAGAACTTTATACGTTATGTGAAGAACCAAAAATTTTAGAGAATGTCCCTAAAACCATTTCATTATATGAAGATCGCTTTGCTGGTGTCATTGGAGAACGTGAAAGAAGTATTGAGTTTGCAAAAGGACTTATTTTCCAATTAGCATCCTTATATAGTTACGATGAGCTGAAAATGGTATTTGTTTACGAGAAAGATGAGGAAGAAATATTTAAATTTACAAAATGGCTTCCCCACGTTTGGAATAACGAGCGTTCTTTCCGTTTTATCGCTTGTGATAAAAATGAAATGAAAGAACTATCTGCTTATTTAGAGAAGGAAATCGAATATCGTAAACAAGCAAACGATTCAGAAATCGAAGAAGTTAAACCTTATTACGTCATTTTCTCTATGAGTAAAGAACTTGCCAAACGCGGTGAAATGTTCAAGCAGTTATTTGAAGAGAAAAGGCAAATAATGATGAGCGTTGTTACATTCTATGATGAGTTGAAACATTTACCAAAGGAATGTACAAAAGTAGTCGAACTGAAAAATAATAAAGGTTATTTATTCGATAAAAATGATATTTCAGGAAAAGTTGTAGAATTCGAACCGGATATTGATGTAAAGGCAGATGTTGAAAAATTAAGTATCCAATTAGCGAATATTCCTTTAGATATTTCCGATGGACGATTTAATTTACCGAAAGTCATTACATTCCTCGAACTATTCGGTGTTGGGAAAGTAGAACATTTGAATTCATTAACTCGCTGGAAAGAAAATGACCCGACAAAATCTTTACAAGCTGAAATCGGGGTAGACACTTTAGGCGAAACATTTATGTTGGATTTACATGAGAAATTCCATGGCCCTCATGGTTTAGTTGCCGGAATGACCGGGTCAGGTAAGAGTGAATTTATAATTTCGTATATATTATCTCTTGCTGTGAATTACCATCCAAATGAAGTGGCCTTTATTTTAATCGATTATAAAGGAGGCGGTATGGCAAAATCCTTCGAAAACTTACCTCATACAGCAGGTATTATAACGAACTTAGATGGGGCGGCTATTAAACGCTCCCTCGTATCGATTGAAAGTGAATTAAAAAGACGCCAAGCGATATTTGCACAAGCAAGTAAACAAGTAGGCGAGAGTAATATCGATATTTATAAATATCAACGTCTTTATCGTGAAGGTGTTGTAAATGAACCGTTACAACATTTATTCATCATTTCAGATGAATTTGCTGAGTTAAAAACCCAACAGCCTGAGTTTATGGCACAACTTGTCAGTGCGGCACGTATCGGTCGTAGTTTAGGGGTGCATTTAATATTAGCAACCCAAAAGCCAAGCGGTGTCGTAGATGATCAAATTTGGAGTAACAGTAGATTCCGTGTCAGCCTGAAGGTTCAAGATAAAGCAGATAGTATGGATATGTTGAAACGTCCGGAAGCTGCTGAATTAAAAGATACTGGTCGATTCTACTTACAAGTAGGTTATAATGAGCTGTTTGAATTGGGCCAATCTGCTTGGGCAGGAGCTCCCTACTATCCATCTGACAAAATTGTAGTTGAAAAAGATAATAGTATCGTCGTAATTGATCGTAACGGAAGACCGTTACGTGAAGGAAAATACGATAAGAAGAAAGCATTAAATAGCAATCCGAAAAAACAATTAGACGTCATTACCCAATATTTAAATAAAATTGCAGATGAAGAAAAGATTAAAATTCGTCAACTTTGGTTAGAGCCAATTCCAAGCATGATTTTATTAGATGCTTTAATGGAAAAGTATCCACTTCCAAAATCATCAATTGCATTAAATCCGCTTATTGGGGAATACGATGATCCTGAAAATCAAAAGCAAGATGTATTGCGTCTTCCTTTAACTCAAGAAGGAAATGTAGTCGTTTATGGTGCTGCAGGAAGTGGGAAAACAACATTTTTAAATACGATGGTTACATCGTTAATGAAGGAACATACACCGGATGAAGTGAATATTTATTTATTAGACTTTGCTTCTGAAACTTTACGTGCCTTTGAATCGGCACCACATGTTGGAGATGTTATATACGCCCATGAAGGCGAGAAGGTAAGTAATTTATTCCGCATGTTGAAATTAGAAGTATCGAATCGTAAAAAAATGTTTGCTGACTATGGTGGAGATCAAGCTTCCTATATTCGTCTAACAGGCAATATGGTTCCTTCCATCGTTGTAGCAATTAATAACTTCTCCGCCTTCACGGAATTATTTGAAGAGAAGGAAGAGGCGGTTGCCTATTTATCTCGTGAAGGAACGAAATATGGTATTTACTTTGTTCTTACGGCTTTAAGTGCAAACTCTGTAAGGTTTAGATTGTTACAAAACTTTAAGCAACAAATTGCTTTACAGTTGAATGACGAAAACGACTACACAATGATTGTAGGAAAAACGGGTGGATTAGTTCCATCGAAACATAAAGGGCGCGGGTTAATTAAATTAGATAAAGTGTATGAGTTCCAAGTAGCGCATATAACGGAAGAGGATATTCCTTATCCATTTATCGTCAATATGTGTAATGAAGCTCAGAAGGCATGGGGTAAACCGGGGGCAAAACGAATCCCGATCTTACCGAAGAATGTAGATATCGAATTTTTATCTAATTATCTTTCAGCTGAAAATGCATTAAATCTGCCAGTGGGTGTTGAAAAATCATCATTAAATGTAGCCCACTATCCATTTAATAAATTTTATATTAACCTTGTTCTTTCAAATGGAGAAGGTTCAAATATATTTGGGAAAGAGCTGGCCCAATTTATCGGCCAAAAAACAACTCTTCCAATTGAAGTAATAGATTTCAAGCGTGAATTAGAGGTGATGGATTCGCCTCATATTATACGCCACGAATCATTAGAAGCTTGTAAACAAGCGATTAATGAATTATTTAGTTTAGTCTTATACCGCAATAATACGTATAAAGACGCCTTAGAATCTGGAACAGAGATTGAACCATTTGAACAAAGGGTTTATATGATTCAATCTGTCACAGCATTAAAATCCCAGTTAACGGGTGAAGATGCTAAAAAACTAGAGCTTATCCTTGAAAAAGGTAATGTTAAATATAATATTACGATTATTCTAGTAGAACAATCGAAAAACTTATCAAGCATAACGTTTGAACAATGGTTTAAACAAAATGTCAGCTTAACGGATGCCATTTGGGTTGGTTCGGGCATTACCGATCAATTTAAATTGGAAATTAAAAATGTAAATGCCGAAATGCGTGCTGATATTGATATGACAGATGAGTTTGGATATGTTGTACGAAATGGGAAAGCGACAAAAGTGAAATTGTTAAATCCGATAAAGGAGGAAGAATTTGATGAACAAAGTGTTAGTTGAAATCTTTCTACCTGCATCGAATAGAAGCTTTGATGTGTATCTACCTTTGGAAAGTAGATTAAGTGAAGTGCTACCTGTTGTGAGTGCTTTAATCACTGATTTATCTGGAGGAACATTTAAAGCAAACAATGAAACCATTTTATGTGATTTTGAAACAAGTATTATTTTCAATATTAACATGACAGTTTCAGAGCTCGGTATTCAAAACGGCTCGAAGCTAATGTTGATATAAATTTATTATGAATTGAAGGGAGACGAAAAGAATGAGCAAACGTATTCGCGTTACACCAGAGGAACTAGGCCAAGCATCATCAAAATTCTCAGAACTTGCAGGTACTTATACTGATATTTATACTCAGCTTTTACAACAAGCAAGTACAATGGGGCAAGCATGGGAAGGGGAGGACAACATGGCCTTCGTTAACCAAATTACTGGCTTCTCAGAAGATTTAAAAGCAATGGCTACTCACCTAGAGCAAGCTAGCCAAGCATTAAAAACGCAACAACAAAACTATGAGCAACGCCAACAAGCAAACATTTCTTCTGTACAAAAATTAACGAATTAATAGAGAGGATGATTTTTTATGGCAGGACATATTCGCGTTGATACTGGACAGGTAAATCAAATTGCATCAACAATCGAAACGTTAAATAAACGTTTACGTGAAGAATTAGAAAACAGTAAAAAAACGATTTTAAACTTAGGGAATACTTGGGAAGGGGAAGCTTCTCAAGCAACAATCGATTCTTATAACAGCTTTTCAAATCAATATTTCCAAACATACGAAGACATCTTAAATCAATATGTAACATTCCTACGTACGAACGTAGATCAAGGTTACTTTGAAACAGAATCAGCAAACACAAACTTAGCTGACGCATTTAAATAATACTTAGCATGCATGACAAATCTAAAGACGATGGGATAACCATCGTCTTTAGTTGAAGTTGAAAATAATTGGATATACTTTATATAAATTTTTGAACGATATGAATTAAGCGAAGTATTAAAAGCACTTAATTTCAAAAACGGGAGCTTAAATATGAAAAATGTATTAAAAGTTTTATTAACTATTTGTTTTGTAATGGGAGTGAGTGGGTGTATGAATTCAAATACAGGTGATAGTAATACTACAAACAGTGGGCAAAAGGGAAAAGCAGAGTATCTAAATGAACAAACATTAAATTACTTGGAGAAATATGATGATACTTTTAAAGTGGAAAATTTAACTTTACGAGGGGTAATAGAACCCTTTCACACTTTTGTAATAAACTCTTCAAAATATGATGAGAATTTCCATGTCTATATTTATGAAGAAGGAGATAGCTTAACGTTTAAAGACGATTACTTTCAGTTAGATATGTCAAATGAGGCTTCTGAATATATTTACTCCTTAATTCAATCAAAATTACCAAATGCAAGTGTAAAAGTGGAATTTCTTGATCGAACAATTGATTACAAAGGGGAGATTAAGAACTTTCAAGATTATATAAATTTAGGGGAGGTTGCTATAGATAGTTATATTTTTATAGAGAATATTGATTATGAAAAAAGTAGTGATTTATTTAAAGAAGTAGCATTAGAACTTGATAGTCACGACATAATAGGAACTGTACAATTTTTATCGACTACTACCGATATAAGTGAAATAGTTCCAACAAAAACGTTAAATACATTATTGAATTTAGAAACGGTCGTTGCATCACAAACATTTGCAATTGATTCGTCAAAAAAAATTATAACTACACCTGTAGAAAAAACTCCCAATTTTGAGGATTGATAGTTATGACAAAACTTTCCTATGAACAAATTGCAGTATTAGATAATTTAATTTATTGGGATTTCCCTAAGTCCGGAACTGGCACTTGGACAATGGAACGAATTTTGATGGATATGGAGAGAAAACTTAATCTCAAAAATTTTGAAAGTCCAAATATGATGTCAAGGGATGATTGGATAAAAATAAAAAATATAATAAAAAATGATAAACAATTAATGAATTATACAATGGTAGAGTATCGAGACCCTAGTCAAAAATATCCTGAACTTGAGAATGCTAATACTTCATTAGATTTTTATCCGATGCGAGTAGCAACATTTGTTGATAATGTGGAAAATCCTGAAGATGTAAATGTTGTTTTTAGAGGTACTTCATCAAGTTTTGAATGGAAAGATAATTTACAACTTTTGTATTTACCAGAAACTTTAGTACAGGAAATGTCATTGTATTATGTTGATAATGTACTAGATGAAAGATATGGAAACAGTATTCATACTTCTGGTCATTCTAAAGGTGGTAATAACGCTTTTTATACTGCTCTTTTTAGCAATAGAGTTTCTACAGCTTTCTCTTTAGATGGAGTTGGAGTTTCACAAGAGATAATAGAAAATAATCGAGAAAGAATAGATGAAATACGTCCATATTTGACTTTAGTTAGCGCTGAAGAAGATTATGTAAATCCACTTTTAAATAATATTGCAGGGAAAACTATCTATATTGAAATTGAAGAAGGGAGAGACTTTACTCAAAACCATAATCCATCACTAATCTTAAATGAGGATGGAAAGTTTAATAAAGAAGTAGAACAAGGGGAATTAGGGAAATTTTTTGATGCAATATCTAATCAACTATATACCATTGATTCTCATAATCTTCAAAGGATAATCGAATATGGGTTATTAGATATTGTTCAACCCATACTTGATGGGAAGATAGAACTTAATAGGGATTTATTAACTGGTAAATTACTGGATAGTGTATCTGAATTAATTGCAGATGCTGATTTACTAACATTTAGTTATAAATATTTTAAAGAAGAAAAAATATATAATGTAATTGAAGATAAATATGGTTCTTTTACAGCATCTATTTTTAAATTTATTATTGAGATAAATCCAATTAATAAAGCTGTTAATTTAGGTATTGATTTTGCAGAAGAAAATTTTAAAGGCGTCGTTTTAAGTATATTGAGTGTAGTAGATGCAGTTACTTGGATTATAAAAGCGTATGAAACTGCCAAAGAAATTACAGAAAATTACATAAATATATTAACTAAAAGTGCCGAAGTCTTAAAAGAGAGAATAACCTCAACAATTCAAAATTTCATTAATACTGGAAAAGCATTAAAAAAAGCAACTGTTAATTTCTTGAAGCAGGTAATTAATAGTGTAAATTTATTAATAAGTAATACTCTTAAAAAAATATTTACTTCATTCATAGGGACAAATAACGAGGCAAAAGCAACCCCATATATCAACTTAAATACTAATTCATTAAGAAATTACGCTGATCGTTTAGAAAAAGTGAAGTCCCGTTTGGCAGAGTTAGACAGTGATATGACAAGTTTAATTTTTACTGAGTCACTTCCTGCTGTTATTAGTGCGATTCGCGCAAATAATTTTCCGTCTCAAAGAAAAATTCAAAAGTGTATCAACTACTTAGACGGTACGGCAGAGGCTTTTGAAAGGGCGGAAAGAAACATTTTAAATCGAGTATAAAATAACAAGATAAAGTAGATTTACAATTACAAACTAAACAACAAAGGTGGTGTTTTATTCGTTTCACTTCTATTTTATAAGTGGTACGAAAAATCACAGTTTCAACCCTTGATAATCGTTACGGTACTAAAAATAATGATACATTAACAGCATATATTCAATCAAAAAAGAGAGACATTATTTTTAGTTTCGCTGCGAATAATCAAGGAAATACATCTATTTTTAAAAACAAATAATCGTGGCAAATTATTCACACAATTTTGCTCTAACCTTTTTCCTTATAATTGGAATGAAGGTTTAAATATTTCTAATGAAAGTAGGCATATGATATGAGGAAATTATTAAAGAAAGTGGGCGTATTTGTAATGGGCATTTCCATCTTAAGTTTGCTAGGGTGCAGTGATGTAAATGAAAAAACAGCTAAAGTTATTGAGGAAAAATTATCAAAAAAATACAATGAATCCTTTGAAGTGCAATATATAGGGGAACGCTGGGGTACGAAAAGCAATGATACGGTAACGACGTATGTAAAAGCATTAGATTCCAACATTCTATTTACTGCCGAAATGGATACTTCTGAAAATATTGTTGAAAATTACCCAGATATGCTTTTAATGAATAAATTTGCATCGGTTTTTAATAAAGCGATTGAAGGTCAAGGCTTAGATGCTTCCTCGTGGATAAGAATTCATCCAAAACAATCTGTTGAAATTACGAAAGATATGACGATTGAAGACTATCTAGAAAAATCGAAATCCGAGTATGTTCATGTAGAAATCGTCATGAAAAATGATGAAAGCATTACAGCGGAGAAGTTAAAAACGATTGTACAGCAATCCTACAATCAGTTTAATGGCCCTTCTATTTCTGCAACGTATTGGCTATTCAATGATGATGAATATAAAAAGGTGAATGAAACTTTAGCGAAAGTAGTCAATATAGTCCCTTCTGATTTAGAAAGTTATGACTATGATAGTACAGTTTTTGTTGAATTAACGGAAAATGGCTTCGTAGAATCCGATGAAGAAATTAATAATAGCCTGGGTGGAGGGACTAATTAATGGCTTTAACTGATTACGAGAAAAAAATCGTTACAGATATCGCTTATCAAGACCTTGTTTATTTTAAAAAAGAAACTGCTGAAGAATCTAACAACGTCATGGATCAAATAAATTTAATGATTAGTGAGGGTAAAAATTTTAAAGGTGAAACTTTATCTGATGAAAAAATAGAAGAATTAACTAGAGTGAAAAATAGATTAACAGAAATAGGTGCCGAAGATTGGAAGGTTAGCTATGTGCAAAATCATAATGAACCTGAACAAAGTGGCTTCTACGGAGTTTTAATCGATACAGGGGAAGAATATACAGCTGGTTTCCGAGGTAGTGAAAATCCAGGAGAGTTAGGGAATGCGAAAAATGACTGGTATGAAGCGGACCTTAAATTAGTAACAGATATTCAAACAAAGCAACAGCAGCAAGTAGAAGTTTTTTTATCTAACTTAAACGAAAAAGTAAATCTAGATAAGTACGGAGAGTTAGAATTTGCAGGCCATTCGTTAGGTGGAAATCTTGCTGTACACGCAGCCATTATGGCTGAACAATATGAGAAGATAAATAATTTTAACATTGCAGGTTATAACTTAGATGGACCTGGTTATTCTTCAGATTATATTGCAAAACATCAAGAACGCATTCAATATTTGGCGGAAAACGGTAAAGTTGAACATTATCAATGGAGTATTGTAGGGGCAATATTAATACCTATAGTGGAAAGACAAACATTAAAAACAGAAGGGAAAGATAGTGGGTCGTTAATTGCTGAGCACTCAACGGACACTTTAGATTTTAATGGAGATCAATTTGTTATAGGTAAACAGGAACAGAAAGAAAGCATAATGGCGAGTGTTACTAGTTTTGTAGATAAATTGCCTACTGTATCTAAAAATCTATTAATAGATACGTTGGGTGGAATGCTAGTAGCGGCGATTTGGACCAAAGAGAAAATTTTTAACGATCAAGGGCTTACGAATTTTGGCAAAGGGCTTATCGCAGGAGCTATTGTCATTGTAGGAGGAGCTTTACTGGTAGCTGGACCTGCAGCAGTTTTAGCAGCTGTTGGAACAATCATTGCTGGTGTCGTTCAAATTGCGATAAGAGCAGCCATTGCTTTTATAGGTGTAGTTTTAGTTGAAACAATCGCCGAGTTTACAATTAATATGATCAAAGGGATTGCTAATCAAATAGGTGAAGCGGTTCAGTGGACTGGAAAGCAAATTGCAAGTGTCATTGATAGCGCCATCGATTTTATCAATAAAGCAGGAGGATTTCTCCAAAATTTATTTGGTATAACAAAAGCAGTTGCAACACCTTATATACAATTAGATACGAATTCACTAAGAAACTATGCAAATCGTTTATCGAAGGTAAAATCTCGATTAGCCGAATTAGATAGTGATATGACAAGCTTAATCTTTAGTGAGTCCCTTCCTGCGGTAATAAGCGCTATTAAAGCGAATAATTTCCCTTCACAAAGGAAAGTGCAACAGTGTATTAACTACTTAGACGGCACTGCCGATGCTTTTGAAAAAGCGGAAAAAAATATTTTAAGTCGTGTATAAGGAGTGAACAATACATGGGTAGAAGTTTAGGCCAAATGCAATCGGAATTACGGAGCATCATTAATGAACTTGAAAGTATTGCTAGTGGTATCGGTAGTAATTTCAAAGGAATTGGTGCCGAACAATGTTCAAGTAAACTACAAGATTTTATAGAAGAATGTGAAGCTTCTATTAAACATCTAGATCATATAAAAGAAGTACGAAGAGAAGAAAAGCGTAAAGAACGGGAACGTCAACGAAAGCTGGAAATGCTATTGAATGGTAAAACGATGATTTAGGAGGGTCTCCATGTCAGAACAAATTATTGTAGATGTTGATAAAGTAAAGAAAATTGCT
The DNA here is from genome assembly GCF_003711845.1 of Lysinibacillus halotolerans. Lineage (GTDB taxonomy): Bacteria > Bacillota > Bacilli > Bacillales_A > Planococcaceae > Ureibacillus > Ureibacillus halotolerans. Next base: position 60,797 of record NZ_RHLQ01000012.1, read on the forward strand.
AGCAATATCTCGTCTTGTAATAAGGCAATCCATAGCGGCATATCCGATGCGGAGCAAAAAATAAAGTCGCTAAATTCCAATTGGGAAAGTGCTGCAGCCGATGCGGTTATTACGAAATTTTATTCGATTAAAAATGACTTCCATTCGAATCGATTTAAAGTTGTTCAAAACTTTTCAACGATATTAAATCAACAAATCTCTGATGGCTATAAACAAACAGAAGATACAAACGAATCTTTAGCGAACTTATTTAAGTAGTGGAGGAGTAAAATGGGGAAAATCTCAGTCAATTACAATCACTTCGAATCGGCTGCAAAAGAAATCGAAAGCTATATAAAATTACAAAAAAGTGAAATGGCAAAGGCAACACAAGAAGTCGTTTCTTTAGGTACAGTTTGGCAAGGTAAGGATTACAATCAGTTTTATAAACAGTGGAATGAATTGGATGATTCCGATTCAACAACTGTGTCTTATCAAAAGTCGCTCCAAGCCTATGCAGACTTACTAAGATATACAGCAAGCGAATATAAAAAAGCGCAAGAAAAAGCAATCGATCTAGCAAATAAGATTTAGATCTTTCATTTGAAGGAGAATTATAATGGCAATAACAAATTTAAAACAAACTCCAAATGGTTATTTAGTAACTGCTAAACTCGTTGAAAGTGAAGATATTAATCAACGTCAATTAGAAATGATTAATCATCATCAAAAGTTTATAGCGGGTCGTTATGAAATAACGAAAAAATATAGTCAATTGATTTTTGAAGTAAATCAAATGTTGCCATTAAAGATTTATTTAAAACGTATTATTTGGAAGCATCAATTTTTTAAAATTGTTGAGGAGTTAATCCAAATCATTAAGGGCAGTGAAGAAATCCACTCGAATCCTGAAAACATATTGTTGGATTTCGATTATGTATTTATTAACCCTACAACAATGGAAATGCAAGCAATTTTATTACCATTAGTAAACAATCATAACCCTTTATCAGTAAAAGGATTTTTTCAAGAGTTTTTACATCAATGCTTATTAGCTAGTACGGAAAATCATGACTACACGACTCGCTATTTTGAGTTTTTTAAAAACAATCAACCATTTTCTTTACAAAGATTTGAGCGGATGTTCTTTGAAATTTCGGGGAAATCAATGGAGTTAGTAAATGAAGACAAAGTAGTTCAAAAACCTGTGCCGAAAGAGCCGGTGAGTATAGCTTATAACCCTATTCAGCGAAACAAGGATTTGAATAAGCAACGGGAAGCTTTTACGACGAACAAAAGTGTAACGAGCCTCCAAGAAATGCCTCCAAAAACAATCTTTTGTATGGAATGTGGTACTAGTCTCGTTCCTAGTGCAAAATTTTGCATCAGTTGTGGTCATCCAGTGAAAGTTGTACCACCAGTTGCTCACACATTCGTGTCTTTAAATGAAGAAAGCTCAACCGAAACCTTTAGTGAAACTACCGTATTAGGCAACTCAGATGAACTCGAAGGCACAACCGTTTTAGGTTCTGAAGAGCTAGAACGAGATATAGTTGCCTACCTACAACGAAAAAGTACGCAAGAAAAAGTCATTATTGATCGGGATGAGTTTAAAATTGGAAAAGATCCTTCCCAATGTGATTTTGTCATTTCTGATAATAAGGCAATAAGTCGATACCATGCGAAAATCATTCGTAGAAACAATCGGTTTTATATTGTTGATTGTCATTCTACAAATAAAACCTTTGTTGAAGGATTGGCCATCTTGCCTGAAAGTGAAATGGAAATTTTCGCAGGAACAAATCTTAAATTTGGAAATGAAGAATTTTTATTTTCCATATAAACAAAGGTGGAAGAATAGATGCAAGTATTGACCGCTTTACATACTGATGTAGGCATAAGGAAGCAAACAAATCAAGATAGTCTCTTACTAAAAGTAGCGCAAACTTCTGTTGGGAAAGTCGTATTAGCGGTTGTTTGTGATGGGATGGGTGGATTGGAAAAGGGCGAATTAGCAAGTGCAACGGTTATTTCCGCCTTTTCCAAATGGTTTGACAACGATCTACCTCCACTTTTACAAAATCATAATTGGAATGAAATTCAAGCTAGATGGAACTTACTTTTAAAAGAGCAAAACCAACGAATCGGAGAATATGGAAAAAGGTTAAATATTAACCTTGGTACTACTTTTTCGGGGTTATTAATTATTGATGAACACTTTTTCTTAATTGGCCACGTTGGAGATACACGAGTATATAAAATTGATTCCAAATTAGAACTGTTAACAGAAGATCAAACATTAGTGAATAGAGAAGTTCAAAGAAAAAACTTAACCCCAGAACAAGCTGAAAAAGATCCGAGAAGAAATGTACTTTTACAATGTTTAGGGGCGTCTCGAGTTGTAGAACCACAGTTTATATCAGGAATACCAACATTACATACAGTGTTCATGCTTTGTTCGGACGGCTTTAGACATATGATTTCTAAAGAGGAAATCTATCAAGCCTTTGCCCCAGAAAAGTTAATGACGGAGCAACAAATGAAAAATAAAGCGATTGAATTAGTTGAATTAAATAAAGTTCGCAATGAAACGGATAATATTTCAATTATTTTAATAAAAGTAGATTAAAGGTGGAAAATAGATTGGCTTCAATGAATCGAATTATTGATAACAAATATGAGATTTTAAGAATGATTGGACAAGGTGGTATGTCCAAAGTTTATTTAGCGATGGACTCCCGCTTGAACAAACAATGGGCTATAAAGGAAATTAGTCGAATCAATAAGAACGGTTTTAGTGAAGTGAATTTAAAGGCCGCACTCGATGAAGCAGATATGATGAAACGTCTAGATCATCCAGCTCTTCCTCGTATTGTAGACATTATTCAAGAAAAAGACGTAATCTATGTAGTAATGGATTACATTGAAGGGGAACCTTTAAGTAAATTATTAGAAAATGGTAATGCACAGCCTCAAGAACAAGTTATTGAATGGGCTAAACAACTATGTAACGTACTAGATTATTTACATACGTGTAACCCACCAATTATTTACCGTGATATGAAGCCAGGTAACATCATGTTAAAGCCGGACGGCCAGTTAAAGTTAATCGACTTTGGGATAGCACGGGAATATAAAGAAAATAAAGTAGGGGACACGGTTAATTTAGGTACTAGAGGTTATGCTGCGCCCGAACAATTTGGTTCCCATGGACAGACAGATGCACGGACGGATATATACTGTCTAGGAATGACTTTGTACCATTTAGTAACAGGAAGAAGTCCAGCTGAGGAGCCCTATGGAGGAGTTCCCATTCGAGAATTAAATCCAATACTTTCAAGCGGACTAGAGAAAATTATTTTAAAGTGTACGGAAGCAAATCCTAACGATCGTTATCAATCTTGTGCAGAGCTTTTATATGATCTAGAGCGATATGACGAAGTTGATGATACGTATCGTCAAAACCAAAAAAAGAAATTAAAGCGCTTTGGAATCGTTTCAGCTGCTGCTGTATTTTCAATAGTTTTTGGTGCATTTGCCCAAGTTATGAACGCCCAAAAAGTAAACAATGATTACGAAGTAAACTTAGATTTAGGGGATACTGCTACGACGCAGGAACAAAAAATCAATTATTATGAAAAAGCTATCGATATTAAACCAGAAAAACATGAAGCCTATTATGCATTACTAACAACCTTTAAAGATGATGCAAGCTTTCAAATTGAGGAAGAACAAATACTGAAGAAAAAAATTAATCGTAACTTAGCTGAATTAGTAGAAACAGATCATTATAGCGATTTAGCTTATGAAATTGGTAAAACATATTGGTATTACTATGATTATGGGTCAGAGAATACAGACGATAATCAGCTAACTAGAATTAAAGCTGCAAAAACATGGTTTTCTGACGTAGTAGAAGATCCGGAAAATGAGCACTATGCCCAAGCTAAAATCTATGAATCTATTGCTACTTTCCATGAAGAAGTTAATTTGAAGGTTGAAGAAGCGTCAGATCAAGGAATGTATAAAGAATATTGGGATAATATCGAAGCCCTTCTCGATTTCACAATCGAAAATAAAAACGAGAGTGAAATTGTGAAGCTGGAAGTTTATAAGCTCATTACGAATGCTTTAGAAAATGAAGTGCGTAAATTTGCGAGTGACGGCATTGAAAAAGATGATTTATTAGAAGTATTTTATACTGTGCGTTCATTAGTAGATGAATTGGATGTATCGACGGATAAAACGATTAACTTAAAGGAAAGTATTACTAGCCGTTTTGACGAGGTAGTTAAAGCGATTGATACTGCCTTTATTGAGCAATAGAGAGGAGACGATTACATGGATGCACAAATATGGTTTACTTTGTCCATTGTAGGATACTCCCTTGGAGGGCTCTTATTAATAGTGGCAATTATTATGTTTTATAAAATGGGTATTCTCGCTATTTATAATGATTTAACAGGTAAAACGGCTGAAAGAAAAATTCGTGAGATTCGGGAAAGTACTGAAAATGCCCATCGAAATTATTCAAGGGTTACCCAATACGATCCGGTTTCTACAAATAGTCCAGTTACTAGAGGGGACAAAAAGCAGCAATTCAATACACCGACAGCTAAAACATCAACAGCCCAAGAAGTCTTCGTTGAAGATGCAACAGAACTTCTAGTAGAAGAGACAACATTGTTAGCAAGTGATGTTATTCCTACTCCTATCGAAGAAACGACTGTACTTGGAGCACAATATGGGACAACCGTATTAAGGGATGAAGGTACGACGGTTTTAGATGAAGGAATGACAAAATTAAATAGTGTGACAGAAGATATTCATGAAGAGTTTGTATTAGAAAAAGAAGTTATTGCAGTACATACAAATGAAACTATCGGAGGTGTAAAAGAAAGTGGACGAAAGGAAACGAACTAACTTATTAACAAAAGTATTTTACCTCTTAGTTGCTGTTACTTTAGTAACTTATAATATGCCATTTTATTTGGTATCACAAATTATTTCGGCAGAAGCTGTTGAAGAGCAGGATACTACAAATGAGTCCAACGTAGAAGGGGAAGTTACTTCAACCGAGCCAACTTCAGAGCAAGGGGAAACTGCTCCAACAGAACCGACAGCAGGTGAAGACGCAACTGTAACTAATCCGACACCAGAAGAAGTGACCCCAACTGAACCAACGCCTGAAGAGGGAGAAGGTACCCCAACAGAGCCGACACCAGAAGAAGGGGACACTACCCCAACAGAGCCAACACCAGGTGAAGGAGAAACAACTCCAACGGAACCGGGTACAGGTGAAGAGGTAGTAACCTACCAATTTTCAGTATTAGCCAAAGAAGTGGATGGAGCTTCTGGTCAGGTGACATTAAATAACCAAAATTCGAAGGAACCGATTGAATTTAAAAGCAATGAACAAGTGACATTAAAGGTGGATGCCAATACAGGAGCTTATATTGCTGATATTAAAATTAATGGTACTTCTATTCCTTTATTGGATGAGACATCCCTGCAAGGTTTATCTCCATTACAAATAGAGCAGAAAAAGCATGAAGTAACTACTTTTGAAAAGGTGCTAGATTCCTACAATAGCGATGTAACGGTTGAAGTAACCTTTGCAGTCCAAAATTACTTTATCGAATTTAATTCTGACGTTACTGTTCATGTAGTTGATACGGATGAATCGGATTATACGATTGAAAATCAACTAATTAAAGTAAATCCAAATACAGATATTAAAGTAGAAGTTCAACCTACTGAAACATCTAAGGTGATTAGTAGTTTCGTAGTAGATGAAACAGAACTGATTGATTCAGATGATGTCAGTGTAGAAACATATGAAGAGCAAGTAACAAAGTTAACTTATACGTTTGAAAAAGTTCAACAAAATGTAAACGTAAAAACGACTTTAGTAGATAAAACGTATCCGTTTGTTGTAACGGGAAGCAATAATATTTCGGTTGAAGCAACAGAAGAAATCGTTACCCATGGTCAAAATATTAGCTTTTTAATGAAGTTTAATAATGATGATATAAACTTCTCAGGTTTTAAAATAATAAAAGGCTTGGAGACTTTACAACCTTTAGATGTAGATAATAATGAAATATTAACAGAAGATGAGTTAACAAGTGAATTCTTTACGGTTTCAGAAACTGATATTGAAAACGAGTTAAAAATCGAATTATTGAATGTTACGACAGAAATCGAATTACAAGTACTTGAAAGTTCGGTACAAAATACAATTATTGATCAACTAACAGAAAATAAAATTATGGTTACTGGGTTATCAGAAGAAAACTTACGTAACCAAGATGGTCATTCTTACTACTTGTTAGGAAAAGGAGCAGTTGTTACCTTTACACACGAGGATAATAAAAAATTTAAATTGGGAGATGACGGAAAATATCAATTCGAACATAAGTTTACAGATAAAAATATTCAAATCGAAAAAATTTCCGTTAGATCATCGATATTTAAGAAAAATTCCTTTGAACTAAACGAACCGTTAACGATTGTTTTTGATTCAGAGGCTCCAAAGTTTGAGCAAATTGATATTTCTGGTGAAAACCGTTATGAATCCGAAGAAGGAGACATTTGGCATAGTTCGGTTACAAAAGTATCTGGTTTGATTAATAATGAACCGCAAGATTATCAAGGTATAAGCTATGCTTCTGATATTGCTTCTGTTCAATATCGTTTAGTAAGTGAAACAGAAACTACTTTTACAGATGCATCATATAACGCTGATACAAATGAGTTTTCATTTAATATTCCAGAAGAGATGATGAAAACTTCAGCCCAATATGAATTACAAGTAACTGATAAGGCAGGCAATACGACAAACAAAATCATCAGTGTGAATGTCGATACTACGGCACCGTCCCTTATTGGAGAAAAAGCCGCTATTAACATCGTTCAAGACGAAACAAATGCGATTGAAGGATTTATTCGTTTTTTAACATTTGGTGCATTTTTCTCAGAAAAATTTGAAGTAACTGTAAATACAGAAGACTCACAATCAGGGGTAAAAGAAGTACAGTTAAAATCTTCAGATGAAGATGCAGAAATCGAAACAAAATCGGTGTCTGAAGATGGAACAGTCTATACATTTGAAGTTGATTCTGTAGATGAAATTGTTGATGGAAGTCTTTCAGTACTTTTAATAGATAATAACAATAACACAACGGAAGAAATTCAAGTGACAGATGCCAATTCCAACCTATTAAATGAAGATGGAAAAATTGTCTTAGATAAAGATGCTCCAGTTGTTGAAATGAAGGCACCTGAAGCGAATTACGTAAGAGATGAACATCATTATTATAAGGACAATATTGAATTGCCAATCTCAATTGAAGATGTAGGGGCAGGTTTAAGAAGTGTTGAAGTGAAAGTAAATGGAGAAATCGTTCCGTTAGATAATGCGAACTTCCATTCACAAATTACGAAAACTTTCAATACCATTATTAATACTTCCGACTATACGCTTGACGATGGAGAATTTAAGGTAGAAGTAGAAGTTGTTGATAATGCGGGCAATAAGACATCATCAACGAAAACGGTCTATATCGACAAAATATCTCCGCAACTATCCGACAAAATTATATTTACAAAAGTAAATGACGGATCCTTCGCAGAGTTTCTAAATATTATTACCTTTGGTGCTTTCTTTAATGAAAAAGTGAAAATCGTCGTTCAATCGGCTGATACCGAAAAAGGTTCAGGTATCGAAACAGTTGAATTAACAAGTGCGAGCGGTGAAGTTGAAATAGTTAAAACAGATGCTACGGAAGATAATGAAAAAGTTACTTTTACAATTGATGCTGATCAATTTGAAGGAAATTTCAATATTACGTTAAAAGACTATTTAGGTAATGAGTACACAGCGCTAATAAACAATACAAACTCTAACCTAGCAGATGAAGAAGGTAGTATCGTATTTGATAAAAAAGCACCTGAAATAAAAACAACGATTGATATGCCAGAAGAAACAACACATATCGCTTTAAATGGAAAAGAATATTACAGTCAAGATGTCACATTTAAAGTAGAAGTGAATGATACGGAAGCGGGTATTCATAAAGTTGATCTTTTAATAAATGGTAAAGAAATTCAGTCTTATAACTATTCAGAGAAAACGGCTGAACAGATTTATACCATTAATACGAAAGATTTGAATGTTAGTAACGATGGTTCTTACGAGTTAACCGTTGTGGTGGAGGATAATGCAGGCAATCAATCAGAAATCGAAAAAACGATTTATATTGATAAAGAAGCGCCTCAATTAGATGGGGAACCTGCAATTACATTATCTACAGTAAACGATGGTGTTATTGGAAAAGCGATTAATTTCTTAACTTTTGGTACTTTCTTTAATGAGAAAATTAAAATTAAAGTTCATTCAAAAGATAATGAAAATGGATCGGGTATTAAAGAAGTTCAATTAGTCGGTTCTGATGAAGGAAAAACGATTGAACGAGTAGATTCGGATGCAACGAAGGAAACGAATACATTTATTATTGAAGACTCTTCTTATGAAGGGACTATTGAAGTCATTTTAACGGATTATACAAATCATGAGACACGAGCTTTAGTAAATACGGATAATTCCAATATGGCATCGATTACTGGGTATGTACAAATTGAAGACGTTGCTCCAGTGGCTAATATCGAAATTATTCCTAATAAAGGTGTCATTGCAAACGATCAATCAATTTATAATGGGGATGTTGTATTTAAAGTTTCCGCAAAAGACGCGGAATCAGGATTAAATAAAGTAGACATCAAAGTAAATAAACATCAATTATTAAAAGACTTTTCTACTAATGATAGTAAACTAACGGAAGAGCAAGTTTATGAATTGAAAACAAGTGAAATTCCAATCAATGAAGATGGTTCTTATCGCGTTTCCGTGTATGTGGAAGACAATGCAGGAAATACCTATAAGAAAGAAACGACGATTTATAAAGATATTACAAATCCAGTCGTTGATGAATATCGCTTTTTAACGAAAACTTCTAATGGTAACTTCGTAGCTGTTGATTCTACGAAAGAATTAAAAAATGTAGTAGAAATTAATGAATACGGATTTTACTTTAAAGAAGAGACACAAGTCATTGTAAATGCATATGATCCACAAGTGAAAAACGAAAAAACGAGTGGCTTACAATCCATCAAAGCGTACTTACACGATTTTGATAATGGAAAATATTATGCAGTTCAATCGAATGGTTCGTTAAAAGAAATTTCGAAAGCACAAATTGGACAAATTGCACCAATTAAAACAAACAGTCAAATTGTTATTAAAGTACCGAAAAACTTTAAAGGTCAAATTTATGCAATTCCAACAGATAAAGTAACGAACACAGGGAAATCTTTTTCTCCTGACGGTACGGTAGTTGAATCTACAGCTCAACATGAAAAAGAAACTCATATTAACATTGAAAAGCCTAATACAACGTTAAAAACGAAATCTGGACAAGATTTGTATAATAAAGATGTTCCGATTTCTGTGTCAATCGTCGATACGTATTCAGGAATTGCCGAGATTGAGTGGTCTGTCGTATCGAAATATGATACGAAAAATAACCAATCAGGAAAACTTATTATTCAAAATGATGGTTCATTATCAGGGGCAAAAGAAGGTTGGTCAAAAACATCTACTGAGAAGAACTTAGTCTATGAAATGACAAAAAATATTGTTGTGAAAAATAATAGTAATGGTATTGTGTTGAATGTGAAGATGAAGGATAGAGCAGGTCATACATCTACTGAAAAAATCCAATTCAGTATAGATAAGTCAACACCAACTATCGACGTAGTTTATGACAATAATTCACCGGATCCACAAAATAATGATTACTATAATGAAAATCGTACAGCAACAATTACGATTACTGAGCGAAACTTTAATGCCGATGATGTGCTGGCATCCATTCAAAATTCAGACGGTGTTATACCAAAGCTAACTGGCTGGACAACTTCTTATAATGCAGAAAATCCAGACCAATCTAAGCATGTAGCACGAATTGCCTATACGGCAGATGGGGACTATACATTTGATATTGACTATAAAGATTTAGCCAATAATAAAGCGGCAGATTATGAAGCAGATGAATTCACAATTGATAAGACAGTGCCAGAAGTGAATGTAACTTATAGCAGTTCAAGTGAACCTGTTAATGGAAAATACTATAATTCGGCTCGTACTGCTACTATATCTGTGAAGGAACATAATTTTGATCCAAGTCGAGTACGAATTACAAGTTCAGCTAGTGATAATGGCGTTGGAAAACAAGCGCCAGTAGTTGGTGGCTGGTCTCGCAGTGGAGATGTGTACACAGCGGTAATTAATTATAGTCAAGATGGTCATTACACATTTGACATTGATTTTATGGATATGGCTGGTAATGAAGCGAAGGATTATGTAATGGACGAATTTGTGATTGACCAAACTGCGCCAGAGCTGAAAATTACAGGTGTCGAAAATCAAGTAGCCTATGCAGATAAGGTAAGTCCAGTTATTACGTATTCCGATACAAACTTTAATGCAGAAGGTGTCTCGGTATCACTTGTTGGTGCGAACCGAGGAGAAGTACAATTTAAAGCAACGAAAGCAGATGTACAAAACGGTCAAAGCATTATCGTGGCGAATTTCGAAAAGGTTGAAGAAAACGATGATATTTATACATTAACAGCTACTGTTCGTGATATGGCTGGTAATGAAACGAAACAAACGATTATGTATTCTGTCAATCGATTCGGTTCCAATTACTTATTCTCCGAAGATGTTCAAAAAATAATTAACGGCTATATTAATAAGGAAATCGACATCGTCGTTCAAGAAATTAATGTGGATAACTTAGCAAGGGAAACAGTCCAAGTGAAACTTGCAAAAAATGGTTCTCCAACAACGTTAGCTGAAGGAACAGATTATGCCGTTTCCCATTCGGGCGGTAACGGAAAATGGAGCGTATATGAATACGTCATCGATAAAAAGTTATTTGTAAATGACGGGAAATATAATGTATCGCTCTACTCAAAAGATATGGCTGGTAATATAAATGACACGACGGATTCATCAAAAGAGGCAGAGATTGTCTTCTTTATGGATAAAACAAAGCCGGTCATTACACCACTCGATATTGAAGACGATCAGCAATATCCTGTTGATAAGAAACAGTCGAATATTTCCGTTGTGGATAACTTAGCATTAGGTGATATTCATATTCTCGTAAATGATGAAGAAGTTGAATATGACATCATTGAAGGAAATTATTCCTTCTATATGAATAATTCGACGAAAACTCAAGATGTTCAAATTTCGGCGGTAGATAAAGCAGGAAATGAAACGGAACTTGCCGTGGAAAACTTGCTTGTTACGAAAAATTTATTCGTTCGCTGGTTTAATAATAAGCCGTTATTCTATGGTTTATTAGGCGGAGGAGGCTTGCTATTATTAGCAAGTGGTGGTTGGTTCATATTACGCAATCGACCAACTGAAGAAGCTCAAGAATAGATGGAGGTAATGCTATGGAGCTAAATTTAATACTTAATATCGTCAGTATCGTTTTAAGTGTAATTGCCTTCATTTTAATTTTCATCCTTTTTAGTAAGGTTAAAAAACTATCAAAGCAATTAAACAAAATAACGAATGCAGAAACGAATAAAAGTATGACATTGGTCATTTGCAGAAACTGTGGGTCTCAAATGAATTCCAATTTATTAGTTTGTCCGAAATGTAAAACTGCTCGTTAAATAGAGTGTTTTCGTTAATGATTTAAAGTACAGCTAGTCTCAAAATTACTATGGGGCTAGCTGTTTTTCTTCTTAGATGTAGGAAGATTTAGTCATTTTTCGCCAGATATTATTAAAACGTATAAAGAATGTTGAATTTTCGAGTATTTCTGCAATAATATGGTACACTAAACGCAAGTAACTTAAGGTAGGTAAACGTAAATGTCTGTAATTAATTTATTGAATGAAACATTACAAAGTAAATGGAAATTTGAAACAACAATGAAAGTCCAGGATGAAATGATTCCGGCAATGCTTGATGGTAAAGATATCGTAGCAGAATCACCAACGGGATCAGGGAAAACGCTGGCATATGTTCTCCCGATATTAAATAAAGTAGATGGAAGCAAAAAACAAACCCAAGCTTTAATTGTCGCTCCATCTCAAGAATTAGCTATGCAAATCGTTGAAGTAATCCGTGAATGGACAGCTGGAACGGATATTACAGTTCAGCAATTAATCGGTGGAGCAAACTCTGCACGACAAATTGAAAAACTGAAGAAAAAACCAACGATTGTAGTTGGAACACCAGGTCGTTTAAATGAACTGGCTCGGGCGAATAAATTAAAACTAAAAGAAATTCAAATGGTCGTACTTGATGAATGTGACCAATTACTTAGCAGAGAATATCGTGTGATTGTCAAATCCTTTATAGAAGGTGCTGCGTACGGAAGACAAGTTGTCGTTGTATCAGCAACAATTACCGACGAAATTAAGCTTGTGGCAAGCCGTATGATGTTTGAACCTGTTTTAATTGAGATTAAACCTGAGGATATGGTGCAAGTAGGAAAAGTCGTTCATTCCTTTATAAAAGTAGATGAGCGGGATAAAACCGATATGCTTAGAAGGCTTTCAAATATCGAAGGTTTGCGCGGTTTAGCGTTCGTTAATAACATTGACCAAGTGTTAATGAAAGAAACAAAATTAAAATATCGGGATGCTAAAGTCGTAACATTACATTCCGATATGAAAAAAGAAGAACGAAAAAAAGCCCTTGATGCTTTTAGAAAAGGGGATTCACGTATTTTAATTGCGACAGATATCGCTGCCCGTGGATTAGATATTGAAGGGTTAACCCATGTAATCCATGTAGATGTTCCTCGCACGATGGAACAATATACCCATCGTTCAGGTCGTACTGGTCGAGCAGGTGCTGATGGTGAAGTAATGACATTGCTTTCGTACAAAGATGAAAAAACGTATAAAAAGCTAACGCGTGAATTAAATGTAAAACCAGTTCAAAAAGTTTGGTATCAAGGACAGGTAATCGAAGGGAATTCAAAAACAGTTTCACAAAAGAGGGGGAAATGACATGACTTTTGAAGAGAAATTGGAACAATATGCTGAATTAGCAGTAAAAGTAGGAGTGAACATTCAAAAAGGGCAATACTTACTGATTAATACTTCCACTGACACTCTTGATTTTACTCGTATCGTAGTAAAAAAAGCTTATGAGGCAGGAGCTGGAAGAGTTCAAGTGAACTTAAGTGATCCGGTTTTTACCCGAGCGTTTTACGAATTAGGGGCAGAAGAGGAATTTAGCCAATTTCTGAAGTGGATTGTTGCCCAACGCGATGAATTAATTGACCGTAAAGGTGCGCTTCTATGGATTGATGCAGAAGATCCGGATTTACTAGCAGGTGTACCAACTTCTCGACTTTCAGCTCAACAAAAGGCTTCAGGAAATGCGTTAGTCCGTTATCGCAAAGCAGTAATGAATGACGAGATTGCTTGGTCCATTATTGCGGTTCCTTCAAAAAAATGGGCAGCAAAAGTGTTCCCACATTTACCTGAAGAAGATCAAATGGCCGCTTTATGGGAAGCAATTTTCAAAACGGTTCGAATCGGCGAAGGGGATGCCGTTGAAAAATGGCACGAACATGTTAATAACCTAGAAAGCCGTGCAGCCCAATTAAATGAAAAGAAATTTGTTAAATTACACTATAAAGCTCCTGGAACAGATTTAACAATTGAACTTCCAGATAAGCATTTATGGGTATCAGGGAGTAGTAAAACACCGGACAATACGACATTCATTGCCAATATGCCAACAGAAGAAGTATTTACATTACCAGCGAAATATGGTGTGAACGGTACGGTTAGCAATACGAAACCATTAGCATATCAAGGAAATATTATCGATAAATTCACTTTAACCTTTGAAAAAGGAAAAATTGTTGATGCAAAAGCCGAAGTAGGAAATGAATTATTACAAGAATTAATCACTTCCGATGAAGGTTCTGCCTACTTAGGTGAGGTAGCTCTAGTGCCACATCAATCACCTATTTCTTCTTCGGGAATTTTATATTACAATACATTGTTCGATGAAAACGCCTCAAACCATTTAGCTATCGGGGAAGCATATCCAACGTGCTATGAAGGTGGCCGGGAGTTGGAAGAAGGACAATTAGAGTCTTTAGGCATTAATGTTTCCATTACACATGTGGACTTTATGATTGGAAGCGCCGAAATGGATATCGATGGTATATTAGCTGACGGAACAGAATTCCCTATTTTCCGAAAAGGAAACTGGGCATTTTAAGTAAAACAATTAAAAATTACCTAACAAAAGGCCTACTTTTTGCGAATATTTGTTCGTGGGAAGTGGTCCTTTTTTTAATCGAAAAATGTTACAATAGTAAAAATAAAGGCTCTAAAATATTTGTTGGGGTACAGATAAAATTCAGAAAAAATAAACACGCAATCTCCTAATTTTGTTAGACTTTGTTTAGACCAATAAACAAAACAAAAGGGAGATGCGTGTAATTGA
>NZ_RHLQ01000013.1 GCF_003711845.1 Lysinibacillus halotolerans
ACGAGATTAAAGAACAAATACGGTTGACGGTCAATTAAAAAAGCCCCTTTAGGGGCAGTTAGTAAGGAGCCCTTATAGGGCGTTACTAAAACCGCCTGTTTTACAGGCGGATATTTATTTTCTGCAGAAATCAAGAGGGGAAAGTTTTATATATCAGTAACTCTTACCTGAATGATTGGTGACCAAATTAGTAGTTCAATAGATGTTTGGGTGCTAAAAGGACTATGGACAAAAAACGTTTTTCCTAAAATTAGGAAACTTATTACATAATTAGAAAAAGTATAGTATTATAGCTTTGGTTAAAATCTAATCTTTCATAAAAAAGATTGTTTTTTTAGATGTAATTATAGAGGTCGAACCGATATAAAATTAATATCTGTGAAAAGGAGGGTTTTGATGAAACTTGATGAGTATAAAAGGCTTGCGGCAGAACAGGAAGATTGGGCACCAGGATGGGAATCGATAGATTCGGTTTTTGATAACCTCTATCCTAACCAAAGTCCAGCCCATTACGGAACATTGTTACATTCTCGTGCCATTTTTGGTGGTGATGAATATTTAGATGGATATAGTATTTATGATTCACCAAAAGGATTTAAACATTTAGTTACCTACGGAATGACAGAACTTTATACAAATGAAGAAGCATTCGCTGGTGAGTGGAGTCGCTGGGGCTATGAAATGACGATAAAGCTTAAAGAACAAACAAATGATGAATGTATGTGGGCCATTGATATGTTATCTAACCTTGCAAGATATACTTTCACTCAAAATCGTTTTTTTAAGCCATTGCAATTTATAGCAGGAAATGGAAGTTCTCTTCATATAGGGACGGATTCCAATATTACAGCTTTATTAGTCGTGAATGATACTGAAGCTGAAGGGATTAATACGGTTCATGGTAAAGTGGAATTTATGCAATTAGTTGGTATTACACAAAGAGAATTAGAACTATTAATGGAAAATCGAAAGAAAGCAGATGTTCTTATTGAGGAGATGAAGAAGGATAACCCGTTTTTAATAACAGATATGAAAAGGACCGATTCTTATTTATAATAGTTTAAAAGACTTCAATTTGAAATTTTAACTTCAGGAATATTTACTTACTATAGACTGAATGTTAAAATAAATCGGTCTAAACAAATACCTTTTTAAGGAAAAATTAACAATTAGGAGGAATGAAATGTCGGTACCCCCAAATTTTGAAGATTCATCAACAAACAGCGTAGAGGAAGAAGGTATAGCTATAGAGGAACAAACAATAAATGAAGAAACGCCGAATGAGTACGGATTGAAGTATTGGTTAATTACACTTCTTCTTTTAGCGATTCCTTTTGTAAATATTGGATTTATTATTTACTGGGCATTCTTTGAAAAGAAGGAACCTCGTAAATCATTTACAAGAGCATATTTAATCATTTTTGGAAGCTTTTTTGTACTTTATATGTTATTAATAGCAGTATTTTTCTTCTTTTTTGCCATGGCTTATTTCCAAGATTCATATGAGTATTTTGGTGAGTCTACAAATAAGTATAGTGATGAATACGGTTATAGCGAAGACTATGAATACACTGAAGATTATTTATATGAAGATTCGTATTTGCCAACAAGTTATTATGATACAAGTGTAGTAAATGGTGTGGAAATAGCGGATAGTTGGACTGAACTTAATTATGATTATGAATGGGAACTATTTGTCGACCTATACGTTTCCGGTGAACAAGAAGTAAATGAAATTAAGTTAAAGGTAGAGCAAGTAGACATTGATGGTACAGTTTTAAATACTTCCTATGAGACATTCAATGAGCGTTATTTACCTGGTAATAACTATCACGTTCAACTAGATTTAACAGATAGCTATGATCCGAATGTAGCGGAACTTTGGATAAGTATTGTCGGTGAAAATGATTTAAATAATCTTTAATGAAAAGAACGATAAAAGTAGATGTATCGGTACATAAATGTAGCATTTTTTATTCCAATACATAAAGTTTATTTAAAGTAAAAATCCCACACCTTGCTTTGAGGTAGTGGGATTTAACCGTTATAAAGTTATAATTCTTCTTGGAAATAAATTTTGTAAAATTTTCGATTTGTCCCTTCATCATAACCAATTTCAATGAGCTCGTCGACTTGTTCGATGTTTTGGACATTCACTTGTATTTCGATATTGGAATCAAGTTTTATTTTCCGTTTATACGTTTTTTCTACCTTTTCAATAGCTGTTTCAGATATAACGGTTTCATATGGTTTGACAGTATTGACAATGATATCTTTTTGAGCGGGATCCACTTTTTCAAATACTGTATCAATATAATTATCTACTTGAAATTCCTCTTCATTTCTAAAATAATCGAGGGTTTTATTTAATAAACCTAACTTCTCTGTATTGGAATAACTTTCTTCTTTTAAAATATACTTTTTACATTCTGTTAATGCTAAATTCGTTTTATGGTAATGTTCATCAGCCACTTTAATTTTTAAAAAACGCTCTTGCCAATAGACGACATCTTCTTTTCGTTTTGTTTTAATAAAGACGATTGGAGCTTCATCCGCTCCCATATCGACGATAACGGCCATATTATTTATTTTCTTTGTGTTTATGCCATCAATACCATTTACAACAAGTTTGTTTTCTTCATTTTTCACATCTAAAAATAGTTCTTTTTCATCGATTTTGACAATTGCTAATACCTTTTTTGCACCAGTTGGCATCATACAATTTTCAAATAGACCGATAAATAATTCGCCACCTTTAATGTTTGGATGCTGGGAGGCACTTTGTAAATGGGTAGCAATATTTTTCGACTGTTCTAGAAAACCATCATCTTGGTCAAAAATTGATTTCACATAAGTATATATTTCGTTTAATCCGAGATCCGTTTCATGGAAAAATTCGTATGGTTGTTCAAAATCGATTTTATGAAAAGCTAATTGAGTAAAGGCTGCTTCCAGCATCATTTCTGGTTGAGGATACACTTCTTCGCCTGTTAAAAGGGTATCTGCTACATAATGGATAATATATTTCGATAATTGACTTTCACTAACATCTAGCATTATCTTCACCTTCTCATCTAAAGTTGTCGATAATCTACCATAACATAATTTCTAGACTATGAATATATCACAATAATATTTACTTGTGACCTTTTATAATAGAGGGCTTTTATAAAGTTAGAGAGAAATAAAATAGTATCGTTCCTTGAGGAGTGGTGATAATGATCAGAGCTATTTTGTTCGATTTAGATGGGACGTTACTCAATCGTGATGAGTCGGTGAAATATTTTGTTGAAAATCAATATGACCGGTTTTGTACAAACTTTGAATTCATTTTAAAGGAGATGTACACAAAGAGATTTCTGGAACTCGATAATCGAGGATATGTCTGGAAAGATAAAGTATACCAAAAGTTGACAAGGGAAATGGATATAAACAAAGTAGCGTGGCAAGAGTTGTATGAAGATTACATTACTGAATTTTACCATTATTGCATTCCTTTTCCTCATCTCAAAATGATGTTAGAGGAATTAAAAAGGAACAACCTTTTATTAGGTATCGTGACAAATGGAATGGGGCAATTTCAAATGGCAAAGATAAAGGCACTAGAAATTGAAAGAATATTTTCAAACAATTATTATCTCAGAATGGGAAGGGGAAAAAAAGCCTCATCCTAAAATATTCAAAAGAGCAATGGAGAAACTAGACGTTTCCCCTTGCGACTGTGTATTTGTTGGTGATCATCCTCTCAATGATATCGAAGCTAGCCAAAAGGTTGGGATGAAGACCATATGGAAAAAGGATTACACTACTTTTTATGTGAACGCAGATTATACAATAGATAATTTAGCAGAAATTCCTCTTATTATTTCCAATTTAAATAATGGGGAGGGGAAAAAAGGATGTTCTTTCATTTTGATTGAAAAATAGGCTATAATCATTCTGATTGGAATAAAAATGCGTGGATTATTATCGTTTTGATTAATTTTCTCGTATAATACGCATAAATAGAAAGTTGGATGGAGGAGATGAAGTGGATCAAATCGATAAAAATATTTTGTCGCTTTTAACTGAAAATGGGCGTTTATCTTATGTAGATATCGCGAAAGAATTAGGTCTATCCCGGGTTGCTGTCCGTGAACGGGTTGCTAAACTAATGGATGATGGCGTAATCGAGCAATTTACCGTTGTCATTAATAGCTCGAAAGTAGGGAAAGAGGTTTCTGCATTTTTTGAAATAGACTGTGAGCCAAGTTCCCTCGTTCGAGTAGCGGAAGCATTGGCGGAAAATCCAAGTGTGGCCAGCTGCTATCAAATGACGGGACCTTCTACATTACATACCCACGTATTAGTTGATAATTTTCCTGCTCTTGAACGATTCATCAATGAAGAATTATATGCATTAGACGGAATTACCCGAGTTGAAAGTCATATTTTGCTTCGACGATTTAAAAGTAGACGTGGTTTAAAATTATAATAATTTTTAAAACTCATCGTAGATTACGATGGGTTTTTTTATATCTTACATTTTGTTTTACAAACATAGGTAAATGGAAACATTTCGTAAGTCGAAAGGTATGGAGAATTATGAAAAGCCTATTTCTATCGCAATGTAAACCTTTTCAGTTTCCGAACAAAAATTAATGTTATGGGGAAAAATAGTAACTTTTCGGAAGTATTTTGCTGCTAAAACTATCAAAAAGTAGAATGATTAGATAGAATTTTTAAAAAAATCTATATTTTTTGTAGATTTTTAAATTTCTATGGCGTATAATCGTTTTTAAATTATTCAGAACATTAAGTAAGTGAAATTGAAAATTTGGTTTACAAATGTTCGAAAAGGAGGCTGTTAAATGATTGCAATGATTGTCCGTAGGTTTTTTCAATTGATTTTCTTATTATTTGGAATTACCTTCTTAGTTTTTTCTTCTATGTATCTTGCACCTGGAGACCCAGCTTCTATGATTGGAGGGCCAACTGCAACAGAAAGCGATCTAGAAGCCATTCGAGATGATTTAGGATTGAATGATCCTTTCCTCACTCAATACGGTCGCTACATAGCCAACTTAGCTCAAGGAGATTTAGGATTCTCCTATCAAACCCGCCAGCCAGTTGCTGAGGCTATTGCTATTCGATTTCCAAACACATTAAAGCTTGCCGTCGCCAGTATGATTATTGCGATTATAATTGGAATCTTCGCTGGTTTAATTTCAGCATTGAAGCACAATAGCTGGTTGGATGTCACTTCGACTACCTTTGCCCTCGGAGGAATTTCCATTCCCAACTTTTGGTTAGGTTCCATTCTTATTTTAATCTTTTCCGTTAATCTTCAATGGCTCCCGGTAGCGGGATTGTCAGATCCGTGGTGGACAGCAGAAGGAATCAAACAGCTCATCTTACCAGCCATAACGCTCGGAACCGGTTCGGCAGCGATGATTGCCCGAATGGTCAGGTCTTCGATGCTTGAGGTTGTTCGTGCTGATTATGTGCGAACGGCAAGAGCGAAAGGCGTGAAAGAGCGCAGTGTTATTTGGATTCATACTTTAAAAAATGCGATGATTCCTGTCATTACAGTAATTGGTTTGAATTTCGGTGCATTGTTAGGTGGCACGATTATTACTGAGAAAGTGTTCGCTATTAATGGGGTTGGGCGTTTAATGATTGATGCGATTGCAGCCCGCGACTTCCCGATGGTACAAGGATCTGTATTACTAATCGCAACTTTATTTGTTCTAGTAAATCTGATCGTCGATATTGTTTATACGTATATTGATCCAAGAATTAAATATCAGTAAGAAAGGGGGATGACAATGGCTGAAACGGTAGCTTTAACAAGTATTAAAAAAGAAAAGAAGAAAGAAAAAACCTTTATCGTCATTACGAAACGATTGTTAAAAAATAAACTGGCAGTTGCTGGTTTAATTATTATCGCGCTCCAAATCGCCATGGCAATATTTGCCCCGTTTATTACTTTTCATGATCCGGTAAAGCAAAACTTAAATTTAAGTGAGCTTCCGATGTTTAGTGAAAATCATTGGTTAGGAACAGACAATTACGGCCGTGATGTATGGAGCCGAATTGTATATGGAGCACGTATTAGTTTAATCGTTGGGATTGTTGCCGTAACTTTAGGACTTATCGGTGGCGTTATCCTCGGGATGCTCGGTGGTTATTATAAAAAACTAGATGGCTTGATTATGAGAATAGTAGATTTGTTGTTCTCATTCCCAGGTATTTTACTTGCCATGCTGATTATTGCCATTTTAGGAACAAGTTTAATCAATGTGGCCATTGCTATAAGTATTTGGTCAATCCCTACTTGTGCAAGAATTGTTAGAGGTTCCGTTCTTTCCATTAAAGAAAAGGAATATATCATGGCGATGAAATCGTTAGGAGCTTCGGACTTACGCATTATGTTCAAACATATATTGCCAAACGCCTTTGCTCCAATTATTGTATTTGCCACAATGCGGATGGCAACAGCCATTCTTTCTACGGCTTCACTAAGTTATTTAGGATTAGGGGCTCAGCCGCCAACGCCTGAATGGGGGGCGATGATTTCCCAAGGACAAGCATTTATGTGGACTTCCCCCCACTTAACGATAATACCAGGTATTGCCATTATGTTAACCGTGTTTGCCTTTAATGTAGTGGGTGATGGATTACGCGATGCCATTGATCCAAATATGGATATTCAATAAAACAAACGGAGGAATGAAAATGAAGAAAAATTGGTTCTTAATGTTTACCCTCATTACGGCTCTATTATTAGCAGCCTGTTCGAGCGATGATTCATCATCTCAATCAAGCAATGAATCTAGTGGAGGTTCGAAGGAAGTTGAAAGTTTAACGTATGCTTCTTTAACAGATGCAGTTGGTTTAAGCCCGATTATGACAAATGACTCAGCATCTTCTAACGTTATTGAACATGTTTATGAAACTCTTTTTGAAAGAGATGCTGAGACGATGGAAATTAAACCATTATTAGCTGAATCCTATGAAAACCCAGATGAACTTACTTGGGTAATCAAATTAAAACAAGGAATTAAATTCCATGATGGAACAGACTTCAATGCAGAAGCAGTGAAATATACGTTTGATAAACTACGAGATCCAGCAACAGCAGCACCTCGTGCAAGTTTACTAGAACCGGTAGATACAATTACAGTTATTGACGATTACACAGTTGAAATTAAAACGAAATATCCATACGGACCATTTTTAGCAGCTTTATCCCACTCGAATGCAGCGATTGTTAGTCCAACAGCTGACCAAAAGCAAGATTTAATGAAGGAACCAGTTGGGACAGGTCCATTTAAGTTTGTTAGTTGGACACCAGGTGACCAAGTTGTATTAGAAGCTAATCCTGAATATCGTGATGGCCCACCGGCAGTGAAAAAGTTCATTTTAAAAGTTGTTCCAGAAGTATCCACAGCAATTTCTATGTTACAGGCAGGGGAAGTACAATTTATTGACAAGCTTCCAACTGAACAGTTAAGCCGGATTGAGGGGATGAAAAATGTTAATGTCGAAAAAGTAAATGGTACAGGAGAATACTATTTAACATTCAATTTCTCCCGTCCTGAAAATCAAGATCCAGAGTTTAGAAAAGCGGTAGCAAGTGCTATCGATCGCGATGCATTTATTTCAAAATTAAATGGTTTAGGTGTAAGAAGCGACAGTGTCATCGGACCTCAAGTGTTTGGTTATCAAGATACTGCTGATAATGCTGGAACACCATATGACTTAGAAACAGCAAAAGAATTAGTAAAGAAAAATGGTTATGATAAACGTCCGATTACGTTACTTACTGCTAACCGTGGAAACTTCGTATTAATGGCTGAAGTTGTTCAAGCTCAATTAGCGGAGGCAGGATTCGATGTTCAAATTGAAACGATGGAATGGGCAGCATTTTTAGATACTGCAAGAGCGGGAAATTATGACCTTACATTCTTAAGTTGGTCAAACGTAACTGCAGATGGTTCTGAATTACTTTACCCTAACTTCCATAGCGATAATGTTGGTTCATCAAACCGTGCCCAATATAGTAATCCAGAATTCGATAAACTGGTAGAAGCGTCAAGAACGACGACAAATCAAGAAGAACGCTTAACGATTTTAGATCAAGCAAATCGATTAATGCTTCAAGATGATGCGGTAGTCGTAATGTATCACGACGTTGTAACAGCAGCATTAAGCAATGATTTACAAGGGCTAATTCTTGATCCGACTGGGAAATGGGATATTTCTGCTGTAACAGCAAAATAGTTGAAAAGTTAACGGGACAAAAAGGGAACAAACTTAACTTGTCCGGTCGGTTAATGAACAATGGGTTGGATACACCACTTACAGATTGTTCACACACCTTTACAAGTAATGCAGAAAGTAGGGTTACATTATGGGAGAGACATTACTGGAAGTCAAAAACATTGTGACGGAATTTCGCACAGCAGACGGACAACTTCCCGCTGTGCGAGATGTCTCCTTTTCATTACAAAAAGGAGAAACACTGTGCATTGTCGGTGAATCAGGTTGCGGTAAAAGTATTACTTCTCTCTCGGTAATTGGACTATTACCTAGCAATGGAAAGATTACGAGTGGAGAAATTCTTTATGAAGGCAACCCAATTCACAATTTACCACAAGAAAAAATGCGTAAAATACGCGGTAATAAAATTTCAATGATATTTCAAGAACCGATGACTGCTTTAAATCCGGTACTTACAATTGGTTATCAAATTCGGGAACCGTTAATGATTCATCATGGGTTATCGAAATCAGAAGCAACAAAACAAGGGATTGAATTGCTAAAACAAGTAGGGATTCCTTACCCGGAAAAACGGATGAATCAATACCCCCACGAACTGAGTGGAGGAATGCGTCAACGGGTTATGATTGCTATTGCTTTATCTTGTAATCCAGGATTGTTAATTGCGGATGAACCGACGACCGCATTAGATGTTACGATCCAAGCTCAAATTCTTGATCTCATTAAAGCTTTAAAAGAAAAGTACAACATGGGTGTCATGATGATTACCCATGATATGGGTGTTGTAGCCGAAGTTGCTGATCGGGTTATGGTGATGTATGCAGGGAAAAAGGTTGAAGAAGGAACGGTTGAAGAAATCTTTAATAACCCAAAGCACCCTTATACAATAGGTCTTTTAAATTCTGTACCTAATGTAGACGATCCAGATTTTGAATTGGAATCGATTCCTGGATCTCTACCTAGTCTAAATGAACAAATCACTGGATGTCGATTCCATACGAGATGTCAATTTGCAACGGATATTTGCCGGACAAAAGAGCCGACAGTATATGAAGTATCAGCAAGTCATAAAGTGAGCTGTTGGTTAACGGAAGAGGGGGTGAACAAATGAAAGTCGCTTTAGAAAAAACATCGCCAAAAGAAAATACTGATTCAAAGGTGCTCCTAGAACTCCAAGGCATTAAAAAATATTTTCCTATTAAAGGTGGCGTTCTGCAACGGAAACAAGGCGATGTCAAAGCGGTGGAGAATGTTTCCCTTAAGCTTTTTGAAGGGGAGAGTTTAGGAGTAGTAGGTGAATCGGGGTGCGGAAAATCAACATTAGGTAGAGCTATTTTAGGATTAGAAGAGTTAACCGATGGTAAAATCTTTTTTCAAGGTACTGAAATTCAAGATTTAAAGAGAAAAGAAAAGCTTCGGTTTGTAAAACAAATGCAAATGATTTTCCAAGATCCCTTTGCCTCATTGAACCCCCGTCAACGAATTGGTCATGCGTTGGAGGAAGTGTTCACGATGCATACAGACATGTCGGCAAAGGAAAAAAGGGAAGCGGTCATTAGTTTATTAGAAGAAGTTGGATTAAAAGAGGATCATTTTTATAAATATCCCCATGAATTTAGTGGGGGGCAACGTCAACGGATAGGTATTGCCCGTGCCATTGCCTTAAATCCTTCCTTTGTCATTTGTGACGAAGCGGTTTCGGCCCTTGATGTGTCCGTTCAAGCTCAAGTATTAAAGTTGTTAAAGACATTACAGGAGAAATATCAGCTTTCTTATTTGTTCATTTCCCATGACTTAGGTGTCGTACGTTATTTCTGTGATCGGGTGCTTGTTATGTATTTAGGTAATACGGTGGAACTTGGTACAGTAAAAGACTTGTTTGATAAGCCTCTTCATCCATACACGCAAGCATTATTATCGGCGATTCCAAGACCTACCGTTAATCGGAATCGTTCGAGAATTCGTCTTCAAGGGGATTTACCAAATCCGGCAAATCCGCCTAGTGGTTGTCCGTTTCATACGAGATGTCCAATTGCAACGGAAAAATGTTCAGCTGAAAAACCGGAGTGGAAAGAATACGGACCAAATCATTTTGCTGCCTGTCATTTTGCAGGTCAGTCTATATTGTAAAGAAAACTCCTCCTACGAAAATAGTAGGGGGAATATTAGTTTCGTAGTAAACTATATTTAAACAAATGAAACTTGGTACTATGTAGTTGAATGTTGTTTATAGGAGGAATGTTCATGGATTATTTATTTCACCCATTTGCATCAAAACGACATACCGTTTTTGCTAAAAAGGGGATGGTGGCTACTTCACAGCCATTAGCAGCACAAGCAGGATTAGAAATTTTACAAAAGGGTGGGAATGCGATTGATGCAGCCATTGCGACAGCGGCTGCTTTAACTGTTGTTGAACCGACTTCAAACGGAATCGGTGGTGATGCTTTTGCGTTAGTATGGATCAAAGATCAATTGCATGGATTGAATGCTTCGGGTCCTTCTCCACAATCTATATCAGCTCATGCAGTTAAGGAGTTAGGGTTTGACAAAATGCCAGTACATGGTGTTATTCCGGTTACCGTTCCGGGTGTCCCAGCTGCATGGGCGGCATTGGCAAAACGTTTTGGGCGTCTACCATTATTAGAATCATTAAAACCAGCAATCCGCTATGCGGAAGAAGGATATCCGTTAACGCCGATTTTAGGGAAATATTGGCGTATCGCCTATAACAAATTTAAAACGACTTTTGCAACAGAAGAATTTGATGCATGGTTTGAAACTTTTGCTCCAAATGGAAGAGCCCCTGAAATAGGGGAAGTTTGGAAATCACCGGGTCATGCTGCAACACTGAAGTCAATTGGGGAAACGGAAGGCCGCTCCTTCTATGAAGGAGAACTTGCTGATAAAATTGATTCATTTATGAAACAGCATAATGGATTTTTAACGAAAAGTGATTTAAGCCAATTTGAACCCCAATGGGTAACGCCGATTTCCACCAATTATAGAGGCTATGATGTTTGGGAAATTCCACCTAATGGGCAAGGAATGGTAGCTCTTATGGCATTAAATATATTCGAAAAATTACCAACGCCCCAATGGCAAAGCGCGGAAACGATCCATCATCAAATTGAGTCGATGAAACTGGCTTTTACAGATGGTCAAGCATATATAACAGAACCGGAGGAAATGCCGATTTCTGTTGAAGAATTATTGTCTGATCGTTATGCAGAAAGACGCAGCCAAATGATTGGTGATGAGGCCCTTGATCCGCAACCTGTTGAATTAGTAAAGGGTGGTACTGTCTATTTAGCTGCTGCAGATGAAGAAGGAAATATGATTTCCTATATTCAAAGTAATTATATGGGCTTTGGTTCGGGAATCGTTATCCCGGGAACGGGCATAGCGATGCAAAATCGTGGAGCAGACTTTAGTTTAGATGAATCCCATCCGAACGTGTTAAAGCCTGGTAAGAGAACATATCATACGATTATTCCAGGATTTTTAACGAAGGACGGGCAAGCAGTCGGACCATTTGGTGTAATGGGTGGTTATATGCAGCCTCAAGGCCATTTCCAAGTTGTAACGAACACGATTGATTATTTATTAAATCCTCAAGCAGCTTTAGATATGCCAAGATGGCAATGGATGAAGGGTAAAACGGTACACGTGGAGCCGGAGTTCCCGAACTACTTAGTTCAGGCGCTTGCACGTAAAGGTCATGATGTGCATGTAACTTCGGATGGTGGTAGTTTTGGGCGTGGTCAAATTATTTGGCGAAATCCAGAAACTGGAGTATTGCAAGGTGGAACAGAATCCCGTACAGATGGAGCAATAGCGGCTTGGTAAAAACTGTAGAGAAAGAACAGGCACCTGAGTCCCTAACTCCTGAACCACCACGCCCTTATTGGAAAAGAAATTGGGATATTATTGTCGCCTTCTTTCGAGTAGGAATGTTAGGCTTTGGAGGGGGGCCATCTGCTATTCCCCTTGTGCATCAAGAAGCCGTAAAAAAATATAAATGGATGACAGATGAGGAATTTTCGGATACATTAGCTATTGCTAACACGCTTCCAGGACCAATTGCTACGAAAATGGGCGGTTATATTGGCTATCGTGTTGCCGGTGTCGTTGGTTGTATCGGTGCCTTGCTTGCAACGGTTGCTCCAACTGCCATCATCATGATTTTTTTACTGCAAGTTTTACAAAAATTTAAAGATATACCATGGGTACAACATATGTCCATGTCAGTTGTACCTGTTGTCGCTGTAATGCTTGCGACGATGACGTGGGATTTTATAAAAAAATCAGGGGAAACCCTTGGCTGGTTAAAAGGATCAATTTTTATATTTTGTGCTTTACTTTTAACGGAATTACTTCAAATTCATCCAGCAATCGTGATTTTAGCTTTAATTATTTACGTGTTTCTTCCCTTTAGCCGAAGGGGGTTAAAGAAATGATATATTGGGAAATTTTCTGGGCCTTCTTTATATCGAGTATTTTAGGTTATGGTGGTGGACCGGCTTCCATTCCGTTAGTAGAAAAGGAAGTTGTAGACCATTACGGCTGGCTGACAAACCAGGAATTTAGTGAAGTGTTAGCGGTTGGTAACTCATTACCTGGACCGATTGCTACGAAACTTGCTGCCTACATTGGCTATACAGAAGGTGGTTTCCTTGGTAGTTTTATAGGTTTGTTTGCTACAGTAGCCCCATCCATTATTTTAATGTTGCTGTTAATGGCGGTCTTACTGAAACATAAAGATAAGCCTCAAGTTAAAAATATTAGCGTTGTAGTACGGCCGGTCATAGCTGTTCTACTAGGTGTAATGACGTTCGATTTTGCAAAAGATAGTGTTGTAAGTCTAGGACTCATTTATACAATCATTTTATTAGTAGGAAGTTATGTATTACTTGAAAAATTGAAATGGCATCCAGCGCTAGTTATTCTTATTGCGCTTGTAATAGGTGCAGTAACTGGTTTATACAATTCCGGGGAATTAACCTTCGGATTTTAAAGTGAATGCCTAAAGAAGTTCAACCGATATTCTGGTTGAACTTTTTTTGTTTTCCGAGTTTATAAGATTTATTTAATATAGTATCGCTCGAAAAAGAATTTTCTAATTTTTAGCTACCGAAAATGCATGAAAACTATTGGAAGTTCAAAATAGTAAATTTTTTACGTAATCTTTTTACACTTTGTCTAATGTATATGACAATTTCCTCGCTATATAATTATGTAAACAATCTTCACATATTGAGTGATAAAATCTGCCATTAAATAATTGGTTATTCCGACAATGGAATGGAGAAGGAGAGATGTTCATGACAATAACGAAAATAGACAGTCCGGAAATTATGATGAGTCAAGTAAGTATGTGTTACAAAACGAATTCAACTGAAGTACTGGCGTTAAAAGAAGTGACAGTAAATATTCAAAAGGGGGAGTTTGTATCTTTACTCGGACCGTCCGGTTGTGGGAAAACGACATTGCTTCGTATAATGGCAGATTTATTGCAACCTACAAGTGGTGAAATTACTATCTCAGGCGGAACAGCAAAAGAGGCTCGATTGGCACGGAAATATGGTATCGTTTTTCAAAGTCCTGTTTTGTATGATTGGCGAAAAGTTAAAAAGAATATTACATTGCCATTGGAAATGATAGGGCTACAAAAAGAAGAACGGGAAGAGAGGGCTGAACGATTACTAGAATTAATAGGACTCTCAAAATTTAAAGATCAATACCCTTGGCAATTAAGTGGTGGAATGCAGCAGCGTGTAGCCATTGCAAGGGCATTAGCCATTGAGCCGGAGATTCTACTAATGGACGAGCCTTTTTCTGCATTAGATGAATTTTCCCGGGAGCGATTAAATGAAGAACTGCTTTCCATCTGGTCTAAGGTAGGTAGTACCGTTGTTTTCGTTACCCATAGTATCCCCGAAGCGGTATTTTTATCAGACCGTGTTTTTGTTCTATCCCCACATCCAGGAAGATTATCGAAAGTAGTAAATATACCCCTACCTCGTCCAAGAAGAGAGGAAATGAGAAACAGTCCCGAATTTTATCAACTAATATCTGACATTCGTCAAAGTTTTGAAGGAGTGTAGCCGATGAAGTGGCAAGTGTATCGAAGTCGATGGGTTCCTACGATCATGTTAGTTATCGGTTTATTGTTTCTTTGGGAGTTTCTTTCTTGGCTTTTATTAACGTTAGATGTTCCATTAGCCCAATCGAAAGTTCCTTATATTCATGAATTAGTTATCACCTTTACCCAATATTCCGGAACCCTTTTTTCGGAAGGTTCGGTTACCTTGGCCAATGCTTCCCTAGGATTTCTTTTAGGGGCTGTTGGAGGAATTGTATTAGCTATTTTGATGAGTCTGACAAAATGGTTAGAACAACTCGCCTTTCCTTATGCTGTAGCTTCCCAAATGATTCCTATTCTAGGTTTAGCACCGATTGTGTATGGTATTTTTCGAGATGAACAATTAGCCAGAATTTTGATTGCAGCTTATACAACCTTTTTCCCTGTTACTCTAAATATGTTACGAGGTTTGCGCAGTGCTGAACCTTCCTCCCTTGAACTAATGTACTCCTATGCAGCAAAAAAGTGGACCATTTATACCCGGCTTCGCTTTCCACAGGCATTGCCAAGTCTTTTTACGGGGTTAAAAATTGCAGCACCTTTAGCTGTTACAGGTGCGATTTTAGTAGAGTTAATGGGTGCAACAAAAGGATTAGGGGTGCTTATGCTTCGTAATCTTTACTATGGCCCTTCCCATAATTATATGTTTTGGCTAACCGTTCTTTTTGCTGCTTTCTTAGGAATAGTAAGTTATTTCATTGTTACTGTTATAGAGCGAATAGTCACCCCATGGCAACCGGAATTTCGAAAGTCAGGAGGAGATAAATAGATGGGAGAAAAAATTGCTGATCATAAGACGTGGGTCGAATCATCTGTTGAACAAGAAACGTCCTCTCTTCCTTTTACATTTTCAATCTCTCAAAAAAGAACAAGTAGAAAGAAGAATGTACGTAAAGTTCTCTTACCTCTTATAGCGGGTATTTTGTTTTTATTATTATGGCAATATCAAGTTTTTCACCGTATTTTCCAGTTAGAAACTTATCAATTACCGATTCCCACAAGTATTGGAGAAGCCTTCGTTGAAAATTTTAGTACCCTTATTTCCTTCACAGGCTATACATTAACGGAAGCCTTCTTCGGAATGGTTATTGGATCAGCACTCGGGTTTCTTTGGGCAATACTTGCGGCAGCTTTTCCAAAATGGGGGAAAAGTGCATTAATGTTAATCGTCGCTTTCAATGCGGTTCCAATTGTTGCTTTAGCACCGATTATGAATCTCTGGTTTGGCAATGGAATTGGCTCAAGAATAGCAATTGTTACAATAACGACAATGGCCGCTATGGCAATAAATACGTATAAAGGGTTAATGAATGTAAATCCACTTGCATTAGATTTAATGTATTCCTACGCAGCTAAAAAAACTAAAGTATTTCGATATTTAAGAATCACCAATAGCCTACCATATATATTTACTGCTTTAAAAATTAATACGACGGCAAGCATGATTGGTGCCCTTGTTGGTGAGTTTTTCTACTCTTCAAAAGGATTAGGTTATTTACTTTCCAACTCAATTAAAATTGCTCAAATGCCCCTTGGATGGTGTTGTATTGTCATTGCTTCGATTGGAGGGGTCCTCTTTTATTTAATAATGGAAGGTTTAGAGAAAGTTTTCTTAAGTTGGCATACTTCTGAGAGAACGTAATGGATTCATTTAATTTAGATAAAATGACAATGAATTAGAGGGGGAATGGGAATGAAACGAAAATTTTATAGTGTTTATCGTTTATTTGCACTATTTGTACTTGTCATAGTTATGATATTGACTGCGTGTGGATCTGAAACGGAAAGTGGGACTAATTCTGAATCATCAAGTAATGGTTTAACGCCTGTTACATTGCAATTGAAGTGGGTTCCCCAAGCCCAATTTGCCGGTTATTATGTAGCGCTTGAAAAAGGATATTATGAGGAAGAAGGGCTTGATGTAACAATTGCTCCAGGTGGCCCTGACATTGTGCCGGAACAACAGGTTGCTAATGGAGCGGCACATATCGGGGTTGACTGGGTAGCAAGTTTATTACCCCATATTGAACAAGGGTTGCCTTTAGTGCAAATTGCACAAATTTATCAAGAAAGTGGATTGTTACTTATTTCGAAAAAGGATGCCGGAATTGAGTCGCCGGAAGATTTAGAAGACAAAAATGTTGGTAATTGGATGGGTGGAAATGAATTTGAACTATTAGCTTTATTTGATAAATATGGATTTGATCCAAATAGCGATCTTTCTTTTGTAAAACAAGCTTTTACGATGGATCAGTTTTTATCGGGAGAACTAGATGCAGCATCTGCTATGACCTATAATGAATATCATGTTGTTCTTGAATCGGGAGTTTCAGAAAGTGACTTAAATGTGATTGATATGAATGATGAAGGTGTTGCGATGCTCGAGGATAATCTATTTGCCAATAAAGAATGGTTAGAAGAAAATAAAGAGACGGCAGCAAAATTCCTTCGGGCTTCCATTAAAGGATGGCAAGAAGCGATAAAGGATCCAGAAGGTGCAGTAGATATTATAATGGCTGAATCTGAAGAAGGAAGTAGTACAAGGGAACACCAATTGACGATGATGAAAGAAGTGGCAAAACTTGTCGTTCCAGAAGGGTTTGATCCGGAAAAGATTGGACAAACCGATGCGGAAATGTTCCAACAAACAGCAGACATCGCCCACCAATTTGGGGTAATCGAAAAACCTGCTAATGTAGAAGAGGCTTTTACGAATGAAATATTTGAGATGGCCACTTCGCAATAATGTAAGAACAAGTATCACAAAATGAATATTATTTATAATAAGCAGGTAGAGGAAAACGGTATGTTTTTCTTTACTTTTTTTGTGTTTTAATGTTCAGAATTTTGACAATATACAGAATGGTTGGTAGGTGTTAATATTATCCATATAGATATACCAATCCGAATTTTAAATTTGAAGAAGCGGACCAACGATTTACAATTCCTTTCGTACCCTTTAACGTTGGAAAAAATGTTCGGAATTTCATTTCGTTTCTTCGCTATTCATTGTTATCTTGAATTGAAGAAACGAAAGATTATGAGCTAGTTCCATTGGGGGCGATAAAATGAAAATGATTCGGAAATATTATTTAATCTTTTTTGGGTTTGGATTTTCCTATTTAGGAAATTGGATTTACCTTGTGGCATTAAATTTATTCGTTTGGCATTTAACCGAATCACCAGCTGCAATGGCAGGAGTTTATATTGTTGGACCAATTGCTCGAATATTAACAAGTTTTATTGCAGGTTCTATCATTGATCGGACGAATAAGCGAAAACTAATGATAGTAAGTGATGTGAGTCGGGGGGCCATTGTCTTGTTGATGCCATTTATGGATTCCATCTGGTTCATCTATCTTCTTCTTTTTATGGCCAATATTGCGAGTAGCTTTTTTGCGCCGAGCAGTACGTACTATATTACAAAATCAGTACCAAATGAAGAAAAACAACAATTTAATGCTTTATTAGGCATGTTCAATTCAGGCTCCTTTTTAATCGGACCAGCACTTGCAGGGGGACTTATTTTATTGTTTGATACATCTGTCGCCATGTGGGTAAATAGCTTAACGTTCTTTACTTGTGCATGGGCCATTTATTTATTGCCCAATGTAGAAGAACCAGAAGCGGTCAGGGAAACGATGACTTGGAAAATGCTAAAGGAAGATTATGTGACGGTCATGGATTTTGTCAAAAAAGATAGCTTATTCATAAAGATATTTTTATTTTTCCAGTTAACACTAATGATTGCCCATGCCCTTGATTCCCAAGAAGCTACTTTTATCAAGCAGCAATTGGCGTTATCAGATAGTTTATATGGAATGATGGTCAGTGTGGCGGGTGTTGGTGCTATTGTCGGTGGTATGGTTGCTGCAAAATACGCCAATAAGTTTACAAGTCGGCAATATATCGCAAATGGTTTATTTTTAACGATGTTCTTTTATGCGTTATTTTATTGTTCGTCAACAATGTATTTGGCGTTAATAAGCTTTGTGACATTAGGGTTTTTTATGGCATTTAGTAATGCAGGGTACAATACGTTTTATCAAGTAAGTGTCCCAGCTGAAATAATGGGACGTTTCGGCAGTATTGCGAATATTTTTCAAAGTACAATTCAAATACTGTTTACATTGTTTATTGGTCTATTTGCAGAATGGTTTACGTTGCAATTTACGACGGTTTCCTTTGGAATATTAGGAGTTCTATTTGCATTATTATTGTATATTATCTTGTATTCTAAAAAAGCTTCATCACAATTTAAGGAGGGGTTAGCTTGATAAGCTACGAACTACAATGTATTTTTTGTAAGCAACCATTTCATGTGATCGAAGGAACTCGGAAATATAATTTATACAAACGAAATATGAATGGAAGATTTTCTTGCGAAGATTGTGACCGTAAAATTGAACATGAGGCAAGGAAAAGTTTATTAAGAAAACTTTAAGGAATGATAACCTCCTGCTAGTGGGGCAGGAGGTTGATTTTCTTCGATAAATTTTCATTATTTTTGGATCAGTGTTTTAATATCCTCCATTAACTCCTGGCAAACTTCTTTCGTAGTAAACCAAGATGTAACGAACCGAATAGCGATTTTATCTTCTACAGGTTCCCAAATTTCAAATTCATACATTTCCCTTAATGCATCAACTACTTCTTTATGGAAAATGGGGAAGATTTGATTTGTAGGAGATTCACTTAAAAGGGGAACACCTAATCGTTTTAACTCATGACTTAGAAAACTTGCAAGTTCATTTTCATGTTGCCCCATTTTAAAATATAAATCATCTTTAAAAGCAGCCTCGAATTGAATTCCGACAACAAATCCTTTCGCAAGCATAGCACCTTTATTTTTAATATGATAACGGAAATATGGTTTTAATTTATCATGAAAGATGACGATTCCTTCTCCACTTAACATACCTATTTTTGTTCCACCTATGTAAAAAACGTCACAAAGATCCTTTAACATATTAAACTTCACATCGCTAGCTGCCAGTCCACTTGAAAGTCGTGCTCCATCAATATACAAATAGAGGTTGTGTTGCTTACAGTATTCATATAATGTTGAAAGTTCATCTAGTGTGTAAACTGTCCCAATTTCCGTTGATTGGGAAATGTAAACTAATCCGATTTTCACCATATGTTCGTCTTGATGGTAAGTTAATGCAGCTTCAATATCTTTTGGGGAAAGTTTTCCGTCTTGTCCAGGAACGGTATAAACTTTATGGCCGGTTGCTTCAATCGCTCCCGTTTCGTGAACGTTAATATGACCGGAATGACAAGCTAGTACCGCTTCGTATGGGCGAAGTATGTGGGAAATGACAGAAGCATTTGCTTGTGTTCCGCCGGTTACAAAATGAATGTCACAATCATTGCTTTCCAACTTCTCTTTAATTAATCGTTTCGCATTTTCTGAATGCCGATCTAGTCCATATCCAACATTTTGCTCGTTTCTTGCTTTGTTTAATGCTTCTAAAATAGCTGGATGACATAGTTCACTATAATCATTTCGAAAACTATATTTCATATGGAAACCTTCTTTATCTTTTATTTTTATTCCATAGTATACCACCAAATCTATTTTTTGAAATAATCTTTCTTTTTATGATAATTTAAAAATAATGAATTTATATAAAAGAACTGAAGAATGGGAGAAGCGGTTTATGACGAATTATTATTATTTAGCATCCGATCAAAAAATGGGTTTAGGGAATGGTTCCCTTGATATGACGGAGGCTGAGGTTGAAACAATACCTGGATTTGATTTCCCTGTTCAAGTGGAGATTGTTAATGGAGTAGAAAAAGCGTGGGAGTTAAGAGAACTTTTACAATATATCCAAAATCATATGGCACCTTATAAAACGTGTACAGTTCAAGTGGCAAATCTTTTAAATTCCAATCGTGTTGAATTGAAAGTACAAAAGAAATCCAACATATTATTACACGAAATAACGGAATCGAGGCAATTATTCGTACAAGAGGGGCAATTATTGACGATTAATAAAGTGCCAACTTCCTCATAATGTCTTATTACAAAAGAAAAAGGAAAATCTAGCGGAGAGGATTTTCCTTCTATCTTTAAAAGAAAAAATTTTTTAAGTTGATAGCTCTAGAAAAAAATCTTGCATCTCTTCCCATCTTACTATTGGAATGGGTGTAGGAAGATAAACATTGTTGAAATAACCGATCACAATATCTTTTATTGCTATTTTGTAAATAGCATTCATCATGAAATTTACAGCAAGCATCAACTGGGTTTGTTGGTGCACCGGGCCCTGAA
Organism: Lysinibacillus halotolerans; assembly: GCF_003711845.1. Classification (GTDB taxonomy): domain Bacteria; phylum Bacillota; class Bacilli; order Bacillales_A; family Planococcaceae; genus Ureibacillus; species Ureibacillus halotolerans. Next base: position 20,691 of record NZ_RHLQ01000013.1, read on the forward strand.
CAGCCGGGTCCGCAGTAACGATAACCGGGATAACACAATCCTATTCTAGGACGACGCATGTTTTGTACCTCTTTTCTATTTTTTCTAGTCATAATAAATTATGTTTTACTAGAATTGTGAAATAGGCTTTAATCGAGTAATGACAGTAGGAAATAAGAAAAATGTATTATAAAACCTCTTAAATGTTTTGTTTTCTCTGTAATGATTGCTAATCACCAAAAAGTATGATGTAGAAAAAACCAAAATGTATTTTTCCGGAGCTTCTATATTTACACGGAAAATCCATTTGAGTGAAATCTAAATATTCAATAAAAAAAGGAAGTGCCTTAGACACTTCCTTTTTAACTAACGACGATGTTCAACTAGGTCAATTGCACCTAATACAATATGGGCTAAACCGAAACCGAAAATCGTGTTTGCTAACATTTTGTTAGAACTTTTTTGTTTCATGGCATAACCTGCAGCTGTTACTGCTGAACCTAGCACTGTTGGGATTAATCCTTCACGAATATTGTTCATAAAAGTCCCTCCATCGAAGTTAGTTGGTGATGACACCTTTCCTATTATTTCTTAAAATCCACGAGGATATTCTTTTCATGAGAAAATTCAATTATCCTAATGAGAAGGTGGTAAGAAAGAGGTTTTTATAATGCAATATCGAATATTACATGGAAATAAATACATAGTTGGAGGTAATCAGTTGGAATCCAATTTAATAAAGAGAATCGACTATTTAAAAAATGCCGATAGCATTCTACCTTTAACAAAAGGATTTTCAAACGACCAAAAATTTGTCATTGATCAGCGGTTTCTTTTAAGAATTTTTCCCATGGACCAACAAGTAAAAAGAAAAATAGAATTTGACACGATCCATCAACTATCTAGCATTTCCGAATGTGTCCCAAAAACAATCGAATTTAATCATCTTGAAGATCTAAATAAATGTTATATGATCGTCTCATTCTTACCTGGGAAAGATGCAGAAGAAGCATTGAAAGAATTAACTACTACTGAACAATATGATGCCGGATATATGGCAGGGAATGAACTAGGAAAATTACATCAATTAGTAGCCCCATCCCATTATCCTTCTTGGGACATAGTAAAAAAGAAAAAAAGCGATTATTATTTACTTGAATTGAAAAATATTAATATTGATGAAAATATAAAACAATTACTAGAGTCTTATATAAAAGAAAATGAAGATTTGATGATTGGTCGACCGAATACATTTCAACACGATGATTTTCATCCTTCAAATTTATTAATAAAGGATAAGACCTTTGCTGGCATTATTGACTTTGAAAGGATGGATTGGGGAGATCCGATTCATGATTTACAAAAGTTAGGTTTTTTCTCAAAACAAGTTAGTGTTGAATTTACTAGGGGAGTCATTGCTGGCTATCTTGCTGGTCAGACAATGGATTCTTCTTATTTTTGGAAGTTATACGCTTTATATAGTGCAATGCATATCGTTTCTTCACTTGTATGGGGATTAAAAAGCGTACCAGAAACCTTCGATATACTATTAAAACATTCATTGGAAGTGTTAGAGGACCATGACAATTTCAAAAATACCATTCCGAAATGGTATCTTCCATAATACATAAATGTGTAAGCAAAAAGGAGTGGCAAAATGGGCAAAAAAGTAAGGGAACTAGGAATTAAAATTGGCAAGTTACCTGTAGGTAAGAAAAATTGTATTACCGATGTGGTCGGTGTCAAAGTTGGCCATGTGACATTAGATTATCCATTAAATCAGGAGGGGGGATATGCATGTACTGGAGTAACAGCAATTTTACCCCATGGAAATAATTTGTTTCAGCAAAAGGTAACTGCAGCAAGTTACGTCCTAAACGGATTTGGCAAAACGACAGGTCTTGTTCAAGTTAACGAACTAGGGGTCATTGAATCTCCAATTATGTTAACGAATACGTTCGCTGTTCCTGCCGTTACACAAGGTACACTTGAATATATGTTAGAATCTAATCGTGAAATTGGTGTTACGACCGGTACGGTTAATGTTGTTGTCGGAGAGTGTAACGACAGTTATTTGAACTCCATTCGCTCCTTTCCTGTCACACCAGATCATGCGATGGAAGCGATTCTGAACGCATCAACTAAAGTTGCTGAAGAAGGAGCTGTTGGAGCAGGGAAAGGAATGGTTTGTTTCGGTTATAAAGGAGGGATTGGCTCTTCTTCCCGCCTCGTCCATGTTGAAGGAATGAACTGTTCTTATACGGTAGGATGTATCGTATTAAGCAATTTTGGAAGCAGTTCGGAATTTTTAAAAGAACGATACATAAAATCTAGTACCCAGTATTCTTCTACGATTTCACCGACAGATGGATCGATTATAATCGTCCTTGCAACAAATGCTCCTTTAAGTAGCAGGCAACTGACAAGAATTATTAAACGATGTGGTATAGGATTAGGACGAACGGGAAGCCATTTCTCCCATGGAAGTGGAGATATTGTGATTGGTTTTACTACGGCTCATTCCATTCCTCATACAACTGATGGCGTAGTTGAAGTTCGTACACAATTACGTGAGGATCATGCTGTAATGAACTTACTGTTTACAGCAGCTGCAGAGGCAACAGAGGAAGCAATACTTAATTCTCTCTCCCAAGCAGAAACGACAGTAGGACGAAATGGCCATATCGTTCATGGTTATTCATTTGAAGAAAAATAAAAACATTCAAAGTTATTTAAGTATAAATTGCTTAAGTAACTTTTTCTTTTTATCGCAATTATAGAATACTCATTCTGCCCCTTAATAGAAAACTTACATTTCCTACATTTCCTATGGAAAATATTTAATATAACATCCTAGTGAAAGCGCCATTAAAATGGCAAAAATATTATTTTTTACCTAGTAAAAAAATGTAAAGTATGATAGATTTGTTTTTAAATACTGAATAATCTAAATATTTAAATATCTGTGCTACTTATACATAGTGTGAGGTGATGTTTTATTCATCATATGTTTGATCCAATTGTTGAAAATAAGAGATTAATAGATAGTGTGAGCCCGATTATTGTGGACAATAAGGAACAGCTTGTCCAAATCAAAGATGATCATCCAAGGATTTTTACAAAGCCGATGTATTTTGAACAACAAATTTCAGGTAGTTTAGCATCCATTTATTTACGAGAAGGAGTGTATGAAAAGTTACAACATGTCCTTCAACTATTACCTAAAGAGTATAGTTTGATTTTATATGATGGTTTTCGACCGTTTCAGGTACAGCAAAATTTATTCCATCTTTTTTTAAATGAAATAAAAAGAAATAACCCGACATTTTCAGAAAAAGAGATAATAAATGAAACGTTAAAATATGTTGCTTATCCAAGTTTTGAGCCTGATCGAATTTCTCCCCATTTAACGGGCGGTGCCATAGATTTAACTTTAGGGAATGTAAAGGGGGATCCTCTTGATTTAGGCACGGCATTTGATGAATTGAGTGAAAAATCCGTAACCCGTTATTTTGAAGATCATCTAGATGAAAATGTGGATGCTTTACAGAATAGAAGGTTGTTGTATAACTGCATGACTGCAGTTGGATTTGCAAACTATTTAGGGGAATGGTGGCATTATGACTACGGAAACATTCAATGGGCAAGACGCATGGGAGAAAAGAAAGCCCAATATGGTGGTGTAGAAGTAACAATTGAAAATAACCTCGTAAAGGAGTTTCGATTTCGATGAAAGTATATATTAGTGCAGATATAGAGGGAATTACTGGAACGACAGCTTGGATTGAAACGGAATTAAATACACCAGATATTCAACCTTTTTTACAGCAAATGACAAAGGAAGTAGAAGCTGCCGTAGAAGGGGCGATTGCGGGTGGAGCGACGGAAATATTGTTAAAAGATGCCCATGATTCTGCGCGGAATTTGGATATTTCCAACTTGCCTGCGAATTGTAAAGTAATTCGAGGGTGGACTGGTGATCCAATGTGTATGGTAACAGGATTAGATGAAAGTTTTGATCGAGCGATATTTATCGGATATCACAGTAAGGGGGGAAGTCATCGAAATCCATTAGCCCATACCCTTGTTGTAAATGCAGATGTAAAAATTAATGGTGAGTACGCTAGCGAATTTCTAATTAATACGTATGCTGCTGCTATACATGGTGTACCAGTTGCCTTTGTTAGTGGAGATGTTGGCCTAACAGAGGAAATTCATTCAGTGAATGAAAACATTGTGACCTTTGCAACAAAAGAAGGAATTGGAAGTGCCACAATCAGTGTTAGTCCAATGGTTACGATTGCTGAAACAAAAAGACTTGTGGAAGAAGCGATGAAAGCCGATCGAGAGTTATTACAAGTAAAGTTGCCAGAGAAGTTTGTCGTTGAAATCATATATCGGGATCATACACGTGCCTATCGTAATTCATTTTATCCGGGCGCTACTTTTAAACCGCACAATACGGTGGAATTTGTAACGGAAGATTATTATGAAGTGTTACGGATTTTACATTTTTTAACGTAATCAATTCTCCATTCCATTTCCCAATAAAGGGATATGAATCCTTTAAAGGTAAATAGTTGAAAGGTGATTTAATGAAAATAAAAGACATAGTAATAGGGGTAGTAGAGGCACCTCTAATCACTCCATTTAAAACGGCTCTTCGAACCGTTTATTATATTCGGAATATTGCGATTTATGTTCATGCAGATGACGGGCAAATAGGAATAGGGGAAGCAGCGCCTACTGCTGTCATTACCGGTGAGACGAATGCGTCCATTACTGAAGCGATTAACGAATATATTAAGCCTGCCATTATCGGAATGGATGTGGAAGACATTTCACAAATTATGGAACGTCTCGACAAAAGCATATACAAAAATACGAGCGCAAAAGCGGCCATCGATATGGCTATTTATGATTTGCTTGCTAAACGTTATCAAGCCCCCCTTTATAAATTATTAGGGGGCTATCGAAAAGAGCTCGTAACAGATATTACGATTAGTGTTAATGAGACAGCAGAAATGGTGAAGGATAGTTTAGAAGCTATCAAACGGGGGTTTCAAATATTAAAAATTAAAGTTGGCAAAGATCCAGCTGGTGATATTGCACGAATCTTAGCCATACGGGATGCGGTAGGTCCGACGATTACATTACGAGTAGATGCCAATCAAGGTTGGACCCCTAAAGAAGCTGTACGAATTATTCGTGCCTTAGAAGATGCAAATGCAAATATTGAACTAGTGGAACAACCGGTTCATTACAGTGATATAGAAGGAATGCAATATGTAACTGCTAACACCATCACAAATATTTTAGCGGATGAAAGTGTTTTTTCTCCAAAGGATGCTATTACGGTGATTGAAAAACGTGCGGCTGACCTTATTAATATTAAATTGATGAAAACTGGAGGGATATACCAGGCGCAAAAAATATGCAACATTGCAGAGGCAAATGGCATTCAATGTATGATCGGTTGCATGTTGGAAACGAAAATTAGTGTCAGCGCGGCAGCTCATTTTGCTGCTTCACAAAAAAATATTACGATGGTCGATTTAGATGGACCTATTCTTTGTGTGAAAGATCCTGTTGCAGGTGGTCCAATATTCAATGGGCAATCCATTTCGATGTTAGATAAGCCTGGAATCGGGTTTTCATTATAAAAAAGAGAAGCAAGAATTGGGAGGGGTAAAATGAAAAAGTTTTGGTTATTATTGTTAGCTGCAATCGTTGCCACATTTTTAGCGGCTTGTAGCGAAGAAGGGGACGAATCTTCTGGTAAAGTATCGGAATACCGTACCGTTTATTCAGGAGAGATTAAAACGTTAAATTACTTAAAAACAGCTGAAGCAAATGAATTTGCAATGTCTGCAAATATCATTGATGGACTAATTGAGTACAATCAATACGGTATTGTCCAACCTAGTTTAGCGGAAAGCTGGTCTTCTAATGAAGACAACACAGTTTGGACATTTAAACTGCGTCAAGGAGTTAAATGGGTTACAAATGAAGGGGAAGAGTATGCAGATGTTGTGGCACAAGACTTTGTGGACGGCTTAAATTATGTCCTTGATGCCAAAAATGAATCGTCAACTGCGTGGATTGCCACTGTTGTAAAAAATGGAGATGCTTTCTACAATGGCGAGATTACGGATTTTTCACAGGTTGGTGTGAAGGCTATTGATGAGTACACTTTAGAGTATACACTTGAAAATCCAACACCTTATTTCCTTTCGATGTTGAACTACGTTTGTTTCTTCCCTGTTAACGGCGAATTTTTAGCTGAAAAAGGGGAAAGTTTCGGTACGACGAAAGAAAATGTCCTTTATAACGGGGCATATATTTTAGATAAATTTGAACCTCAAAATGAGCGCGTCCTAGTAAAAAATGATACGTACTGGGATAAAGAAAATGTGTTCATCGATCGCATTCGCTACAAATATAACAAAGAAGCTGGAACGGTAGCACCTGAATTATTCTTACGTGGTGAGGTTGATTCTGCAGCAATTCCAACTTCTGTTATCGATGAATGGTTTAATGATGAAGAGAAAAAGTCCCAAGTTCGTCAAAGTCAAAATAACTTCTACACTTACTTCTATGCACTGAACTTTGATCCTCAATTTGACGCCCAGTATGAACCAGAAAACTGGAAAGTTGCTGTGAATAATAAAAATTTCCGTAAATCGTTATATCACGCCCTTGACCGAGTTTCAGCAATGTTAACGACAGAGCCATACAACCCTGAAGATATGTTGAATAACACGATTACACCGAAGAACTTTGTCGATGTTGAAGGAGTCGATTATACACAATTAGAACCATTAAAAAATATTTCTAATACAGATTCATTCAATAAAGATTTAGCATTAGAGTTCAAAGAAAAGGCAATGGCAGAATTACAAGGAAAAGCAACGTTCCCTGTAAAAGTGTTAATGCCTTATAATTCCGGCAGTCCTGACTGGGCAAACCGTTCGCAAGTAGTGGAACAACAACTGGAAACATTACTAGGCGCTGATTATATCGATATCATTGTGGAAGCAGGTCCTTCTACTGGATTTTTACAAGAAGTACGTCGCCCAGGTAAATATGCATTATTAGAAGCAAACTGGGGACCAGACTATGCTGACCCAGCTTCGTATACAGATCCATTTACAGAAGGTGGAACGTACAATAAACCAGAACTGGCTGAAGGTTATACAGAATCAAATGGTAAGTCAAAATATCAAAATATGGTTGATGCAGCAAAGGCTGAAATGGATTTAGCAAAACGTTATGAACTATTCGCTCAAGCAGAAGCCTTCCTAATCGAAGAAGCCTTTGTCATTCCTTACGCAGTTGGGGGGACTGGTTATATTGCTTCCAAATTAAATCCATTTGAAGCCCAATACTCCCCATTTGGCGTAACATTAGAGAAATTCAAAGGTCAGAAAGTATTAGAAAAACCGATGAGTAATGAGGAGTATAAAGAAGCTTTAGCTAAATGGGAACAAGAACGGGCAGAAGCATTAGCGGGTGCTGGAGAACAGTAGAGAAACAAAAAGAGAAATTTAGTGGAGAGTGATGACTTAAGGAGATGTCCGGGACCGAATTTGGCATCTCCTTCCTTTCATTCTTCTGTTCATAGCAGGGAGGGGTAAAAGTATGTGGAGGTACTTAGGAAAGCGGTTGTTACAGTCTGTAGTAACCCTTTTTATTATCGTTACGATTGTTTTCTCATTGCTACGCTTAATGCCAGAAGAAGGGTACCTAGGGGCAGCGGCTGATAAAATGACACCGGAGCAACAGGAAGTTTATTTAACGAATTTAGGACTGCGTGATCCATTGATTGTTCAACTAGGTCATTTTTATGGAGATTTACTCCAAGGGGATTTAGGAACTTCGGTTACATATCGCACGGATGTACCAGTCAAAACGATTATTGCTGAAAAAATGATGTACTCCATTTTATTTGGATTAGGAGCGGTTGCCCTTTCACTTCTTGTTGGAGTGCCCCTGGGTATTTTAATGGCCCAAATGAAAGGACGTTGGCTTGATCGTTTAGGAACCGGCTACATTGTGTTTGTCGTAGCAGTACCTGCAGCGGTCTATTATATTTTCATTCAAATGTATGTAACGGATTTATTTAATTTACCAATGTTATTTGATGAATATAATCCAGTTAGCTGGCTATTACCGTTAACTTCAATGGCATTAGCTCCAACCGCATCTTATGCGATGTGGATGAGGCGTTATATGGTAGATGAATTAAACAAAGATTATATAAAACTAGCGCGGGCAAAAGGGGTAAAGGAGCGGACATTAATGTTTAAACATGTTATGCGAAACGCCTTTATTCCAATGGCTCAATATTTACCAGCTACGATTTTATTTACGATCACAGGCTCCATTTATATCGAGTCATTGTACTCTATTCCTGGCATGGGTGGGTTGCTTGTAGATGCGATTCAACGACAGGACAATGCCGTAGTACAAGGGTTAGTATTAATATTCTCGTCCTTAGGGATTATCGGATTGTTCTTAGGTGATTTAGCAATGGCACTTGTAGATCCTCGCATTAAGTTAGGAAAAGGGGAGAGTGTTCGATAATGGGACTATATTCTGAAGAAATTACTAACATATCACAAAAATCTAATGAAAACTTATTTGAATTCGCTGTCGTAGATGAGCAAAAGGCGGAAGAAACCGGTTATTCGAATTATTCATATTGGCGTTCGACGTGGAAATCCTTTTTGAAAAATCGATTAGCTGTTTTTCTGTTAGTCCTTGTTTGTATAATCGTTGCCTTTGTTATCATTCAACCTTATTTACCCTATCAAAAATCACCAACGGAAATTTATATTGATGAGCAAACAAGTTCCCAAGCTCGAAATATTGCCCCTAATAGTGAATTTTGGTTCGGAACAAATTCGATAGGGCAAGATTTATGGTCTCGTATTTGGGCAGGAACACGAACATCCCTTTTCATCGGTTTCGTTGTGGCATTAGTAGAAGTGATTGTAGGGATTACGATTGGTGCGCTTTGGGGCTTTTCCCGAAGACTTGAAGCCCCGATTACCCAAGCATATAACATCGTCGAAAATATTCCGACAACAATCGTTCTTATATTAATGTCATATATTTTAAGACCAAGCATTTCAACAATTATTATTGCCATGTGTATAACCGGATGGGTAGAAATGGCCCGTTTCATTCGAAATCAAATTGTAATTTTACGTGATCGTGAATACAATTTAGCATCAAAATGTTTAGGAACACCGAGTTACCGTATTATTCTTAAAAACCTATTACCTTATTTAATTTCAGTCATTATGCTCCGAATGAGTTTAGCTATTCCATTTGCCATTGGGGCAGAAGTATTTTTAACGTATATCGGATTAGGATTACCAATTAGCGAACCTTCTTTAGGCAATTTAATCAATGAAGGAAGAGTATTAATGATGTCCCCCGATTTACGTTATCAATTGATATTCCCAAGTATTGTTTTAAGTATTATCACGATTTCATTTTATATTATTGGGAACGCCTTTGCAGATGCAGCTGATCCGAAAAACCACGTGTAAAAGGAGGGATACCGATGGAAGAAATTCAAACGAAGTCACGGATTTTATCCATTCAAAATTTAGTTATTCAATTTAAACTGCGTGGTCAAGTATTAACAGCCATTCGTAATATTTCTCTAGATTTATATAAAGGAGAAAGCCTTGCAATTGTAGGTGAATCGGGCTCAGGGAAATCCGTTCTCGTCAAATCAATCATCGGTTTACTAGAGAAAAATGGTTCAGTTGCCCAAGGAAGTATTTTATACAAAGAAGATGATTTAACGAAGTTTTCAACTGAGAAGGATTGGTTAAAAATTCGGGGGAAAGAAATTGCCATGGTAACACAAGACCCAATGACTTCTTTAAATCCATTAAAAACGATAGGAAAGCAAATAGAAGAGTGTGTAATCCTCCATCAAAAATTACAAGGAAAAGAGGCTTATCAACGAACATTGCAATTACTTAAAGACGTAGGAATTCATGATGTGGAAAAAAGGTATAAGCAATATCCCCATGAATTTTCGGGAGGAATGCGTCAACGTATTGTCATTGCGATCGCCATTGCTTGTAATCCGAAAATATTAATTTGTGATGAGCCGACTACAGCCCTTGATGTAACAATTCAAGCGCAAATTTTACAACTGTTGAAAAACTTGCAACAAAAATATGGACTTACAACGATTTATATTACCCATGATTTAGGGGTCGTGGCAAAGGTAGCTGATCGGATTGCGGTAATGTATGCAGGAGATATTATCGAAGTAGGTCAAACCCACGAAGTATTTTTCAATGGCAAACATCCTTATACATGGGCACTTCTATCCTCCCTACCGCAGTTAGGCGCAAAGGGAGAGGAACTTTATTCGATTAAAGGTACACCACCAAACTTATTTAAAGAAATAAAAGGTGATGCCTTTGCACCACGTAATCCTTATGCTTTAAAAATTGATTTTGAAGAACGTCCGCCTTTCTTTAAAGTTAGCGAAACCCACTATGCGAAGACATGGTTACTTCACCCGAATGCACCGAAGGTGGAACTTCCGCAAAACTTGCAAGCATTTTTTGAGGAGGGGAGACGATTTGCCCATGAACACTAAAGAAGTATTACTGGATGTGAAAAATTTAGAAGTCGCCTTTGGGAAGGGAAAAAATAAATTCCAAGCGATTGATCAAGTTAGTTTTCAAATATATAAAGGTGAAACCTTTGGGCTTGTAGGGGAATCGGGTTCAGGGAAAACAACAATTGGTCGCTCGATAATGCGAATAAATGAAGTAACTGGCGGCGAAATTTTATTCCATGGAAAGCCGATTAACGGAAAAATATCGAAAGAATGGGATCGGGAAATTACACAAAAAATCCAAATGATTTTCCAAGATCCAATGGCATCGCTGAATGAGCGGGCAAAAGTAGATTACATCATCTCTGAAGGATTAATGAATACAAAACATTATAAGGATGAGGCAGAAAGACAAAAAAAGGTCCATGATGCATTACTGGAAGTAGGGTTGCTGCCTGAGTTTGCTAGCCGTTTTCCCCATGAATTCTCGGGAGGTCAACGTCAACGAATTGGAATTGCCCGCGCACTTATCATGGAACCGGAGTTCATCATTGCTGATGAGCCAATATCTGCTTTGGACGTGTCGATTCGTGCGCAAGTATTAAATTTATTATCGAATTTACAAAAACAAAAAGGGTTAACATATTTGTTTATTGCCCATGACTTATCGATTGTACGATTTATCACCGATCGAACAGCGGTCATTTATAAAGGGAAAATTGTCGAGTTGGCTGAAACGGAAAAGCTTTTTGCTAACCCTATTCATCCTTATACCCGCGCGTTGATATCAGCTGTTCCGGAGCCGAATCCGTATAAAGAGAGGGAAAAGGTGATGGAGGTGTATGACCCATCCCAGCATAACTATGAGTCAAATCCACCTTCCTTTATGGAAATCGAAGAAGGGCATTTTGTATTAGCAAATGATGAGGAAATGGAGCGTTATCGAACAACTTTGGAAATCGAGGTGTAATGGATGAAAATTCCGAAAGGATTAAAAAAAGGGGATACAATTGGACTTGTTGGTGCTTCCAGTGCGACGCCTCCGGAAGTTTTACCGAAGGCGGTTGAAGCTGTTGAAAAACTAGGGTTTAAAGTTGTTGTTGGAGATTCTTGCCGGGAAAGACACGGCTATTTAGCTGGCGTAGATGAACTGCGAGCAAAGGATGTAAACGAGATGTTTAAAAATCCAGATATTGATGGCATATTTTGTATACGAGGAGGTTATGGCGCGACAAAAATTTTACCTCTATTAGACTATGAAATGATTAAAGAGAATCCGAAAGTATTTGTAGGCTATAGTGATGTGACTGCCTTACATATCGCTTTCAATCAACGATGTGAACTCGTCACCTATCATACTCCAATGCCTTCGACGGAATTTGTAAAGCCGGAGATGGATGACTATACATGGAATTCTTTTTTAGAAAACATAACCGAAACTGAACGTGCATCGTTTTTTTTAGAGAATCCATCCAATCAAAGAATGACAACCCTTGTACCAGGTGAAGTCACCGGTCCGTTAATTGGTGGGAATTTAACTTTAGTAACAGCGACCCTAGGTACTCCTTATGAAATTGATACAAGGGGAAAACTTTTATTTTTAGAAGATATTGATGAGTACGAAAGAAGTATCGATCGAATGTTAACCCAGCTAAAGTTGGCAGGAAAATTAGATGACGCGGCAGGAATAATTTTAGGGGCATGGACAAATTGTGGGCCACAAAATCCGAATCATCCAGAACAAAGTCTTCGTTTACAAACGATTTTTGAAGAAATACTCGTACCTAGTAATAAACCAATTTTAATGGATGTCGCGTGTGGTCACTGTTTACCAACGATGTCTTTACCATTAGGTAGAACAGTTCGATTAAATAGCGAGAAAAAAGTAATGGAAGTCATTGGCTAATGGAATATTTACAAGATAGGATTTCCCGATTAATCGATGAAGAATCCTTCGATGTAAAAGTCGTTGTGAAAGATATGGATACGGATAACATTTTATTTGAAAAAGGAATTTATGATGTTTTTTCAAGTGCTAGTCTGATTAAAGTCCCTATTTTAATAGCTGTTCTTGATTACATTGAACAAAGGGATGGATTGTTATATCAAGAACTAACGATCACGAAGGGAAATTGTGTGGATTTTAGTGTGATTACAGAACAAGGTCAAACAAAAAGCACCTTATATGAACTACTCGTTTGGATGATTATAACGAGTGATAATACGGCAACAAACGTCCTCATCGATTTCGTTGGAATGGATAATTTGAATCGTTATTTTAAGAAAATCGGTTTAACAGAAACGTCGGTGAACCGAAAAATGATGGACTTTATCCGAATGGAAAAAGGAATTGATAATGTAACGACGGCAAAGGACATGGCAACCCTTTTTACTCATATTTATCGAAAAACACTTTTATCCGAAACTTATAGCGATTTGGCTATCAACATTTTAAGTCGACAACGAATTCAAGATTCTCTTAAACGATATTTCCTAAATGACGTGAAGATGGCCCATAAAACGGGTAGTTTGGATACAGTAGAACATGATGTTGGCATCGTCTTCCATCCATCAAAAAATTATCTAATCGGAGTGTTTGTGACCAATCATTCGAGTAATGAAAGGGCAAAGCAACTTATTGGTCGGATTTCCCAAACGGTTTATCAGCATTTAATTGGAAATAAGGAGGGGGTTTTATGAAAGGAATCGTAAAGAAAATGATTGCTAGTTTACACGCTGAACCAAATGAGTCCTCTGCGTTGATTGATGAAGTATTATACGGAATGACCGTAGCTATTCTTGAAGAAAAGGAACAAGGATGGGTATTTATACAGACAGAATATCGTTATGAAGGCTTTTGTAAAAAGGAAGATTTATTACTTGTAGATGAAACAAATGAATGGTTATTGGAAGCAAAGCATATCATTCGTCAAAATTTTGCTGACATTTTAAAGGAACCTCGAATTCAAAGTGGGAAATTGATAACTGTTGTTAGGGGTTCGGTTATACGAGTAGTAACAAGTGATGACGATACTGAGTGGGAAAAAGTAGAATTAGCGACCGGGGAAGTTGGTTACACGCGGAAACATTGGCTGCAACCGAAAGTAATACAAAATCTTCTATCAGAGCAACAGTTCCGAGATCAAGTTGTACAATCGGCTTTAAGCTATTTAACAACACCTTATCGATGGGGAGGGAAATCGCCACTAGGAATTGATTGTTCAGGCCTTTGTTCCATGGCATATATGTTAAATGGCGTTCAAATTTATCGAGATGCAAAAATAGTAGACGGTTTTCCAATTAAAGAAATCAACATGGAAAACATTCAAAAAGGGGATTTATTGTATTTCCCAGGGCATATTGGGATGTATATGGGCGATGATTTATATGTTCATTCTTCCCTTGGAGGAAATGAAGTTTCGATTAACAGTTTAAATGAAAATCACCCTTACTTTCGAAAAGATTTAGCAACAACGATTATAGCAGTAGGAAGTTTTTTTGCATGAAAACGAAATGGGAATTTTGGGAAGCATAATGGTCTTTAAAGAGACGGTTATGCTTTTTTATTTTAGAAAAATTTGATAAGACGAAAGATTAACAGATGGCTACATTGTATAAATAAACGGATATTTTATAATCCAGAATATTAATAATTGAATGACAAAATGAATTAGATCTTTTAATTTGAATGCTATTTCCATTCGAACCTACTCAATGCAATAGTTATGGTTATTATTAGATTTTTGGAATAATTTAACGCCTTTTAAAATATAATTTTCAAAAAATTAGTTATTGCATATTTATACATATGGGTGTAAAGTATATAAATATTAAATATAGTAATCTCATTCAAAAAATGACTAGTTCAATAGCAAGGAAAGAGGAATACAACATGAGTAATTGGTTGAATTTATATGACTCAATGGGGGATTTTCTAGCTCCGAGTATGGCAAAAGACCATCCAAATATTCCAATAGTAAAAGAAGAAGGTTGTTATTACTACGGAGTGGATGGGAAGAAATATTTAGACTTTACATCAGGGATTGCTGTAACAAATACGGGACATCGCCATCCGAAAATTGTTCAGAGCATTAAAGATGCAGCGGATAATTTAGTACATGGACCATCGGGTGTCATCATGTATGAATCAATCTTAAGACTTTCAGAAGAACTTGGTAAAGTGTTGCCAGGGGATTTAGATTGCTTCTTCTTTGCTAATAGCGGAACGGAAGCGATAGAAGGAGCATTAAAGCTTGCGAAATTTGTAACGGAACGCCCTTATGTTGTATCCTTTACCGGTTGTTTCCATGGCCGATCGATGGGTGCATTAAGTGTAACAACATCGAAATCGAAATATCGTAAGTTTTTACAACCATCCCATCTTTCTTATCAAATCCCATATGCGGATGTGAAAGGTTGTCCGGAAGGGGAAGATCCTGAAACATATTGTGTGAATCAGCTGGAAAAAGACTTTAATCGACTATTTAAACATCAAGTTACGCCTGAAGAAGTAGCTTGTGTCATTATGGAGCCGATTCTAGGTGAAGGGGGATACATTATTCCTCCAAAAGCATGGGTGAAAAAGGTACGAGAAATTTGTGATGAATATGGGATATTACTTATTTTCGATGAAGTACAAACAGGCTTTGGACGGACAGGTGAATGGTTTGCAGCCCAATATTTTGACGTAACACCGGATATTATGGCTATTGCAAAAGGAATTGCATCAGGACTTCCTTTAAGTGCTACTGTCGCTTCGAAGGAATTGATGAAAAAGTGGCCTTTAGGAATGCATGGAACAACCTTTGGCGGAAACCCCATTGCTTGTTCGGTTGCACTGACTACGTTAGAAATTTTACATGACGAAAGATTAATAGAAAATTCGAAAGTAATTGGCGCTTATGCAAAAGAACAATTACTTCAGTTGAAAGAAAAATATTCCGTCATTAGTGATGTTCGTTCTGCTGGGTTGATGATTGGGATTGAAATTTCAAATCCTCAAACAGGAGAACTTGATGGACAAGCGGTCATGAAAATTCTTGATTATGCATTAGAAGAAGGAGTCCTGTTCTATCTTTGCGGAAATGTTGGGGAAGTGATTCGGATGATTCCACCCCTTACTGTCACAAAAGAACAAATTGATACGGGATTATCAATGTTAGAAAAAGCTATTCAACGATATATGGAAGAACAATAATTTAACCAACAAAGGAGAGAACAACAATGAAAAATAAAGTATTTTTATTCATGCTTGTATTAGTAATGGGTATTTTAGCAGCTTGTGGTACATCTGATGAAGGGGCGTCATCAAGTTCAACAACAGAAGAAAAAACAGAAGAAGCAAAAGTTTTACGAGTAGGTACATCAGCGGACTATGCGCCATTTGAATATGTTGATACAGCAAAAAGTGATGAAATTATCGGTTTTGATATTGATTTAGCAAACTTAATCGCAGAACGTTTAGGGTATACATTACAATTTACGAATACGGATTTTAATAGTTTAATCCCTGGACTTCAAGCGGATAAATTTGATTTTGTCATTGCTGGAATGACACCGACAGAAGATCGTGATGAAGTGGTAGACTTTTCTGTCCCTTACTATGAAACAGAACAATATTTAGTTACTCCGAAAGATAGTAACATTTCATCTTTAGAAGATTTAAAAGGAAAAGTAGTAGGTGCGCAAGTTTCTTCTATTCAAGAAGATTTGGCTAAAATTTTTGCCGAGGAAAATGGATTTACAGTTGAAAGTCGTAATTTAATTCCTGAAATTATTCAAGAGTTGAAAAATGGTCGTTTCCAAGGTGCGGTGATTGAAAATATCGTTGCTGAAAATTATTTAGCGCAAAACGATGATTTAACTTCATTTCCACTTGAAGTAGAAGATCCGGATTTTAAAGCCGTTGTTTTCCAAGAAGGTAGCGATTTAAAAGCTGAATTCGATGAAGTGATTCAAGTATTAATCGACGAAGGGAAAATTGATGAGCTGAAGAAAAAATGGTTCGTAGTTGAAGAATAATTAGCTTATCCACATCTTTAGTGAAATAAAAAGTCTGATATTACAATCTGCGAGTCTCCTAAGGGAATCGTGAGCCACCAAAAGTATTGCCTCTATATTGTGCCTTTTAAATAATCATTGAAGGTCATTTTAGTGGTAAGGTGGCAACGATTATTCCTTTGGAAAGCGAGCAGATTTTTCGCTTCTAACTATCATAACAATCTAACATGAAGAAAGGGGGACATACGATGTTTGATTTTTCGAAAGTCGTACCCTCTATTCCTTACATATTAGAAGGAATAGGTATTACTTTACAAATAGTTATTTTTGCAACGGTTATCGGTTTGATTCTTGGGATATTACTAGCTCTTTGTAAAATTGGCAGCATTAAGCCGTTAAAATGGTTCGCTGAATTTTATACATCGATCTTCCGTGGTACACCCCTTGTACTACAATTAATGCTCATTTATTATGCGATGCCACAAATTCTTGGGTTTAATATAGAACCAATGCCCGCAGCGATCATCGCCTTTGGATTAAACTCGGGTGCATATATTTCTGAAATTATACGTGCGGGAATAAATGCGGTTGATAAAGGTCAACAAGAGGCAGCAAAGGCACTTGGTGTTCCTTATAGTAAAATGATGAAGGATATTATTTTGCCACAAGCAATGAAAAATATTTTACCTTCATTGATGAATGAATTTATTACGTTAAATAAAGAGTCCGCCATCGTAACGGTTATTGGTGCTTTAGATATTATGCGTCGTGCTTACGTTGTTGGAGGAGACACATTCCGTTATTTAGAACCATTATTAATCGCTGGTATCATCTATTACATTATGACACTAGTATTAACATTCCTTGGAAAAATGATAGAAAAGAGGATGAGACGTAGTGATTAAAATCGAAAACTTAAAAAAGTCATTTGGTAAAAATGACGTATTAAAAGGAATTTCAACTGAAATTAAAGAAAAAGAAGTCATTGCGGTCATCGGTCCTTCTGGATCAGGAAAATCGACGTTTTTACGATGTATTAATCGTTTAGAAGAGCCGACAAGTGGGGAAATTACCGTTGGTGGTACATTAATTACGGAAAAAAATATATTGAAAGTCCGTGAAAATTTAGGGATGGTATTTCAAAATTTCAATTTATTCCCTCATAAAACGGTACTCGAAAACTTAATTTACGCACCGATGAACGTGAAGGGAATGTCAAAAAATAAAGCGGTTGAAACGGCAGAGGATCTTCTTCGTCAAGTAGGCTTGTTTGAAAAACGAAATGAATACCCAAATCGTCTTTCTGGCGGGCAAAAACAACGTGTTGCCATTGCCCGTGCCCTTGCTATGAATCCAACGGTTATGCTTTTTGATGAACCGACTTCTGCATTGGATCCTGAAATGGTAAAAGAAGTGTTAAACGTGATGAAATCACTAGCGGAATCAGGAATGACGATGATTATTGTAACCCACGAAATGGGATTCGCCCGTGAAGTGGCAGATCGTGTTCTATTCCTTGAGGGTGGTTATCTTGTTGAAGATGCCGCACCAGAAGTGTTTTTCAATTCTCCTAAGTCTAATCGAGCTAAAGCCTTTTTAGATAAAGTGCTTTAATAGAATGAGAGTTAAATGAACGAATCGTCAGTTCATCATGGATAACTGACGGTTTTTGATTGGGAAAATACTATAACAAAAAGTAGAGGAGCATATATCAGTTTTTTAAGATGAATTTTATAGCGTTTTTTGCACATCCTAACATTATTCGGTTATGTTTTGAACTAGTCTTTAATGAAGCTTTTTTAAGTATGGAGGACTTCGTATGAGTGGGCAATATCAAAAAATCGCAGTTGCAATAGACTTTTCTGAACTGTCGTTAAAAGCGTTTGAACGAGCAATTAATGTAGCGAATCATTATGGAGCAACATTATTATTAGTTCATGTCGTTGACACGAAATCCTTTGGTTCTATAACAGCATATGATTTAGACTTTGCTGGAAAATTGGTGAAGGAAAGTAATATGAAATTGGAAGAGCTCAAAAGTAAAGCGGAGCAAGCTGGTGTAAGTAAGGTAGACGTAGTGGTTAAAGAAGGCTCTTCAAAAGAAGTTTTAATTGAGCTACTTGATGTTGATTTAATTGTTTGCGGGGCGATGGGAACGAATCAAATTGAAAAAATGCTCATCGGATCTGTCGCAGAACGTATTGCTCAGTTTGCTCCGTGTGAAGTACTAATTGTTCGGTAATATTTACATGATTCCTCTTTTTAGGCAGAAGGAATTTCTGCTTAGAAGGAGGTTTTTCTGATTGAACGACAAAAATATTAATAAAAAAATATTCTCGCTAATTTTCATCCATCATTTATTTTTATGGGAATTCAATCGGAAAAATGTTATATAAATATAATAAAGTTAATTCGATAACCAGTGTTTTTATTTTGTTTTTTGTTATGTTGTAGGGAAAAAGGTTATCAAAATTATGTTGATTGATTGAAAACAATTTCTCTTATTTGATAGTTAATTTCTAATTTTTGAATATAAATTCTAAAAGGTGTAATATCTTTGTGAAGGGTAAGAGTGCTTGTGTTATAGGGTTTTGTGATGAGGAAACTTTATACATATCGATAGAAACATTATTATAGAAAAATGAAGGCGTGGATGGTTTTTATCATTTATTCTATGTGGATTTTGCGCTTATTTTATTATTTTCTACTTTTTGCAGAAAAAAACTGTTTTATTCAAATAATTTTTTTACAAAAACTATTGATTTTCATATTTTGTAAATGTTATCTTGATAAAGTAGTTGTCACAACTTGTTCAAAGTTAGAAAGAAAGGGGTTCAAAGAGAAATATGAAGAAAAATCGATGGTTAATTGCGCTTTCTGCGATTGCAATACATCTTTCGATAGGTGGCGCATACGCCTACAGCGTTTATAAAATTCCGATTACAACGGAAATGGGTTGGAGTGCAACAAATGTCACTGTTGCCTTTACAATTATGATGGGGTTAGCTGGATTTGCAGCTGCACTATTTGGTAAATTAGTAGAAAAAATGGGACCAAGAAAATCAGCTATGATTGCTGCGCTACTATTTGGTGCTGGACAAGCAGGTTCTGGTTTAGCAATCGTAATGGATTCAGTTGTTCTTTATTGGTTAACTTACGGATTGTTAAGTGGTTTAGGTATGGGGATTGGATATATTGCACCTGTATCAACATTAGTAAAATGGTTCCCTGATCGTCGTGGGTTAGCAACAGGGATGGCTGTATTAGGCTTTGGTTCTGGGGCATTAATTACTGCACCGGTTGCAGCAAACTTAATGGAAGGTGTAGGGATTTCTAATACATACTTCATCTTAGGGATTAGCTATTTTGTATTAATGATTTTAGGAGCTTTATATATTGCCCCTCCTGCACAAGGTTATATGCCAGAAGGAATGAAGAAAGCTACTGAAGAAGGAACAAAAGTAGTAAAACAAGATTTATCCCAAATGTCAGCAAAAGAAGCTGTAAAAACAAGACAGTTTTGGATGCTTTGGGCAATGCATTTAGTAAACGTTACTGCCGGAATTATGATGATTTCTGTTGCCTCTCCGATGGCGCAAGAAATTGTCGGACTATCGGTCGCAGGTGCTGCGGCAATGGTTGGTGTAATGGGATTATTTAACGGTGGTGGTCGATTAATTTGGGCAGCAATTTCCGATTATATTGGTCGTCCAAATATATTCGTTATCTTCTTCACAATTCAAGTCATTACATTCGCTGTATTACCATTTACAACAAATGTCTTTTTATTCCAAGCATTTATCTTCCTAGTAGTTAGTTGTTACGGTGGTGGATTCTCTAATTTACCGGCATATGCTAGTGATTTATTTGGAACAAAACAACTAGGTGTTATCCACGGGTACTTATTAACAACTTGGTCACTAGGTGGAATTTTTGGTCCGATTATCGTTAATTCTATAAAGAGTGCATCTGGAAGTTACATTACTGTGTTCTACCTCTTTACTGGATTAATTGCGATATCTTTATTAATTTCTTTATTGCTACGTGCAGACGTAAACAAAAAGAAAAAACTAATGGAACAAAAGAAAAAAGAAACAGTTGGAGATCTCTCAACTACAACATTATAAGAGTGAAAATAAACTACCGAATATTCGTCATATCGCCTTATGACGTTATTCGGTTTTTTTATCGAAAAGGTTGTTATATAACAATGATTCATTTCTTATTTACTGTAATACAGTTTCTCAAAATGTTCAATTTCATTGTCAAAATTGTTTAGAATTCCTGAATGAAAGAGAGATTTTACGTTTGAAATCTAACAAGTGTCATGAACATCTTTTATTAATAAGTTCATAGATTATGACAAATATCATGGAATGAATATTACATCTTATTCTATACAAACTATGTGTATATGGAATAATCAATATAAGAGGTGAAGAAAAGTGGCACAAGCGGTTGCTGTTCAAAGTAGTTATAGTAAGAAAGAAGAGTTGTGGAATGCGATAACCCACGGATTAGGTGCGATATTAGCTATCCCTGCCACGACTTTATTAGTGATGAAAGCACAAAATTCTAGCTCGACTATTGAGCTAATGAGTTACATTATTTTTGGTATTTCGATGTTTTGTTTATATGCAGCATCAACTTTGTATCATTCGTGGCCAACTCATAAAAGTTTGTTGAAAAAATTAGATCATAGTTCCATTTTTCTTTTAATAGCGGGTTCTTATACACCCTTTGCCCTCGTAGCGATTGGTGGTAAATTAGGATGGACGTTGTTTTTCCTTGAATGGATTTTAGCTATTTTAGGCATCATTTTTAAAATGTATTTCGTACATCGTTTCGAACGACTATCCCTTATCATTTATTTAGGGATGGGCTGGCTCGCCATTTTTGTATATGAACCATTATTAAATCATATAACAGGGAATGGTTTTTTAACGTTACTAGCAGGCGGTTTAAGTTATACAGTAGGTACGTATTTTTATAAAAACAAAAGAATTCCATATAATCATGCGATATGGCATGTTTTTGTAATAGGCGGAAGCTTATGTATGTTTTTAACGATTTATTTATTTGTTTAATTTAAAAAAGAGGAGAAGGCTTGCTGCCTAATCCTCTTTTTATTTTAGAAATTTTACTCCTCGTAAATCATTTTTTTCGTCATACCACCGTCTACAGTTAAATTGATTCCTGTTACAAAATCGTTTTGATCATCTGTTAAATAAAAACATGCTCGAGCAATATCTGAGGGTTTTCCTACCCTTCCTGAAAAATGTTGGCGATGATCAATCTCCCTCAACTGTGCATAATCACCGGTTTCAATCCAGCCTGGAGAAATACAATTTACCCGGATGTGATCTGGTGCAAAGGAGCTAGCTAATGCATGGGTTAATGCAACGATACCACCCTTTGTTGCAGCGTAGGATTCAGTATGTGGTTCAGACATAAACGCCCTTGTAGATGCCATCGAAACGATAGCACCGCCATTTTTATTTAAACGCATAAATTTCGCTGCTTCTCTTGAACAGATAAAGACGCTTCGTAAATTTGTGTTAATCACATCGTCCCAAACGTCCATCGAAATATCGTAGGGCGAAATAGGTCTAAAAATACCTGCATTATTAATTAAAATATCAATAGTTCCAAACCTTTCAACTGAAGTGGTCATTAACTGAATGACATCTTGTTCTTTCCGTACATCCGTTGGAATGAAATGGACGGAATAGCCTTTATTCTTTAGATTAGTACTAACTTCTACACCTAATTGTTCATTTATATCCGCTAAAATTACATGAGCGCCAGCTTCAGCGTATCGGGATGCTACTTCTCGTCCAATTCCTTGTGCAGCACCTGTTACGATAACTACCTTATTAAGAAACATATATATTCTCCTTTCTTTTTTACGGTTATTTATTCCATATTCATTGAAAAATGGCAAGTGTTATTACTTGAAAAAAACATACAAAAAAGGATAGAAGACTAGAGAGTAGTTTCTATCCTTACCGTTTTTTCGTTATTCCTATCTTTCATCTTGAGGAGCGATATGAAGGGGAGGAGGTACTAACCACCCTTTACTTTTGTTTAAACGTAATAATTTTGTGGCTAATTGTGCTTTAGCCATGTGAAATTGACCGTACATCGCTGCAATATCTTCCCTAGTGCTTTTTCCCATAGCTGTACTGCAAGCGACTAACCCCGCAGCGACGTTGCCAGATATAATCGCACTAATTTCCGGATCATTATATTTTGCTCCTACAGGGATGTCTTCAAGGCGAGCGTTAGGGCGTTCTGGGGGAACGGGTGGTAATCCAACACCGTTTACTTTTAAAATTTCTGTTAATTGCTTATTTTCTTCTTCCATACCAACAACCGCTTCTTCTACTAACTTCGCTAAATCGCGATCTCCAGTATGGTTATATAAGGTTTGATACATAGCAATCATTCCGTTATTTGTTAAAACATTCGACCAAATTGTAAAAACTTCTCCGTAATGTAGCGGCTCTTCTTTTGGATTTCGACTCATGATTCCCATGGATAACACTCCTTGTTAATACATATTATTTCCTAACTAAAACTAGAGTGGTCAAGAATGAAATTATTATTCATTTTCATAATATTTCCATGGACTATTTTCAGTATAATGAACGGGCTCTTTATATGATTTTCAAATTCGTAAAAAATAAAGGAACTTCTAGAAGAATAGGAGAAATGAATAGAGGGGAAATGAACAATATTAAAGGAGGATTGAGAATGACAGAAGAGGTTTTTTTAAAAAAATTGGAAGCTGAATTAGGTTTGTTAAAGGAGGAAGAACGGAAAAATATTATACGGGATTTTAAGGAATACTTTGCCAACGGAAAGGCAGAAGGGAAAAAAGAAGAAGATATTATTGAATCTTTAGGACCGATTCATGAGTTAGTTGATGAACTGTTATCGGCTTATTCGGAAGAGGAATTTGAAACAAATGTGGAATTTTCACCAACTGCTATTACGGAATATGAAAATGTTCATATTAAAGCAGATAGAGCCAATATTACAATTATTCCATCTAGTGATGATAAACCATCTATTCATGTAAAAGATCAAGATGGAAAAACAAAAGTAACGACGCATATTGTAAATAATACGTTGGAAATCCATGTAAACCGTGAGGATGGGTTTAGATTTTTCTTCATTTATATTAACTTCAACGTTCGCACTGTTGTTCATGTAACGATTCAGCTACCACAAAAATTGTATAATCAGCTCCTTGTCCAAAATGATATAGGAAAAATTGAAATGAACGTTCAACAAGCTAAATCGATAAAAGTTAAAACGGATGTTGGAACCATTCATTTGAAATCATTGTTAGCGAATTCATTAAATATAAAGTCGGACAATGGGCGAATTTTGATAGAACATTCTAATTGCACGGACGTTAGTGCTTCAACGAACAATGGTCGTATTGTTGTAAATCACTCGAGTGCGGAAAAAATTGATCTATCAACAGATAATGGTCGAATTGAATTACATAATGTAAAAGGAGAGATAAAGGCTTCAACGGATAATGGAAGGATAGATGGTTATATTCCAGCTGTTACTAAACCAATTCGTTGGAAAACAGATAATGGTAGCATTACCCTTAAAACAGATGAGCCATTAGATGATGCAACTTTAACGTTAAAATCGGGTTTTGGCCGTGTTGAAGTCTACGGAGAAAAGGGGGAAAAATTTCAATTTGGCGATGGTTCTGTACCAATTAAGTTGAAATCAGATACTGGACGTATTATGGTAACAACAGCAAGTTTACAAGAAACGTGAAAGTGGAAGAGGGATAAAGGAATGGGCAAAATATTAGTTTTAGGTGGAACCCGATTTTTTGGAAAAAAACTTGTGGAATTATTAGTAGAAGAGGGGCATGAAGTTTCGATTGCAACCCGCGGTAATTCTCCACATCCCTTCGGTAGCCGTGTAAAGCGAATTGTAGTCGATCGAACGGATAAAGAGGCTCTTCAAAAGGCGATGCAAAATACACAATGGGACATCGTGTATGATAATATTTGTTTTTCTCCAAATGAAGCGATGGCAGCATGCGACATTTTTGAAGGGAAAACAAAAAAATATATTTTTACTTCCACGATGTCAACTTATATAGACTTAGGTGCAGAGTTGAAGGAAGAGGAATTTGATCCATACCATTATTCAATTGTAGCTGGTGAAAGTAATGACTTTTCATATGGAGAAGGGAAGCGTCAAGCGGAACCTGTGTTTTGCCAAAAGGCTCAATTTCCAGTAGTAGCTGTTCGTTTTCCGATAGTATTAGGGGAAGATGACTATACAAAACGCTTGCATTTTCATGTTGAACGGGTGGCGCAAGGGAAGGTAATTAGCTTTTTAAATATGGATGCTAAAATGTCTTATATTTTATCTGATGATGCGGCTACCTTTTTACGCTTTGCGGGTTTTTCAAACATTGATGGTCCATACAATGCTACTTCGCCTGGAACCTATTCAATGAAAGAACTAATCAACTTGATTGAACAATCGGTCGAAAAAGGTGCGAAAATTGCCCTTGTTGGCGATGAAAAAAGCCGATCCCCCTTTGCAGTTCCAAATGATTGGTATATGTCGTCTGAAAAAGCTGAAAAAGCGGGTTTCCAATGTCAACCTTTACAAGGGTGGTTGCCTATGTTAATTCAAAAACTAGCAAATAAGTTACAATAAAGTAATACAGCTACTTATGAATGGGATGTATTTCATATTCTTAAGTAGCTTTTTTATTCTCTATTGAACAATTAAGTCGTTATTCTCTTCGATTAAAATGATAAAAAGTCGGTTAATACTTGAATAACTTCGGAACATTTTTTGAAGGATATTGTTCCCTTGAAAAATAAAAGGTACAATAACTACAATTGTTTGGCAATATTTTCATAGCAGACATCAGGGAGTGAGACGTTTGAAGAAAAAGCAAAAAAAATATACAACATTTGATAATGTCGTTATATTTCCTGGTACAGTCGAAAAATTAATAGCACAAGCCCACGAATTTGTAGAAAACTATCAATATGATTTAGCAAATAAAAATTTTGAAGAAGCATTAAAATATACTGAAGGTGATGAATTAACCCTTAGTGTTTATGCCTATTCATTATATGAAACGAAATCATTTGAAAAAGCAAAAGATGTTTGTGAACGGTTATTAAGCATTGGTCCTACGATGTACCTGGAAGTAATGGAATTATACTTAACCATTTGTATGCAACTCAAACAATTTAAACAGGTTGAAAGAATAATTACTTCCTTATTAGAAGAAGGTGCGATTCCCGAGGAACAAATTGAAAAATTTGAACGGCTTAAGGATATAAACGCTAACATAGCGGGGAATGTCGTAAAACAAGAAGAACCTGTAAGAAATAACAATGATGTAGATCCTGAAATGTTTAATTTACAACAATTTATGTCTCTTCCACCTAGTAAGCAACTAAACACTGTTCATGAATTGACGATGTTAAATATACGACCGATTGTCCACCACCTTAAAGCAATTATTGAAAACGAAGAAACACATCCCTTTATTAAAAGTATTGTTTTAATATTACTTGTAGAGCAACAGGTGGATACAAATTTGACAATTAGAAAATTCGATAAAGTGATGAATGTTAATCCGGCTAAACTGGAATTACCTACGAAAATGCCACAATTTACACAAGTTTCTAAACTTGTTGTGGAGAAATTAGAAAAGGAACCTTCCACTTTAGAAATGGTCGAATACTTAATTGCTAAACATTCGATTGTCACATATCCTTTTGAATGGTTGTCTTATGATTCGGAAGATGTTGCGATTAGTTATATTGATTTTGTCAAAACGATGTTTGGTAGTGTTCATGAAATGGATTACGAACTAGTAGAATTTTTGCAAAATCTTGAAAAGCTAACAGAACTACAAGAAGTATGAAAAAAGTTGAAACTCCGTTTATCTATGTTATACTAAAATGGTTGTCAAAATCGTATAAACGAGTGGTTTGTCTAACAATTGTAAACTAATTTTGGAGGTATTATAAATGTCAGCAAAATGGGAAAAACAAGAAGGTAATATTGGTACATTAACAATCGAAGTACCAGCTGAAGAAGTTAATAAAGCTTTAGATAAAGCTTTCGCGAAAGTAGTGAAAGAAATTAACGTACCTGGTTTCCGTAAAGGGAAAATGCCACGTCCGATTTTCGAAAAACGCTTTGGTGTAGAAGCTCTTTATCAAGATGCTTTAGAAATTTTAGTTCCAGATGCATATTCAAATGCAATCGATGAAACAGGTATTGTTCCTGTAGATTATCCAGAAATCGATGGAACTGAAAACTTCGCTAAAGGACAAGATTTCACTTTTACAGCAAAAGTTACAGTTAAACCAGAACCAAAACTTGGTGAATACAAAGGTTTAGAAGTGAAAAAATTAGCAACAGAAGTAACGGATGAAGAAGTTGAAGCTCAAATCCAAGAACAATTAAACCGTAAAGCAGAATTAGAAATTAAAGAAGACGAAGCAATCGTAGAAGGTGATACTGCTGTTATCGATTTCGAAGGTTTCGTTGGTGAAGAAGCGTTCGAAGGTGGAAAAGGTGAAGACTATCCATTAGAAATCGGTTCTGGTTCATTCATTCCAGGATTCGAAGAACAATTAGTAGGTTTAAAAGCTGGAGAATCAAAAGATGTTGTTGTTACATTCCCAGAAGAATATCACGCTGAAGAATTAGCTGGTAAAGAAGCTACATTCAAAGTAACTGTGAAAGAAGTAAAAACAAAAGTTCTTCCAGAATTAAACGACGAATTCGCTAAAGAAATCGATCCTGAAGTTGAATCTTTAGAAGCATTACGTGCGAAATTAAAAGAACAAACTTTAGAGCAAAAGAAAGCTGAAGCAGAAAGTGCTTTACGTGATGAATTAGTAGAAAAAGCAGCTGAAAATGCTGAAATCGATATTCCAGAATCTATGACTCACAATGAAATTCACCGCATGATCGACGAATTCGGTCAACGTTTACAAATGCAAGGTATGACTCTAGACCTTTACTACCAATTCTCAGGTCAAGATGAGCATGCTTTACATGAACAAATGCGTCCAGAAGCTGAAAATCGCGTACGTGTTTCATTAACTTTAGAAGCAATTGCTAAAGCAGAAAACATCGAAGTAACAGAAGAAGATGTTAATGCTGAACTAGAAAAAATGGCAGCACAATTTGGTATGACAAATGACCAAATTATTTCAGCTTTAGGTGGAAATACTGAAATTCTAGAAAACGATATTCGTACACAAAAAACAGTTGAGTTCTTAGTTGAGAACGCAAAAATTACTGAATAATTTCTTGTTTTCTAGTACAATGTAGTTGAATGAATATTGTGACAAGGTACGGCAACTCACCGTACCTTGTTTTAAAACTAGAAATATTCTGAATTGTCGGTAAAATTAGGGAATTTTCTCAATGTTTAACAACTTTCATTGGATTTAGTCAAATTTTGTTTGACATATTGAATCAATACATAGACAAAATAAGCTTATAATAAATGCTATTATGGGTGAATCGAAACAACTTATTTGATAAACATAACAGAATCTTGTAAGATTGTTGCTTGAATAGGGGTGAAGCAAATTGTTCAAATTTAATGATGAAAAAGGCAATTTAAAGTGTTCATTCTGTGGAAAACCACAGGAACAAGTACGTAAATTAGTAGCTGGACCTGGCGTTTACATTTGTGATGAATGTATCGAGCTTTGTTCTGAAATCGTTGTAGAAGAGTTAGGGGTAGAAGAGGAAATTGAATTTCAAGAGATCCCTAAACCAAAAGAGATATTATCGATTTTAGACGAATATGTAATTGGACAAGAGCGCGCCAAGAAAGCATTATCAGTTGCTGTGTACAATCATTACAAACGAATTAATTCGAACAGCAAAATTGATGATGTCGAATTGTCAAAATCGAATATCGTTTTAATTGGACCTACTGGTAGTGGGAAAACACTCCTTGCTCAAACATTAGCACGTATTTTAAACGTACCATTTGCAATCGCAGATGCGACTTCTCTTACTGAAGCGGGGTATGTTGGTGAGGATGTTGAAAATATCCTTTTAAAATTAATACAAGCTGCTGATTATGATATCGAACGTGCAGAAAAAGGGATTATTTATATAGATGAAATCGATAAAGTAGCTCGTAAATCTGAAAACCCTTCAATTACACGTGATGTATCAGGCGAAGGTGTTCAACAAGCATTACTTAAAATTCTTGAAGGTACGGTTGCAAGTGTTCCTCCACAAGGTGGAAGAAAACATCCGCATCAAGAGTTTTTACAAATAGATACAACGAACATTCTATTTATTGTTGGTGGAGCGTTCGACGGTATTGAACAAATTATTAAACGTCGTCAAGGACGTAAAGTAATTGGTTTTGGTGCTGATCCGAAGAAAGTGGAAGAGGATAGTGCGTCATTACTTTCTCAATTAATTCCTGAAGATTTATTAAAATTTGGTTTAATTCCTGAATTCATTGGACGTTTACCAGTTTTAGCATCTTTAGAACAGTTAGACGAGAGCGCATTAGTGCGTATTTTAACTGAACCGAAAAATGCTTTGGTGAAACAGTACCAAAAAATGTTTGAACTAGATAAAGTGGAATTAGATTTCGAAGAAGAAGCATTGTTAGCGATTGCAAAAGAAGCCATTGAACGAAAAACTGGGGCTCGCGGATTGCGTTCGATTATTGAATCAACAATGTTAGATATGATGTTTGAACTTCCTTCCCGTGAAGATATTGTGAAATGTATTATTACGAAGGAAACAATAACGGAAAAAGCTACACCGAAATTGATTCTTGCTGATGGAACAGAACTAAATATTTCAGACAAAAAAACTTCAGCTTAATTTAGCTAAAGTTCAGCAATTAGTTTTGAGAGCTGACTTCGAACTTGCGTTTAATTAGCGCTATTTCGTAAGTCAGCTCTTTGTTCCAAAAATAAACTACATATAAGTGTCTAATTTAAGTTTTTATTTACATAATAAGTAGTAGGTATAAGACTAACATTTTCGCTCAATACAGAATTTACTATGAATATGTAAGTGAAATGTCGTTTTTTTATCACATACTAAACAAGCGGGTTGTAACGGAAAATGTGGATGGAGGTGAATACCCGCATGACTAAAACAAAAGAAAATATTCCACTATTACCATTACGTGGCTTATTAGTTTACCCTTCAATGGTTTTACATATTGATGTAGGGAGAGCTCGGTCGGTAGCGGCTTTAGAACACGCAATGTTAAACGAAAATCAAATCTTTTTAGCAACACAAAAGGATTTACGTGTGGAACAGCCGACAAAAGATGAGCTTTATTCCATTGGTACACTAGTAAATGTAAAACAAATGCTAAAACTTCCAAATGGAACTTTGCGCATATTAGTTGAAGGCATAAGCCGTGCGAAAATGACTCATTATGAAGAACAAAAGAATTTCACGATAGTGAATCTTGAAATTCATGAAGATGATACGGAAAAGGACGCAGAAATCGAGGCGTTAATGCGTACTTTAATTTCTTATTTTGAAAAATACGCCAAATCATCAAACAAAATAACTTCAGAGACGATTGATTCCGTTATAGACATTGAAGAACCTGGTCGACTTTGTGACATCGTAGCATCCCATTTGCCTTTTAAAGTGTCGGAAAAGCAAGAAGTCTTAAGCCTTTTCGATGTAAAGAAACGGTTAAATCACTTAATCGTTCGTCTTCATGATGAACAGGAAGTATTAAACCTTGAAAAGAAAATCAATTCTAAAGTAAAACAAGCGATGGAACGGACGCAAAAGGAATATTATTTGCGCGAACAGATGAAGGCGATACAAGCCGAACTTGGCGACCGTGAAGGAAAAACGGGAGAAGTAGCCGATTTGCGGAAACGGGTAGAAGAAGCTGGTATGCCTGAATCCACTAAAAGGGTAGCAATTAAAGAATTAGATCGATATGAAAAGCTTCCAGCTGCAAGTGCTGAGAGTGGGGTTATTCGAAATTATATAGAATGGCTTATTACCGTTCCTTGGAAGGAAAGCACGGAAGATCGTTTAGATATAAAACATGCAGAAGAAATTTTAAATCGTGATCATGATGGATTAGAAAAAGTAAAAGAACGTATTTTAGAATATTTATCTGTCCGTCAATTGAAAAATTCTGTCCGTGGTCCAATACTCTGTTTAGCAGGGCCTCCGGGGGTTGGTAAAACTTCATTGGCAAAATCTGTTGCTGAAAGTTTAAATCGTCATTTTGTCCGCGTATCCTTAGGTGGAGTAAGGGATGAATCGGAAATTCGTGGTCACCGACGTACGTACGTTGGGGCAATGCCTGGCCGTATTATTCAAGGGATGAAAAAAGCTGGTACAGTAAATCCGGTATTTCTACTAGATGAAATCGATAAAATGTCCAACGATTTCCGTGGCGATCCATCTGCTGCTATGTTGGAAGTATTAGATCCAGAGCAAAATAATTCCTTTAGTGACCATTACTTGGAAGAACCTTATGATCTTTCACAAGTGTTATTTATTGCTACGGCTAATGATTTAAGCACAATCCCAGGACCTTTACTAGATCGTATGGAAATCATTTCGATTGCTGGTTATACAGAAATTGAAAAAACGCTCATTACAAAAAATCATTTAATACCAAAACAAATTAGTGAAAACGGTTTGAAAAAATCTCAGCTTATTATTAAAGACGAAGCAATCATTGATTTAATTCGTTATTACACTAGAGAAGCCGGTGTTCGTAATTTGCAAAGACAAATTGCTTCCCTTTGTCGTAAGGCTGCTAAAATAATTGTCTCCGGTGAGAAAAAACGGGTGACGGTGAACTCAAAAGTATTAGAGGATATGCTTGGTAAACACCGATTCCACTATGGTCAAGCAGAAACAGAAAACCAAGTAGGGGTTGCTACTGGTTTAGCTTATACGACTGTTGGTGGCGATACACTCCAAATCGAAGTATCATTAACACCTGGGAAGGGTAAATTAATCTTAACAGGTAAGCTTGGAGATGTAATGAAGGAATCTGCCCAAACGGCGTTATCCTATGTTCGTTCTTTAACGGATAAATTAGCAATTGATGAAGATTACTTCGATCAACATGATATTCATATTCACGTTCCAGAAGGGGCAGTACCAAAGGATGGTCCATCAGCAGGGATTACGATGGCGACAGCCCTTGTTTCAGCCATTTCCAATAAACCGATTAATCGTGAAGTAGGGATGACTGGAGAAATTACATTGCGCGGACGTGTATTACCGATTGGTGGTTTAAAAGAGAAATCATTAGGAGCCCATCGTGCAGGTTTAACTACAATTATTATTCCAAAGGATAATGAAAAAGATATAGATGATATTCCAGACACAATTCGTGAACAATTGACGTTTAAGCCGGTATCATCTGCAGAAGAAGTGCTTAATATTGCACTTGTTGGAGGTTTTAAATGAAATGAAAGTCCATAACGTAGAAATGGTTATAAGTGCCGTTAAACCAGAGCAATATCCAGAAGATGGACTTCCTGAATTTGCTTTAGCGGGCCGTTCGAATGTAGGGAAATCTTCCTTCATCAATAAGATGATTGGCAGAAAAGCATTAGCTCGTATTTCATCTAAGCCAGGGAAAACGCAAACGTTAAACTTTTATAAAATCGAGGAACAATTATTTTTCGTTGACGTACCTGGTTATGGCTATGCCAAAGTTTCCAAAAAGGAACGGGAAGCGTGGGGGAAAATGATTGAACGATATATAACAGCGCGTAGAGTATTACGTGCTGTTGTATTAATCGTTGATTTAAGACATGCCCCTACACAAGATGATGTCATGATGTACGATTTTTTAAAGTATTACAACATTCCTGCCATCGTTATTGCAACAAAAGCCGATAAGATAAAAAAAGGTAATTGGGAAAAGCATAAAAAAGTAGTAAGAGAAACGTTGGAGATGGATAAAAATGATCCACTAATCGTTTTTTCATCAGAAACAGGTTTAGGCTTCGAACAAGCTTGGACTGAAATTGAAAAACGAATGTAATCCTACATAAATCTACATGCGCTAGTAAAATTTTTGCTAGCGTATTTTTCTTAAACGATATTTCGACATTACATAACGAAATAATAGAATTATTCTAACTATTTCTTTTTAAGCATTCTAATTTGAAACATCACGTAATATTTGTTACACTTACTTTAGAATAATTCTAATTTAAAAATACTTTCATAGCATGTTCACATTTTATCGTGTGGATAACGCTTTCTTTATGTTAAAATAAAATTTATGAAATAGATCGTGTGAGGTGTAAAGTTCATGCATACACTAGTCGTAGGCTTGAATTATAGAACTGCGCCAGTCGAAATTCGTGAAAAATTGTCGTTTATTGAGAGTGAATTACCGAAGGCGATGGCAGCATTAAAAAAAGAAAAAAGCATATTAGAAGACGTAATTGTTTCAACATGTAACCGAACTGAAATATATGCGGTAGTTGATCAATTGCATACAGGCCGATATTATATTAAACAATTTTTAGCGAAATGGTTCGACATTCCTGTTGAACAATTTGAAACTCATTTATATATTCGAGAAGATGACGATTCGTTACATCATTTATTCCGAGTTACATCAGGAATTGACTCAATGGTGTTAGGTGAAACTCAAATTCTTGGACAAGTGAAGAAAAGCTTTTTAGAAGCCCAAGAAATTGGTTCTACTGGTACGATTTACAACCAATTGTTCAAACAAGCTGTCACTTTCGCTAAGCGTGCTCATAATGAAACGACAATTAATGAAAATGCAGTATCTGTTTCATATGCAGCAGTAGAACTTGCTAAAAAGATTTTCGGTTCATTAAAAAATAAACACGTTGCAATATTAGGTGCTGGTAAAATGGGTGAATTGGCGATTCAAAACTTATACGGTAACGGTGTAGGGAAAGTAACTGTTGTTAACCGTACTTTTGAAAAGGCCGAAAAACTAGCATCGAAATTTAACGGTGATGCGAAATCAATGCAAGAACTACAATGTATTTTATTAGAAGCAGATATATTAATTAGTTCTACAGGTTCGACAGATTATGTGATTGACTTGGAACTAATGGAGTACGTAGAACGTTTACGTAAAGGGAAACCTTTATTTATGGTCGATATCGCAGTACCACGTGACTTAGATCCACGTATTGGCGATTTATCAAATGTTTTCTTATATGATATAGATGATTTGCAAGGTATTGTGGAAGCAAATTTAGCGGAACGTGAACAAGCGGCTCAAGAAATTACAGAAATGATTGGACAAGAAGTCGTTCAATTTAAAGATTGGTTTGCAACTTTAGGCGTTGTTCCTGTTATTTCTGCCCTTCGCAAAAAGGCGGATCGCATTCAAAAAGAAACGATGTCTAGTATTGAAAATAAAATGCCTAACTTAACGGAACGTGAACGCAAAATATTAAATAAACATACAAAATCCATCATTAATCAATTATTGAAGGATCCTATTTTACAAGCGAAGGAATTGGCGAATTCACCTAAGGCAAATCAACAATTGATGCTTTTCCAACAAATATTTGGTATTGAAGAAGCAGTCAATGAAGAAGTGAATACTCAACAGCGAAGTGAACAAGCTTTTATGGAAAGTTCACAAAATAAGGCAGTTTTAGATGGGAAATTGTCATATTAATTTTATTTAGTTAGAAGGATATTGGCTAAATAAAGCCTCTTAATATGGAAGCAACTATTTGATTTTCGTTATATATTGTATTTGTTGCCTTGTATTAAAAGTAGGCATTTTTATTTGTAATTGAGGCGTTTTCGTATCTGTATGGTAAACTGAGATACGAGAACGCTTATTTTTTGAAGTTTTACATATTTTTACTGAAAACCTTGAATAAGGTATTAGATTGATAAAAGTTGTAAAAGATGAAGAAGGGTAGCGAAATGACACAATTAGCAATGGCTAGGCTTTATGAGATCATGGTTGTTCTTTATGCCGTCGGAATCGTATTTTATTTCATCGATTTTTTCTACAAACGTGTTAAAATTCGACGAATTGGCTTTTGGCTCATTTCCGTCGTATGGGTCTTACAAACTGCATTCTTTTTACTTTATATAATCGAAATTAGGCGTTTCCCTATTCTCTCATTGACAGAGGGGATTTACTTTTACGCATGGTTACTTGTGACGATTTCGATTATTTTACATTGTATTGCACGAGTTGATTTACCTGTATTTTTTATTAATGTTTTAGGATTTATCTTTGTGACGATTCATTTATTTACACCAAATCAGGTCGAACATCCACTAGTTGAATCGCTAGAATCTGAGATGGTATTTATCCATATATCCTTTGCTATTATTTCCTATGCTGCTTTTTCCCTTTCTTTTGTTTTTTCTGTTTTATATTTAATTTTATACAGATTGCTAAAGGAGAAAAAGTATA
Source organism: Lysinibacillus halotolerans (assembly GCF_003711845.1). Taxonomy (GTDB): domain Bacteria; phylum Bacillota; class Bacilli; order Bacillales_A; family Planococcaceae; genus Ureibacillus; species Ureibacillus halotolerans. Next base: position 55,733 of record NZ_RHLQ01000013.1, read on the forward strand.
CGAAATTATGGTCCCGCTTACCTAGTTTGCATCAAATGAGTAGGTGGATGTTTTATTCCGTTTTAATTGGTGTTCCGATTATTTTTATTAGTTTATTATTAGGCTTGGAATGGGCGTTTTTAAAATTGGAGGTCCTCTCCATTTTCGATATAAAAATTGTCGGTTCCTTTGTCATTACGGTTATTTATTTAACGGTTTTAGTATTACATCATAGTGGGAAACTTACAGGTTTAAATTTTGCTTGGGCACAAATTTACACTTTCTTACTTGTTGTAATTAATTTCTTCTTAGGTAGTAAATTATCCAATTTTCATTTTTGGTATTAGTAGAAAGGTAGGCTTATCATGAGAAAAATCATCGTAGGTTCACGGAAAAGTAAATTAGCACTAACTCAAACGAACTGGTTTATAAATGAATTAAAAAACGCGGGAGTTCCTTTTGAGTTTGAAGTAAAGGAAATTGTAACAAAGGGAGACCGTATTTTAGATGTTCAATTGTCTAAAGTTGGAGGGAAAGGGTTATTTGTAAAAGAAATCGAACAAGCCTTGTATGATAAAGATATCGATTTTGCTGTTCATTCCATGAAAGACATGCCAGCAGTATTACCAGAAGGGTTAGTTATTGGATGTATTCCTCCCCGTGAAGATGCAAGAGATGCCTTTATCTCAAAAGGTCATGTGAAATTTGCGGACTTACCTAAAGGAGCAGTTGTTGGGACAAGCTCTTTACGTCGTAGTGCTCAACTTTTACAGGCAAGACCTGATCTTGAAATTAAATGGATTCGAGGAAATGTAGATACTCGTTTAGCAAAACTTGAAAATGAAGATTACGATGCAATCATTTTAGCTGCAGCTGGTCTGAAACGTCTTGGTTGGAATGATGACGTCGTTACAGAATATTTAGATATCGATTTATGTTTACCTGCAGTAGCCCAAGGAACATTAGGAATTGAATGTCGCGGAGATGACAAAGAGCTATTAGATGCATTAGCAAAATTAACAGATCAAACTACTTGGAACGAAGCCCATGCTGAGCGTGCCTTTTTAGCTGCTATGGATGGTGGCTGCCAAGTGCCAATCGCAGGCTATGCAAAAACTGAAGGGGATACATTAACTTTAACTGGACTAGTTGCAGCCCCAGATTCATCTGTTATTTATAAAGAAACTTTAACTGGAACTAACCCTGAGCAATTAGGGAAAGAAGTAGCGAACATTTTAACAGAGCAAGGAGCCTTTGATTTAATTCAGAAAGTAAAGGCTGAACAAAATGCTTAAACCTTTAGAAGGAAATACGGTCGTTTTAACGGGTACGACAAAATCGACTACAATCCTTACTAAAATTCAGTCATTAGGTGGAGAAGCTATTTCCTGTCCTCTTATTGAAACGAAAGAAACGATTCATCGAAATGATGATGAGCTACTTCAAAAAGCTCGAATAGTTGACTGGCTTATTTTCACAAGTCAAAATGGAGTCAGAGCCTTTTGTGATAAGATGAAACGCCATCATTTAACCCCTGCCCACTTTAATGGGCGGGTGGCGGCGGTTGGTACAAAAACAGCGAAATCTTTGGAACAAAATGGCTTCCAAGTAAGCTTCATGCCGACGGTTTTTAGTGCCGATGTATTTGTGAAGGAGTTCCCAGCGATAACGGGGGACGAACTAAACTGTTTGTTTATTAAAGGAAATAAAGCGAAAGATACGCTGAAAAGGGGATTACCTTTTGACGTGAAAGAATGGACTGTGTATGATACACATGAAAATCTGACCAATATTCAGTCTTTAATAGAACTTGTACAAACAAAGGCAAAACCAATCCTTATTTTCGCAAGCCCTTCAGCTGTAGATGTTTTTGCAAATCATGTTGCCCCTATTACCGGGTGGGATAAAGCTAAATTAGCTGCCATTGGCCATATAACAGCAGCAAGAATAGCGTTTTATGGTGCTGAAGTTACATACAAACCGAAAGTTTATACAATGGAAGCAGTTATTGAAGAAATTCAAAGAAAGAAGGAAATCAATCATGAAAGATCTTAATTTCAAAAGACATCGTCGTCTTCGTTCATCCGCAACAATGCGTTCAATGGTGAAAGAAACTTATTTGCATAAAGAGGATTTTATTTATCCGATTTTTGTCATTGAAGGGGAAAATATAAAAAATGAAGTAAGCTCCATGCCTGGTGTTTTCCAATATTCTTTGGACAGATTAGCTGAAGAAGTAGATGAAGTTGTCGCTTTAGGAATTCCATCGGTTATTTTATTCGGTATACCAGCAGAAAAGGATGCTGTAGGTACTGGTGCATTCCATGACCATGGTATTGTTCAAGAAGCAACTCGTTTAATTAAAGAACGTCATCCGGAATTAATCGTTATTGCGGATACATGTTTATGTGAATTTACTGATCATGGTCATTGTGGAGTAGTAGAAGGAGAAAAAATCTTAAATGACCCTTCACTAGATGTTTTAGCCCGTACAGCTGTATCTCAAGCAAAAGCAGGAGCGGACATTATTGCCCCATCCAATATGATGGATGGTTTCGTAGCGGCTATTCGTGTTGCCTTAGATGAAGCTGGTTTCGAAGATGTACCGATTATGTCTTACGCTGTAAAATATGCATCTGCTTACTATGGTCCATTCCGTGAAGCAGCAGATGGGGCTCCCCAATTTGGAGACCGTAAAACGTATCAAATGGATCCAGCGAATCGTTTAGAAGCATTCCGGGAAGCAGAATCCGATATCGAAGAAGGAGCAGATTTCTTAATCGTAAAACCTGCACTATCTTATTTAGATATTATTCGTGATGTTCGTAACAATTACAATTTACCAATCGTGGCTTATAACGTATCTGGTGAATATGCGATGGTAAAAGCAGCAGCATTAAACGGCTGGATTGATGAAAAAGCGGTAGTGCTAGAAACTTTACTTGGTATGAAACGTGCTGGTGCTGATATGATTCTTACTTATCATGCAAAAGATGCTGTCCGTTGGTTGGAGGGGAAATAATCATGACATATGAAAAATCGATTCAAGCATTTTCTGAAAGTGTTCATTTAATGCCTGGTGGGGTAAATAGCCCTGTACGTGCATTTAAATCAGTTAACACAGATCCAATTTTTATGGAATCTGGAAAAGGTGCCATTATTAAAGATATCGATGGCAATGAATACATTGACTATGTATTAAGTTGGGGCCCCCTTATTTTAGGTCATTCCCATCCAGAAGTTGTGAAAGCTATTCAAGAGCAAGCTGCAAAAGGCTCTTCTTTTGGTGCTCCAACTTTATTGGAAAATGAATTAGCTCAAATTGTTATTGATCGAGTTCCATCTGTTGAAATGGTACGTTTTGTTTCATCTGGTACGGAAGCGACAATGGCAGCATTACGTTTAGCCCGTGGATATACGGGTAGAGATATTATTTTAAAATTCGAAGGATCTTACCACGGTCACGGTGATTCTTTATTAATTAAAGCTGGATCAGGCGTCGCTACTCTAGGTTTACCTGATAGCCCTGGTGTTCCTGCGGATATCGCTAAAAATACATTAACAGTTGCTTATAATGATTTAGAAGCAGTACAAGCAGTATTTGAAAAATTTGGTGAACAAATTGCGGCTGTAATTGTGGAGCCAGTTGCAGGAAATATGGGAGTTGTTCCTCCGAAACCAGGTTTCTTAGAAGGGTTACGAAAAGTAACAGAAGAAAATGGATCCCTTCTTATTTTTGATGAAGTAATGACTGGTTTCCGTGTCGATTATCATTGTGCTCAAGGTTATTTTGGTGTGAACCCGGATTTAACATGCCTTGGTAAAGTTGTTGGCGGTGGTCTTCCAGTTGGTGCCTTTGCAGGGAAACGGGAAATTATGGAGCAAATTGCACCAGCAGGTCCAGTTTATCAAGCCGGAACATTATCCGGTAACCCATTAGCTATGACAGCTGGTATTGAGACGTTATCTCGTTTAACACCAGAATCCTATGAATATTTCAAAAAATTAGGTGACCAATTAGAGGCGGGTATTCGTGAAGCAGCAACGAAATACAATATTCCACATACTGTTAATCGCGCTGGTTCAATGATTGGTTTATTCTTAACAAATGAAGAGGTAGTGGACTTTGCTTCAGCTAAAACTTCAGACTTAAAATTATTTGCTGAGTATTATAAATTAATGGCGGAGGAAGGGATTTATTTACCACCTTCCCAATTTGAAGGATTGTTTATTTCAACTGCTCATACAGAAGAGCATATTGAAAAAACCGTAGAAGCATTCCATAAAGTGTTTGCCAAATTAGCCCGATAATGGAAAAGAGTGTCTATCTCAAAGGAGATAGGCACTCTTTTTTTATTAAAATAAAAAATAAGAATAAGTATGAAATGCCTTTTACTTACGGAAGTTTTATAGACATTTCTTAGCATACTTATTTTCTTGAAGCATATGGTAGATACGGGAGGGATACCATATGCAAAATATTAATTGGGATATGATGACGCAATTTGTATTTCCAGAACAGTTAGGTGTTGTGGAAGAAGTACTATCTGTTGATATAAAACCAATTTGGCAACAAATTGAGACGGATGACTCCATTCGTTTAGTCGGTATTTATCATATAGCAGCTACGGCACGTTTTAATCCAAATGAATTGCCGGAGTATAGCGATGGTACTTATATCGAAGAATTGGAATTTGAAGGGAATAACGGTTATTTTGAATATGCACTACCTTTAGAAATTGATTTGCCTCGTGATAAAGTTGCGAGTGAAAGTCAGCCTCAAATTTGTATAAATGATGTATCGTACTTTGTATATAATGGTTCAAATTGTACATTTAAATGGGATGTTGATTGTCAATTTGAAGAATCTGTCGAAGGTGCTTTATTCCATTACGAAGTGGAAAATTCGTCATCGGAACAACCTCCAGTAACTGAAGAAATTCAATTTAATTATGAAGCCGTTTTCCCTGAACAACCTACGATACCAGAAAAAACAGCGAATCTTGAACCATTGAACGAAGCAATCACATTTACTGAACAGTTAAACGAAGATGAAACACAACAAGAAGAATCACAGGTGACAGAAGAAATTCGTTTTGGACATGATGCTATTTTTCCAGAGGAGCCAACTGTTCAAGAACCATCAACTGCTCAAATGCAACCAGAGGTGGAGAATACAACTAATACCTCTGGACAAACTCCGACTGAAGAGCTGGAACTAGTTGTAGAAAATGAGAACGTATTATTCGATTCTTATGAAAGTAGTAGAAAATCATTGGATCATATTACGTTTTCTAGTGGTAACCTTGTAGATAATAGTGAAGAAACATCTGAGTCTGTAAATAAAGATAAAGTAGTGGAATCGACTCAATATTTCCCTACGGATACGGATGATTTTTATCAAGAATTAACGGAGTCGTATACGATTCTAAATTTCTCAAATAAAATCATTCGCAAATAACCAACATAATAAAACTAATATGAGTAATAAAATAAAATCGCCAGTTGTTGGTACTATTAATGTTCGGATAGCTTGGAAAACCGCAATGGGAATGGCAATTTGTTTACAAAAAAATCGAGTTTTCCTAAGCCATGGTGGCAACAAATAGGGATTGTAGTTACTTCGTTTTTTCATATTTTCACTTCCTTTCATCAAATTTATTGTCACTTGAAAACTGTTAATGGTATATTATACAATAAGAACAGTTATACTTTGTTTAACCGTTGTCTTATACTATATAGTTATGATGAATTGTTAAATTGGTTTCATCAAATTGCATCGGTTGACAAAAGTGAAGTGAATAATGATGGATGCGATGAACAGGAAGAGTAAAATGTGCTTGCTTGCTTAAGAGAGGAAACGGTAGCTGAAAAGTTTCTGCTTGCAACCATTTGAACGTAGCCTTGGAGCAGCTTTTGTGAAATGATAGTAGCAAAATGCCGGGTAAACCCCGTTACCACAATGAGTGTCGAGATATTAGTGTTATTTCGTTTGAATTGATAACCTTATCTCGGAATTAAAGGTGGTACCGCGAAAAATAGAATCAAAACTCCTTCGTCCTTTTGATAGGGCGATAGGAGTTTTTTTATTTTATTCGCTTTTAAAAAATATCATAAGGAGGAGTCAATATGACAGAACAACCAAACTTAACAATGCCAACGAAGTATGATCCCCAAAGTATAGAAGCGGGTCGTTATGAGTGGTGGTTAAAAGGGAAATTTTTTGAAGCACAGCCTGAAAGCGGAAAGCAGCCCTATTCCATTGTAATTCCACCTCCGAATGTAACAGGTAAATTACATTTAGGGCATGCATGGGATACGACATTACAAGATATTTTAATCCGTATGAAACGTATGCAAGGATACGACGCATTATGGTTACCTGGTATGGACCATGCTGGTATTGCAACACAAGCAAAAGTTGAAGAGAAACTTCGCGAACAAGGGATTTCCCGTTACGATTTAGGCCGTCAAAAGTTCCTTGAGAAAACGTGGGAATGGAAAGAAGAATATGCTGGCCATATTCGTGAGCAATGGGCAAAAATCGGCCTTGCTCTTGACTATACAAAAGAACGTTTTACATTGGATGAAGGTTTATCGGATGCCGTTAAAGAAGTATTCGTTTCATTGTATGAAAAAGGCTTAATTTATCGTGGTGAACGGATTATTAACTGGGATCCAGCAGCAAAAACAGCTTTATCTGACATTGAAGTAATTTATAAAGATGTTGAAGGTGCGTTTTACCATATGAATTATCCATTGGCAGATGGTTCAGGTGTGTTGGAAGTAGCAACAACTCGTCCGGAAACGATGCTTGGTGATTCTGGGGTAGCCGTTCATCCAAATGACGAACGCTATAAACATTTAGTTGGTAAAACCGTTATCCTGCCAATCGTTGGTCGTGAGATTCCAATCGTAGCAGATGATTACGTAGATATGGAATTCGGTACAGGGGTTGTAAAAATGACACCTGCCCATGATCCAAATGACTTTGAAGTTGGTAACCGCCATAACTTAGAACGTATTCTCGTGATGAACGAAGATGGTACGATGAATGAAAATGCTGGAAAGTATCAAGGGATGGATCGTTTCGAATGCCGTAAACAAATTGTAGAAGATTTAAAGGCAGCAGGAGTACTTATTAAAGTCGAGCCTCATACCCACTCTGTAGGTCACTCAGAACGTTCAGGTGCTGTTGTGGAACCATATTTATCAAAACAATGGTTTGTAAAAATGCAACCGTTAGCAGAGGCTGCTCTTAACTTACAAGGGAATGAAGAAAGTAAAGTAAACTTTGTTCCTTCCCGATTTGAAAATACGTATTCCCGTTGGATGGAAAATATCCGTGACTGGTGTATTTCACGTCAACTGTGGTGGGGTCACCAAATCCCAGCTTGGTATCATAACGAAACAGGAGAAGTTTATGTAGGGAAAGAGGCTCCGAAAGATGCAGAAAATTGGACGCAAGATGAAGACGTATTAGATACTTGGTTCTCTTCTGCTCTATGGCCATTCTCTACTATGGGCTGGCCTGATGAAAATAATGAACTTTATAAACGTTACTACCCAACAAGTACATTAGTAACGGGATATGATATTATTTTCTTCTGGGTTTCTCGAATGATTTTCCAAGGGAAAGAATTTACAGGGGAACGTCCATTTAAAGATGTATTAATTCATGGGTTAGTTCGTGATGGTGAAGGACGTAAAATGAGTAAATCCCTCGGCAATGGTGTAGATCCAATGGAAGTAATCGACCAATATGGTGCCGACTCCTTACGTTATTTCTTAGCAACTGGATCATCTCCAGGTCAAGATTTACGTTATACAACAGAAAAAGTAGAATCGATTTGGAACTTTGCCAATAAAATTTGGAACGCTTCCCGTTTCGCTTTAATGAACATGGATGGGATGAAATATGAGGAAATCGATTTAACAGGTCATTTAAATGTTGCGGATAAATGGATTTTAACTCGTTTAAATGAAACGATTGAGCGGGTAACAAATTTAGCAGATCGTTATGAATTCGGTGAAGTAGGCCGTGAATTGTATAACTTCATTTGGGACGATTTCTGTTCATGGTATATTGAAATGGCGAAACTACCTCTTTATGGAGAAGATGAAGCAGCGAAGAAAACAACACGTTCTGTTCTTGCTTACGTACTTGATCAAACAATGCGATTATTACATCCGTTTATGCCTTTCATTACAGAAGAAATTTGGCAACACCTTCCACATGAAGGCGAGTCAATTACAGTTGCTGCATGGCCAACAGTTAAAGAACAGTTTAACTTTACTCAAGATGCGGAAAGTATGAAGCTATTAACAGATATTATTCGCTCTGTTCGTAACATTCGAGCTGAAGTAAATACGCCAATGAGTAAAAAAGTTCCATTATTTATTTCTGCTAAGGATGGGGAAACAGCGAAAGTGTTAGAAGACAATACTGCTTATATCGAAAAGTTCTGTAATCCAGAAACTTTATCTATTGGAGTAGCATTAGAAGCACCTGCCCAATCCATGACGGCAGTAGTATCAGGCGCTGAAATTTATTTACCACTTGCAGGATTAATTAACTTAGATGAAGAAATTGCTCGTTTAGAAAAAGAATTAGAAAAATGGGCGAAAGAAGTGAAATTAGTTTCTGGTAAACTTTCAAACGAGAAATTTGTTTCAAAAGCTCCAGAAGCTTTAGTTGCAAAAGAACGAGAAAAACTGGCTGATTATCAAGAAAAATATGAAGCGGTTGAAAAACGTTTAGCAGAATTAAAAAATATGTAATATGATAAAAGATGTCCTAGTTTAACTAGGGCATTTTTTCTTTTACAATAACCTTAAGTTGGAGAATTGTTGTTTTTTTAATGAATGAATCGAGGAGAAGAAAATATGTTTCACTCTATAGAAGAATGTACGAATTTCATCTTTACATTAAAGGCAAGTACATATAAAGGACAACCGCTAGAAGCTGTTCGGAAAATTTTACAGCTGTTAGGAAATCCCGAGGAAAAGGTAAAGTTTATTCATTTTGCTGGATCGAACGGGAAAGGGTCCACTTTAAATGCAACCCGAGCTATTTTAACGGAACATGGATTGCGAGTTGGCGCTTTTATTTCACCCCATTTAGAAAGGGTGAATGAACGGATTACGATTAATCATACTCAAATTTCGGATGAAGCATTTTTACAATATGCCAATAAAGTCGCAAAAATTATCGAAACAAATTTGGATGGACAGTTTCCAAGTTTTTTTGAAATTATGACAGTCATTGCTTTAATGCATTTTGCGAATGAAAAGGTCGATGTCGCCTTAATGGAAACAGGAATTGGCGGACGAATCGATTCTACGAATGTCATCACACCAGAAGTTTCGGTCATTACAACGATTTCTTTAGAGCATACCGACATATTAGGGGATACGATTGAAAAAATCGCCTTTGAAAAGGCTGGAATTATTAAATTTGAAAAGCCTGTCGTTGTTGGTGTGAAACAAATGAACGCGCAAAAAGTGATTAGACAGCGGGGCGCGGAATGCAATGCACCAATGTATTTTTTAAATGAGTCAATTGTTACATCAAATGAAAAAATAGGGCTACTACAACAATTCGACTATCATTTTCAACAACACGTTTTTCCTTCCATTCCTTTAGCGATGCAAGGAAATCATCAAATTGATAATGCAGCATTAGCGATTACAGCTTCTTTACTCTTTGATCGTAATATTAAAGAATCTACTATTCGGCAAGCATTGCAAAATGCACGCTGGGAAGGAAGATTCGAACAGATAGGTGAGGGTGTCATTATTGACGGAGCCCACAATTCCGAAGGTACTACAGCTTTAATTGAAACATTAAAAAAAGTGTATCCAAACAAACAATACAAATTCATCTATGCCGCATTACAAGATAAAGATCATGAGATGAGTATTCAAATGATGGATCAAGTGGCATCAGCGATGAATTTTACTGAAATTGATTTACCCCGTGCAGCGAAAGCTCGGGTCTTAGCAAGCAAGTCAAGCCATTCGAAGGTGAATGTCAATGAAAATTGGATGCAGTTAATCGAAGTTGAATTGGCTAATAGAAAAGAAAATGAACTTTTAATTATTACAGGATCATTATACTTCATAGCAGAAGTTCGAAAATTTTTAGTAGAGAAGGAAGAGAACTGTCATGATTCCAAAGTTAGATGACTATAAACGGAAATGGAACGTAGAAAGTGACCTATCCATAAAACCGGGATTAGAAGCAATCAAAGCCGCTTTAACAGCACTTCATCATCCACAAGATCAGTTGCAAGTCGTTCATATAGCTGGGACTAATGGAAAAGGTTCCACTTTGACTTTTATTGAGCAAATTGCAAAAAATCATGGACTAACCGTCGGAAAGTTTATGTCCCCTTGTATTGTTGATGTTCATGATCAAATACAAATCAATGGGGAACCAATCACCAATAAGGAAATGGATAAAATTTTTCAACAGTTGAGTCTATCGGGTTTAAGTGGTAAGTTAACTGATTTTGAACTGTTAACTTGCATCGCCTTTCTTTATTTTGCGAAGAAAAAGGTAGATCTTGTTTTGCTTGAAGCTGGAATGGGGGGAAGAGAGGATAGTACAAATGTGGTAACGCCACTACTTTCCATCATACCAAGTATTGCATTAGACCATACGAAGTTTCTTGGACCAACCATTCAAAGCATTGCAAAGCATAAAGCGGGCATTATTAAACAAAGTAGACCAGTGGTTATAGGGCGATTATCGGAAGAAGCATTAATTGTTGTGAAAAATGAAGCCGAAAATAAATCAGCACCCGTTTTAGCTTTAGGGGAACATTTTGATGTGGCAACGGTTGGTGAAGAAGATGTTTATCGCAATAAGGAACAAGGATTGGAAATACCTCACCTTACACGTTTATTACCAGGAAAACATCAAGCAGATAATATGGCTTTAGCCATTACCGCTTTCATCAAAATTGCACAACATTTTCGAATCCCGTTGGAAATCGGAAAAATTCAACAAGGTGTAAAAAGTGCCCAATTGCCTGGAAGGTTTGAGGAAGTAATGCCGAATGTGTATTTTGATGGAGCCCATAATCCTGCCAGCGCAAATGCTTTAGTTCAAACGATTAGATCCCAATTTCCGAATGACCCTGTCCGTTTTGTGATTGGGATGCTAGCAGATAAAGATGTTGATTCTGTCCTTCAATTGTTAGAACAAGTAAGTGATGAATTTTATTTTGTTGACTTTCCAAATGAGCGGGCGATGAAAGCAGAAGATATATGTAAATTAAGTAATGCTTCTAAAAAAGTTATTTTAACGGATCCGGTTTCCTTCATACAAAATGCGACAAATGAGCCGATTAAAACCTTTGTGACGGGATCTCTATATTTATTAGGTATCATCAGAGAACTGTTAACCAGATGAAAGTGATAGGTATGAAACAGGCAAAAAATGAGAATGTTGGTTGTAAGTAATGTTGAATTATATCGAATTTCATTAGTTTTTGCGAAATATTTTTTAAGTGAGGCGTCAAAAGTCTCGCTTTTTTTCATTGTTGATTTGTTACGGTTACAATGAGGTGATGCGAATGAAATTTCCGAAGGTTATAGGAAAAAGAGAACTTATGCATGCAGCAATTATAGGATCAGTCGCTGGGCTAGCGGGAGTGATATTTTTTATCATCTTACTCAATTCGATGAATTCTTCGACTGACCAAGCCAATGGGGGAGATGGGGAAACCGTTCCAGTACAAGCTACGGAAGAATCGAAGGAAGAAACAGCAACAAAAGATGATAAATTATCTGTGGAATTCTTCGCAAACCAATACGGGGTGTTTAAGAGTAATGAGGCGGCTACGGAATTTATATCTCAACATGCCTCTTTAAATACAAGTGCTATTGTAGAAGTGGATGGTAATTATTATGTATGGTCTTCGATTACGCCTGTAAAAGAAGAACTGATTTTGTCAGAAAATCCAACCTCTTTTGCAAAGACATTTCGATTTTCAGGTGCTGCATGTAGTGAACCAACTTTGCAAAATTTACCAACATATTTAAAAAGTAACGACCCTTCAAAATTTTATTTTGAAGAGGGGAATGTTCCTGATAATGTTCCGCAGGATTGGCAATCAATCACTTCAGCGTTATCAAGCTTTTCGCAAGATTTAGGCAATGCTCGCCTGCATTTAATTGCCCATTATTTTAGTCAAAATGACTGTATGAAAATCGAATTTTAATGAATTTTTTTAGGGGAAAAATATGATTGATAAATGAAAGTTATTTTTCAAATTTCCAATCCTCAGCTATCATAAAGGTAGGAGGAATGGACATGAATTATAAAACAGATCACCAAATCGTTTTAGCATCAGCATCACCAAGGAGAAAAGAACTTTTTTCAACGTTAGGTATTCCCTTTGATGTTGTGACAAGCAATGTAGAAGAAACAACTGTGCAAGCTGATAATTTAAAAGATTACGTACGAGAAGTAGCATTATTAAAAGCGAGAGACGTGGCAAAAAGAGAAGTAGGGAAAACAATCATTGGTGCAGATACAATCGTTGTATTCGAAGATACATTGTTGCATAAACCAAAAACAGAGGAAGAAGCCATCTCCCACTTAACGAAATTATCAAATAATCATCACCAGGTAATGACAGCTGTAGTCATTATTTGTCCGGATGGTAACGAAGAGACACTTGTAGAAGTGACGAACGTGCACTTTAAAAATGTCCCTCTAGAATTAATAAAAGCTTACGTTCAAACGGGAGATCCTTTTGACAAAGCAGGGGGGTACGGTATTCAAACCGATGGTGTTTTATTTGTTGATCGTATTGAAGGAGATTATAACACCGTTGTAGGACTACCATTAGCAAGCCTATTTGAAAAATTAGTTGCTTTAAATATTATAAAGTTTTAAGGGAAGTGATAATTGAATGACGGTTGCCGTATTTCCAGAGCTAAAAATACGTGATGTGCATGTTGAGGATCGGCCGAGGGAAAGGTTAATTCGACAAGGAGCCCAAAGTTTATCTAACCAAGAATTAATCGCCATTCTTTTACGGACTGGTACGAAACAAGAATCGGTTTTAACGTTAGCTAATCGAGTATTAACTTATTTTGAAAAGCTTCATGAACTGAAGTACGCTACATTAGAGGAAATTGTAGCGATTAAAGGAATAGGTGAAGCTAAGGCTGTTCAACTGTTAGCAGCTATTGAACTTGGTAGAAGACTAGCCCAAAAACAAGTTGATTCTCGTTTTACGATTCGTTCCCCACAAGATGTAGCCACCTATTTAATGCCTGAAATGTCATCCCTTCAACAAGAACATTTCGTTACCTTATTTTTAAATGTAAAAAATCAAGTTTTGCATAAGCAAACGATTTTTATTGGTAGTTTAAATTCAAGCATCGTTCACCCTCGAGAAATTTTTCGAGAGGCAGTAAAACGGTCTGCTGCTTCTATTATTTGTGCCCATAATCACCCATCAGGCAATGCAACGCCGAGCCCAGAGGATATTGAAGTAACAAAACGGCTTCAAGAAGCGGGATATATTATTGGCATCGAATTAATAGACCATGTTATTATTGGAGACCATCAATTTATTAGTTTAAAGGAAAAAGGATATATGTAATCTTCCTATAATTTGAATTATAAGGGTCGAATGTCCGTTTGAACGGATTTCGACTTTTATTTTGGGCAAAATAAGTTGAAATGAAATGATGTAACATTTCATTTACAATAAGTTAACAAAAGCATGTTAAAAAGAATGGTTTATATTAAAAATAATTCTTTCATATTTCATTTTTAAATTAACGAACCTATTTTGATTTTTTTCGTCATTTGTATGGAGCGCTTGTTACAAGAATGTAAAAACTTACATAATTATTTTATTTGTTTCATTGAGAGAATCGAAATAAAATGAAAAATGTCGATAATAATTGAATGAAGTTTGACAAATATGATAGAACAGTACAAGTAGCACTATAATTTTTCGAGCTTTTCCGCTATAATAATTCTTAGTTTATAAGCAACGATTATAGAATTGCTTACAGAGAAAGGGAGTACAAAATTGTTTGGATTAGGAAATAAAGATGTCGGGATCGATCTTGGCACAGCGAATACATTAGTTTTTATTAAAGGAAAAGGAATCGTTTTACGCGAACCTTCAGTAGTAGCAAAAAATACAAAAACAGGTGACATTGTAGCAGTAGGTAATGATGCGAAAAATATGATTGGTCGTACACCTGGTTCAATAGTAGCAATTCGCCCTATGAAAGACGGTGTTATTGCAGATTTTGATATTACAACAGCAATGATTGAATATTATTTAAAACAGGCATTGAAAAATTCTGGTTCAAACTGGAAAAAACCAAATGTCATGATCTGTGTTCCTTATGGAATTACATCTGTTGAACAACGTGCGGTCATTGATGCATCTAGACAAGCTGGTGCGAAAGAAGCCTTTACAATTGAAGAACCATTTGCAGCTGCTATCGGTGCAGATTTACCAGTTTGGGATCCTACAGGTTCGATGGTTGTTGATATTGGTGGAGGTACTACAGAAGTAGCGGTTATTTCTTTAGGTGGTATCGTAACTAGTGAATCTGTTCGTATCGGTGGCGATGCAATGGATCAATCAATCATTAGTTACATTCGTAAAACATATAACTTAACGATCGGTGAACGCACTGCGGAAAAAATTAAAATTGAAATTGGCACAGCTCGTGTCGATGATAGTAATGAAAAAATGGAAATCCGTGGACGTGATTTATTAACAGGATTACCGAAAACAATCGAGATTACATCTGAAGAAATTTCAGATTCATTAAAAGAAGCTATCTCTACTATTATTGATGGCGTCAAAAAAACTTTAGAACAAACACCTCCTGAGCTTTCTGCAGACGTAATGGAAAGAGGAATTGTGTTAACTGGTGGTGGAGCACTTCTTCGTAATTTAGATAAAGTGATTAGTGATGAAACGAATATGCCTGTATTCATTGCAGAAAACCCGTTGGATTGTGTAGCGATTGGAACAGGAAAAGCTTTAGAACATATCGATTTAGTTCGTTCTCAACAGATGAAAGGGTAAGGAGGAATACCAATGCCACATTTTTTTTCAAACAAGAAATTAATATTGCTACTAGTTGGCATGATATTCCTTGTGGCATTGATTAGCTTCTCATTACGGGATCGACAAAACGCAAGCGTACCCGAACAATTTATTAAAGACACTGTTGGCTTTGCGCAATCTCTTGTTGCAAAGCCAACAAATTACATAACAGGGATTTTTAATGATATTAATTCTTTATTAAATACGTACGAAGAAAATAAGCGCTTAAAAATGCGTTTGGAAGATTTTGCTGTACTTCAGGCGGAAGTTAATACATTGCAATCTGAAAATGAATCGTTAAAAGAACTAGTAGGCAAAGAAGAGAGTTTAGCAGATTTTAATCCGCTAAATGCAACGGTTATTGCTCGAAATCCGGATCAATGGGAAGAGAAAATTATACTCAACAAAGGGTCGTCCCATGGTGTAGAATTAAATATGGCTGTAATGACAGCAAACGGATTGATTGGTAAAATTAGTTTAGTTACGCCGTTTACTTCAGAGGTAGAGTTACTTCATACGAATAATCCTAATTATCGTGTTTCTGCTATTGTTCAAGGAGAAAAATCAGATATTTTTGGTTTGATTGAAGGATATGACGTAGAGCGTAATGAATTAATATTAAAAAGAATTGATTCTAGCTTCAAAGTAAATGTTGGAGAACAAGTTGTCACTTCTGGATTAGGAGGAGTCTTCCCGAAAGGTATTCCAATTGGGGAAATTACGGAAGTAACAACGGATGATTATGGACTAACAAAACTTGCATATGTAAAACCGGCTGCAGACTTTTCTTTATTAGAGGATGTTGTCATTGCCCAAAGAACAGTTATTTCAGTAGACGGTTCTGATGGAGGAAATACAAATGCAGATTTAACGAACGGCACGACAAATGAAACTACTGACGAAGGTGAAGAGTAATGGTAAGATTTTTAATTCCCTTCGTTGCAGTCGTTTTATTTTTGCTTGAACCAGAATTTGCGTTATTCTCTCCTATTGATTGGGGAGGCGAAACAGTTTACTTTGTACCACGTTTTGTCATCCTTTACTTAATTTTCATTTCTATTTACTACAGTCGTAAAAGAGCTTGTATATATGGTTTAATTTTTGGGCTCTTGTATGATGTGTTTTACATTGATATTATTGGATTATATTCCTTTTTATACCCTGCAGTTTGCTTTATAGCTGGATCATCCGTGAAATTCATTCATCAACATTTAAGCGTTACGACGATTTTATCGTTAATTTTAGTTGCTCTTATGGAAGTTGTTTTATATTATTTCTTTTACTTCATTCAATTTACTACGATTCCAGTAGGTGAATTTTTAAGTAACCGCCTACTACCAACAATGATAGCTAATTTATTATTTTTAATAATGCTTGGTTGGGCATTTAAATATTTAATCAACGCGCGTGTGTTGCAGCGTGCCCAAGATAATTCTTAAATTGATTTGGCGTGAGGTGTCGCTTAATTATGAAAAAACAGCTTGTCCATATTAAAGGGACAAAAGAAGGGTTAGTACTTCGGCTAGACGATCAGTGCGCCTACGCAGAACTAGTAGAGGAACTGAAACGCAAAGTTTCAGAAGGCGGAATTGATGGAAAGGTAGATGTTCAACTTCATTTAGGAAAACGTTATCTTTCGACTGAACAACAAGAGGAACTTATTGCAATTGTACAAAGCCCTGGGAAAATGCACGTGTCGAAAGTGCATAGTGATGTCATAACTATCCAAGAAAAAATGGAGATAGAGCAAGCTAGTCAATGTGAAACATATATAGGAATCGTCCGTTCGGGACAAATCTTAAATGCGATTGGAGATATCGTTGTTATTGGTGATGTCAATCCAAACGGGAAAATAGAAGCTGGTGGCAGTATATATGTGTTGGGTAATTTAAGAGGAATTGCCCACGCTGGATTAAAGGGAAATAAAGAAGCGATTATCGTTGCTTCACATTTTGAACCTACGCACGTATTAATTGACGATCAAATTGAAATTATGTCAAATGAAAAGCCATTTGTTAAAGAAAATGCGGAACAAATTTTTGCATATATTAATCAAGAAGGCCACATTTCTTATGAACGAGTACAAGAAGTGAGAAATATACGACCATTATTAAGTACGGTTAAAGGAGGAAGCTAATGTGGGGGAAGCAATCGTTATAACTTCAGGTAAAGGCGGGGTAGGTAAAACAACAACAACTGCCAATCTGGGAACTGCATTGGCTCTTCAAGGGAAAAAAGTATGTTTAATTGATACAGATATCGGTTTACGTAACTTAGACTTAGTATTAGGTTTAGACAATCGAATTATTTATGACTTAGTCGATGTCGTAGAAGGTCGCTGTAAAATTCATCAAGCGTTAGTAAAGGACAAGCGTGTTGATGAAAAACTATTTTTATTACCTGCTGCTCAAACGACGGATAAAAATGCCGTTACACCGGAGCAAATGAAGAGTTTAGTCGATGAACTAAAACGTGAATATGATTATGTTTTAATTGATTGTCCTGCAGGTATTGAACAAGGTTACAAAAACGCTGTAGCAGGTGCTGATCGAGCGATTGTCGTAACAACACCAGAAATTTCGGCTGTTCGCGATGCGGATCGAATTATCGGTTTATTGGAACAGGAAAATATTGAACCACCTAAATTAATCATTAATCGTATTCGAAAAGATTTAATGAAAAATGGGGATACCCTTGATATTAATGAAATTACAACCTACCTATCTATTGATTTATTAGGTATTGTCATTGATAGTGAGGATGTTATTAGTTCTTCGAATCGTGGGGAACCAATTGTTATGGATCCAAACAATAAAGCTTCTCTAGGATATCGTAATATTGCGAGAAGAATATTAGGTGAATCGGTTCCATTAATGGCGCTGGAAGATCATTCAAAAGGCATGTTTAAAAAGTTGATTTCTATTTTTTCAAAATAGTCTAATAGAGAAAAAGGTTATTGATGTCCGAATCAATAACCTTTTATTTTTTATAAATAGACGTTTTTTAGAAGAGACGGTTCATTTCATTTCCTTTGTTAAATTATAGGTAATTCGTATCCTTTTGTGTACGTAAATTGGCTCTAAAATATTTGTTGGGGTACAGATAAAATTCAGAAAAAATAAACACGCAATCTCCTAATTTTGTTAGACTTTGTTTAGACCAATAAACAAAACAAAAGGGAGATGCGTGTAATTGA
>NZ_RHLQ01000014.1 GCF_003711845.1 Lysinibacillus halotolerans
TCTACTGGATAACTAACTCTTGTTCCCATAGAAAAAACACCTCCACGTTGGATTTATAGGTTTAATACCCGTTTTTCAACGAAAGGTGTTTTTATTTGTCTCATTTTTTTAGGTCAGTGCGATGCGTAACGCGTTTGTTGTTAGGTTTTTTTATGTTTTAAGGTGTGTGAAAAAGGATATTTTATTGTAGATTTGTTAAAGTTCAACATTAATTCACAAAAATCATCACATATCCCATTAAATTCACTCTATAATGGTGATGAAGATATTGATATTACAATAAAAGTAGGTGTTGGAGATAAATGTTACCTATCAAAAGACAACAACAAATTTTAACATGGTTAGAACAAGAAGGAATATTGCGAGTTTCTGAAATTAGTGAAAGATTAGGAGTTTCAGAAATGACGGTTTACCGGGATATTAAACCTTTAATCGATGAACACAAGGTTTCTAAAACATCCAAAGGGATTACCCTTGTTGCACAAACTCCCAATTTATTAAATCGATGTGTGTATTGTTTGAAAGAACCGAATTCAAGAATGTCCGTGCAATTAATCAAAAAAAACCAACAAATTGAGCAAGCTTGTTGTCCCCATTGTGCTTTATTGCGATATAAAGATATCGAGCAGGACGTCTCTCAAATGATTTGTCGGGACTTTTTAAAGGATACGACGATCAGTGCAAAAACAGCTATCTATCTTTTGAATGCGGATATCCAACTGAATTGTTGCCAACCACAGGTCATTGTTTTTGAATCAAAGAAACAAGCAAAACAATTCCGAAAAGGGTTTGGTGGGACGATTTATAACTTTGATGAAGCCATTCAAGCAATAGTAGATGAAATGCACCCGAAAAATGGGTGCTGTTAAAGGACAAATCCAAAGATAGCACAAAAAGTAAGGAGGGCTAGGTATGGATGAAGCAACGAACAATGTAGCAGAAAAGAATGAAAAATCAATGAAAGCGGCCCTATATAAAACGGTATGGCGGTGGCATTTTTATGCCGGGATTATTTTTGCACCTTTTTTAATCATTCTCGCCGTTACCGGTTCGATTTATTTATTTAAGCCACAAATTGAACAAGTCATTTATAAAGATTACTACGAGGTGAACCCACAAGGGGAGAAAATATCCGCTTCTGCGCAAATAGAAGAAGTGAAAAGACTGCACCCGGATGCCGTCGTAACTCAATATCGTCTTGGAGAAAGCGAAGACCGTTCAAGTGAAGTGGGCATCATTTCCAACGATGAGTCGTTAACGGTTTTTATAGATCCGTATACGGGGAAGTCCCTTGGAGAGTTAAATAATGATGATCGAATTATGGATCGAATTGAAGAATTTCACGGGGAATTAATGGCAGGGACAATCGGAGATCGAATCGTAGAATTGGCAGCTTGCTGGGCGATTGTACTCATTGTGACGGGTCTTTTTTTATGGTTTCCTAGGAAGAAAAAGGACTTGTCTGGAGTACTGTTTCCAAGGTTGACGAAAGGGAAAAAGATTTTCAGAAGAGACATGCATGCGGTGCCTGCCTTTTGGATTACGGCAGGGATGTTATTTCTCATTATGACCGGATTACCTTGGTCCGGATTATGGGGTAGTCAATTTCAAACAATCGTTACGAATACAGGAGAAGGATATCCACCATCTGTTTGGATTGGTAATGCCCCAACTTCCAATGTGAAAACAAAGGAAATTGCAGATGTCCCGTGGGCAGCTGAAAATTTAGAAGTACCGAAGTCTGAAGTGGAAGGGTATGTACCGATTTCCATTGACGATGTAGTAGATGTCGCAAATCGAGTAGGGATGCATCCAAGTTATACGGTCATTTTCCCAAATGGCAAGGAAGGGGTATTCACATTATCCGCCTTTCCTCCAAAGGCACAGGATGAAGCAACGATTCATATCGACCAATATTCCGGTGCGGTGCTTGCTGATTATCGTTACGATAACTACGGTGTAATGGGGAAAATCATTGCGTGGGGAATCACATTACATAAAGGAACTCAATTTGGTTTGATCAATCAACTTATTAGTCTCGCAATTTGTTTAGGGATTATTTTCGTTGTCGTAAGTGGATTTTACCTTTGGTGGAAACGAAAACCGAAACATAGTTTAGGTGCTCCAAAAGCCATTAGTATGAAGAAAATGAAACTCTTCCTTCTATTGATGATTGGGCTCGGCATACTGTTTCCTTTAGTTGGTTTGTCTCTCATTGTTGTTTTCCTAGTAGATTGGCTCATTATTAAAAGAATTCCAAAAGTTAGGATGTTTTTCAATGCATAAGAAAAAAATGATATGGATGTTTCTTTTCATTGTTGTGCTTAGTGGATGTTCCCTGAAACCGGACGTTGCAAAGCTGTATAAAGAAGAATCACCCCTTCAATCAGAAATTATCATTCCTAACACATTTTCAGCCAATGAAAAAGAAACAATCAAAGTCATTCTGACGCAAAATGGGGAAAGAGTAGAAGGGGCAGACTTTGTTCATTTTGAAATATGGAAACAAGATGGAACGGTCACGTACTATATGGAAGAAGCTTATGATTTAGGAAACGGTGTTTATGGAATTAGTAAAGATTTTGATAGTGAAGGGCTCTATTTTGTGAAAGTACATGCTGGCAATAATGGATCGATTATCGTTCCACAAAAACAATTTGTCGTAGGTGAACTTTCTGAAAGTGAGCTGGACTTCTTGCAAAAAGGGCAACAAAGCCAAATCGAAGGACATGAACATCATCATTAATAGAAGAAGAGACAACTTTCACAAATAGAAAGTTGTCTCTTTTACTTATTTTTTCAAATGATAAGGTGAACGTATAAGAATGCCTCGTTCGTTGTGAAGGATATTACGTCACATTTTCCTTTATTTCCAAGTTTTTCCGACCGCTTAGGGTGAATCGTGATAAAATTTAACTATGCAGCGTGAAAATAGAAAAATGAAATATAAGATTGGCACATAAAAACTTCATGTGAATATAGGGGTGTGATGTAAGTGGTAGAATTAAAGGATTGGAAAAATAATGTTCACGGGCATCGGTTTATCGCTTCTTTTAGCGGAGGGAAGGATAGTACGTTAGCTCTGTTTAAAGCAATGAAAGCGGGAGAAGCAGTTGGACTTATTGTTATGATGGAGGAAGAAGGGAAACGGTCTAGATCCCATGGAATGCCTCCGGAAATCATCCGTGCACAAGCAAGTTCTATCGGTTTGCCTATCTATGCAGCAGCTGCAAGTTGGACAGATTATGAAAAGGTATTTATCGGTCTTTTAGAAAAGGCGAAAAAACAAGGAGCAGAACTGTTAGTAACGGGAGACATTGATATACCTGAACATGGCTGTTGGCATGAAAAGGTTACGAACGATGTTGGATTAAAGCTTGGAATGCCCTTATGGGAAATGGACCATCGTGCAGTTGTCGAAGAATTCATAGATTTGGGATTTGTATCGGTTGTTGTAACGGTTAATTTATCTCTTGGCATGCGAGAGGACGATTTAGGACGAACGTTTACGCATGAATTTGTGAAGGAGCTTGAAGCTCGTGGTATTGACCCTTGTGGAGAAGGGGGCGAGTTCCATACTACAGTAATAGATGGCCCCATTTTTAAACATCCGATTCCAGTCCGTAAATGTGACGTTATAAAGGACGGAGATTATGCTTTTTTACCTTTGGAGCTAGGTCAGTAGCTTAATAAAAGTGCAAAGCCTTTGGTAGTTAGACGTAACTATTGAAGTGTTGGGGGATTAAGGATGAAAATTAATAAAAGAAAAAAAACTAAGAAAAAGCGAGTTTATAGTGATACATTAATCGAAATGATTTTTGAAATGATTTTAGAAATCATTTGGAATGTCATATTGTTTTTACCAAGAATGGTGGCTCGTCTTATTTCGAATATATGGTAAAAGGGAGTTTAACTAGGTGGTAGCGTTTATCCGAGTAAAGGATAAACGCTTTTTTATTGTATAACTTGCAGGGGAGAAGATGGATTTATAAGTTTAGATAGGAATAATTGGTAATTAACTAGAAAGGTACATAAATAAAAAAACATTGTAACTTTTTAATGTCCTTAAACGAATAATACGTGAATGCATAATGAGGGGGGAAATGATTGGTCGATTTAAAAAACTTAGAGTCTAGTATCGTTAATATTTACAACAATTACTATTTAGACGTGTTTCGATTTCTTGTTTATTTTTCAGGCAATCAAAATGACGCCGAAGATTTAACACAGGAAGTTTTTATTCGTGTTTTAAAAAACCTACCCCATTTTAAAAGTGGAAGCAATCTAAAAACATGGATTTTTTCCATAGCAAAACATGTAGCAGTAGATCATTACAGGAAAAAGAAGTTTATTTCGATTTTTAAGGAAGGCTTTTTCACACAACTAGAATCAAAGGACAAGAGGCCAGATGAAGAGTTTGAAATTACTGAAATGGAACAGTTTATTCACGAGGCGATTTCCAAATTAAAACCTAACTATCGAGCGGTCGTAATACTTCGTGGTATTCATGAATTTTCCATAAAGGAAACTTCAGAAATTCTACGATGCAGTGAATCTAAAGTGAAAGTAGATTATCACAGAGCCTTGAGAGAGTTAAAAAGGAAACTAAATTTTGATGCAAAGGAGGTTTTGACAAATGCAAAATGATAAAGAAATATTTGATATGATCAAGGGAAATTATCCTCAATATCCAAGTGAAAACTTCATTACATCAACTGAAACAAAACTTAGACAAAAGGCAAGACGTATGAATCGAAATTGGAAAGTAAAAAGGATATCTGCCATATCAAGTGGGCTTTTATTTTTTACATTATCTTTATCATGGCTATTCTTATTTGATGGAAAAGAGACTCTAACAAATGTCCTTACTTCTAATGAAAATGAAATGTTGTCATCTGTAGTTAATGAAAAGGATCCTTTAGTATTTATTTATCACACACATAATACGGAAACCTATAATGTTAAAAATTCTAAAAAAGCTGAGGATACTTATAGTGAAACGAAGAATGTTACATTGGTTGGGGAAGAGTTAAGTAAAGCGTTGAAGGAAAATAACATTAGCAATATACATGATAATACGGATTTTTTAGGAATCTTAGAAGAACAAAACTTATCTTTTTCCAACGCTTATAATGTATCAAGGTTAAAATTACAAGAAATATTAAATGAATATAAAAGTATAAAAATGGTTTTGGATATACACAGAGATTCCCAAAAAAGGTCTTATACAACGGTAAACATTGACGGGAAAGATTATGCGAAGATTTCATTTTTTGTATCAAAAACTACTGATAATTATGAAGCGAATAAAGCCTTTGCAGAACGTCTTCATGAAAAGATAGAAAAATTATATCCTGGTTTATCCAAAGGAGTATTTGAAAAAGGAGAGAATCCTCGGAACACATACAATCAAGATCTTCATGAGAATTCTTTATCGTTAAACATAGGTGGACATGAAAATACATTTGAAGAAGCCTATAGGACTGCGGATGCTTTAGCTGAAGCGATTAAAGAAATTATTAACGAATAAATTTTTTCGATGGTTTTCCTATTTAAAAGGAAGCCATCTATTTTTATTATCATTGTAAATTCACAAAAATAGTAAGATAACTCTATGGAAAATACTTTTCTGAAGAATAATCAGATTTATGACTAAGTATAGGAATAGAAACATTCGTATACTAAGGTAAGTAATTTAATAGGGTTTTGTGGGCGGTCAGCACTTGTTTATCCTCTACTCTTTTAGGAGAGGAGGTGCTGTTATGACAATGACGAAAACCTAATCTACATCATCTCCGAAAGGGTTCGATTAGGAGGTGGATAGATTTATGAGTATAGATGCATTGTCGGTTACGATTGATGTGGCTGTTCTAGTAGTGATGATTCTTACATTGTCCTATGCGTTTACACAAAAAAAGTAAACCGCCCGCCTTCCCAAGCCAACGGTTTACTTTAACCATGGTGCTGATTGCCCTTAAAGCAATCTGTTAAATTGCTAGGACTACTTGATGGCACCCATCAAGTAGTCTTTTTAATGTACTCGTAAATTAACTAGATTATAACATGGCGAATAGCCATTTAGAAAAAATATCATTTTTGTGCATCGGAAACGGGATAAGAAACGTTCCATTTTATAAACAACGAAGTAGTATATTTTATCTAAATTGAGAATAATCTGATTTTTGATGAAGTATTATACTAGCAATAATGGTATAATAAGGTTAGCGATTTAATAGGGTTTTGTGGGCGGTCAGCACTCGTTTTTCCTCTACTCTTTGAGGAGAGGGGGTGTTGCTATGACAATGACTGAAACATGATCGATATCATTTCCGAAAGAGTAATCGATTAGGAGGTGATATCGATTGTTGAGTATAGAAGCGTTGTCTCTTACGATTGATGTGGCTGTTCTTGTAGTGATGATTCTTACATTGTCCTACACGTTCACACAAAAAAAGTAAACCGCCCGCCTACCAAGCATACGGTTTACTCTTTACTGTGATGCTGATTGCCCTTGAAGCAATCTGTTAAATTGCTAGGACTACTTGATGGCACTCATCGAGTAGTCTTTTTTAATGTACTCTTAATTTAATTAGATTATAACATGGGAATTTTAATTTGGAAAATAAAAGCATAAATCTTTAAACAGAATTTTAAAAAAATCTATTGGAATGTACAGTCCAAAATATGCTGATAAAGTATGTTCCACTCGTGATGGTAGGCGGAAATGTCTTGAGGGTTTATGAACATACGCTTTGAAGATTCAAATTTTCCTTCAAAAGGGAGCAGTTTTGTAATAGTCATTTTGTAAAACAGTTGGTAGCCAATTTTAGGATATGGGCTACTCTCTGTCCAAAAAAGATTTTCACTATGATCAACGATTATGTATCCTAACAATTGGCTTTCGCCTTCTACATAACCTTCTTCTAACACCTCTCGTTTAAGGCAATTTTCCGGTGATTCACCAGATTCGATATGTCCTCCTGGAAAATCCCATCCTCTCTTATTTAAATGAACTAATAATAAGTTGCCACCTTGAAAACAAAAGCCATGGACACTTGTGATTAGATGCCTTTGAGGAAGTACCTCACTTTTCTTCCATGTTAATTTAACCTTTGATTCTCCCCAATGGACATAAGTAGTTGTCATGTTTCCCCTCCAAATTGATATGGGATAATGGTTTGGTTTAATCTAGAAAATCAGTTTTGCATATGTATCATGAGCGCGGATAAAAAAATGATCTTGTTCAAACTAATGCTTTGCTTGCTTTTGTATTCGATAGGTTGAATAGATGGAAAAACCCATTAAAAGACCTGATATTATAGGAATTCCTGTTTTTAATTCCACATGCGCAGAAAAACTATAAACCATTAAATAAACCCCTATACCAAACAAAATAATGAAATTCAAAACGAGAAAGCCATTAGTTTTCATAATAATACCTCTTTTTCCCATTTATTAATAATTTAACCTATTCTCATCTTAAGTAATTTGTTTTATTTTTTCATCTATTAGGCATTAACTTTTCAAGGGGACCTTAAATGGCAGTATCATCAAACATGGTTTTTAGACAAATGAAATATATTTAGAATATTAAAAGTATTGACATATTGAACCGGATGATTTAAATTTGATACTAATTTTATTTTAAAAAGCGATGAAGAGGATACGAATCATTTTAGAGAAGATGAAAAGAGAGGGAAATCACCGGCTGAAAGTTTCCTAATTGGACGAAATGATTTACTACCTTAGAGCTGTGCTAGGAAACTAGTGACGTGTGCAGGCGTTATCTGCATTCAATGAGCTACTGATGCATTTGCATAGGTAGGAATTTGGGTGGAACCACGGGTAATCAACACATGCTCGTCCCTTAGTGGACAAGTATGTGTTTTTTATTTGCCTTAAAGGCAACAAATTAGAAAAGGAGTGTTAGGATGTCAAATCAACAAGTGTTAATTCAATTTCCAGATGGCAAACAAGCGCAGTTTGCAAAAGGTGTAACACTAACCGATATTGCAAAAGCAATTAGTCCGAGTTTAGTGAAAAAAGCCATTGTAGGAAATGTAAATGAAACCACATATGATTTGGCGAGACCGATTCTAACCGATGCTCAAATTGCTATTTATGAGGCACATTCAGTAAAAGGTATGGAAGTCATTCGCCATTCGACAGCCCACTTATTCGCACAGGCTATAAAACGTTTATATCCAGATGTTCATTTAGGGGTAGGTCCCGTTATAGAAAATGGGTTTTATTATGATATAGAGATGGCACATTCATTAGTGCCGGAAGATTTAATTGTTATCGAACGAGAAATGCAAAAAATAGTTAAGGAAAATCTTAAAATTGTTCGTAAAGAGGTCACAAGGGAGGAGGCAAATCAACTTTTTGTACATGATCCATTAAAGTTGGAATTACTAGATGCAATCCCATTGGATGAACCGATAACAGTGTATGAACAAGGAGAGTTTTACGATTTATGTAGAGGTCCACATGTACCTTCCACAAATAAATTACAGTATTTTAAATTAATGAATATTTCGGGTGCTTACTGGCGTGGAGATAGTCATAATCAAATGTTACAACGCATTTATGGTGTGGCATTTGCCAGTAAAGAAGAAATGCAAAATTATTTCAACTTCCTTGATGAGGCCGAAAAACGAAATCATCGAAAGTTAGGAAAACAACTCGAACTATTTATGTTTTCAGAAGAAGCTCCAGGTATGTCATTTTATTTAGCAAATGGACAGATTATACGCAATGAACTTGAATCATTTCTTCGGGATTTACAAACAGCATATGATTATAAAGAAGTTCGAACACCTTTGATGATGAATCAGCGATTATGGGAACAATCCGGACATTGGCAGCACTATAAAGAAAATATGTATTTTACACAAGTAGATGAACAAAAATTTGCTTTAAAGCTAATGAACTGTCCCGGTCATATGCTTATTTATAAAAATGATTTGCACTCTTATAGGGATTTACCGATTCGCATGGCTGAATTTGGACAAGTCCATCGTCATGAATTTAGTGGGGCATTAAATGGTTTGTTACGTGTTCGAACATTCTGTCAAGATGATGCACATATTTTTGTAACACCTGAACAAATTGAAGACGAAATCACGTTAGCATTAAAGATTATTGATCATGTATATCAAGTATTTGGGTTTGATTATGAAAGTGAGTTATCGACACGACCAGATGACTACATGGGTGATTTAGACTTATGGAACAAAGCTGAGCGGGCATTAGAAAATGTTTTAAACAATATAGGTTCAGCATATAAAATCAATGAAGGGGACGGTGCATTTTACGGACCGAAAATTGACATCCATATTAAAGACGCGATTAACCGTAGCCATCAATGTGCAACAGTACAACTTGATTTCCAACTCCCTGAAAAATTTGATTTAACTTATGTAAATGAACAAAACGAAAAAGTAAGACCTGTTGTCATTCATCGTGCAGTATTTGGTTCAATTGATCGATTCTTAGGTATTTTAATTGAACATTTTGGAGGAGCATTCCCACTCTGGTTAGCGCCAAAGCAGGTTGAGATAATGGGTGTTACCGAAGTGCATAATGAATACGCGACAAAAGTATATAAGCTCTTGCAAAAAGCAGGAATACGAGCTTCTATCGATAGTCGTCATGAAAAGCTTGGAAGAAAAATTCGAGATGCACAAATAAAGAAAGTCCCTTACTTGATTGTTTTAGGTGACCAAGAGCAAAAAGACCAAACAGTTACAGTTAGGGGATATAAGCAGAGCGTACAAAAAACAATGTCCGTAGAGGAATTTTTACACGAAATATTAAAAGAAATAGATGAAAAGTCTCTACCAATGAATATGCGTTAAAAATAGTAATCCTAATTATCAAAATAAGAACGCCTTAAACCCTCTTTCATTTTTTGAAAGAGGGTTATTGCATTTGAAAGAAAGGTGCGGAATACTTAATAAAGTTTTAGTAAAGAATAGTGTCTAAAGAGGTGATTCTTTTTTGCTATGATCGGACTTATAATTGCCGTTATCCTTTTAAACACGGTTGCGTTTATTACGGTTAAGCGACTAACTAAAAATCAAATCGTCCATATGTGGACATTTACCGTCTTATTTCAACTAATTGTTGATCTCTATTTAGGTACTAAATATAACGCTTATTGGTATTTTAGCGATAGTGAAATTGAATGGTCTGATTTACCAGTGCGAATTATGTTGACGCCGCCTTTTATACTCATGTTTTTAAATTTTTTCCCGTTTCGCACTTCTTTTTTAAAGCGTTTCCTTTATATTGTATTTTGGTCTATAGTATGTGTCATTTATGAAGCACTAGCTTTGCTTCCAGAACCTTGGGGCTATTTCCATTATGGATGGTGGAAATTAGTTTATTCAGTACCTATTTATCCGATTTTACTTATCATTGAGTTGGCTTTTTATAAATGGATTTGTAAATTGGAAAAAGCGTTATAAGATAACTAAGGGGTTGCAGCGGTATGAGGAATTTTACTAATAATAATACAGCCAGACGCTATAAAGCCCATGTCAGTTTAGTTGGAACTACCCAACTCCATTTGCGAAACCCTTATATTATTGCTTGGTGGTCAGCTGCTTTTCCTGGTTTTGGCCATCTTCTATTATCGAAATATTTGAGAGGCTATGCCCTCATTTTATGGGAACTTCTTGTGAACAATATGGCCCATTTAAATTATGGAATTATTTATTCTTTTACCGGGAATTTTAAAATGGCGAAGGAAGTGCTAGAACCAAGATGGCTCCTTTTGTATCTTCCCGTCTATATTTTTGGTATTTGGGACAGTTACCGGAGTGCAGTGGATATGAACAAAGTCTACTTATTAGCGGAAAGGGAAAATGCTAATTTTAATTCTTTTATTATTGGGGCTGTAGAAGTGAATTATTTAGATAAAAGAAGACCGAGTATGGCGATATTTTGGTCCTTTTTAACACCGGGATTAGGTCAATTGTATATCCATCGAGTAATTACAGCCACTTTTATGGTGTCGTTTATGATTGTCTTTGTCTACTTTTCCAATGTCCTTGTCGCGGTTCATTTCCTCTTCATGGGTGAAATTAGCAAAGCGACTGAAGCACTTAACCCACAATGGTTTTTATTTATTCCATCACAAATTGGCTTTGGCGTGTATGACGCATACGTAAATACAGTGGAAAATAATAAACTATTTGATAGTGAACAACGAACATTTTTGCGAAAAAATTACAACCAATATCGTATAAAAATACCAACATCTGCTGAGGTGTGATCCATTGCAAATAATTTCTACCTTTGAGCATTCCACATATCTTGAGTTAGCGATTACGGCTATAGAACAATTAGGGGTACACAAAAGTCAAATTCTTGCTGTCCCGCTTGTGAATCGCACCCAAGAAAGAAGATTATTTGATACACTTCATCGAGCTGATGGTATTAGTTTGTTTGATAAGGGAGCGGCAATCGGAACGGCATTTGGTGTAATTGGAGCATGTATCGGTTTTCAATTAGAGTGGGGGCCGATTTATTGGGGGTTAATCGGTGGAGCGGTTGGGTTTGTGACGGGCTTTTTGATCGATTTCATCCTTTATAAAGTAATTTATAAAAGAAAAAGGGTGCTAAAAGGGAAGCATTCAGAGGTCGTTTTAGTCATCAATTGTCCGAATGAACTAAGTGAAAAAGTGGAACAATTGCTTTGGGATCACCTTGCATTAGGAGTGGCTAAATTAGAAGATTAATTCCAGGGGGAATGAAAGTATATAAAAAGTGCACGAACCGTAAAAAACGAGTTGATGTGCACTTTTATTGTTCTTAAAATGAGTAAAATTCACCGTCATCTGGCACTAAAACGTTAGAGATGCTTTTTTCTTTAATGAATTGTTTTAATTCCTCCCGAGACAACGTCCAATGATTAACGGCTTCCATATGAACGGAAATAATTTTTGCATTAGGGGCAGCCTTATACACTTCATAAATATCATCTTTCCCCATAACGAGGGAACCGCCTTGCAGGAATTGATTATCTCCACCATTGACAACCAAGATGTCCGGTTCATGTGTTTCGATTACATCTTGAACCGCTTCATACCATACTGTATCTCCTGCAACGTATAAAGTTTTTTCCGTTACATGTTTGAAGACAACACCACACACTTGACCTGCAAGCTTTAAAATTTCTCCTCTGCCATGCTTGCCTTTTGTTTTTATTAATTGGATATCTTCAAAGACCGTATCCTCTTGTAAAACCTCGACATTTTGGAAACCAGCCTTTTGAATTTCCGTAGCATCTTCTTCATTTTGGGAAAAAATTTTGATGTCCTTTGGCAATGATTCCTTAGCTGCATCATCCCAATGGTCTAAATGTAGATGAGTGACAATAACCGCATCGATATTTTGAACGATCTTGTCGATGGTAGCAGGCAGCTCAACTATCGGATTTTTTTGATCTTGTCTTGGTGAATTAGGGAAAGGAGGGTAAGTTCCTTTTTCCGCTAACATAGGGTCGATTAAAAACCTTTTCCCTCCATATTCAACAACCATCGTTGCATTACGAATTTGATGTATATTCATATTCATTAACTCCTTTTTCGGGTATTCTTTAAACTGTGTATAGTTTAAACTATGACCTATTGATGGATACATAGAAAAAATAAAGTCTTTTGCCTGTTTGACTTTATTAATGAAAGGAGTTTGTGACATGTTAGATCGCACGGACAGGCTGATTTTAGAGGAACTATCTAAAAACAGTCGGCTCACTATGAAACAATTAGGGGAAAAAGTTCATTTAACAGGGCCGGCGGTTTCGGCAAGGGTGGTAAAGTTAGAAGATAGTGGCGTTATCGAAGGGTATACGGTTAAAGTGAACCAAGCGAAATTAGGCTGTCCAATCCATACTTTTATAACAATCATTACGCAAAATACGTATCATCAGCCTTACTTATCATTTATAAAAACGCAAGAACAATACATCTTGAATAACTATAAAATTAGTGGAGACGGTTGCTACCTTCTCGAATGTCGCTTCCCTTCAAACGAAGAATTGAATCAATTTTTGACCGCTTTAAATGAACATGCGAACTATAAATTATCCATTGTGATTGATAAATAACGAAAAGGGTGCATTTATAATAATGCACTCTTTTACTGTTGTTAGGGGAAGGAGAGTTGGTTGAGAGTCGAGAACTAGTATAGGGAAAGGGGGATGTGACGTTGGGACGTTATATCAGTATGTTTTTTCTAACGGTATTTACAGGGATACTACTTATGTTTTTAATTTTGTTGGTATTAGGTGATTTAGTTGGCGAAGTTGATATAGCTCTATGTATTCTATTCATTATTTTTGGTTCTTTTATCATCACCCAACTTTTTTACATAATCGAATTAATGAAGAAGGGCAGGAAATGAGGACTCATAATGAGGGAAGTACAATTATTTGAACAAATGAAATTGTGGCGTAAATGGACTCGGATAATACCTGAAGAGATTGCGGACCAAATTCCAGATGGTCATCATAACAATATCCGCTGGAATGTTGGTCATATTTTAGTAGGTTGGGATAATACAATGTTTCCTGCAGTTCACCTGGAAAGACAAATGCCTCTATCTTATCATTTGATGTTTCTGAGCGGGAGTAAACCAAATAATTGGACGGAGCAACCTCCTTCAATGGATGTGCTAATTAAACAGTTGGAACAATAAGTACATGCGATTGAACAAGCTTGTAAAGGACACCTGGACGAACCACTAAAAGAATTCTTTTTAGGTATGAAAACATTAGGGGACATAGTCGTTTTTCATATGAACCATGAAAGTTTGCACATGGGTTCGTTAAAAGTATGAAGCAAATGCTAATAAGCGTTGAACAAATGTAGTCCAACGCTCGGTTATAATCTTTTTAATTCAAGTATTTTAAATCAATTGCTGCTTCATAGGGTTTTAGAGGACGTTCTTCTTTTATTTTTTGAACGAAATCCGGATTTGCAAGTAGAGGACGTCCAAAGGCAGCGAGGTCAATAGTACCTTCCGCAATCGCTTTAGAAGCAGTCTGTGGATTTAAATTACCGACCCCAATGATTATGCCATCCCAATATTTTCTCACCAGTTGATGAAAGGTCATATCATCCGCCATTTTTTCGGTAAAATCATTTGTGGAAGGGTGTATAATTTGGAGTCCTACTTCGTGAAACACCTGAATAAAAGCCTTTATAGTCTCTTCAGGATTAGCCCATCTATAACCTGGAATATCATCTTTTATTTCGGAAAATCGTATAATGGTTTTATCTTTACCAACTTCATTGATAACCGCCATTAATAATTCTTTCATAAAAGATAAGCGATTTTGTAAATTGCCTCCGTACTCATCCGTTCGCTTATTCGTCATTTCACAATTAAATTGATCAATTAAGTAACCATGAGCCCCGTGGATTTCAACTCCATCAAAACCGGCCTTGATGGCGTTTCGAGCAGCTAATGCATATTCTTGAATAACTTCCTTGATATCCATTAAAGTCATTTCTTCTGGAGTATCATATGGTTTTCGCAATCGATGGACAAGTCCATCCGCCTTTATAGGAGAGGGTGCTTGTGGTGGCAATCCTCCAGTCAGTTCTCGATGTGTCAATCTTCCTACGTGCCAAAGTTGGGCAACAATCGTCCCACCTTCTTCATGAACAGCCTCCGTTACTTTCCGCCATGAATCCACTTGGCTGTTCGTATATAGCCCAGGTACACCAAAAGTTCCTTTTCCTCTAGGAGAAGGATTAATACCTTCTGTAATAATTAGCCCAATACCGTCTTTCGCTCTTTTCCGGTAGTAGTGGACAATATCTTCACCAACAGTACCTGTTTCATTATTAGCAAAGCTCCGTGTCATTGGTGCCATTACAATTTTTGTTTTCAAGTGCCAGTTACCAATCTGAGTTGAATTTAATAATTCATTGATCCCCATGTTGTTCTTACCCCTTTATAAAAGTATTAACTTCTTGGTTAATTTTATATAATTTAAAAAAGGAGTTATATAGAAAAATCCAGTTTATAAAGTGTTATTAGTTTGAAATTTATTTTATTTTGAGCATTTTACTTTGAATATAAAGGTGGTAAAGATAATGGATGAATTGGATAAAGAAATTCTTTTGATTTTACAGGAGAAAGGTCGAATTTCCATGACGGAACTTGGAAAAGAAGTAGCCCTCTCTCAGCCAGCGGTTACAGAGCGAGTGCGCAGAATGGAGGAAAAGGGAATTATTGATCATTATCGGGCGATTGTAAGAGCAGAAAAAATCAACAAACCGATATCAGCCTTTCTGTTATTCCATACGAAAAGCTGTGAAAACTTTGTAGAATTCTGCAATCAATCAAAGGATGTAGTGGAATTACATAGAATTAGTGGCCAATATAACTTTTTAGTAAAAGTAGTGACGGAAACCCTTCAATCCCTTGAAGTTGCCATAAACGAAATGGGGATATACGGAGATTCAACAACATTAATCGTACTATCTTCACCAATCGAAAATGATAAATTGATTCCAATAATAAAGAACTGAATAATGAACTGATTTTGTACTCACTGTTTATGCTAAGTGGTAAAATTTAGTTAACGTAGTTGCTTCTGTTTTACCTTTTGGATATTAAGAATAGTTGGTTTTATCTACTAAATCAAATACAGGTCCGATGTCTCTTTAACTCAAAACTGCTTATAGCATTATAGGTTTATCTTTCGAAATAGGGGGGATCTATTGAAAATTATTAAAATAATCTTGTTTATATCAGTTATAGCGATTTCATTATACGGTTTAACTACAGACGACTTTTCATATAGTCCTTTATCGGCAAGATGAAATAAGTCATATAAATCTTCTTCATCTTCTGTTGGTTTTGTGATAGGTTCAAATCTCTTTTCAAAAAATAGAGATCCTAGCAATTTATATTTTTGCTAGGATCTTTTTTTGCTTAAAAAATATAAAAGATTTTATGCAATATACCCCTGGTAATGGATCAATTAACATGCCCTGCTCACTGCAAAGGATAAACTCTCAAGCGAGAGTATTCGTATTTGTTAATCAATTGCCACTTGCTGCAACACGTGTTTAACACACTTCTGTGCTTTTAAGTGTTTATTGTACAACCCAAGTTTTAGTAGTTAAAGAACCTGATGAAAGTACAAATCTAACTCTATGGTTCCATGCAGATGCTCCACTTCTTTTAACATAAACTATTAATTCTTTTGTACCTGCTGTTGGTACAGGACTATATGTTATTTTATTAGAGATGGGCGTAGAAAAAGTTATCATCGCTGTAGCACCAGGAACATAGCTAGTATATGTTTTTATTGTATTTCCATATCTATTATATATTTTTTTAAATATGGTAACTTACCGGAATATTGATATGTCCCCTTTGTAAAATATCCAGAGGTAACTAGTGATGCAACGTAGCCTGTAACCATATTAAACCAACCTTGAGTCCAACCTTGAGTATAATATTCCCATCCTTCGTTCTCAAATAAGATAATTTTACCATCTTTGATTGTATATTCTACAGAATAAGGTGTAGCATAACCACTGCTATTTCTTATCCATAAACGATCCGTATCTATTCGAGCCGGGCTAGATATCGTACCACCACCAGTGTGTTGATATGCAGGTAACGAATAAGTTGAGAAGCCACCAGAATTTGTCGGGTCTGTTGATTGTAAATCTTCATTTTCATGTTTAAATGAATTAATATCTGTAGTAATTTCTTCTCCTGTTTCTACCCAGTTTGCTTCTGTGTTTGGTTCAACGTTTGTTTGTTCTTCAGCACTTGTTTGATGAGCAAATGCTAATAAAAAAATCTAAAAATTGAGATTTTAAAAAAATTATTCATATAAAATTACCCCTCTCTTTTTATTTAGTATATATTTAGTAAAATAGTAGGTAAACAATAAAATAGTTATATATTTCCATAAAATTAAATTATTGTAAAGATAGTGGAGTATAGAGATAGAGTGTTAGAAAGGAGAAAACTTATGAAAATTATTTTATTTGTAATTATTTTAGTGATTATATTAAATAAAGCACATGGCTTTATTTATATTAAAGGGCTTAAAAATAATTGGATAAAATACCTTTTATTTAGTTTTATAGCTAGTGTTATTTTAACGGGCTTACAATTTTATGTATTTGATCATTGGGGAAATATTAAGGAAAATATGGTAAGCGCTTTGATTATGAGTATTTGTCATTTTGCAATTTTTATTTTGTATCCAATTGTGAGAGATAAAGTGAATGCTTTGAGCGAATAATTTTTAAGACACCATAGAATAAAAAAAGCAACCAAATGGCTTACTATTTTTTTATCAAAATATGCAATTTTAATACAAATAGGAAGCTGGATAAAGGGTAACTTCCTCTATTAAAGAAGCCTTTACCGATTTTTCTTCTGTCATTTTTAAATTCATTGAAATATTATATAAGTTGGATTTTTCCATTCGAACCTCTTCTTTGTAAAGCTAATAAATAGTTAAATATTCTTTAGTATCTATTTTATTAGGAATTTCTATAGATATTAAATCTGCTATTTTTTAACCCCGTTCTTATTTGGAACGGGGTTATGCTCGAGTTTTAAAAATAAATTTCTTTATATATTTAGGCTTGTACTGTTACATTTTCAACAATATAACTTTTTTTGTAGAGACGTTGAATAGATTGATTAATATTGTTTTCTCATTTTCAATCACTTTGGTAGTATTCTTTAAAGGTTATTTCTCCCTTTATATCGAAACAAGTATTATCGGAAATTAATTTGGGGGATTGAAATGTACATAACAACAGAGAGACTAATTATACGTAATTTTGAAATCGAGGATTGGCAAGATGTCTACGAATATATTTCGGATCACAATGTGATGAAATATATTCCTGAAGGTGTCTTTACGGGAGAAGAGACGAAAGAATTTATCAATCAAAACATGGGGGATACAGCTGAGAAATTTGCGGTTGTATTAAGAGATGAGAAAGTGGTCATTGGGCACATCGCATTTTTTAAATATTTTGGGGAGCATACATATGAAATTGGGTGGGTGTTTAATCCGAAGTATTACAATAAAGGGTATGCCTCAGAAGCAGCCCAAGCCGTTTTAAAATTTGGTTTTGAAGAAATGAAGTTACATAGAATAATTGCAACATGCCAACCAGAAAATATCCCTTCCTACCGAGTAATGGAGAAGATTGGCATGCGAAGGGAAGGCTATTTTAAAAAATGCATTCCATCGGGAAATGAATGGTGGGACGAATATTATTACGCGATGCTAGATGAAGAATGGGAAAGGAATAAGTGAACTAACAAGAGTTGACGATCATAAATTGAGCGTTAGCTTTTTTATTGCGTTTATCTTACCTAACACAAGATGCCAAAAGCACTTGTCGTTAGGTTTTTTTATTCGCTTAAAAAATTTTTTTAGACAACTTGTCTCCTTTTATGGTTGATAACGGTATTTATATAAGTGAAGACAATTTTACCTCAAGCCAAAGGAGAGATGAAAAATGACATTGAATCTGGAATATCACAAAGAACCCGTTTTTTTAACAAAAGAAGTGGCCGAGATGTACAAAACCACTCCAAGGCATATTGAGAATAACTTCTTGCAACATGAAGGGCGATTTGAAGAGGGAGAGCATTACTATTTAATTGAAAATGAAGAATTCAACATTTTTAAAACGGTGTATCCAAAAGCCGTAAACGAATGGGAAAATCACGTTTATTTATGGACGGAGGAGGGATTGTTTAAACATGCCCAATTAATGAAAGGTATTCAAGCATGGGAAGTGTTTAACTATTATATATCCTATTATTTTAAAGATTCAAAGGAAGTAAAAGATGCCCTCAGCACTATTCAAAAAGCAGCTGATCAAATATAAAAAGAACGCTTCCTTTATTGTTTAGCAAAGGAATTGTATAGCTATGATGTTCCATTTGAGTAAATCGAGATTCATATAAATTAAATAAAATCATTTCACTCAAAAACTAAAGGAGAGAGGAAATCATGATGATGAATATTCGATATAACGAACAACCCGTCTTACTAACAAAAGAAGTAGCAAAATTATATAGCGTTCAACAAAAGGAAATCGGGAAAAATTTTTTGGAACACATTGAGCGATTTGAGGAAGGGGAACATTTCTATTTATTAGAAGATGAGGAATTGGAGATGTTTATAAAAGAATATCCAAAAGCGGTGAGTCAACAAGAGGATTATGTGTTTTTATGGACGGATAAAGGACTCTATGAACATGCACGATTATTAAATGGAAAAAATGTATGGAGAGCTTATTGTGAATATATTTATCACAATTTTGAATATTGGGAGAAAGTACAACGGTTTATTCGTATTGTTCAAAACGCAGCCAGTTTTATAGAAACCCATCCATATAGCAATGAATTAATGAGGGGGTGTAATAGGAAGTGAAGCTACTTTTAAATGAGTCACCACTTCTCGTATTACCGACTCTCGCAGTTAAACTTGGCCTGAATGAAGCAATTGTATTGCAACAACTGCACTTTCGGTTGTTGCAATCCCCTTTAAAATATGACGGATTTACTTGGTACCATCATACGTATACGAAATGGCGGGAGCAGTTTCCTTTTTGGTCCGAAAAGACGATTAGTAGAGCATTTTTAAGTCTTGAAAGAAAGCGGATAATCGTTTCATCTCAAGCTTACAATGCCATGAAAGTAAATAAAACAAAATGGTATCGCATTGACTATGACGTCCTTTCCCATATTTTAGAAAGGCAAATTGACCTTCCCACTGAGACAGTCTGTGAGGAACAAAAGGAACAATTTGGGTGTAACGAAGAAACCAAAATGGCTGATTCAGTTAAAAAAGAAAGAAATAAGGAGAAACAACAAAAGACTAATCTCGAAATCATCACCGGGATTATTCATTATTTAAATGCCAAAGCCCATAAGGAATTTCGTGTAAATAATCAAGCAACGAAAAGATTAATTAATGCTAGATTACAAGAAGGTTATACCGTTGAAGACTTTAAAAAAGTGATCGATGTGAAGGTGAGTCAATGGTTAAACAATAAAGAAATGAGGTCTTATTTGAGGCCAAGCACATTGTTTAGTCCTACAAACTTTGAAAATTACTTAAATGAAGCAAGGGATATACCTAGTCCAGTTAAGAGAACAATTCAACCGATAGTACTAGATTATAATGCCGGTGAAGAAGACGAATAGGACAAGCTAAAGTCGGCTTGTCCTATTAAGAAAGGGGGATTCCAATGGCATCGGAAATAAGTACAGAGCTTATGGAAAAAAGTTTACTTGGTACGATGCTAAAGGAAAATTACTTAATAATAGATGGCGATATACAACCAGAACTATTTCAATCCCAAATCCATCGTTCCATTTATATGTCTATGCAGCAATTAGCCAGAAAGCATCAACCTGTTGACTATATTACATTATTAACAACGGTTAATCCGGAAGAAGTAGGGGGAGCTAACTTCTTAGCTAGTTTACAAACCTATGCCGATTTAGAGAAGTTCGATGTTTATTTAGATTTATTAAAAGAAGAGTGGAGGGAAAAGGAAAAACACAATCTTTTACTGCAAGCATCGATTCACAATTGGTCAGTAGAAGAAATTCAAAAGTCCTTTGATAATCTTCAAATGGAGACAGTGACAGTCGACACAGATATAAACAATGTAATCGCTAAAATGGCAGAACGACCATACATACCAATGAAAGAATCCCGTGTAGTTCCTACAAATTTAAAGGAATTAGAAAAGTTAATTGTAGGCTTTAGACAAGGAGAACTAACGATTATTGCTGGCAGACCTTCTATGGGAAAAACAGATGTCATGAATTATTTTGCTTTAACTGCAGGTTTCGCCGGTTTTCTACCTATTATTTTCTCCCTAGAAATGAGTAAAGGGATGTTGATTGACCGGCTTATCGCGGCTTGTGGAAAAATCAGTCGATTGAAAATGAGAGACCCCTATCAATATTTTTCTGAAAAACAGCGGGAACGATGGATTTCGATTTTAACGGATTTAAGTCAAACGAATATTCAAATCGATGATCGGGCGGGCCTAACCGTAAACCAAATGCGGGCACAAGTAAGAAGACTCATTCATACCTACCCAGAAAGAAAGCCGATCATTTTTATCGATTACTTACAAATCATTCATTCAAGTAATCCAAATGGAAACCCTACAACGATTATTGGACAAATTAGTTGGGAACTTAAGCAAATGGCAAAAGAATTTGATTGTCCGGTTGTTTGTTTAGCCCAGTTGAACCGAAGTGTTGAGTCCCGCCAAAATAAACGCCCCTTTATGAGCGATTTGCGAGATTCGGGAAATATTGAACAGGATGCGGATGTGGTGATCTTGTTATATCGGGATTCCTATTATGAGCAAATGACGGAAATGTTAGGGACAGAAACAAGGGGTGAAGGGGCAGAGGCATTTAATAGTGGAAACGAAAAATTGGAACTCATTGTCGCGAAAAATCGAAATGGCCCGACAGGAACGGTTTTTGTCAATTACAACAAAATGACAGGTCAAATGAAGGAGTAATGCAAGTTGTTGGAGAAGGAGAGAACGATTCAAACGTTATTTGATGAAGCCATTCAATTCGATGAACCATACACAGCCCATTACATTTATTTTGCAGTGTTGAAAGGCAAGGTGACGATGCAAGACAAAGCAGAAAAACTATTTAACCTTTCTTTCACTAAATCAGAAATGGAAGATTTCAGGTTACTAAGAGATTCCGACACCCTTAACATGCGTCCCATCAAAATATTTGCAATTCAACGTTCTGCCAATACGTATGCATTCTACTTTGCCAAATGCTTAGGGGACGCGCGGAAACTCCATCACCAACTGTACGGTGTATGGGAGAATAAAATAACCATCGCCTATAACCAAATGATCGACAAATCCATTTACTTTCCCTATTCAAACGAAACAAAAACTTTTCGACAGTTGTTGAAGGAGACTGTGGTGTTTCCTAGGTGGGTGTGTGAGATGGAGGGGAGGGGAAAATGCAATATTTGTAATTAAATATTTGTTATCGTTTTTTACTATATTTCTTCATGATAATAACTTAAAATAAGTAATATGCTAGCTTAGATATCTCGTAATATACTCTTTCGCTATTTATGATAAATATTTGATATTTATAATATTAAGCTTTTGAATTATAGAATTAGCATTAAATTAACGTACTGCAATTGAGGAGAAAAAAATGAATAACCCATACGAAGCAGGGCCATTTGTAAAATGGGCAGGCGGAAAATCAAGACTTATAGATAGTATTTTACATAAAATTTCCAATCATATTAATCTAGATGAAATGGAGCATTATATTGAACCATTCGTTGGTGGAGGGGCAATGTTCTTTTATTTGGCATATCACTATAACTTTACAAAGATGACGATTATTGATATTAATTTAGAATTAATTAATTCGTATCGTTCAATAAAAGAAGATCCAATTCATTTGATTCGACATTTGGATATATTACAAGATAAATATAATTCTTTACATACATTAGAGGAAAAAGAACTATTATACTATAATATTAGACAAGTATATAACAATTACCAGGATAAAAATGAACTAAAGGAAAAGGTTGATTTTGAAAGAGCAGCTCAATTCATCTTTTTAAATAAATCATGTTTTAATGGGCTATATCGTGTAAATCGTAAAGGAGAGTATAATGTACCTTTTGGAAAGAAAGAAAGAATTAATATCTACAATCAAAGAAATATTCTAAATGTTAATGAAGTGCTTAAAAGAACAACGATTATTCATGGAGATTATACTCAAACCTTTGACCATATCCAAGAACAAGAAAATACATTTGTGTATTTTGATCCACCTTATAGACCAATTACAAGTTCATCTGCTTTTACAGCTTATGCTGAAAGTGGTTTTAATGATGATGATCAGTCAAATCTAGCTAATCTATGTAAGGAATTACATCTACGAGATGTCCATTTTGCAGTAAGTAATTCAGATCCACATAACTCAGATCCAACAGATATGTTTTTTGATAATTTATATGAGGAATTTAATATCTACCGTATTAGAGCTAATAGACAGATTGCAGCAGATTCAAGGAGTAGAAGTGCTATATCTGAAATATTAGTGGTAAAATAATGTAGACGTCCCTTATTAATTAAGGGACGTTATTTGTTATATAAAAAGAAAGATATATAATAAAAAATTCACCTTGATCTAGTACAATAATATCCCCTATTATTGGGATAGAAGTAATAGTTAAATAAAAAACGCAAGGGAATGAGCAATTTGATAAATCAGATAACGGATTTTTTACTTATTCCTTCATATTATAAAAAAGC
The DNA here is from genome assembly GCF_003711845.1 of Lysinibacillus halotolerans. Taxonomy (GTDB): domain Bacteria; phylum Bacillota; class Bacilli; order Bacillales_A; family Planococcaceae; genus Ureibacillus; species Ureibacillus halotolerans. The sequence goes on from NZ_RHLQ01000014.1 coordinate 23,370, forward strand.
AAAAAAACAATTTGATTTTGAGAGTTGGGCATTAAAGGATTTTTTTGCTGAAGAGGATTCTCTTGAATTCTTACGTTTTTTGTATAGGGAGGATACACAAAAGTTTTATATTACTAGGGATGAATTATTAATGAGGGGGATATCTTTTAGAGAAGAATATCAAAATAATTTTTTTCCTAAATTAATGTATCAAATACAGAATGTAATTTTTATAGAAGAAAATCAAGAGTTATTTAAAAAAATAAATTTTAAATCTATTGGTTTGGGTAATTTTATTGAACAATATCATGTTTCTTCAGATTTATTCTTCCATTTGATGCCTTTTGAGGGCATATGTAATTTTGCAAAGGATTTTTCACCAACCATAATTAAAACTTTATTTGTGGATGCTGGTTTTAATATCCTATCATTAGAAGAATTGGACAATGTAATGAAAGATAAATCTTTTCTTAATAGAAATGAGAAACATCAATTAGATTTTGATTATTCAATAGAAAATACATTCTCTGAGGAAAAATTCACATATTTTAGAAATTACTGTAATCAAATGAATGTTGTGCTATTTTCTGAACTAACTCTTGACTTTATAACCGAATTTGCAAATAAAGATAATATAAGAAACGATATTGTAAGAGAACTAATAAAAAAATACGAATATAAAAAATTAGAACTTGCAAAAAGTAATATAGAGATAGTGAATGGAAATAATGTAAAAGAAGATAAACAACAGCTAGAAATTACCATGTTAAAAGAGATTGAAGATAATATTTCAACTTTTCAAAAAAATGAATTTAGAAATTTTTTAGAAAGAAATGGATGTTCATATTTTGAATTAATAAATAGTATTTATGAGGATGAAACTTTTGATTACTCTGACAACCAGTTGCCCCTATATAAAATAAAATTTTTAAACAATTCTATAATAAAGAATATAAAAGCTAAGTATGAAGAAAAACTAGAGTTGGAATTTGAAAATATAAGAACGGCTTTGGTTAATAATGAAAAATTTAAGTATATTGCTGAATCAAAAATTAAAGATGTTCAAGATATCTTTAATTTAAAAGTAGAAGATACAATTGAAACAAATTTACGGATAATTGATACATTCAATGATAAAAAGCATTGTAATATTTTGAAAAATATAAATAATGTCCTAAAATCATTCAGAATGCCCAAAGAACATATTGAGGAACTTGTTTCACAATTAAAGCCTAATAGAATACCCATTATAAAAGGTAGACAATTAGGTCTTACATTAGAACAAATTGGGGAACAGTATGAAATTACACGTGAACGAGTAAGACAAATTATTAAAAAAGTTAATTTAAAGTTAAGTGCAAAAAATTCAATCATTAAAATTTCAGTATTCTTCCAATATTATACACAACATTGTATAACTATTACTGCGGAAGAATTTGCTAAGCATTTAGATATTGAAGCAAACAGTAGTAATTATGTTATATTGAAAGAATTACTTTCAATAGATGAGAAAATTTTTTATATTGAAAAATTAGATCTCTATATATTAAGAGAGCAATTTGACTATTATATTGAAAGATTAAATTCTTTAAATTTAAATAGAGCTATTATACCTTTTAATGAAATAAAAGTCATATTCGAGGAAAACATTCAGTTAAAAATCATAAGTAATCTTATAGAAAAATTAATGAGTATTCATGGTTATATTAAAGGAAAGGAAGCCTATATACGGCAATCTCTATCATTAACTTCCAGAATTAATTATTTATTTAGAAATGTCATTAAAGAACCTTTAGTTATGAATGATGAAGGCTACTCATATTTTAATAGTCTTATGAATGAATACTTCCCTCAAGAATTTACTAGTAGTAAAAGGGCTATTACTGCAAGAATTAGTGATGCTGAAGATACTATTTTAGTAGATAACAATACTTATTATTATCATGATGGGTCATTAATTGATAATAAATTTGTTGAAACAATTAAAAATATTCTTAATAGACATTTAGAAAAAATGAATTTTGTAGACCCTCGGATGATTTATCAAGAAAATTTACCATTAATGGAAGAGTATAAAATTTTCAGTCATGTACATTTATACAGTATTATAAATTTATATTTAGATGAATACTTTGATCACAGTCATGGTAATTCACTTTACATATATAAGAAAAATGAAAAAGTACTTGATGCTGAAAGTATTTTAATTGAATATTTGAATGCAAATAGTGGTGAGGCAATCCGTGAGAGTGTATTAGAAGATCTAAAATGGAAAAATTTTAAATTAGATCAACTATTAGAGCGTATTGATTCAATTATACAAGTAGAAGATCGGAAATTATGTTTAATAAGCAAATTTGAATTTACTGATGAAGAAATTCAAAAGTTAAAAGAATATGTTGATATACAATTTCAAAACGGCTATGCGTTTGCATTTGACCTTCGTTTTAATATGAAAAATGAAATTATAAATATATTAAATTCTAGAAATTTATTAGCTGATGAATATTCTTTTATGTCAATTTTAAAATGGTTAAATCCAAATTTAAGAGGTTACCCAAAGTTATTGTATCTAAAAGATAGCCCTATACAAACTATTGAGCAGATCATAAGTATTAATTTTCCAGATACCATAACTAGAAAACAAATTCAGGATTTTATTATAAGTTATGGATATTCAGAACAAACGGTATATAAAGTTATGTTTGAATTAATAGATAAGAACTATTTTTATCAGTACACTGGATTAGAATTTATTAATGCAAATCAATTGAACTTTACAGATAGCATTATCCTCAGCCTGAAAACATACCTAGATGAGCAATTCAGAAACAAAGTATATTTATCAGCTTTAGATTTAGTAGGTATAAATAGCATAGCCCCTATTTATCACCAAGGTTGGTCTTATCACTTGATTTATGAATTAGCTCCAAAAGTAGGATATCGTCAAATTCCTACAAATAGTGATTATAGATATAACAAATTAGCTTTAGTAAAAGAGTCTTCCAATATATCTAATTTTGAAGAATTAGTATATTACATAGTGAAAAATGAATATACTGGACGAAATCATGAAGAGGATTTTGCTGAATTTTTGATGAGGAAAAATTTAATAAATAATCCTAAGAGACTACCAAGCGAGATTTATGAGAGTGCATTGTTTATGTTTGATAGATTTGGTTTCTTTAATTTAAAGGAGAAATAACAAATGGGATTAAACGACTTAAATTTGCAATTTACATACCGTTCTGATAATGACAAAATGCATAGAGATTTTTATGAACCATGCTTAAAACAGAGTATAAAGTACGATCGTGCAGCTGGTTATTTTTCTAGTAGTATACTTAAAGAATTAGCTAGAGGATTCGAACATTTTTTATTTTTCGGAGGCAAAATTCGAATAGTTTCAAATGTACATTTGTCTGAAGAAGACATTGAAGCAATAGACAAAGGATATAAACTAAAATCCAGTGTGATTGAAGAAAATTTACTTCGTGAAATTTATATAAGTAAAGAAGCATTAGAGGATGATACTTTAAATGTATTAGCTTGGTTAATAGCAGAGGGACAATTAGAAATAAAAATAGCACATCCTAACAATAACAGTTTATATCATGAAAAGTTTGGAATATTCACAGATAAGAATGAAATAAGTGTTGCTTTTATTGGTTCAGCAAACGAAACGTTAGGCGGAGTTGTTTCAAATTTTGAGAAGATTGATGTTTATTATGGTGAATATGATATTCATAGAATTAAACGTATGAAAGAAGACTTTGAAAACCTGTGGGCAAATGAAACGAATGGTTTAACTGTTATACCGTTTCCTGAATCAGTTCGTAGAGAAATATTAAAGTGTAAAAAAAGACGTCCTGAACCTGAAGATGAAGAAATAATTATTGAACCTCGTCAATATCAAATAGATGCTATCAATGCTCTTGAAAGTAATAATTGGCAAGGTATTCTTGAAATGGCAACTGGAACTGGAAAAACTATAACTAGTTTGCTAGCTGCAATGAAATATTATAGTAAAGGTAAAAGGATTTTTTTAGTAATCTTTGCGCCTTTTGCACATTTAGTTGATCAATGGAAAACGGAATGTGAGCAATTGGGTTTTAAAAAAATAACTCTTTGTTATCAATCGCAACATAAATGGAGAGAAGAATTAGAGTCAACAATTCAAGACTACAATATCGGATTAATAGACCAACATGTAGTGATCACAACTTATAAAACAGCTACTCTGTCTCCGTTCAAAGATATTATTGTGAAAATTGGAGATAGTGGTTTCTTAATTGCTGATGAATGTCATTATATAGGTTCAAGGTCATTCTATAATATGTTTTTTAATCAATTTAGTGCAAGAATAGGGTTGTCTGCTACTCCAAATAGGTGGTGGGATGAACAAGGTACCGCTTTTATGAAAAGTATTTTTGGAGAAGTTGTTTTCGAATATACTCTAGAACAAGCGATTGATGATGGAAAATTAACCCAATATGAATATAACCCTCATATTGTATCATTAACAGAGTCAGAGTTAGAAAGGTATAAAAAGCTAACATTTCGAATTATAACTTTATTTAATACCCCAGATGTTGAAGAAGAAAAGATTCAAAAATTAAATAGAGAACGAGCGTTGATTTTAGCAAAAGCCTATAATAAAATACCACATTTAATTGGGTTATTAGAAAAAAAGGGGATTAAAAATATATCCCACACCCTTGTATATGTTGCTCAAGGGCAGGTGGATAGTATGACTAGTTTACTATATGAGTTAGGTTTAAGAGTACATCGTTTTGACTCGCATGTACCTAATGCTAAAAGAAAACAAATACTTGAAGCTTTCGATCGTGGAGAAATTCAAGTATTAGTAGCTATTAAATGCTTAGATGAAGGTGTCGATGTTCCAAGTACCAAAGTAGCTTACTTTTTGGCAAGCACTTCAAATCCTAGAGAGTTTGTACAACGGCGAGGTAGGATTTTGAGAACTTATAATGGGAAAATATTGTCGGAAATTCATGATTTTATTGTATTACCCGATGGAGTAGATGATGAAACATTTAGTATGATAGCTAAAAAAGAGTTGCCAAGGTTTGCTGAATTTAGTAGTTCAGCAATTAACGGAGCCCAATCTAAAAGAATTATAAATGAAGTACTGGATTATTATAATTTAAGCTATTTAATGGATAAGAAGCCTTGGGAAGTTTATGAAGAATTAAAGGAGGAGTATGATAAGGATGGCGGTATTGAATAATGAATTATTAAATCGATTAAATACGTTAAAACCTCAAAATAAAGAATTACTAAAAGAGTTTTTACTTAGAATTAACCGAGCTCAAACATCTGCAGAACGAACTGATGCTGTTGCTCAATTACGGGCAAGAATCAGAGAATATGTAGCCGAAGAAATGAAGAATTAATATTAGAATTTTTAAACCAATGGAGGAAATATGAAATGAAAATTTTAGATATGGAATTAAATAATTTCCGCCAGTATTTAGGAGAACAAAGAATTGAATTTGCCGCAGATAAACAAAATATCACGATAGTTTATGGTGAAAATGGGAAAGGTAAAACGGGAATTTTCCGTGCATTAATGTTTGCACTTTTTGGACATACACATATACAGCAAGATAACCCGAAAGAACCTATACATTTAGTAAATTTAAAAAAACTTGAGGAAATGCCCGGAGTACCGGTAGAAGCAAGTGTAAAAGTTCGTTTTCTTAATCATGATAAAACATATGAAATAAAACGTTCGGTGATAGGTATGAAATCTGGAGTTCAAATTTCTCAAAGAGATGGTGATATTAGTTTTGTAGAAATTGATTCACAAGGTAATTATTCTCCCAATCCTAAAACAAACCAACATGAAGTAAACCAGATTATAAATTCTATCCTTGATGAAGATGTAAAAGACTTCTTCTTATTTGACGGTGAAAAAATTGATACTCTTGCAAAAACTAATGAAACCGTTAAAAAAGAAGTTAAAAAAGCTATATTTAAATTACTTCAAATTGATAATGTTGAAGAGGCAAGGGCGTTATTAAATAATCTTAAAATTAATGAACGGCGAAAAGTAATTAATGAAACATCTGATACAAATGTAAAACAAAAAAATGATGAGATTGAGCAATTACATGCAGATTTAAAAAAACAGAAAGTATATCTTGAAAAACATGAATTAAATCTTATTGAAAATAACAAATTAATTGGAGAACTTGAATTTCAGTTAGCTCAAAATGAAGATATTGCTAGAGTCCAAGAACGTTTAGCAAGTGCTGTTAGAACATCTAATAGTATTAAGGATCACATTAATAATATTAGTGAGAATATATTGGATTTTGTATTCTCAAAAGCACCTTATTTATTAATGAATAATGCTTTCTATAATGTGAAAAATTATTTAGAGACAACAATTGCTGAAAATAATACAAATGTACCTGTAGAAGTTTTACGAGAGTCTGCTAGTACGGGAGTATGTCTATGCTGTAATAATGATCTGAAACTACATAAGGAAAACATGGCATATATCGAGACGTTAATAAAGAATTATGTTCGTTCAGAATCTAATACTTTTTCGAATAATATTTTAGGGATGATTTCTAGTTGTTTTGAAGATGCAAATAAAAATGAAGAAGAAGCATTAAAACTATTAAAACTCTATAGAGATAAAGAAAATGAATTACGTGAGATAGAAAATGATATATATGAATTAAAAAAAGAGCTTGGAGAAAAAGCAAGTAAAGAACTAAATTTAGAAAAAACAGCAAAGGCATTAGATGCTCAAAAACTTGAATCTGATTCTATAAAAGAATCAATTGGGAAAACTAAGGGTGAAATTGAGCTGTTAGAGAAAAATATCTTAAAAGCCGAAGATGAACTAAGTAAATTAATGAGAACGATTAGTAATAATAGAATTGAAGAACGTGTTATAAAAATGATAGAAAGTTTAACAGAAGATATCGAAGCTATTGCAACAGATTTTAGTTCTGCTATGCGTGATCAGTTACGCGATGCTACAACTGAAATATTTAAGATACTGATAGATCGAAAAGACATTAATTTAATTAAAGAGATCAATATAAACAGTAAATATGAAATTGAAATAATTAATTTTGATGGTGTGGAAATTACACAAGATATTTCTCAGGGTCAACGTCAAATTGTTGCGCTATCATTTATTACAGCATTAGCAAGAGTGGCAGCTGGAGATGGTAAAATTATTGATTTTCCTTTGTTTATGGATTCACCATTCAATCGATTAAGTGGAATGAATCGTGATCATCTAATTGAAAACATACCAAATTTAACCAGCCAATGGATCTTGTTACTAACTGATACTGAGTTAACCAAGAGCGAAGAACGTGTTTTTAAAAACGGAAATCACTTAGGTAAATGGTATAGAATAAATCAAATTGAAACATATCATTCAGTTATTGAACCAGTGTTACTTACTGAAACGATGTCAACGAGAGGAGAGTAATAATGGATTTTTTCAGTAAAGATCAGAGTTTCCATACAAGTTCCAAATATGAACCCATTTATCAATTTTTTAATACAAAGTATAAGATAGGTTATAAAGATTTGTTTCTCGTTTGTGCTGCTATTGGAGCTAAAAATGATAAGCGTACACAACCTTTGGATCAAAAAGGACGTGAATTTCGTTCATCGTTTTTTTCAGATAAAGAACGAAAATTAGTCTATTCAATAATTTTAAATGATGAGGAGAAGGGAAAAAACTTAGAATCATTTTCTAATAGTGAATTCCCCAAAGTAGCCCGTAAACTACTTCAAGAATATGCAGAAGGTGGGATGGACTTACTTATTGAAAAGGTATTCAAAGAAAAATGGAATGGACATTCTTTAGATGATGACCACGATCGATATGAAATTGATTTACTAAAATATATCTTGGCAGATTATAAAGAAGTACCATTTTAAATATACATTTTTCGAATTCCTTGCTACAGATACTTGTAAAATAGTGATGATTTAAATGGCTCGTATTTTTAATCATGCAGTTTATGTATAATTATTGATCTAATGTTAAATTCTATTTTTTTTCAATTGATTCTCCCAATAGATAAACGCATAATTGTCTATCTATTGGGAGTCTACAATTCTAATTGAAGAATATAATTTGTTTTTAATTTAATTCTAAAATCTATGAATAGATATTTGGTAAAGAATCAATCCATTCTAACCAATTTAAAACAGTAGATGCACGTCTTAAATAAGTAGAAGGAGAATTTATATTATATAGATTACAAGACTTTAAAATAGAAGAAATATGTTCGTTAGAAAGAGAGGGATTCTTTTTAAATGCCTTATATACTTCAAAAAAAGGTCGATGTTCTAAAATAGATTCTGCTAAAAGTAAATATTTTTCTCGTGGTGCTTGGGACATTATAAGATTTCCTTTTTTTGATAATCTATACATTTTCCCAGAATAAGTAGGATATTTTTCAATTAATCCTAAGTATATTGCTGCATTAGTATAATAATCAGATTGTCTCGGATTGAAAGCATAATACCTTGTTATATCTTCTGCATTTAAATCACGCTCTCTCAAAATGCTAAGAAGATCGATGATTTTCGAAAATGAATTAGCTTGCGGAAAAGGTATTTCAGGTTCTGGAACAAAATTAACAATCATCATTAAATCATTGATATCTTCTTTTGTTATAGAACCCGTATTTATACGGTAGTTTTTTTGTTTCACTAAACGGATAGAATTATAGTTGTTTAAATTGATAAATTCATATTCAAAAAAATTAAAAATATCATTTGAAAAAGTAATGAATATAGTGCGTACATTTTTGTTAATTTTAGATGTCCAGTAACGGTAAGGAAAATACATTTGACTAATTAAAAAATCATCTAATCTAGAATTTTTTGCATTAATAATTAGAAAATCTTCTTCAGATTCGAATCCTCCTTGTATATCCATATCGATATCTTTTACGAATAACGGTATTTCCGGACCATTTGAAGTTTTAATAGTATAATTGAATTCTTCTGAAGTAATTCTTCCGAAGATTGTTGGTATTACTTTCATTTCGATAAAATCTTCAATCATCCCCGTAACAAATGCACAACTTAAGACAGAATCATCAGAGTATATATTAGTAGGATCAATCGATTCCAGGTTTCTTGGAATAGGTACTAGAGTTGTTTCGATTTCATCATTATATGTAATATTTTGATAGGCACTAAAATTACCAATTACATAATCGGTACTAGAGTTAGGTAATATACTTAGTTTGTTTTGTTTAAACAATAAAGGTAATCCTGTAGCGTGGTTGAAGGTCGTCATTAAAATAGGATCTCCTAATTCACGAATCTGTTCGGCTGTGATAATATATGAACCCTCAATTTTTACTTTTTCAGTTATGTTATATTTAATGAATAATTGATTCCATGCATCGTCAATATTATATAAATTAACCAAAGTTTTCCTCCTAAGTTTATAATTTTATGTTCTTTTTAATATTATTTAGTTTATAAGGTTTCTTTTTGCTAATTATTTTATACAATTTCAAAATGTACAGTATTGATTTCAATTATAATAAATGTTTTAGTGCTTTTTAAGCTGCAACTGGAATTTATAGTTTAAATTTTAACTCATTTTTATACAATAAGCATCTCTTACTAGTCTGGTTCTAACTATTAACTTTTACTTATTTTAATACTATAAGGTGATGTTTATATTGGTGGATATTTGCATGTTATGATAAATTTTCCTTTGTGTATATCGAATAAGAAGTAAAAATTAAATCCTTTAGAATTGAAATGTGGCAATTTAAATGATTTGGTATAGAAAAATTGGAGTGTTTAATATGAGTATTGAAGAATTATTAAAAAGCATGAATATTGGAGTAGAATTTAAGAAAATAAAATCTTCAAGTAAAATACTTGCCGTTACAAAAAAGGGTATAAAATATTCCCTTGGTAAAAATGGAAACTCAAAAACTGTAACCTTCAAAGAATTAAAAGAAGCAATTGATGAACTAGAGGGTACGGGATGCATTTCAAGAGAATGGTATTCAAAGAAGTTTCCTATTCAATCGAAATCAGCTCCATGTAATTACAGTACTATTGGCGGGTTATTAATGCATGTTTCTTATGTTTCGTATGACAAGGGGAAATATTTAAAGGTGGAATAAATTGACCTTAAAAAAGGTTTCTACAAAAATATTCATACTAGATAGTCAGAAAGGTGAATTTAAGTCTAATTAAATTCACCTTTGTTTATTTTAGTGTATAAACTCTTCTATTACTTGAAATTTTATGTTGAAACAACCTACATTTTAAACAGTTAAATCATTTAATCGCTATAAAAACCTCAATTTCTCCATTAGGATAATATTTCTCAAAATCGTAAGTGTACGCTGTGTTCAGTGTACCTGATTCCTCACGTTCCCAGATGGTTTTCCAAGTGTTTAAAGTGCCTTGTTCATCTGCTGTGTCTACATTAAAGATTTCATATTTTGCGTTATTCGGTATTTCGAGGGAAGGTTGGTTTTGGCTATCTTCTAGTGCAATACTTAATGTGTAATCACCTTTATAGTTACTCTCGTAGGTATGATAGACACCGTAGACAATACTATCTTGCCCCGTTAGACGACTAGATGCGTCCTTCCACAATCCTGAAATCTTTTGTAGCAAAAGATCATCATTAAAATTATTCGTTCGCACACTATTGATTACTGTTAATTTCATTAGGTTTTTCATTCCAAATTAAGTTTTTCAAATCTAATTTGCACAAATAAAATAAGAACATATGTTTCCTTTTTGTTATAATTGAAAATATCACTGGCATAAATACCAAAATTTACCTCGAGTAAATCTTTTATTTTCTTCTTCCCAAAGGTATTTCCATACTATTTGTTTAACTATTACTATAGCCGAATTGAATTAACAGAGGGGAGGAACTGTCTATGAAATGGGATACGCCGGAGAAGTTAAAAGGTTTATTATGTGAACTTGTGAGCTGGGAGAGCCAGACGTTGACAAAAGGAGAACAAGAATTTTCTAAAAAACTATATGCGAAGTTTCAGCTCCTTCCGTACTTCCAAGAAAATCGTGACTATTTACAAACAGTTGAGGTGGAAGGGGGAAGACAGGTAGTATCTGCATTGTATAGGCATCCAAAGGCAAAAAAGACTGTGGTGCTCATTAGCCATTTTGATACAGTTCAAATCGAAGAGTATGGTGCACTCATGCCCCTGGCTACTTTGCCAGTAGAGTTAACTCAAGCATTTAAAGAGGCAAAGGGGATGTTAAATGAACAGGCGCAAAAGGATTTGGATACAGGGGATTACTTATTTGGTCGCGGTGTCATGGATATGAAAATGGGACTTGCCCTTCATATGCAAGTGCTGGAGCGTGCCATTGAAGAACAATGGAATATGAACTTGCTTTTAATAACGGTGCCCGATGAAGAGGTAAACTCAGCTGGAATGCGTCAAGCCGCAAAGCATATTGCAGAAGTATCCAATCATTATGATCTTGACATTAGCCTCTTTTTAAATAGTGAACCTTCTTTTTCCCAAGACCCTTATGACTTGCAAGAATATATTTATACCGGGTCCATCGGTAAGGTGATGCCAGCTGCGTTATTTTACGGAAAGGAAACCCATGTGGGAGAGCCTTTAAAAGGTCTAAGTGCCCCTTTTATGAGCGCCTTTTTAGCAACTGAAATGGAATGGAACGAGGCCTTTGTTGAAACTGTTTATGGTGAGCAAACACCATTACCTGTTGCATTAAAACTACGTGATTTGAAGGAGCAGTATTCTACCCAAACGCCTTACCGGGCAGTGGCGATGTACAACGTTTTTTTAATGAAGCGAAGTGCTGCCGAAATTTTAGATTTATTTGAACAAGTGACAGTCCGGGCAATGGAGAAGTGTCAAGCCCGCTATGATGAAGTGTGTGCAAAAATGAACGTCCATCCGATCGGTCAAATACGTACGATTCGTTATAGTGAACTACTAAACTATGCAAAGCAAAAGCTTGGTGACGATGAAGTAGAACAATTAATAGAAGAAATAATCGCGAAAGCAGATTTAGATGAACGGGACCAATCTTTTTTCATTGCAGATAAACTAATGATTCATTGCCAGGAATTAGCGCCGGCAGTTGTTGTGCTATTCGTTCCACCATTTTATCCTGCGGTTAATTCGAGTGATCATACGTTAGCAAAAAAAGCGATTGATTTCGTATTACAGGCATCGAAGCCTTATGAAATTCCATTGCAGCAAGTACATTATTTTAATGGTATTAGTGATTTAAGCTATTGCCAACTAAGCGAGGATACGGGTTGGCAAGCATATGAAGTGAATACGCCCGTTTGGAAACGCACATACGATATTCCTTTTGACCACATTGCAACATTCAATGCCCCTGTGCTAAATGTCGGGCCATATGGGAAGGACGCCCATCAAATTTCAGAGCGGCTCCATATGAAAAGTGCTTTCTATGAAATGCCTGACTTAATTTATCAACTTTTAAGATTTGTTGAGAAGGAAACAGCAAATGAAATAGATGAAACATGAAGTGTAAAGAAGAAGTGGAGGGTCAACATGAACATTCGTATATTAAAACAAGAAGATGCACAAGTCTATCAATCTTTGCGTTTAAGAGCATTGCAAACAAATCCGGAAGCCTTTGGGTCGACTTATGAGCGGGAAGTGGCCTTTACACAGGAAATGGTGGAAGAACGTATTCGGGCAACAGAAGATAGTTACGGACTAGGGGCATTTGATGAAAAGGGTGAGTTGCTCGGCGTTGTACGATTTGTGCGAGAGACGGGTATGAAAGAAAAACATAAAGGAACGATTTATGGGATGTATGTAGCACCTGAGACGCGCGGTCAAGGAGTCGGTAAGGCGCTACTACAGGAAGTCATTTCACGAGCGAAGGATTTTGAAGGGGTGGAACAAATTCGTCTACAAGTTGTCTCAACCAATGAATCCGCCAAAAAACTTTATCAGTCTCTCGGATTTGAAACGTACGGAGTGGAACCAAGGGCACTGCTCCATAACGGTCAATATCTCGATGAGGATATGATGGTGTTGTTTTTAAATAAATAACCCTCCAAACCCCAGCGGAACCTATGTCTCCCTGGGGTTTTTTAGCTCCATTAAAACTGCGTTTGTTATTTATTGTTAAAATAGCCAAATTCCGAAACTTACCAACTTCCTACAACGTCTCTATACGCAAATAGAACTAATACTTTTTCTTTACTTACTACTCCCTTTTTCATGCCCGAAAATACGGCCGATGCATAAACTACATAACGAAAGGTGATAGGCGTGACAGCAAAGAAGAACGCAAACCAAACAAAAAAACGAATCTTAAAACGGGTGCTCCTCGTATTACTTACTATCTGTTTGCTAATAGCGGGGATAATTGGATATGGGGTTTACTGGCTTTTCTTTGATTGGAGCCGTTTTAAACAAGATTTCATCACAGAATCCACATCTCCTCAAGGCACTTATACTATTCATGCTTATCGATCAGACTCAGGGGCGACGATTTCCTATGCGGTTCTTGGAGAACTCATCTTTAATAAAGAAGAGAGGAAATCGAAAAAAATTTATTGGCAATATCGGGAAGAGGACGCAGAAATCGAATGGATCGATGATGATACGGTTCGCATTAACGATGTGACATTAGAACTACCTGAACAATCTTATGATTATCGAAAAGGAATCAACTAGTCGAAAAAAGAATGATAGGAATGAATTCATATGGAAAAGATAACTGTACATAAGTGGATGGAATACGATTCACAATTCAACTTTGTAGGTGGTCAAATCGCCCATGATGGAACATTATTGCTCATTGAAAGTAGTTTGGAAGAATTGGATTTTTTCAATCGCCCGGTCCCTAAAAATGATTGGACGATTCGCATTATAAACGGAGAAACGATTGAAACGGTGATATTACCTCATGTGCCACTCATGCCGACGGAAGTTGATTTATTTTCTGATGGGACACTTTTACTTGTTCAAGGGCGCTGTGTAAAAGATGGTGATTACGTTGAAAGAAATGCCCGCAGATACAATCAAAACGGTCAATTAATCGACGCCTTTACATTAGGAGATGGCATCAATCAAGTTCAAATCGATGAGAAGGACACAATTTGGGTCAGCTATTTTGATGAAGGCGTATTTGGTAATTTTGGCTGGGAAGAACCGATGGGAAGTGACGGACTCATTGCTTACACTCAGAATGGAGAAAAATTTTGGGGTGCCCAACACTATGACATTTGTGATTGTTATGCGATGAATGTCGTGAGCTCAAAGGAAGTTTACTTCTATTATTATGATGATTTTTGGTTCGTTCAGCTGTCCGATCTGAAAGAAGTCCAACGAAACCGTATAGAAGGTAGCCCGATGATCCATCAATTTTTAGTCGATGAAGAAGGAATCATCGGCCAATTAGATCAGTCTACGCTTATCCGTTATCGTTTAAAGGGGAAAACCTTTGCTTCCAAAGACAAAGTTCAGTTTGTCGATGAAACGGGTAAACGGGTATTAGGCCACACATTCATGCGCGGGAACTATTTGTACATTTGTGGGAAAGATGGAATCTATCGAAAATAAATCTCCTTGTTTAAAAATTTTTTCAACTTCTAAAAAAATTTTAATCCCTTCCTAAATAAACCGCTTTCAATAAGGAATGAATCTATACGAGAAATTCAATTACGTTAAGTAGCATATAACCGTAAATGTGATGGAACCCCTTCCGCAAAACCCGTCTAAATCTTTGGTTTTTAAGCGTTCTTTGGAGATAGTGGAAGGAATTTTCTCTTACTTATTTGACATAAAAGGAGTATTATTATTGTTAGATAATAGTAGATATTTTAACCATAATATTTATAATAGACTATGGTATGATTATAATAAATACAGAAAAGGTGAGTCTCTAGGTTTCCTAGGAATTGTAACACCAAAGCGAAAGCGCCTACATCTTTTTTGCAAATATAGGGGAGATAAGGAAGGTTATTATGAGTACTAGATATGAAAAAACAGACGTTATCTTAATTGGTGCCGGAGTCATGAGCGCGACTTTGGGAGCTTTACTTAAAGAGTTAGCACCAGATTGGGAAATTAAAGTGTTCGAAGCACTGGATAAACCAGGTGAAGAAAGCTCGAACGAATGGAATAATGCGGGAACAGGGCACTCTGCATTATGTGAGCTTAACTATACTACTGAAAAACCAGATGGTTCTATCGATATTGCAAAAGCGATTAAAATTAATGAGCAGTTCCAACTTTCTAGACAATTTTGGTCTTACCTTGTAAAAAGTAACTTAATTAGCAATCCGCAAGACTTCATTATGCCAATCCCACACATGAGCTTAGTAATGGGAGATAAAAATGTAGAGTTCTTGAAAAAACGTTTTGAAGCACTTTCGAACAATCCGTTATTCCAAGGCATGGAATATTCTGAGGATCCAGAAAAACTAAAACAATGGATTCCACTTATTATGGAAGGTCGTAATACAGACGAACCGATTGCTGCAACGAAAATCGACTCTGGTACGGACGTAAACTTCGGTAATTTAACTCGTATGTTATTTGATCACTTACAAAACCAAAACGTAGAAGTAAACTACAGACATTCGGTTTCAGATCTTAAACGTACAAAAGACGGTATGTGGGAAGTAAAAGTACACGATCTTGACGGTTGCCGTATGGAATACCATAAAGCAAAATTCGTCTTCATCGGTGCTGGTGGCGGAAGCTTACCATTACTACAAATGACAGGTATTCCTGAGTCAAAACATATCGGTGGTTTCCCTGTAAGTGGATTATTCATGGTATGTAACAACCAAGAAATCGTAGAACAACACCATGCGAAAGTTTACGGTAAAGCAAAAGTGGGTGCACCACCAATGTCTGTTCCGCATCTTGATACTCGTTATATTGATAACAAAAAATCATTATTATTCGGACCATTTGCAGGCTTCTCTCCGAAGTTCTTAAAAACAGGTTCTTATATGGATTTAATCGCATCTGTAAAACCTAACAACGTATTTACAATGTTAGCAGCAGGTATGAAAGAAATGTCTCTAACAAAATACTTGATCCAACAAGTATTGTTATCAAACGAACAACGTTTAGAAGAGTTACGAGAGTTTATTCCAAATGCGAAACTGGAAGATTGGGATATTGTAGTAGCTGGTCAACGTGTTCAAGTTATTAAAGATACAGAAGCTGGCGGTAAAGGTACACTTCAATTCGGTACAGAAGTTGTAACAGCTGCGGACGGTTCAGTAGCTGCATTACTTGGAGCTTCTCCGGGCGCATCAACAGCTGTTCACGTAATGCTTGAAGTAATCGAAAAATGCTTCCCTCAACACGTGAAACAATGGGAGCCAAAAATTAAAGAAATGATTCCTACTTACGGCGTTTCTTTAACTGACAAACCAGAGTTAATCCAAGAGGTTCAATCATCTACTGCAGAAGTACTTGGTTTAAACGATAAAGAATTATCTCATAGCTAATTTGATATAAACGATACAAATCACCTCAACTCTATCATTTCGATAGGGATGGGGTGATTTTTTGTTTTGTTCTTATGCTAAAAGAACTATCCTTTCGGTATAGCATAGGGCTAAATATCAATCGTTTTTTCCTCTTTTAGTAAAGTATTTTCTACTTATGTCGATATTCTTATTGAAAAACATACTCATTCGGGAGGTTTTAACATGGACATTCAACAGCTTGGCAAACAGTTTATTGCAGGTGAATGGAGAGACGGGCAAAGTAGTCGAACGCTCAACAATATTAATCCGTACAACGATGAAATCATTACAACTTACAAGATCGCAAATGTTGACGATATCGATGGAGCTTACAAAGCCGCTGCAAAGGCAAAGTTAAAGTGGGATAAAGTAAACCCGTATAAAAAACGGGATATTCTTGAAAAGGCTGTTCAGTATATCGAAGATCATGAAGAAGAGATTACGGCCATTATTATGGACGAACTAGGGGGAACAAGACTAAAAGCAGCCTTTGAAATTGGTCTTGTTAAGAACATTATTAAAGAAGCGGCTACGTTCCCATTAAGAATGGAAGGCAAAATTTTACCGTCTACAATCGATGATGTGGAAAATCGCTTATATCGAATTCCTGCTGGAGTAGTAGGCGTCATTAGTCCATTTAACTTCCCATTTTTCCTATCGATGAAATCTGTTGCCCCAGCCCTTGGTGCAGGTAATGGTGTCGTGTTAAAACCCCATGAAGATACACCAATTATGGGCGGAACATTAATTGGGAAAATTTTTGAAGAAGTGGGAGTTCCTAAAGGGTTAATCAACGTCGTAGTAACGGATATTAACGAAATTGGCGATGCCTTTGTAGAACACCCAATTCCTCGAATTATTTCCTTTACGGGTTCAACCCAAGTAGGAAGTTACATCGGACAGCTAGCTGTGAAAAACTTTAAAAAGCCTTTACTCGAATTAGGCGGGAACAGTGCCTTTATTATATTAGAAGATGCTGATCTAGAATATGCGGTCAATGCAGCTACATTCAGCCGATTTACTCATCAGGGGCAAATTTGTATGTCCGCTAACCGAATTCTTGTTCAACAATCTATTTATAACGAGTTCATTGAAAGATACGCGAAAAAAGTTGCTTCGTTGAAAGTAGGCGATCCAAAAGATCCGGAAACAATTATCGGACCAATTATTAACGACCGCCAAGTGAACAATCTCGTTGCTTTAGTGGAAAAAGGAATGGCAGAAGGGGCAACACTACTTCTTAAAGGAAAAGTGAATGGAAGATTGCTAGAGCCAACGATTTTAACGGATGTAACGCCGGATATGACGGTAGCTCAAGAAGAGTTATTCGGACCAGTCGTATGTGTCATTCCATTTGAAACGGAAGAAGAGGCAATTGAAATTGCCAACAATACCCGTTTTGGTTTAAGTGGTGCAATCCATACGTCCAACGTTGAGCGGGGAGTGGAAATGGCGAAGAAAGTACATACCGGAATGATCCATGTTAATGATTTAACAATCAATGACGAACCAAACGTTGCCTTTGGTGGAGAGAAACAATCCGGTTTAGGCCGTTTAAACGGTGAATGGAGTCTAGAAGAATTTACGACTTTAAAATGGATTTCGGTGAACTACGGTCAAAGAGTTTTACCATATTAAGAGGAAAAGAGTGAAAATTGATGTCACAACATGAATTAATTAATGCCTTTTTAAAAGTAGCACCATTGTTAAATGACCTTATTCAAGACGATATTACGGTAGGGATTTATGATACTGAAAAACTTCTGTTAAATATTCCTGGAAAAACATTCTCGTTAAATGTAACCCCTGGTGATCCATTAGTAGAAGGGGATATTGTAACAGATGCAATTCGAACAAACTCTAGTTTATCGGCGATTGTTCCGAAAGAGTTATTCGGATTCCCATTAGTTGCTCGTGCCATTCCATTGCGAGATGAGAGAGGGAAAGTCATCGGCGGAGTTGGTATCGGAACAAGTTTAGAAAAGGCGAACAAGCTATTTGAAATGGCGGAAAGCTTCTCTGCCATCGTTGAACAAACGGCTGCATCGATTGAAGATATTAGTGATTCGGTTACCCAACTCTCAGGTCGTGTAACAGACATTACGGGACAAATGAAAGACGTTAGCTCAAGTGCTGTACAAATTAGTGAAATCTCTGCCGTTGTAAAAGGAATTTCTGACCAAAGTAACTTGTTAGGGTTAAATGCGGCGATTGAAGCAGCAAGAGCAGGGGAAGTCGGAAAAGGCTTTTCCGTAGTAGCCGATGAAATCCGTAAACTTGCTACCTATTCAAAGGAAAATGTAAATCAAATTAACGTTATTACAAAAGATATCCACGAACTTTTAACAACGTTGAATCAAGCCTTTTCCGAGATTAATTCATTAACAGATACTCAATCAGGCTCAATTCAAGAATTTTCCGCTACAATCCAAGAAATTAACAGAAAAGCTTTAGAACTAGCCCAATTAGCAGAAGACTCGCTATATGGGGATAGTAAGAAGTAAACCTTTAATTAACCTATAAACATTCAATCCTATTGATTGTTTATAGGTTTTTTGTTTTCGCTTATTTTGGACATTCTAAATGACCTAAACGTAAGTGGTAATGTATGACTATTTATTCTCAAAATATGATACCTATGATAGACTTAAATTGAATATTTTAACAGAATAAAAATTTAGAGGAGATGTTTTGATGGGGTTCTTTGACTTAAAGGCTATTTGTGGGGTATGTAATGAAGAAGTAGGGTTAAATCGGTTTAAAATTAAGAAATCCGATGCTTGGATCTGTCCGAGTTGCTTAAAAAAAGCTGGTGGTGTTACGGTTGTTAATTTAAATAAAATCACAGCAGAAGAAATCCAAAACATTATCCAAGAAAAAGAAGACAAACTAGGCGACGATCCAATGTCACGAGCTGAAAATATGTACCAATATTGTAAAGACAATAATTTCGGCTCAGGATTTACAGATAAGTGGGGAGTTAAACATTTTAAAGTATTACAAGACAATCTTTTACGGGGCGAAAAGGTATTAATGACGTTTATAGGATTACATAATTATATATCAGCTACCAAACACGACAGTAACTACGCCTATGCTATTACGAATAAAAGAATCCTTTTTGGTCAGAAGTCTTTAACTGGAGAGAAATTCAAAGCTGTTCAGTTCGACAAAATCAATGACATTACTTTTGAAAAAGGGTTAGTGTTCGGGATACTAACAATCGATACGCCTCAAGAAAAATTTAATGTTGGATTAGATGCCGGTTGTGCAACTTCTATTAATAACAAAATTCACGAGGTATTCGATAACTTAAAATCTGCCAGTTCTCAAGGAAATATTCCACAGCCTACAAACCCATCCATTTCTGCTGCAGATGAGATTTTAAAATTTAAAGAGTTATTAGATGCAGGTATTCTTACACAAGAAGAATTTGAAGCAAAGAAGAAACAACTATTAGGAATATAATTCATAGATAGCCATCCTAAGTCAGTAAAAGTTAATGGCATGTTATCAAAAAAGCATTGATCCATAAAGGATGAATGCTTTTTTACCTAATATAAGCATACCCCCGTCCTAAATTGTAGAACGGGGGTTATGCTGCTACTTCTCATCTTCTGAACGATTTTCAATACGCTCATCTAGTTCTTTCTTTTCATCGTGCCACCATAATGCTTCTTCTGGTTCTTCTAAAATTTCTTTTATTTCAATTTTCTCTTCAACCGCTGGCGGTGAACCTCGAAGAGCCTTACCGGAAGTCTCTTTTAGAAAGATGGTTACTACAATAATTCCGACAATCGATGCAAAAATGAGATAGTAGGCAGGTATCATTTCATTCATCGTTTTGCTAATTAACCAAGAAATAAGTAATGGTGTCGTACCACCGAACAATGATGCGGAAATATTAAATGTAATCGCCAGTGCCCCATTGCGTACATTCGTAAAAAATAGGGAAGGTA
This sequence comes from Lysinibacillus halotolerans, assembly GCF_003711845.1. GTDB lineage: Bacteria > Bacillota > Bacilli > Bacillales_A > Planococcaceae > Ureibacillus > Ureibacillus halotolerans. Next base: position 43,848 of record NZ_RHLQ01000014.1, read on the forward strand.
ATAACGCTGGCATGGTCCCTTGAAAAGAAGAGGAAAATATGCCGAGAATCATTAATCCTAAAAATACAAGTATGGTGTTATCACTAGCAATCAAATTAAAGGCAGGTATACTTAAAAGGATCAACCCAATTAAACCGCCTTGAATGATTTTCTTTGCTCCAATCCGGTCACTAAAATAACCCATTAATAGAACTATTGGAATCATTATCACCATCACAATGACAATTAACAAAAGTCCTTCTGTTTCTCCATAGCCAAGAACAGCCGTTAAATGGGACGGCATGTAAGATAAAACGGTATAGTTTACAACGATATAAAAGAAAACAACGAACATACCGATCAGGATAGCTCTCCAATGGAACAGTAAAATATCCTTTACAGATACATCTTCATCTTCTGATTTTTCTTCCTTCATTGCCTCAAAAGCAGGGGTTTCTTCTAAATTATTTCGCAAATAAAAGCCAATTAACCCAATTGGGGCAGATAAGAAGAAGGGAATACGCCAACCCCAATCTAACATGGTTTCTTCCCCTAAAATATAGGTGAGTAATGTAACCAGGCCAGCTCCTGCGATATAGCCAACTAAGGTACCGACCTCAAGAGCACTAGACATAAATCCTCTTTTCTTATCAGGAGTGGATTCGGCAATAAATGTCATAGCCCCTGAATACTCACCACCCGATGAAAATCCTTGAACTAAACGAGCGATGAGTAAAAGGACAGTAGCAGTGTAGCCAATCGATGCATGACTTGGGATTAAACCAATACTTAACGTAGCCAGAGCCATCATGATTAAGGTGATGGCTAAAACCTTTTTACGGCCTAACCGGTCCCCAAGCATCCCAAAGAAAATGCCACCAAGTGGGCGAGCAACAAAGGCAACGGCAAAGGTTGCAAAAGAAAATACTAATTGCATAGGACCGCTTACTTCAGGGAAAAATACTTGTCCAATTGTTGCAGCGAGATAAGAGTAAATACCAAAATCAAACCATTCCATTCCATTACCAACAGCAGTTGCTACAACGGCCTTCCGTGCTGATTTCGTGTCAACGATGGTAATTTCTTCTTTCTTCAACTTTGGTTTCGATTTTTGGCTATATTCGTTTTTGTTATCAGCCAATCGAAAAGCCTCCTTGTTGATTTATTGGTACTTATCTTAAAATGTCCAAAATTTATTGATTTATATCTTTTCATATTTCCTCAGTTTGAGAAAAATAAAAAACGCTTTTCCTATTTTTAGAAAAGCGCATCATGGGTAGTTTATTTTATCTTCGGCTACTTCTTTGAATCAAAAAAGTTCGAAATGAACTCCTCGGATTATTCTTTTAACATTGAATATTTACGATATGCTTTATAAAAACTGAAACCAAAGAAAACGAGCATAAGGGCAGGAAGCAATCTTAAAAGGGCAAATGGAGTTTCAAATAACAATGCTTTCCAGAATAAGGAACCTTCCATGCTCCAAAGACCTTCTGTTAAATATAAACCTGAATCTTTAAAAAGCAAATAAGAGACAAACAATAACAGTACACATAAACTAGATGAATAACCCATCAATCTTTTATAATAATTACTCTTCGATTGGCGTTCCGAGAAGATTTCATTTTGATTATCGTCTTCTTTTTGCCAATATTGAATGCCACCAAGCCAGGAGCCATTTATATAATGCCAACCGAAATCTTCATATATTCCTTTGTACTCTTCGTACTTTTTCTTTGATAAATAATCTTGATAATCCAGTCGCATCACATATTTTTTGTCGGTTTTTTCGAAAGTATATACTCCGAATCCGCTAGTATTTGTACATCGATAACCTTTTTGTAATTGCTCGTTCAGCCATTGTTCCTCTTTTTCGATATCAAAAAATATCTTATATCTCTTCATTTGATGCACTTCCTTCATACAGAGATAAAATATGCAATAACCTGTTTTGTTCCATTTTCAAAATCGCTCTTCCTTCCTCTGTTATCATATAAACTTTTCTCCGGCCTTCCTCTCCAACAGGTTCAATCCAACCATGCTTACTTAAGTTCTCAATCGCACCATATAATGTACCAGCTGCTAAAATAACAGATCCGTTACTCATCGTTTCTATCTTTTGCATGACGGCATAGCCATGGAGTGGCTCACGCAAAGCTAATAAAATATAATGCATCGTTTCAGACAATGGTAATAATTTATGTTTCATCTTCTCATCCTTTATTCAGTTCGACTATATAGTTCAACTTAATAAGAATATAATACAGTTCAACTGAATAGTCAACAAATTTCAAAAATAATTAAAGAAACTAAAGTAAAAAGCTTGATAGCAAGGGGAAATCAAGCTAAAAAGCCGCTTTCCTTATGGAACGGAAAGCGACTTGCCCTATAACGGAAAAAAGCGATTTTCTTTAATGAAAATCGCATCCGATTGTGGAATATATTTACTTAAAAGTAACCCTTTAATGGAATAACTACGATATTAGTAGGCGATACCTACACGCGTTTTTATATAATCGTTACTTTGTATTTGGCTAAATGCAAATTCTGCTGTATCCGGGACTGAAATTTTACTACCACCCTCCGGTAAAAAATGGCGTTCTATTCGATAGTTACCTAATCTTTCTCCATCCGGCAAATATGTAGGACAGACGATTGTCCATTCGAGGTTTGATTGTTGGAGCATATCGTACACTTTATTATGTTCTTCGGCAGCACGTACGGACTTTTGTTTTGATTCACTTGACTGATAACGCAATAATTTTGGGCTAATTCTACTTTGCAGGATTCCGGCAGTTCCTATAGTGATAATTCGTTTTATACCTTCTTTTTCCATAGCTTCTATAATAAGTGGCATACTTTCTGATAAAGTGTTTCCTCCATCAGTATTGAGTGCACTAATAATGACATCAATCCCATGCATCGCACGTATGATATCATTTTTATTTAAAACATTACCTTGAATTATAGTTAAATTTTCTTGATTTGTTTGAATCTTCTCTGGAGTGCGAACTAGTACAGTAACCTGATGTCCGTCATGAAGGGCATAAGAAACTATTTGACTTCCAACTCGTCCAGTTCCACCTAAAATTAATATATTCACTAGTGAACCTCCTTGTATGAATCCGAACATAACACTGAGCTACTATTACTAAAGTATATTATATAATTTCACAATCCCTTTATAAATGAGGAAAGAAATCTAACTTTATTTAAAATTATCCTTTCCGTTATAAAAATATTTTTTTCGGAAATTCAAGCAAAGACATTATATGTAGGTGGAAGGGCGGATTCAGGAAGGGGAATTACTAAAGGAATGTAAAGTTGTAGGCCTATTGTAAATGAAAATAACCAGAGCAGTACAGGCTACTCTGGTTTCTTGGTGGTGGGTATCTTATTTTCTAAATGAATCAACAGATAAAGTTTTACACATATGTTCATATTGATGGCCACTAATGACTAAATCAGCAACTTTCTTGTATCCTAAATTAGCATATAATTTTTTCGCTTTCGGATTCGCCATATCAACATTAAGACCAATCGTATGATAACCGGCATCTAACGCCGTTTTACTCATTTCGTTCAGTAAAGCAGAGCCAATCCCCATTCCTCTAAATTTTCCGTTTACGACGACGGAATCGATATACCATTCATCTGGAAGTGTCTCTTTATCGACAAACAAATTTTCATTAGGATCAAAACCGTTTTTACTTAATACATTTCTAAATGGCTCATCAATGATCGATTCGTCTTCTGCGGGATAGCCAAAAATAATCCCAGCAATTTCGCCATTTACCTCATATACTAAGCCTCTTTTAAAACCAAATCGATATGTAGGGTCGGCAACGGATTCTGCTACCATTTCAAGTAATTTATTTTTAGAAATTTTCTTAAGTAAAGGTAACTCCATATCCTCAAAGATTACCCATAACAGTTTTGCAATTTCCATACGATCGTTTTGGGTGGCCATTCTAATCATTCATATCCAACCTTCCATATTTTCACTATTCAATTGTTAAGTCTAACCCTTTTATATTTCTAGGGCAAACGGTGGGCCTACTCGTTGCATGGGTTAGTTTGTTAGGGTGTAAATTTTTTCCTTGTCTTCTTAAAGTTATTTCCATCTACATCAATATTTCGATTATAGTTGAAATATAGGGCTGTTATAATGAACAGACAGATTGGTCATTCAATGAAGTAGGGAGATAAAAAAATGAATACGTTCAAATTTACACTGTTAATACTTTTAACCACATTTTTAATGGGTTCTTCTTTTGCTGTCGTAAAGTTTGGTTTACCATACTCGTCCCCGTTGTTATTAGCAGCACTTCGCTTTACCCTTGCCGGACTTATTATGGCGGTAATTGTGTTTATTTTAAAAAGACCGCATCCGACATCTATCAAAAATTGGATGAAAATGTTTACGATTGGTGCTTTTCAAACGGCTGGTGTTATGGGGTGTATTTTTTTAAGTTTACGGACCATCACAGCGAGCGAATCTTCCATTCTTACATTCACGAACCCGTTGCTCGTTGTAGTATTGAGTACGATCTTTTTAAAAACAAAATATAGACTTTATCAATGGGTTGGTGTTCTTTTTGGATTAGTAGGGGTAAGTATTACAATGGGAGCACAAATAGATTTTAAGATTGGTATTCTCTATGGTATTCTTTCTGCCGTTTTTTGGGCAATTGCTACTTTGTTAGCGAATAAATGGGGAATCCATTTCGATACGTGGGTTTTATCCGCCTATCAAATGCTTTTTGGTGGATTACTGCTTTTACTTAGCAGCTTTATGTTTGAAAAATCATTTTTTATTTTAAACAGTCATTCATTACTTATTTTATTATGGTTAAGTATTATGTCTTCAATTGTTCAATTTGCCGTCTGGTATTATCTTTTACAAAAAGGCGATCCTGGAAGAACGAGTGCTTATTTATTTTTAGCACCTTTCTTTGGTGTCATATCTGGCTGGTTACTATTAGGGGAGCCATTATACCCTTCCATTATCGTAGGCGGCATGTTTATTATTATTGGAATCTATCTTGTAAATAGCAATTTTCAGAAGAAAACCGTAGAAAATAAAATTTAATTATAGCCCCCTCATAATACTAGTCTGTCTAGTAAGGAGGGGGTTATTCGATTCTCCAAGGAGGAACGTTGTTACTAACATTTTGCATTTAAATTTTAATTATAGGAAAATAGTAAAGTATCATTTTTGGGGAAGGAATAAATAACGTGAAAAATAGTAATAGTAAAACGATCATTAGTCTAATTTCACTAGTCTGTATATGGGGATCGGTATGGCCGATTTATAAATATGCTTTACAGTTTTCGCCACCAGTATTATTTTCAGGAATCCGTTCAATAATCGCAGGATTGTTATTTGCTTTAATCCTACTACCACAATGGAGACAAATAAAATGGAGAGAAAATTGGTCCATTTATGTGATTTCGAGTATATTTAATGTCATTCTCTTTTATGGTATGCAGTCGATTGGGTTGCAATATTTACCGGCTGGCTTATACTCGGTCATTGTGTATTTCCAACCGGTGCTTGTTGTTGTGCTAGCATGGCCCTTCCTAAAAGAACCGCTTACTCGAAACAAAATGATCGGTGTGTTTATAGGATTTTTAGGGGTTGTGATGGTAAGTTTAGATGGAATTAGCGGGAAGGTTGCACCGATTGGATTTGTATTTGCGTTAATTACCGCTATTGGTTGGGCGATTGGCACCATTTATGTAAAAGTCAAGAGCAATGTCGTACATGGGTTTTGGTTAGTTGCTTTACAAAATATAATTGGTGGTTTTTGTATGTTGTTTTATGGTTTAGGAGCAGAAGACATTCGGACAATTGAATGGAACGCGTCATTTATCGTTTGTTTAATATACGGTGCAATTTTTGGTGTAGCTATAGCATTTGTTTTATATAATCGATTAATGAGTAAAGGAGAGGCGGGAAAAGTCAGCTCTTTCACATTTTTAGTCCCTTTAATTGCAGTGCTACTCGGTACGATTTTCTTAGATGAACCATTTACCATATCTTTAATTTTAGGAATGGCCCTCATCATACTAAGTATTTATTTAATTAATAAAAAGTCCCACGTTGTGACAGAAGAGTAATTAAAAAAGCTGATGAGTTATTTTTATAACCCATCAGCTTATATATTTTACTGACGAAAATCCAAGAAAATCAAAGGATTATATATCTCTTTTGAAGAAGTAACATAGAGAGATTGTTCTTCTTAATGTGAAATTAAGAACATAATGATGGGCAGTTGCAAACTTCATTTAATAAGTGGAAAAGGGGATTGAAAATGGACGTAAAATACCCGATTGGACAATTGCAGGTTCCTGAAAAAGTGACACTAGAAAATGTTCGAGAATGGCTAAAGGAAATTGAATCTTATACGATTCGATTAAGGGAAACGGTTAGCTCATTAAGTGAAGAGGAATTCAACAAAACGTATCGTGATGGAAGCTGGACAGTTCGTCAACTTGTTCATCACATTGCAGATTCTCAACTGAATATGTATCAACGTTTGAAGCTGGCTTTAACAGATGACAATCCAATAGTACCAGCTTTTGATGAAGAGAAATGGGCTATACAACCAGATACAAAGCTCCCTGTACTAAGTTCGATTAAAATGCTAGAAGGTATAAATGAGCGCATCGTATCTTTAGGACAAAGTTTAACGGAAGAGCAATTAGATCGAGCTTTTACCCACCAAAAAAACGGTAAAATAACCGTCGCAACAAAAGTTGCAAAATTAGCTTGGCACGAAGAGCATCACTTAGCCCATATAAAAATTGCATTATCAAAATAGTACACTATGTTGAAATTGGCTTATTGAACTTCGATAAGCCGATTTTTTTATTTTAACGTTTATGTTCAATTTAAATAAACGTGCATAACGCTTTCCTAGAGGAAGGAAAGGGTTTTTTTATTGACGGCAAGATTGTGGAAATTAGTAATTATGCCCATTTTAATTACAATAAACGTAAAGTTTATCAAATAAATTAAGGAGGTATATAAATAAAAAATAAATTTCGATATTTTGAAAGGGGAAATCTATGGATAAAATGAGTCAGATTTTAGTTGAATTTCCGCTTGTACTCATTTTAATGTTTATCGTTTTTCGTTTTATGGGGAATAAGGAGTTAAATCAATCAACTCCAATTGACTTTGCGTTTATGGTACTGATGACAAGTATCGGATGGGACGTAACGCTTAACCAAGATTATCCTTTATGGTTTACAATCGTACTTTTTATTCTATTAGTAGTAACCATTTATCTATTTGATTGGATCACAACGAAGTCAAAAAGGGCAGAAAAAATGTTTATCGGGGAGCCTCTCCTTTTAATAAAGCATGGTGAAATCAATAAGGAGGCTTTAGAAAAAGAAAGAATGTCCGAAGATGAACTACTTGCACTTTTACGATTAAAAGGCTTTTTTGTACTTGATGACGTCGAACTATGCTATCTCGAGTTTAATGGAGATATATCGGTGAAAGAAAAAATTAGTAAATTTACTTGAGGGTAAGCATATTTAATCACTTATAACTATTAATAATCTATGAACAATTTGGCGCAATTCTTTAAGAAATGTGCCTCTTCCAGTGTATTGGAGATTGTAAATACATATTCATTTTTCTACTCTTTAGTTGTATAACCAACATGTAAATACAAATACTATTTTCAGTGAAAAATGCGGAAAATAGGAGTGTATCATCTTATGATTGAAAAACCGAAAATGAGTTCCTCTGAGCTTGGAGCACTATGGATGACTTATCAAAAAAATCAATGATTTTGCGTATATTGGAATATTTTATCGAGAAATCGGATGATCAAAGAGCAAAGGATCTCATGTCGGATCTCTGGAATCAACTTCACCCAATCATTATGGAAATGAAGACTACGCTTGAAAATGAAGGGGCAGTTATTCCAGAAGGTTTTACTAAAGAGGATGTAAATTTAGACGCACCAAAGTTATGGGACAATGGTTTTGACATTATGCTTTGCCGAGTACTGAAGGAAATCAGCATGGGGATGTACGTACTCCACTTAACAATGGCATACCGTCAAGACATTATCAAACTTTACAAGAAAATGTCTGAAGTAACGGAAAACTTTTATGGCCATTTTACACAGTATTTGCTTGATAAAAACCTTTATACACGCCCGACTTTTGTTGTGATGCCAACATCAACCAATTATATATCGGGTGAGGATTACTTAAAAGGTACCAACATTTTTGGGAATAAGCGTACATTAAATACAGTTGAGTTTGGGAATTTATATCGTATGATTGAAACAAATATAACGGGTATCTTCATTTCTCATACAACCGCCAGTGTGTTTGCATATAGGGCAACATTCACGATAGTATTCATACCAACCTTTTAACTTTGTACGTCTTAAAGTGCTAGACATTTTTTCCTCTCCCTTCAGATACTTCCGAAAATGCAAAAAAAATAGCCTACGGAACAATTTAAAGGGCATAAAATACCCAAGTAATTGTCCATAGACTATTTGTGTTCTTCCCTAACGTTATTGCAAAAGCAATAAGTTTAAAAAATAAATACATAATATATAATTTTAGATTACTTGATTAATCCTAGGCTTTCAAGAAAGAAGTATAAATTTTTTGGAATAAATTTGTTGGCTTTGTACTAGGAACTTCACTTTTAAGGCTCTATAATATTTGCGTCGATATAACGGAATTGGCTGGGATAACTTAGACCCACATAATGTCTTTGCTCCACCCTCTTATGAGCTACCAACATTTGATGAATCTAAAATCAAATTTGCTTATAAAGAAGGAGTTGTAAGCCTAGTATGATTAGTCTAGTACGTCCTTTTAGTAATGAAACTATTCCCTTTATCGTACAAGTTGGTGTTGGAGGTACAGGCAGTAATGTAGTACAACTTGTTTCTCAAATGTTATCAATTACAGGCAAGCACCATGTCTACGTATTGACTGACCCCGATTTAATTGAAGAGAAAAATAAAGGCAACCAATTATTTATCGACGGAGAAGAAGGTTTACCAAAGGCAGAAGTATTAGCTGAAAGGTATTCGCAGTCATTTGGATTAAACCTCTGGTCTTATACTAATCACTATATTGAGAGTGTCGAAGCGTTAAAAAGTTTATTTCAAGTTGATTATACTAACGCGTTAGAAGCCACTTCATATTACTTACCCATTCTAGTTGGTTGCGTAGATAATAACTACTCAAGAAAAATTATGAATCAATTTTTCGATAGTGTGCCTACATGTATCTATTTAGATGCTGGTAATGAATCAGTTGAGGTTCCTTCAGATTGGCAAACGAGACCTATCGAACAATGGAATGAAGCAGAAAAAGAAGCTTATTACAATAGCGGTTATAGCGGACAAGTTGTTGTTGGAGTGAAAATTGACAACAAAGTTCTACAAGAACCTGTTGTGAAAATGTTTCCTGATATTTTAGAGGATACAGATACGATTGCTCCAAGTGAGTTATCTTGCGCGGAATTATCAGCAAGTGAGCCACAACGACTAATCACAAATAAATTTGCAGCATTATCAATTGCTAACGTGATCCAAGAGGTATTGTTTGAGAAAACCATTACTCATCATATGACATTGTTCCATGCAAAAAAAGGATATATGCGAAGCATAAAAAAACAAGAATGTGAGGACTTATTAAATGGACAAATTTAAGGTTAATCAAAAAGTCTATTACGCAATGAAAGAACTTGAATCTTGGGTTGGTGTAGATAAACACCGGAGTGAAAAGGTATTAAAAATCGCTGAACTACTAGCGTATGGATATGAAGTTGAGCATACCTCTGAAGAACAACTGATTAATTGGTTTAAAAACTCTAAAGAGAAATTAGATAAATTAGAAGTAATGAGTGTTGATCATTTTGATGAAGATTCTCGAAAAGAACACTTTACAACTCTTGATTATCACCGTGTAGAGGTTGCAACTTTAAGTGCTGTTTTAAACATGCTAAAAATTAATGTCTAGGAAGCAATTAATCGTTATTCCTGATTAAACCTTATTCATAGTGGAAATATGCAGATAATAGCTACAAAAGCTTAATGTTCAGTTAAGAACGGAGGAATTAAAATGAAATTAGTAATAAGAGAAACACTTGAAAGAATTATAGATTTAGAAGGATATGAAAGTAAAGAAGAAGCATTAGCGGAATTAAAACGTGCTTATAAAAACGAAGAAGTTGTTTTAGATTCGGACGATTTTGTTCATGTTGAATTTGAAGCATGTTGAGGTGAAAAATGAGGACTGCAATAATGCAGTCCTTTTTATTTAAATTGGTGATTTTCGACTACTCTCTAAATAATCATTACTCTACCGGAACCGCTGGAATTATTTTATCTGCTCTAGGAATTGGAGTAGGATAAGGACTACCAACCTCAGCAGAACTATCATAAGAAGGTGTTGTTTCATGGATATACTTTAGTGCTTCTTTATATTGTTTTCTTTGCAGCTCTTCAAATTGATTTGGAGACATATTTGATACACTTTTATAAAATTTTTCTTTATCTTCATCTGAAACATACATTTTTATTCCATATTCATTACTAAGCTTTTCTAAAATTTTCACATATGGAATAATGGCCAAATCAATATCATTATTGTTGTCTTTTGTTTTTGCATTAGGAGTAGAAGTTGAACAAAATACAGATACTAGCAAAAGGGCTAATGAAATATTCAATATTTTCTTCATGTTTTATCTCCTTTTTATTACTCATTATAAATCATTTTAATAAAAATTAAACAAATTAATTCGAAATATCTGGAAAATTTTAAAAACAGACATACTTAAAGCATGTCTGTTTTTAATTGTTAATTCGCGTAGAATGTTAAATTTGCAGTTAAAGCATAAGCAAGCGCAACTCCATTTGCATCTTCTGGATGACCATAAAGTGTGACTTTACAACTTTTTCTATCACTACTTAAACTATGAAATTTTCTATCAACTTCCCAATGAAAACCGGAATGAGACCAAGTTGTACCATATGAATTAATACTTTGATATGTGAAAGTTCCTGGGTTTCCTGTAGAGCTAAAAACAGTTGATTTTAAATAAGCTGAAGTGTTGTAACTTAAAGATTTGTATTGTGTAATATTTTCAGTTATAGATAAAGGAGTAACTATTGGGTTTTGAATTAGTATCATTGAGATCTTGTTTTAAGTATTCTTGATACTGTTCTCTTTGTTTTTTCTCAAATTCTTCAATACTCATATTCTTTACTCTGTCATAAAAATAATCTTTCTTTTCCGGATTAATATAAAATTCCACTCCATATTCCTTTGAAAGTTTATTTAGTATTTCTTCATACTCACTTAAGGGTGCTGTTTGCGTTTCAATTTGGCTTGCGGATGCATATGAATTTAAAGATAGAGAAACGCCTATCCCCATGAATAGTGCAAATACTAATTTAAAAACGTGTTTCATATAAACAACCTCCAAGTAAAAAATTTACCCTAAAATGGTATTAATTGTATTTTAATGTAAAATTTTTAATTTTCAATATTGTAATAATTACTATTATTCAAAGACTAGGTACAAGGAGAAAGGTTAAAATATCTCAACTTATAACAATACTTTCTAAACCATTTGATTTTTTGATTCAATAGTAACGATTAGAAAAGTTAAAATATGATATTCTTCAGCAATTGAGCACTAATTTTGAATAAATTTAAACCCCGTTCTTATTTAGACCGGGGTTTTTGTTTGTATGAATTTTAAAATTAGATTATTTTACTATTATTTAATAATTTATTTAGCTTGTACTGCTACATTTTCAATAACATAAGTATTTGTTGTAGAGACGTTGAAATGATTGATGAATATTGTTTTTTCATTATCCGCAACTTTAGTAGTATTCTTTAAAATATTCATAATTAACGAGATAATTTCATTTTTTTCAGCTGCAGCGATTAAATCGGATAACATGATTTCAGCTAAAAGAGAATCACCATCCTTTTTAAATGGATTGAATTGAACTCTTCCTAACCACTGGTTATTTAAAATTGAACCTGCCCATCCATATAACTCGTACGTTAATGATTCATCATTGGGCTTTTGATACATATACACTTGTGGAGTTAAAAAATGTAATCCTTCAAAAGACGTTAATTCATTTTTATGCTCTCGGATAATATTCTCTTCATATTTATGAATATAAGCATAACATCCACCGTAGTATGCAATTTCGTTAAATGAATTGGTAATAACCTCATATAAATCCTGATCCATTGCAGTTAATACATCAATTGCGAATTCATTACATATTTTCACATTTAATACTTCAGGATGTTCCTTGAATAATGTACGAATTATATTGGGCATTTCCTGAATTACTTCTTCATAAGTAATGGGTTCTTTTGGAGTTTCTAACAAGTCTTCATTTTCTTTCATTGTTTCATTCATTACAAGATATCCTTGTAAAAACATTAGATTAAACATCCTATCCAAATCATCAAAAATCCAAGAGTTTCTCTCATTATTTTCAAGATTCATCGTACATTTTTTATAATAATATATGAAAATGTTATCTATATCATTTTGAAACTCAGGTTCTTGAAACTTTTCTTTTAAAATTTTAGTGTATTTTTTTACAAGATCCACTTAATGTTCCTCGCTTTCATCTTCATAACTAATTGTTGGTACATCATCTACTAATAACCATTGGCCATCTTCCAACTTAACAGTATTTTCATAATATATAGAGCTGTTATCTTCTAAAGTATATTTACGAAAAAATACAGCTTCGTCAGCAATATCATTTTTTTCAGAAGTTGTTGTTACATACGATTTTAATTTGCTATTTAAATTATCAGTGAACAATTGTTGTATAGTGCTAAACATGTCAATACGAGCATCTTCATCTTCTGGTAACTGTTCAATAAAATATTCATGTAAATGGGGTGTTATTAAGTCCAATAATTCTTCGCTATCAATAGCCCCGGAATGATAATTGAAAAATACTTCTGAAATAAATGCACTAAATTCATTAATATCAGTGTATTTATCTTTCTTTTCGATTTCGATTTTTTCTAACTCTTCGACATTCACATTATCTTCGATATTTTCTACAGCATCTTCAGGTTTAACAGTCTCCATTTCCTCCATCAACTTTTTTTGTTCTTCTGAAATCTCATCCTCTTTCTTTTCTGTTTTAGTACTTTCTTCTGCTTCCTTTATTTCTGGAATTGCATCCTCTAGACAACCGTTCAATATTGATAGAGAAAATAATAAGCCACTTGCAATAAGTGATGTTCTTATCAGCCCTTTTTTATTAACGGTACTCAAAATTAACCCTCCTTAAACCAAATCGCTCATTACTTAATAAATGAATCAGTTTCGTGTATTCGTTATCAGAAAGAAATTCGAGAAAGCGATATATTTCATAGTGCGGTCGCTTTAATTTCAAAGCTAAAACTACTATCTCCTTAATACCGTATAATGCAAACTGAAGGTTATTTGTAGTAATGGATATACCTGTATAATCTTCAAATAAATTTGCTAAAGTTAATGCAGCTTCATTTGAAAGATGTGAATTAGGAATTCGAATAAAGTTTTTCCTTTGCTCTGCAAACAAACTAATCCAAAGCATATAAACATTCATATTGAGTAGAGATGGTGAAATGGCAATAATTTTATTGTCAAATGTCCAATCATTGACTGGTTTCATCCAAACTACTGAGGACGAAGATGTTAAAAAGTATTTTATGCAAGGAATAGAGCTTTCCAAAAAAATTATAGGCGAAACTTCTAATTTTCTTCTTGAGGATAATATCCAACCGCCTGCAACACCTGGAGGAACCGTTACAAATTCAACAATAGCTCCTTTTTCGGAAAAATTAATGATGTTCTGTAATTACCTGTTGAGTGGATTTTCCCTCGGAGGCGGTGGCTTTAGTGCAGGCTTTAGTTTACGCAATGATCTACACGCCAAAAATATGACGTTTGGTAAAGACATCTATCAATATCAAATGGACGGGGTTAAGCTCATGGTGTCTAAAGGATGGTTTGAAGAACCACCAAAAATGGATGTATAAAAGAAATATAAAGACGGATTGATAATAAAATTGCTAATGGAAAAGACGTTAAGTAAGAATAGTTATTTAAAGATTGGCGCTATCCTTGGAACGAGGATAAGCGCCAATTTTCTTTTCTAAACTGGAGTCTATAAATGATTTGGTATTTTCTTGAAACTTATTTTAAAAATTATCGTATAAAAATAAGAACATAAAAAAATTTAGACGTAATTATGTAAGTTTAAGGAGTTTTAATAATGACAACCAATCGAAAATATTTCATCGCAATACTAACTGTAGTAGTCACGCTTTTAGCTGCCTGTGGCAATTCATCTGATGAGTCAAAGGTTGAATCGAACAACGAGTCATCCAATAGTAACTCGACACAAAGTGTAGATAATAATACAGCAGATACAAATGAGAATGCCGAAACGGTCACGGAAAGTGCGGACAACAGCGAGTTAAATAACCAAGAAGACAATGCTTCTAATTCATCTCTAGGGTCAACGCCTAGTAATCAAAAGGATGAATATCTTAAGCAACTTAATGAGATGGAAGAAGCAGATCGAAATGAAGAAGCAAAAACAACGATGGTTGAAATGGAAGAACAAGAGGCGGAAAGATATAAAAAATGGGATGAATCATTGAATGAGATTTATGGGGTATTGATGGAACAGCTTAATACCAAACAGAGGGACCAATTAAGGGAAGAACAGCGGAAATGGATTGAACATAGAGATGCAACTGCAAAAGAATCATCCCTTAAATATAAAGGGGGTTCGACGGAATCATTAGAATATGTGGCAACCCAAGCAAGTCTTACGAAGGAAAGATGTTATGAGCTCGTTGCAAAATATATGAAGTAGTTTTGCAACTAACACTTTAAGGAGGGACTTGATGAAAACATATAAAATCATTTTATTAGCAATCTTGGCAGGTATCTATTCGGGCATATTGGATGATTTTGAACTTCATTACATGATCAGAGTACTTTTATTAATCGTTTTAGTGTTTATAACTGGATTTGTATTAAATACTATTGGTCGTAAACCAAAAGATTAAAAGTTAATAGTTTCAACTGAAGTGCTAAACTAAATGTAAAATACTTTTTTCATAATATAAACGGTAACTAGAAGGGAGTGAACTATGCGCAGATATCAATATTTCCAACTCACCCAATATTTGAAACGGAGGAAAGGATATTGATGACAAATTTATACACAGAAAGATTACTTTTAAGAAAAATGAGGACTACGGATTCTGCTAGTTTATTTAAAATTTGGTCGGACCCAGAAGTGGCTAAATTTATGAATATCGATCCATTCACAGAGGAAAGCCAAGCGGTAAATATGATTTCCCATCTTGATAAACTAGCTCATGATAATAAAGCGATTCGTTTTTCAATTATTAAATTAAGCACCAATGAATTGATTGGTTCTTGTGGTTATAACTTTTTAGATTTTGAAAATGAGAAGGCAGAAATAGGGTATGATATTGCGAAAGAACATTGGGGGAATGGCTATGCACCAGAAGCAATTAGTGCCCTTGTTGAAAATGCTTTTAATACGCTGAACTTAAATAGGGTGGAAGCGAAAGTGGAGCCTGAAAATATAAATTCCATTAAAGTTCTGGAAAAGTTGAACTTTACATGGGAAGGTACCTTAAGACAAACAGAAAAGTCAAAGGGGAAGTATATTGATCTAAAAATCTTTTCGAAACTAAAATCCGATTAACCGAATCGCCTATATTTCACTAAACATGAAATATAGGCTTTTTTATTTAAGGATGGAACGCCATGGTAAATGGTTAATTTCTCCATTCTTTTCACTTTCAGCATTGCAAGTATTTTTAATCTGTCTTTTTATTGATATAATGTCTAATGTTGGAATTAGTAATGGTGAAGGAGGATGACAAATGGGAGCATTAGAGTTATTAACAGGTATTATACCACTTCTTATTTTATTCATTATTTATGTCGTACCGATCGTTTTTGTGATTTGGTTTGCCCTAACGGTAATAAAACTACAAAAGGAACAGATTCAACTATTAAAATCTATCTCTGACAAATTAAAATCTTAATGAATTAGATTGAGTTGGAACTCTATTAAAATAATACTAAGTATTTGAAGCATTTCTTTGTAATAAGAAGTGCTTTTTCTTTTGGGATAAAATGATGGATAAATATATAGGACAATAAAAAAATGATTAAAATCAATAATAATTTATTGTAAAACGATAAATTCTATGTTAAATTCAAATGGACAAATAATAAAGTGAGGTGCTTTTTATGAAAAGAGGGTCAACACTCTTTTTAAAGACAGCCGTTGTTCTGATGGGAGTCCCAGTTCTTCTTTTGTGCATTTTTTTAGTGCCTGAGATTGCCAACTTCGCAGCAGAACTATATCCCGATCATACGTATTTAAAATATCTTGTTTTTCTTGTGATGTATGCAGCAGCCATACCGTATTACATTGCGCTGTACCAAGCTTTTAAACTGCTTAGCTATATTGATAAAAACGATGCCTTTTCTCAAATTTCTGTAGAGGCTTTAATGAAAATAAAATATAGTGCCATTTCGATTAGTGTGATCTATGTGTTAGGGTTGCCGCTCTTTTATCTCATCGCGGAGAGGGATGATGCTCCAGGGGTTATCCTTGTCGGATTAGGTTTAATCTTTGCTCCATTGGTCATTGCTGTCTTTGCCGCTGTGCTCCAAAGACTTTTACAAGAAGCGATCAATATGAAATTAGAAAATGATTTGACGGTCTGAGGTGAAAAACAATGGCAATTATTATTAATATTGACGTCATGTTGGCGAAAAGGAAAATGAGCGTAACGGAGCTTTCTGAAAAGGTTGGAATCACAATGGCGAACTTGTCGATTTTGAAAAATGGTAAAGCAAAAGCAATCCGATTATCAACTTTAGAAGCGATTTGTAAAGCGTTGGATTGTCAGCCTGGAGACATTTTAGAATATCGAAATGATGAAGGAAACGACAATGACTAAAGTTGGAATCGTTAAGTTGGAAAGGGAAAGTAAGGTCATAAGAGCTTTCATACAGCTTACCCACTTCGGTTGGGAGCAGGCTCTATCTTGTTTATTTCCGGTCGTCATTTTTTCCGCTTTAGCTATAACCCAATTCATTCCATTGCCTTTTTTACCACGGTATGACTGGTTACTTATCATTTGCTTGTTGATGCAATGGTGGATGTTACGTTCCGGACTTGAAACGAAGGATGAATTAAAGGTGATTACATTATTCCACTTGATTGGTCTTGCCCTTGAAATTTTTAAAGTCCATATGGGCTCCTGGTCTTATCCAGAAGAAGGCTATTTTAAAATTTTTGGAGTTCCATTATACAGTGGATTTATGTATGCAAGTGTTGCGAGTTACTTATGTCAGGCATGGCGAAGAATCAAGGTCGAATTAGTGAAATGGCCACCTTTCTATATCGTAGTTCCATTGGCAGCGGCCATTTATTTAAACTTTTTTACCCACCACTATTGGATTGATATACGTTGGTGGTTATCAGCACTTGTTCTCATCGTCTTTTGGCGCTCCTGGGTTTTCTATGAAGTAAATGGAACGCGTTACCGTATGCCCATTGCACTCTCCTTTGTCCTCATCGGGTTTTTTATATGGATAGCAGAAAACATCGCCACGTTTTTCGGTGCTTGGCAATATCCGAATCAAACAAATGCGTGGAGCCTTGTGCACCTAGGGAAGGTCAGTTCATGGCTTTTACTAGTCATTGTTAGTTTCCTAATTGTAGCAACGTTAAAACGGACAAAGGGGAAGAATGCAACGAAAGTAAATGATGTTCATTTAAATCAAAACTAACAATAAAAAGTCGAATTTCTCTTATAACGAGGGTTCGACTTTTTGTTTTGCAGGAGGCTCCTTTCGTTTAGACATACTTATTTTGGTAATACTGAACTTATAAAATTAATGAAAGAGGTGTAAAGCGATGCCACGAAAATCTGCTCAAAATAACGAAGAATCCGAAAACGAATTGGTACCATTCCCAAACACAGAACAAAAGCAAGGAGAAGTAGAGGACCTTACCCGGATGTTAGCAGCTGTATTGGAATATTTGTCCGATGACAGTAACGAAGAAATCGATGTTGGCTACCTGTTCGATAGTACGGAAGGTTTACGAGAATGGTGGACACAATATCAGGAAAACAACCGAAAAAAAATTGAAGATGAAATTACCGCATCTTTAGGTGAATTAACTTTGGAAGATTTAAATAAAATTCGTGATCAAGTAAAAGGAAAAAAAGGGTAGGCGTTTTTTAATAAACTGTTCGCTTTCCCTTTAGAGTAAGGAATATAATGGATATATATGTAAAGGGGGATGATTATGGTTTATATTGCGCTTCTTCGAGGCATTAACGTTGGTGGAAATAATAAGATTGATATGAAGTTACTTAAACAAACCTTTGAACGAGTCGGAATGAACGATGTAGTCACCTACATCAATACGGGGAATATTATTTTTTCAAGCGAAAGCTTATCAAAAGATGAACTATCAATGATCTTGGAAGAAGCGATACATAATGATTTCGGATTACAAATTAAAGTCATGGTACGAAGTGTCGATGATGTAAGAGAAATCATGAACGCGATTCCGGACACATGGAAAAATGACAAAGAAATGTCCAGTGATGTAATGTTTTTATGGGATGAAGTGGATAATGAATCGGTCCTTGAAAACATCGTCATGAAACCGAATATTGACACAGTAAAATATACTCCAGGGGCCATTCTATGGTCGGTGGATAAGAAAAATATTACGAAAAGCGGAAAGTCAAAAATCATTGGAACGAAGCTATACAAACAAATGACAGTGAGAAATGTGAACACCGCTCGTAAAATTTACGAACTGATGCAAGCTCAAAATAGTTAGTAAAAGAAAAGAAAGTCTATGAAACGATAAAGTTCAGAGACTTTCTTTTTTTCTGAATTCTAAATTTTAATCCATTGACAGTAAGTAAATTTTGGGGTACATTTTTGATAATGATAATCGTTTTCAATTAAACATAATGATAATTTAGAAGGGTAGGAATACATATGAAAAACAAAAAGTCATTTTTATTCATGTTAACGTTTGCGATTGTGGCCATTTTTGCATTAGTAGGCTGCTCGAGTGATTCTTCAAAAAAGGAAACAGAAGAAAAGGATTCAACAGCTTCGACTGAAACAGATTCCCAATATCCAATGACGATTAAACATGCGTTAGGGGAGGCTGTTATTAAAAGTAAACCAGAACGAGTTGTGACAATCCAATGGGGAAATCAAGATGTGGCTTTAGCTCTTGGTGTAGTACCAGTCGGTTTTTCAGCGGCAAACTTTGGTGTTCAAGATGATAGCGGTTTATTACCATGGACAAAAGAAAAGTTAGATGAACTAGGGGCAACAGACCCGAACGTTTTCCAAGATACAGATGGTTTAGATTTTGAAGCAATTTCCGATGCAGATCCGGACGTTATTCTTGCTGCATATTCTGGTATTACAGCTGAAGATTATGAAACATTAACGCAAATTGCTCCCGTAGTCGCTTATCCAGATGCACCATGGGCAACAACTTGGCGTGAACAAGTGGAACTTAATGCACAAGGTATGGGCATGAAAGAAGAAGGCGAGCAATTAATTAAAGATATCGAAAGTTTAATTGATGAAAAATTATCTGCGTACCCTCAAATCGAAGGGAAAAAAGTTGTGTGGGTGAACTTCTCAGCAGATGATTTATCCCAATTACATATTTATACGCCAATTGATTCCCGTGTGTCCTTCTTAAAGGAGTTAGGTCTGACGTATCCAGAAAGTGTAACGGAACTGATTACGGATCCTTCAAGCTACTCATTAAATTTAAGTGCTGAAAACGTTGAAGCCTTATTTGATGCAGACATTATCGTTGGTTATGGCGATGATGCCCTTTACGAAACAATTAAAGCGGATCCTTTACTTGGAAAAATTCCAGCTGTTGAAAGAGGTTCTGTCGCGTTTATTACAAGTGATACGCCTCTAGTTGCAGCGGGTACGCCAAACCCACTTTCAATCGAGTATACAATTGATGAATATTTAGAATTAATTGGTGGGGCAATTGATAAAATTGAAGAATAATCATTACGACTCTAACAAAAAGAAACTAGATTTACATGTACCGAAACATTTTTCCCTCATTTTAACGGTTGGATTTATTTTATTAATCGTCACGATCATTGCTTCTTTAGTATTAGGGGCTCGGGTAGTGAGTTTCCAAGAATTAATGGATGGGTTATTTTATCAAAATCAAGATTCTTACGGTGCCAACGTAGTGCAAAAGCGAATGTCACGGACAGTTTTTAGTTTGTGTTGTGGTGTTGCGTTAGGGATTGCGGGCGTACTAATGCAAACAGTGACCCGTAATCCATTAGCTGACCCGAGTATTTTAGGAGTCAATACAGGTGCAGCGTTGTTTGTAGTAGGTGGTATTTCATTTTTTAATATTACGACAGCAAGCCAATATATTTGGTTAGCTTTAATCGGAGCTGCCGTCACAGCAGTTTTCGTATTTGGAATAGGCTCTATGGGGCGTGGTGGTGCAACGCCAATTAAATTAGTGTTAGCTGGAGCTGCAACTACTGCAGCTCTTTCTTCGCTTGTCACAGCCATTATGATTCCAAGTCAATATGCAATGGATCAATTTCGCTATTGGCAAGTAGGAAGCGTTGGCTCGGGATCGTGGGATTCCATCACGATTTTCATTCCCTTTTTACTAATTGGGGTATTGATCGCCTTTGTATCCGCACCGGCATTAAATGCCTTAGCATTAGGTGACGATGTGGCATCTGGCCTCGGTGTACGACCTGGTGTGGTGCGGGTATTTGCAATTTGCGCGGGGGTTATTTTATGTGGCGTAACAACTGCTTTAGCCGGTCCTATCGGTTTTATCGGTCTTTTAGCTACCCATGCGATGCGTTTAGTAATTGGACCAGATTTACGCTTCTTAATTCCGATGTCAGCCTTAGCTGGGGCAATTATTTTAACGATTTCTGATGTGTTTGGTCGATTGCTTGGAAGTCCTGGAGAACTAGAAGTTGGTATTGTGACAGCCTTTATTGGCGCACCTATCCTCATCTTACTAGCAAAAAGATCGAAGGTGAGGTCATTATGAGAAATCAGACGGTTGAAACGAATTTTATCGTAAAAGGAATGCGTCAACGAAGAAGACGTTGGATTTTTGTTACGAGTTTATTAAGTATATTAGCAGTCATCCTTTGTGGTGGGATGCTTTTATTAGGAAACACGATTTATCCAGTAGATGTCGTTATTCGTACATTAATGGGGGAAGATATTGCAGGGGCTAATTTTGCCATCAATACAATTCGTCTTCCCCGAATGATTACGGGCTTATTTGCAGGATTTGCCTTTGGGGTAGCAGGTTACATTTTTCAAACGATGTTACGTAACCCATTAGCGAATCCAAATATTTTAGGTATTACATCCGGTTCCAGTGTGGCCGCTGTATTTTGTATAATCGTCCTCCATACAAGTAATACCGTTGTATCGATTGCGGCAGTCGTTGGGGGATTAATTACAGTCATTGTGATGTATCTTTTATCCCGTGGTCGTTCCTTTTCAATTGGTCGTTTAATCATTATTGGGATTGGGATGCAAGCGATGTTAGATGCGGTCATTTCGTACTTGATTCTGAAAAGTGCCCAACAAGATATTACGGTAGCTTTAAGGTGGTTAAGTGGGAGTCTAAATGGTTCCAAAATGAGTGAAGTACTTCCGTTAATTTTAATTGTCGTTATTTTCACACCTATACTACTTGCCCTTGGTAAACAGTTAAACATGCTAGAATTAGGGGAGCAAATGGCAACTTCTCTTGGCATCGCTACCGATAAATTGCGTATTACTTTAATCGTAAGTGCCGTATTTATCATTGCGATTGCGACAGCAACAACGGGACCAATTGCCTTTGTTTCCTTTTTAGCAGGACCAATTGCGAATCGACTAGTTGGTGCTAGTGTGTCAAATATTCTCCCAGCAGGTCTAGTCGGAGCGAATCTCGTATTATTTGCAGATTTAATAGGACAGTTTGCATTTGAATATCGATTCCCAGTAGGGGTGATTACCGGATTACTCGGAGCACCTTATTTAATTTATCTGCTAATTCGAATGAACCGAAAAGGAGAATTATAATGAGCAACACACATGTTTTTCGAGCAGAACGTCTTGTTTCTGGCTATGATCATAAGACGATCATTCATGGAATTGATCTCGACATTCCACAAAATAAAATCAGTGTCATTATCGGTGCAAATGGTAGTGGGAAATCAACCCTTTTAAAAACGATGGCCAAACTGATTAAACCGACAGAAGGTGATGTCACGCTAGATGGGAAAGTGATTAACAAATATCCGCCGAAGCAATTGGCCCGTATGTTAGGCCTTCTCCCGCAATCACCAGTCGTTCCGGATGGGATTACGGTGGCCGATTTAGTCGGTCGGGGAAGATTTCCGCACCAATCATTATTTAGTGGATGGTCGAAACAAGATTATGAAGCGGTAGAAGAAGCGATGGAATTTATGAATATTATTGAATTTGCGAATCGCGATATCGACGAACTTTCAGGTGGTCAAAGACAACGGGTTTGGATTGCGATGGCCCTTGCCCAACAAACCGATATTTTACTGCTAGATGAACCGACTACCTTTTTAGATATTACGTATCAAGTTGAAATTTTAGATTTACTTACAAATTTAAACCGTAAATATGGTACGACGATTGTTATGGTATTGCACGATATTAACTTATCAGCCCGGTATGCAGACTATATTTTTGCGGTAAAAGAAGGAAAGCTGATTGCAGAGGGAAAACCGACAGAAGTGCTAACGAGTGATTTAGTCGAATCGGTTTTCGACTTAAACTGTGTTGTCATTCCAGATCCCGTTTCTGATACGCCATTAGTCATTCCAAAAGGGCGTTATCATGTAAAAGATGGGGATATTTAAAACATTCAACAAATCACCTCTATATGAAAAATAGAGGTGATTTTCTCTTTAAGGGTTTAAATTAATTATGGAGAGGGTATAGGAAAAATTGGCGCTAAGGTTAATGAAACCTTTCATATAAAGAGAACGTAAATATGATAGAGGGGGTCGCAAAATGTATTTAGAACTGAATGTTACTTCTATAACGGTTGCTATTCTTTTTATATTTGTTGCTTATTATGTTGGGGTTAAAAAGCAAACTTGGATTTTAAAAGGCTTTAATCAAGAAAGAATTAGGGACAAGGATCGACTAGCAGAAATTGCAGGATTTTTCTTTTTAAATAGTGGGTTTTTCCTACTTTTAAATGGTGTTATTCACATCCCTTATCAAGATTCGTTTACCCCTTCCATCATTCTTGCTTATGGTGCGTGTACGATAATTTATGTTCATAAAACATTAGTCGATAAATGAGGTGGGCGATTGCTAAACAATAGCGGTCGCTTTTTTAATATGGATGGGATTAGGAGGTTTTATTTGATTAACATACAAACGAACTCCGATAAAAATGATCGTAGTTCATGAAATTTATGGGATTAATCAGCATATGAAAGATGTTTGCGCTACTTTGTCCCAATGGGGCTTTAATGTAATTTGTCCAAACTTATTAGAAAAAGAAACACCATTTGACTATTCATCGGAGGAAGATGCGTATCAACATTTTATGAAGCATATCGGGTTATTAAATGGGGCAAATACAATCAAAAGTGTATTGCGAGAAGTGAAAGATCGATATAAAGAGATTTTTATCGTTGGTTTTAGTGTTGGGGCTACCGTTGCTTGGGTATGTAGTGAAGAAGAGGGGATCAATGGTGTGGTTTGTTACTACGGTTCGCGAATTAGAAATCATTTAGAGATTGAACCAATATGTCCAACAATGCTGTTCTTTCCAGAAACTGAAAAGTCTTTTGACGTCGACGAGTTAATCGCATCCATCGAAAAAACAAATCCAAACATACATAAATTAAAAGGGAAACACGGATTTACTGATCCATACAATTCCAATTATCATATCCAGTCTACACAAGAAACTTTTCATATGACGATGAACTTTTTATTACAGCACTAGTTACATAAACGAAATGTTCTTTTGAAAAAGTGGGAATACAAAGTAAAATCCCTTCTTTCAACATAAAAGTAGGGATTTCTTTGAAAAAGCTTGTCATTTTTTATTGCTTAATTTTCATATTCCCCAATGGGATTTTGATAAGGATACCAATACCTGCACCTAAAATTAAACATAATATCGGCAAAAAAACAGGACCGATTAGCACGCCAAACAGCTTAAAATTCGAGGAATAAATTACGCCTATAGTTCCTATATAAGCACTAATGACAAAGGGTAAAAAGGAATAGGGTGACGATTTTCCTTCAGCCCAACGATAAGCATCCCAAATCGAATACATATAAACACAAGGGTAAAACATAAGCCATTGATAATTTGTTTCCTCAATGGCTAATGGAATATCTCCATAAAAGCTATAAATAATTACTGTATTTAAATTTGATTGAACGTTGATGATAAATTCTAATATAATCAAAAATAATCCTTTGATAAGTTGACCATTTAAAAGTTGGCCGAGACCAGGTAAAGCAATACTCCAAAGGATTTTCTCGATTTGTCCTGATTTTGACATTTTATTCACTTCTTATATTTTGTTTTAAAATAGGTAATTTCCACTATCAATCGGTCATCTCTTTATTCTTCGCTAATCTGTCCTTATCTGCCGTTCCTGGCGGTTGCTCCAGCCATCCGTGTTCAATTACGATGTCGGCCCCATCTTTTGTATATTGAGCAATTTCAAGGGAGAATCGATTATAATTTAGAATGAGATCACTTCTTTGACTAGCAGCAGCAGCTGTTGCGTAATTTCCTATACCAGCTGCACTTATTAAGGACATATGAAACATCGTTAGCTTGTCCGAAAATGGCGGTATAGTTGAATCCGTTATCACAACATCTGATGGGGAAGGTGCTTGTACATCATTTTCAAGCAACGTTTTAGTAAAGATTTGAATATGTTTTTTTGATATATCTCTTCCTTTTAACATCCATTTTTGTATTTTCTGTTCTGGTGAAGCTTGGGCAAAACTAAGGGCAAGTTTACTTCCTAAAAGATTCGTTTGTATGTTCATAAATAAATGGGATATTTCCACTACATTTAAAGGTCGTTTATGACTTAAAGGATTGAGTCCACTTAAATATTTTTTACTGTCGATAAAATCTTTTGTAGTTGGATAAGGAATATAAGGTGCTCTTACAAATATTCCTTTTGAGAGTAGCACTTTTGAACTTTGTTCAAACAATTGTACTGCTCCTTCTAAACTATCAATGAAATAACTTCTTACATCATCCCTAGCACTCATTGAAATAAATCCACTATATTGAAGCATTGCAATTTTAGCCATATGATTTAAATAAGTTATCATAAAGGTATCGGTATACATACGAGGAGCGTTCATATTTACATCATCAGTAGTAAACCCTGTTGGTGTTGGCATTTCTTCCTCTTGAAATAGGCTTGTTAACTTTTCGATATGAGCAGCTGAACTATCATAAGCGAACTGAACAATCGTCCTAATCTCCTCATCTTCTACATCTTTTAAGAAATATGCTAATACACACTTAGACATGCTATCATACATAAAGTTAGTCCATATCGATCCAATCTCACTAGATGTAAGCAATATTTGATGTTTCGCCATAGCTGACCTCCAAAGAACATATTGATATATTTATTCTTTGCCAATACTAGCGTTTTCAAACGAAAGGAGCAAACATAAATTGTACGAAGCCTATTCCTTGAATGAGTGGAATGTCAAAAAGGTTACTACCCATCATTCTCCTAATACTATTTGAACAAGAGGGTTTCGCGTGTCGTCCATTAAAATTACTTATAAAATAAAAGGAAGGTGGAAGGTCGTTGCGAAAGGTCGAAGTAAGTTCCTATAGTGAAAAGTGGTCTTTCGATTTCGCGGAAGAGGCTGCAAAACTGAAGCTTATTTTTGGAAATGAAATAGTAGATATCCATCATATTGGTAGTACATCTGTTCCAGGTCTAAAAGCGAAACCAATAATCGACATCATGCCCGTCGTTCAGGACATTGCATCATTGACCAATACAATCAAGCGATGCAAAACATTGGATATAAACCTAAAGGGGAGAATGGTATCCCTGGACGGAGATACTTTCAAAAAGGTGGAGACAATCGCTCCCACCATGTTCATATTTATCAAGTTGGAAGTAAAGAAATCCATCGACATTTAGCTTTTCGTGATTACTTAAAAAGTTATCCGGATATAATGGAGCGCTATAGTGAGTTAAAGGAACGTTTAGCTCAACAATTTCCGTATGATATTGACTCCTATATAAAAGGAAAAGAATTGCTTGCAAAAGAAATAGAAGAAAAAGCGTTGGAATGGATTGGGATAATTGGATGAGTGGAAGGGCTGAAGGTCGTTAAATTGATCATCAGCTCTTTTTTGTGTTAACGAGTGATGGTAGCTGTATTAAAATTATTGAAACCTTTGAAGGCAATTGTTTGAAGTGGAAATGTGACAAAAATGATGTTCAAGGAAACGAAGGATATATTCGGGATAATGTAATACAAGTAAAAACCATTCTATATCGAATGGTCTTTTTCATTTGCATCGTGACAAACTAAACGATCTATCACTTTTTTCGTATAAGGCATAAAGAAATGCAGTATGAGCCCGCCAAAACAAACGGTTAAAATTGTTCCGACGCCAATTGGTCCTTTAAAAATGATGGCCAGTATTAAAAAGACGAAGTAAATAACTGTCCTCGAAAAGAATAGGGTCTTTTTCGTTAATTCTTGAATGATTAAAGTAAGTCGGTCAATTGGAATCGGTGCAAAATTTGTATGTAAATAAATTGCGGTTCCTAATCCAATCGTAACCAAGCCAATGCTAAAGCAAAGAACTTTGCTCAACATAAGTTCAGGTGTTACCAAATCATGCAATAAAAAAAGCCATAGATCGATACCAATACCGGTTATAAAGGCAGTTACCAATCCTAAAACTTCAGGTCTTTCTTTTTTTAATAACGCATTACAACAGATTAATAAAAAGGCGATAATAATTTCCCAACTTCCCACTGTTAGTCCTACATTATTTGATAGTCCTACTAAAAGGGCATCAAAAGGGGAAGTGCCAAGGTCCGATTGTAAAGTGAAAGAAATACCAAAGGTTAAAATTAAAATTCCGAATACGTACAAAACAATTTTCACTTTACTCGACCTCTTTATCATCATTTTTGTTGCAAATACAACAAATTTACTCTACATTAAATATAGATGATTTTTTATTGTATTTGCAACAATAAAGTAGGAGTGGTAACGATGAAAGACATTCTTCGTGAAATTGGTATGATCGCAAGGGCATTGGATTCAATAAGCAACATCGAATTTAAAGAATATGACCTGACAAAAGGACAATATTTGTATTTAGTGCGAATCTATGAAAACCCTGGAATCATTCAAGAAAAATTAGCTGAAATGATAAAGGTAGATCGAACAACGACCGCTCGTGCAATAAAAAAGCTGGAGTTACATGGCTTTATTGAAAAGAAAGATGATGAACAGAACAAAAAAATAAAAAAACTTTACCCGACAGAAAAGGGTAAGAAAGTTTATCCTTTTATTAAACGAGAAAATGATTATTCCAACAGTGTGGCATTACAGGGATTTTCCGAAAAAGAAGCAGAAATACTGTTTGATTACCTTTATCGAGTAAGAAAAAATGTGGAAACCGATTGGGAATTTGTTAAAAAGGGGAACAAGAGAAGTTATTGATGGAGGAGGGGGCTATGCAAATGACTGTGAACATAAAATTATGTACGCTAGAAGACTTACAAACGTTGCAAGAAGTAAGTATCGAAACGTTCTACGATACATTTAAAGACCAGAATTCGCCGGAAAACATGAATACTTACTTAGAAAAGGCATTTAACTTAAAACAGTTAGAAAAGGAATTATCCAATAAAGGTTCCCAATATTATTTTGTTTATTTTCAAAATGAAGTCGCCGGCTATTTGAAGGTGAATATTGGTGATGCCCAATCGGAAGAAATGGGTGATGACTCCCTTGAAATTGAACGAATCTATATAAAGAAATCATTTCAAAAACATGGCCTTGGTAAATATTTATTAAATAAAGCGATGGACATTGCGATGGAATATAATAAAAAGAAAATTTGGTTAGGTGTATGGGAAAAAAATGAAAACGCCATCGCTTTTTATAACAAAATGGGGTTTGTTCAAACGGGTGCCCACTCGTTTTATATGGGGGATGAGGAACAAATCGACTATATTATGACGAAAACGCTCGCTAATTAAAGGGGGGATTCGAATGTATATTCCTAAACATTTTAAATTGGAAGATGAAGAGGTCATTTATGATTTGATCGAACAATATGGATTTGCCACTTTAGTTTCCCAACATAAAGGAGAACCTTATGCAACCCATCTACCACTAATGTTAAATAAAGGTGAAAAGGCTTTATATGGCCATTTTGCCCGGCCAAATTTACAGTGGAAGGATGCTGGAGACCAGCAAGTGCTTGCGATATTCCAAGGTCCCCATTGCTATATTTCACCTTCTTGGTACGAAACAACAAAGGCAGTGCCAACTTGGAATTATGTATCAATCCATGTATATGGAAAGCTTGAGATTATAGAAGATAAAGAAGTCATTTTTAACTCGTTAAATGATTTAGTAAAGAAATATGAAGCGCCCGATAGTCCATACAATTTAGAAAGTGTAGAGCCAAGTTTTATCGAAGGAATGACTAAAGGGATTGTAGCGTTTAAAATACATATTACGAAAATTGATGGGAAAGGGAAATTAAGTCAAAATCATCCTGTTGAACGGCAAGGGCTCGTTATAAAAAATCTAGAAAATACCATCCAACACGACAATATACAAGTAGCTTCTCTTATGAAGAAAAATCTACAAAAATAAAAGAAGTTTTCTATATAATAAGGTTAATCGATAACGGCTTCCAGAGAGTGGGAGCCGATTTTTTTATTAATTCTTTTAAAACCACGTGCTCTGCACGTGTGAAAATATACTTTTAGAGTGGTAATGGAGATGGAATTAAAAACTCCTCTCGATATAATGAAAATGGCCGTCAAACCAAA
>NZ_RHLQ01000015.1 GCF_003711845.1 Lysinibacillus halotolerans
ATAGACATGGTTGGACCATCTTATCGAATATTAGATACAAAAGAATGGCTAGAAAATAGTTCGGTTTAAGTGGATCAGTTTTTAATTAATAAATGGCTCAATTTTTACTTGCGAAATACAAACGTTTGTATTAAACCAATTTAATGAAGAAATATTTAAGTGCTCAAGTTCAATATTTGGGGTATTATGGATGAGATCTTGGCCTCTAATAAAGTCGGTTAACAATAATTGAACATAAACCCACATATTTGCATAATTTCGATTAGCTACTGCTTTCTTAGTGTGTTGTATTATATCGATTGCATAATTATAAAGAGTATAAAATTCTTCAGGAGAGTATATTTCCTTTTCCTGTATCGTTTTTCTTTTGGTTGAAATATATATTCTTTCTTTAGGAACAATCCCTTTTATATCGAAATAATAATTAACAAAAATTGAGAAAATCTTCTTTTCATGGACTGTTAGTTTTGAATCATCAGTTATTAACTTTGAGATAGAATCTATTTGGGTTTTAGATAGTTCATTTTGAATTTCTTTAGAAAATTTAGTGTATAGATTTATGAATGACTTAACTCTACTAATTTTATAAAGATTCTCTCCAGATAAATTATTTATTTGTATTTGGCAGAAATCTATATAAATTACTGTAGTTTCATAAAAATGAATGTTATTAAAGTTATTAATAATTGCTAAAACTAAATTAATAAATTCATTTTCAGGTGAAAATTTATTAATATTAGAAGCATTGTTACTCTTTTCAATAAGCGATTTCAATTCATTAATATTAAATTTTTCAATAATAGTTAACTTAAGTGCTCCTAAATCTAAATTAGAAATTTCTTTTTGGGGAGTGGTAATAACCTTATTAGAGTGTTCAATACTGACATTAGAGATGGAAATTAAATAATTATCCAAATCACTCTTAGGAATTTTCCAATAATTTTTCTCTTTAATAGCATTAGGAAAAGAATTATTCATTATTAAATTTCTGATATTCGTTTTATTAGAAAATCCTAAGTAAGAAATTGCATGGTCTTCTGTAAGGAATTCACTTTTAATATCTTTAGGGGAATCTATCATTTTTCTGTAATTTTCTAAATCAATTTTTGTAATTCGCCACTCAAATACCCCTTTATAAGTATTCGGAAAATTACCTTTTTTAAACAAACTTTCAACGGAGTGCCTACCTATCTTAAGTATGTCTGCTACTTCATTTATAGTGAGTGTTAAGTCATTTTCATTCTTTATATCAGATTCTAGTTTTAAAATACTTTCTAAAGGTATATAGAAAGTTCTCTTGAATTTGAATGCTCCCTTAATCTTATTCGCATACATTAAATACTTTACAGACTGGCCGCTTTTTTAATTAAGTCGTTTGGCAGCTTGTTTTAAAGTAAGACACGGTGATGAAATTAAAGTTTTTAAATGCTCCTTATAATGATTAATATCTTCAATGGGAAGTTTCCATTCACCTTCTTCTTTTATAACATTAGGAAATTGTTTATCTTCTATTAAATAGTTTAAAAATGTATTAGAGACATTTAAACATTTTAAAATTTCATTTTGGGATAAAAAAACCGTATTAAAACATTCCTCTTTCACTTTTTAGTCACCACTCATCTCTATTATCTATATTAATTAACGATGGAATATACTTAGTATGCATAGTAGAAAATTTTTCTTCTATTTTTTCGTGTATTCGATCAGTTGAACTCATATAAGTAAGTGCAGAGTTTATATTTAAATCACCACGTAAATGTGCTATTTCGTAAGGATTTTTTGCTTCTTCTGCAATCATATTCGTGAAAGTTCCTCTGCCAATATGTGTAGACCATTTCATATATTTAAGATTTTTAGCAAGAAGTTGTTGTTCGTAATCTCCCTTTGATTCTAATAGGGAAATAAAAGTATCTTTAATTTTTTGAAAATATTGTCGATAACTTCTTACAGACATAGCTTTTCCATCTCTATTAATAAAAAGTGCATTAGTATTATTTTCTTTTGGTTTATAAAGGTTAATATGATCTCTAAATAATGACTGCCCCCATTCGTGAATTTCGAATACTTCTTGGTGACGTGGTCTTTTCACAGAAGGATATTCTTTTAAATCTGTCCTATAGTTTTGATTTTTTAATATAAATAAAAAATTTCCCTTTTTTAATTTTCTTGCAACATCCGTTCTACTTAAGTTAATAACTTCAGAGATTCGAAGTCCTCCAAAAATTTGAAAATATAATCCTAATACAATTGGTTTTGCTACTAATATTGCCACTTCGATTAGAAGGGGAATATAGCTTAACGGAAGGGTATGTTCTATATATATAATAGATTGTTTAGGATATAAGGGGTTAAATGGCGATTCTATATATTCCCCAAACTGGGTGTTTGTTTTTCTAAATACATCTTTATTAAATTGCAAACAAATATTTTTTGATGATAGCCAATAATAAAATTTTGTTAGAGTACTTTCATAATCTTTTATTGTGTTTTTACTTACTCCATTTAAAACTAATTTATTTAGGTATTCAGTACCATGTAATATTGTTAGTACATTAAGTGATTTTATTCTCAATTGTTTTTTATTCTCAAATAAGTAATTTAAAAATTTTACTATATTTATAGCGTGTTTGCGTTGGGTATTGAAACTTTTATTTTTCCAATGTTCCACAATAAAATTACTTAAAGGGTGTATTACGTGAACATCTAATTTCGTATTTTTTATTGCAATTAATGCAAAATGTTTTTTTCAATTTCCTTTTTATTCTTATAAACATAGTCAATACTAACTGGTAAGACAGTAAATTTTATTGTTAGTTGATATAATTCAAGAATATTACTGTTCAATTTATCCACCACCAAAAGTTATAATTATTTTAATTGTTTAATAATTCTGTATTTATAAATACTAACAATTACCAGAACAATATACAATGATTATGTGCAAATTAATTATGTGCATTATTATAGAGATAAGCCGGTATGGAAGGAGAAAACATTTTTTATTCCTTCTATAAAAAAATTGGTTGCAAGCTTCCGGTGAAACGGTTTTGGACGTCCCAAACGACAGATGGAGCTATCCAAAAAGCGTTTACATCTAATCGACGAACAAGATGGACTGATTCGTAACTTACGAAATGCCGCCATGTATCGCTCCATTTTTGACTGGTTAATTGGTTTAAACTTAACGAGGGCGGCTACTGTAAAAGGTGGAAGGGTCATTAAAATTGGGCGGGTGATGACACCGACTCTAGCGATTGTCGTTAAAAGAGAACTAGAAATTCAACAATTTCAACCGGAACCTTACTTTCAAATTGAAATTGAATTAGGGCAATTTAAAGCTCTATGGTTTAATCCGGATAAAAATGAAAATAAATTGAAATCAAAAATAGAGGCGGAACAAATTCTTTCTAACATTGGATCAACAGTAATTGTTCGTGATATGAAAACTGAACGAAAAATAATGACTGCTCCGCCACTCCATTCACTATTAGAGTTGCAAAAGGAAGCGAATAAGTTCTTTGGATTTACTTCATCGGAAACATTAAAAATTGCACAAAGTTTATATGAAAAGAAACTGATTACATATCCTAGGACCGAGTCAAAACATTTACCAACAGCTTTTGCTCAAAATATTCAAACGAACTTACAATCCTTAAGGTCATTAGAGGAATATGAAGCAATTGTTCAACAAATTGTACAAAATCCAGGGCAAATGCAAAAAACGATCCGTTCTAAAAAATATGTTGACGATAAAAAGTTAACAGATCACCATGCGATTACAGTAACAGAAGTACCGATTGGAAAGAAAAAACTCTCTCCATCAGAGTTAAAGATTTATCATCTTATTGCGAGAAGATTATTGGCAATCTTTTTGCCCCCATATGTAATCGATAAATCGGAAATCCTTTTACAGTCTGAGGAAAACTTCTTTAAAGCAAACGGTAATGTAGTCATTGATAAAGGATATACGATTCTTTATGAAGTATTTAAAAAAAAGCAGGAGGAGCCTCTACCAACACTACGAATTAATGAAGAAATAAGGATTTTTGAGAAAAAATTATTGTCTAAAATGACAGAACCACCCGCTCGATATACGGATAGTACCTTATTAGATGCGATGTTTCACGCAGGTAGATTTATTGAAGATAAGGAACTGCAAAGAATATTAAAGGATGCAGAAGGAATTGGAACTTCAGCAACGCGGGCGGAAATCATTGAAAAGCTCATTTCTATTGGAATGATTGCAAGAAATGGGAAATCCTTTATGGCTACTCAATTTGGAATTGATGTGATTACGAGTATTGGGGAGCATGATATCGTTTCACCGGAATTAACAGCGATATGGAGTAAAAAACTGAAAGATATTGTTGATGGTCAACTTAGCTCAAGCCAGTTTTACAAAGAAATGTTGCAATACGTAAAAAATACGACCCAAGGTTTTATTAATTTAAATATGAATGTTGCAGAAAAAACCATTGAGGTGGTAGGGAACTGTATTCAATGTGGCAGTCCAGTAGTCGAAGGTTTTAAAGGGTATAGTTGCACGAAGAAAGGGTGTAAATTTTTCATCAGTAAATCGATTATGAAGGGGAAAATTACTCCTGTCGATGCGAAAAAATTATTAAGTGGTAAGGAAACAAGGGAAATCCGATTTACTTGGAAAAGTGGTAAAAAGGGGAAAGCCCGATTAAAACTAAATGGCGAAAAATTAGAATTTGTTTTTAGCGCGCCATCCCGAACTAAATAAAAATTGAATGAAATATTTCCTCTCTAAGTTAAGAAATTACACATGAATGTAATGATTTCTTTAACGATGAAGAGGTTTTATTTTTGAAAAAAAGTAAGGATTTTCTATTTAGGATTCTTTTTAAAAGTTATAAAAGAGCGGAAAGAATTGTTATAAAGGAGAAATTTTTCAGTTTTTGTGTTGTCGTTAAAGACTATTAACATAAATCCTCCTATTAATAGGATAGGAAGATTAGAATGGTTGTCTTATAAGAAAATTTGTATGGATATAACAATTATTTCTATCTTGCTAAACCGTCAACATAGTATATAATTAATTGACGAAATTATTTTAGTTTATTACTTGGTACAACGATATTATCGTTTTGTGCATCGTCTAGGAGCGGTGTGCATCTTTTATTTTCGGGTGCTGTTTTGATTTCTATTGGTTTTAGGCAAGTATGCTACCATCCAATAGAAAATGACATATAATAAACTGACCTGAGTAACTGAAGGCCAATTTTCCCATAATATAGTTGCAATTTTGGCTTCTTTCAGGTCCATTATGTTCCTTTTCATTAAATAAGCTTGACGCAAGTTTATAAAATTTGTACACTGTGAACAATCAAATGTTTTTTCAGAAAATACAATTTTTAATAGTAAGGATTTGGTGATATTGATAGTATGTAAATTTGGTGGTACTTCCGTTGCGAACGCAGAACAAATTAAAAAAGTGGCGAATATTGTGAGAGCCAATCCTGAGAGAAAGATTGTTGCAGTATCAGCACCTGGTAAACGTTTTGGCGATGATATTAAAGTAACGGATCTTTTAATCGAACTAGCTGATGCAGCCTTAAATAATGGGGATGTTTCGGGGAAATTACAAATCGTAGTAGATCGATTTAAAGAAATTACCGAAGAACTTGGAATAGATGATTCAATTTGCGATGTTATTGCAAAGGATTTGCAAGAACGGGTC
This sequence comes from Lysinibacillus halotolerans, assembly GCF_003711845.1. Taxonomy (GTDB): domain Bacteria; phylum Bacillota; class Bacilli; order Bacillales_A; family Planococcaceae; genus Ureibacillus; species Ureibacillus halotolerans. The sequence continues at coordinate 5,705 of NZ_RHLQ01000015.1, forward strand.
GCTTTAGATAAAACAAATGAATTTTTATTTATAGATAATATTAAAGCTAGTGGAGAAGACAATAACGCAAAATTGATTGCGGAATATTTCAATGCCATTGGTTTACGTGCAAAATATGTTAGCCCCAAAAATAAATTAATATTAAACGATTATCCAGAGCGTACAATTGCACTTCCTGAAGCATATGAAAACTTAAAAGACCTAGGTAAAGGCGATGAAGTAATTGTCTTCCCAGGATTCTTTGGTTATACAAGGGAAGGTATTTTACGTACTTTCGATCGTGGAGGCTCAGACATTACAGGGTCTATTCTTGCGGCAGCGGTTAAAGCGGATTTGTACGAAAACTTTACAGATGTTGATTGTGTATTTTCTGCCAATCCTAAAGTTGTTAATAATCCAGTTGGTATTTCTGAAATTACGTATCGTGAAATGCGTGAATTATCTTATTCTGGATTTACCGTTTTCCATGATGAAGCATTAATGCCTGTCTATAAATTAGGTATTCCAGTTACTGTGAAAAATACAAATAACCCATCTGCCCCTGGAACAAAAATTGTGCCAACACGTGCCTTAACAGGGCGTCCTGTAACTGGGATATCGGCGGATAGCGGATTTTCTATTTTATATGTATCGAAATATTTAATGAATCGTGAAATTGGATTTGGACGTAAACTTCTTCAAATTATCGAGGAAGAAAATATTTCTTATGAACATACACCTTCAGGATTAGACGATATTTCTGTTGTCATTCGTTCAAAACAATTAACAGATGAAGCGGAAGAACGTATTGTTAAGCGGGTAAAAGAGGAATTACATGCGGATGACGTTTATTTCCGTCATGGATTGTCGTTAATTGTAATTGTTGGAGAAGGTATGCGTAACAATACAGGTCTTGCGGCTCGTGCTACTTCGGCCATTTCAAGAACTGGAGCAAATATCGAAATGATTAATCAAGGTTCTTCAGAAGTGAGTCTTGTGTTTGGTGTATTACAGCAAACGGAAAATCAAATTTTACGTGCCCTTTACGACGAATTTTTTGCTCCCATAACAGTCGGCTAGGAAATGACTAGCCGTAAATAAGGAAGGTTCTACAGACATACTGTAGAACCTTTTTACTTTCTTAAACCATCATTTTCATCTAGTATTGTATAGTGGAAAATAATTTGAAATATTGGTGAAGAAATAATGAAAACATATGAATACATACACCCGGAAAATATTGAATATACGGGAGAAGTGGCAATAAGAGAAGACAAGGGAGAAACAATAGCCCATTCAAGACGGGTTTACAAACATTTTTTTCAACGGATCATTGACTCTATATTTGATTATCGCTATTTTTTAAAATACGATGTTGTGGATACAGAGGGGAAACAACTATTCACAGTGAAAAAAATCAGTAGAAGAGGAAAGCTTTGGTTTGAAGGATACGATATCCAATTAAACAAAAAATATGTTATTTCTTATGAAAATTGGCGAATTGGCATTCCAACCCTTTATATAACTGATGGAGACATAAAAATTCAATTGGAAAAGGAAATGGAAGACTGGTCAAAGTTTATTTATAATGATCAAGTGATAGCTGAGTGGAAAGCAGAGTATATGGAAGATCAATTCCATATGGTGCTACATATTCATGATCAAAGTCCAATCCAAAAACCGGAATTTTTCATCGCAATTTGCCAAGCAACTTTATTTGTTGGCGCATAATGAAGGAGTGTAATTTATGAACGTTGTTTTTGTCATTACGAAAACGGGAGAAGAAATTTTGGAAATGGTGTCCAATGATGTAGCTGGTCTTCTTGCAGCAGTAAAAGGGGATAGTGTAACATTTCCCTTCGGTAGTTATCAATATGATTTTCATACATTAGACCATTATTTAGAAAATGGAGTTTATCGACAAGAACTCGTTATTTATTTAAAAGAAGAAGACAATCAATTGACTGTCATCCCTGAAACAACAGTTTGAACGTCATGAAAAGTGAGGCTAAATAGTGGTTCAACTATTTTTTATTGGAATTGTATGTTATCTTTTTTTGTTTCTATTAGCAAAACTAAATATTTTTAATGGACTAACTCGTATTTTATCTGTCATAAATATGGTTATTGTCATTGGTTTTGGACTGTTTGTACTAATAAAAACAGGTCTTTTACGTACTATAGCTACTTTTATTAGTTTACTCATCATTCGAATGTCCGAATTGGTGACGGATTTATTTTAAAACCATTTAGAAATTAAATGGGAAGTTGAATCGTAAGCAAACTTTGTGTAAATGAAAGTAAACAGTTGTTATAATGAAATTGGTAATAAAAAAGAAAGAGGGCGATATATGATGAACGCTTATGATGAATATATGAAAGGCATTGTGCAACCAATGCGCCAAGAATTAGTAGATGCAGGTTTCACAGAATTAACAACTGCCGATGAAGTAAATGAATTTATGGCGACAACAAAAGGAGTTTCTTTAGTAGTTATTAACTCAGTATGTGGTTGTGCAGCAGGGTTAGCACGTCCAGCAGTTCGCCAAGCTATTGAAGAAGTAAAACCCGATCATTTAGTAACGGTATTTGCAGGTCAAGATCGTGAAGCGACAGCTGCTATGCGCGGATTTTTTGAGGAAATTCCTCCAAGTTCACCGTCTATTGCAATTTTACGGGACGGTCAATTAGAGTATTTTATTCCACGTGAACAAATTGAAGGATATCCAGTAGAGCAAATTACGGATCATCTTGCTGGTGTTCTGAAACAAGCATGTGCCAAGTAACTGTCGTGACAACAGCTGGGAGACCAGATGAGTTATCCATGATGCTTGCTAAAAAAGCATGTGAGGAATTAAATGTACCCTTCGAACCAAGGAAAAAGCGATCTGTTACGAAAATAAGCCAACTATTAGACGCCAATGTAATCGTAGCAGGAAAAAATCGATATGAATATTATCCGAAAGGTGCTCAAACACCTTTCTTTTTTCATCCTAATTCAGCAGCCTTTCGTTTAAAGCGGGTTGCCCGTGGGGAAAAGGAACCTTTTTTACAAAGCTGTCAACTTGCAGAAGGTCATTCTTTTTTAGACTGTACTTTAGGAATGGGTTCGGATGCCATGTTAGCTGCGTATGCGGTAGGAGAAAAGGGGCGAGTTGTCGGCTTAGAAGCTGATCCGAATGTAGCTTTCATTGTGCGTAATGGAATGAAAACCTACGATACATCCGAACTACCATTAACAAACTGTATGCGTCATATTGAAGTCGTTCAAAGTGAAGCAGTTGCCTTTTTAAAACATCAAAAAAACGATTCCTTTGACGTTGTCTACATGGATCCAATGTTTGAAGAAGTTATTGAAGAAGCAAATAATTTCGAAGCATTAAGGGAAGCGGGACGTCATATTGAGCTTTCAGATGAATGGGTGATGGAAGCGATAAGGGTGGCTAAAAAACGAATTGTTTTAAAGGCCCACTATAAATCAAAGTTATTTGATCGCTTTCATTTTCAAAGGGAAATCCGATTTACTTCGAAATTCCATTATGGCGTAATAGATAAGTGAAATATTGTGTTAAACGGCTGTAGTATCAATGGATTTTACTTTACAGTGAAATGATGTTATAATGTCTATATGCTATTTTAGGGTAGCAGGTAAATAAATTTGGCGTTTCGCTAGAGTTTTTGAAGATACTTATTCACACTGGCGCAAGTATAGGCTTGCAAGGACGCGAAAGTAGGTAGGGTTTGCGTTGCTTAAGTTAGAAGGCGTTTAGTGGAATTTTACCGCGGTTAAGAACGATGCATGTTGTGCATCTATTTATAAAATTCCCCTGATGATAGGGTTGAGATTTAATTTATTTATATGTTACCTTTGAATGCTAAAGGGGTGCCTGATAAATCAGGCACCCCTTGTCTAATTTTCAGAATGAAAAAAGCTACTAAACAGTAGCTTAGGATTTACCTTTATTAGTCGGTAAAGCACATTGAAGTTAAATAACCTAATAATACAAATAAGCCAATTCCGATAGCAGCAGTCATTCAGTTGAACCTCCCTTGTGAAAAAAACAAGCTTTATTTACTTACTTATTGTACAATGAATTAGAAAAAGTTGAAACCTTTTAATGTGTAAAACGTATATATTAATAGAAGCTTTTTACAATATTGTGCGAAATTGAAGGTGATTCCATGAAAAAATGGCTACAAAAAACGCTTGTTATAACCGTAGCATTACTAACGTTTGGGTTGATAACGCCTAACCATGAGATATGGGATGCATTAGAAAATGGACACGGTAATAACGGTTCTTCAGATAGTACTATTCAAAGTAATGCCTCAAACGAACAAGTTACAACTGTTGTTGAAGATGGTTATGCTATTGAACAGTCTGAAGATAAACAAGATTTGGATTCCATCCTATTCGCAGCGAAAGAACAATCATACATAAAGTTTGGACCTAGAATCGCACCAGTTATTGGTCAAGAATTTGAAGAAAAAATTTTCCCGAAATTAGAAGAAGTCATTACGATGACATTATCTAGTTTGGACGAAGACTCAATAAAATATTTAGCAATTACAGATCGACCAAGTGGCCAATATGGAGAAAAAATTTTCCATATTTCCGATGGGACAAGCGGTAAAGATTTAATCCGTTTCCATGTGCGAACTGAAAAACGCCCACAAGACGGTTATTACTACAATTTCCATTACCACACTTCAAAAGATAAATTTGTTGCCCACCATTCATTAGGTGATATTTTTTATTCGAAAAATACTCCACCAAAATGGTTATCTTAAAACGCTGCCCATCATAGGCGGTGTTTTTTTAATGAAAATTGCTACTTTGAAAAGTGACAAACGAGCAAATAATTAATGGGTGAAAGAGTAAAGACAAAACGAATAACTGTCGCATAAAATGAGTAAATTACAAATAAATAAACTAATTTCACGCTTAAATAGTGAAAAATTTCTAATTACAAGGTAAAATAAGAATATTAAAACAATGAGGAGGATGCCGATGATAACCGGTCAGTTAGAGCGAGCGTTTCAATTAGCAGAGAAACATAAACTCGACGTAAGTACAATTTTGGAACTAAACAAAATTATTATGAAGGAGGTTAATTCAACTCCGAAAGTAGAAGATAAAATTCTTCAACAAATTATTCAAATTATTGAAAACAATAAACAGATTTTACGGGAGGCAACATAACAATTGGAAAAACAAATTGAATTGTATGATGATTTAGACACATTTGATTAAAGGCGCTGCTCAGCATAAGGAATAAGAGCAGCGCCTGTTTTTGTTTTATGCCTATTGGTTTATTTATCCAAATCTAATATAATTACATAAAATTCACAATTGGGAGTTTAGTTTTGTACATATTTATTTTAAGACATGGTGAAACAGAAGCAGATCTACTCGATGTTCATGAAGGACGAGCAGATTTTCAATTAACTAAAAAAGGTTACCTTCAAGCAAGTAAAATAGCGAAATACATTACAAATCATTATCAACCTGACGTCATTATTTCTAGTCCGATGACGAGAACAAGACAAACAACTGAGCATATTTTAAGATATTGTGATACGTATGTTGAGTTTGATGAGAGACTGATGGAGTGGAATAATGGTGTACTTGCTGGAATGAAACGAGCAGAAGTGATGGAGAAATTTCCGTTGCCACGAAACGGTCGCCCATTAACAGAAGCAATTGAAGAAGGTGAATCAGAATTGGCTTTTCGCCATCGTGTTGAAGAAGTCATATTTGAGATGCTTGAAAAACATAAAGATTGCCATCGGATATTAATTGTAAGTCATGGTGGGACTATTTCGCACATTATGAACATATTACTTAACCATTCTATAAATGAGCAGGTTATTTTTCCAACTTCAGATGTAGGACTTCATTGTATCGAAATTAAAAATGAAAAGAAAATAGTCCATTTTGTAAATTCAACTTTAAATGACTGATAATTCTGTATTTTGTTCGTTTTCACTGCTCAAATTGATTTTCAGAGAAAACATTTAATAACAACTATCCGCCATTAGATTTAGAATTATTGAATTTGCTGCTTGTTGGTTTTCGGATGCAGCGCAAACAGTTATTAGTAGTGGTGGTTGTTCGTTTCAATTAGCTGTGAGGTGATTAGATGAATAAAGTTTTGGCAATCTCGATTTTAGGAATGGGTTTAACTGGTGCCGTTTTAATTATATCGATCCCTTTGTTGTTCAAATCCCCAATAGGAAATATGTTGCAGATGGTTACTGGTTCTTCAACAATAGCTTTCGTTATTTTTGCTATCTTAGCTTTAATAGCTCGTCGGCGATTAGATGAAAAAAGTGAGTAATCTATTTGTTTGTATTATGGGATAGACAAAAATTTGTCTACTCCTTTTTTACGTAGAATGAATTTGAATATGGCGATAGTCAGTGGAAAGTAGCTGTGCGGACCGAAGAGTGGATAAGAGCTAGTCTCTATTGACTACCTTACAGCACCCGCTTCCTTTTGGGCAATAAACAAATTATTCCTTATCTAGGTTAGCACTTGATACTTAAGAATCGTTTAAAACCCTGTTCTTTAACAAGAAGTCTTCCTCTAAAATTGTAAATGTTCTTGTTATGAAATTCACTTTTACAAGTTCCTTTAAAAATATCTGCAAACTTCATTATTAATGTTTATTCTATTCCCATCAATATTTAAAAGGGAATAGTGGCAAGGTACAATGTTTTGAAATAGATAAAATGATTGCCTAACCCAGTTAGTACTTTAATGGTAATAAGTAAAATGATGAATATCACAAATTTTTCATTAAGTCTATTTGCTAATTTCTTTCCCTCTATAGGAGTCTTTAGTTGTGCTTAGAAAAATTATCATTGGTCTATTTTTCATATTTTATACATATGTTTAATTAAGAAAAAAGAATAGAAATGAAATTAACTTTCTAAAGGAAATGGAAGGCGTTTGAAGGCAACAGTTGTCAGTAAAATGGTTGGTGCTAATATAGAGGATAATACATTTTTAGTATGGATAACTAGAAATGAAGAGGGTGAAGAGATGATGAATAGTGAATATGAAACTAAAGATTTAGAAGTTGAAATATTAAAACATAACATTCGGAAAATGAAGGTTATGAATCAGATTTTTACTATTGTCATTGTGATAATCATGCTCGTCATCAATTTTTTATCCTTATTTCCTTCTTTACAATTTCCTCAAAATGCAGGTAGTCATTTGGGGTATATCCTATTACTTGTTTTTCATTTAGTCATTTATTCTATATTTCGATACCGTAAAATACATTTAACTCCATTGAATAATAAAAAAATGGCGTTTTTTATTAACTTCTATGTTACGTTTTCATTATCTTTAGCAGCACTCGTTTCGATAAAAGATTTAACTCTATATAATCCTTTTCTTATTTATACATTTATTTTATTTACTTGTAGCTCCTTTTTAATTTTAAAAGCGAAACAATTTCTACTTCCGCTAATCATTTCAAGTTTTATTTTACTTATAGGCCTATATAGTGAGCATGGTGAGTTCTCTGTTTCTTATTTACAATGGGTTTATATCGCCATTCTGCTTCCGACTGCCTTTTTACTTTCCCGTTCTCATTATGTATCCTTTGAGAAAAACTTTTATCGTCAATTGGAAATGTTAAAAGAAAGAAATCATACTCGAAGTTTAACCGAGAAGTTGAAAGAAGCAAATGATCAGCTAGAATTACAAACTTTACTTGATCCACTTACGAATTTATATAATCGAAGGGCTTATAATGAATATTTGGAAAAGTTGCAATTACAAACGTTACAATCACCGATTTTACTTTCAGTCGTGATGATTGATGTCGATTGTTTTAAATTGTACAACGATACATATGGTCATATGGAAGGTGACAATGTATTAATTCAAATCGGAATATTATTAAAAGAGCTATCCGAACAATGGAATTGTTTTACTACACGATGGGGTGGGGAAGAGTTTATATTATTATTAACGGACGTTTCAGAGCAACAGGTAGACAATATTTGTCAAAAAATACAAGATGGAGTTTCAAATTTAAATATTCATCACCGTTCATCTACGATTTCTTCGACAGTAACGGTAAGTATAGGTGCTTGTACAAAGAGAATTTATAAAAAAGAGGAAATCACTCATTGTATAAACGAAGCAGATGCTGCCCTCTACTATATTAAACAACATGGTCGGAATAACTATGAACATCGTTCTCTTATACATGTACCATAAATCTATGAAAGTATTTACCCTCATATTTTTAAAGGCCACATTATCTGTTATAATGAAAAAATTAGAGCAAGGAGTGTGGTAGAAATGGAACATCCAGATACTACTTATTTAAATTTATTACAACATATTTTAGACAACGGTGTAACAAAGGAAGACAGAACAGGGACCGGCACAATGAGTGTATTTGGGCATCAAATGCGGTTTGATTTATCGAAGGGGTTTCCGTTATTAACGACAAAACGGGTGCCTTTTAAGCTAGTTGCAAGTGAATTGTTATGGTTTATAAAAGGAGATACAAACATTCGTTATTTATTACAAAATAAAAATCATATTTGGGACGAATGGGCTTTTAAAAAATGGGTAGAATCAGAGGATTATCAAGGTCCAGATATGACAAACTTTGGTTTGAGAGCAGCAAAGGATACCGAGTTTGCTAAAGTTTTAGAGGAACAGATGTCTATTTTTAACAATAAAGTTTTAGAAGACGATGTATTTGCCGAAAAGTATGGGGAATTAGGGCCTGTTTACGGTAAACAGTGGCGTTCATGGCCAACTTCAAACGGTGAGACGATCGATCAGTTGAAAAAAGTCATCGACCAAATTAAAAATAATCCTGATTCAAGAAGACTAATCGTAACTGCCTGGAATCCTTCTGAAGTCGATGATATGGCATTACCGCCTTGTCACGCTTTTTTCCAATTTTATGTGGCAAATGGTAAGCTTTCGTGCCAGTTATATCAACGAAGCGCTGATGTATTTTTAGGTGTTCCGTTTAACATTGCATCGTATGCATTGTTAACCCATCTCATCGCCCACGAATGTGGACTGGAAGTAGGAGAATTTGTTCATAGTTTAGGGGATACGCATATTTATTTAAACCATTTGGAACAAGTAAAGGAACAGCTACAAAGAGAACCGAAAGAGTTGCCGACGTTGAACATTAATAAAAATAAAACATCGATTTTTGATATGGAATTAGAAGATATAACAATTGAAAATTACAATCCACATCCAACAATTAAAGCACCGATTGCGGTGTGAAAAACGAAGCACACTGCTATTTATTAAACAATAACAGTGTGCTTATTTGTTATTCACTAATCCAAAGGGTTAATAGTTCATCCAATCGATGTTCTAATTTTTCTAATTCCTTTTGATAGGTGATATTATTTGTTTGAGTAAATTGCTGTTTTTTCTTTTCTATTTTTTGTTCCAGCTGTTCAATTTGTTGTTCAATTGAAATAGTCTTTTCTTGTTTTTCTTCAGATGGACGATCAACTTTTTGAACGGTTGTACGCTCACTATGCTTTTGACGAGCCCAACTATAGTTTCCTTCGTATAAAAACAGTTGTTGAGCTTCTAACCAGGCGATTCGATGGAACAGCTGATTGATAAAATACCGGTCGTGGGAAACTGCGACAACGGTCCCTTCAAACTGTTGAATCGTTTCCTCTAATACTTCCCGGGATTCGATATCCAAATGATTCGTTGGTTCATCTAATATTAGCAAATTAATGTCTTGTTGCATTAATTGGGCTAAACGAAGCCGCATTTTCTCGCCTCCGCTTAAGTTCTTTACCTTTTTAAATACATCATAGCCATAAAATAAAAACTTGGCTAAAATATGTCGGGCATCGCCTTCGTTCATAGATATATTCTCTCGAAACACATCAATTAATCGGGCGTTTACATCGTTATATAAAAACTGTTGGGAAAGGTAACCTATTTTCACATTACTGCCGATTCGACATTTCCCTTCATCTTGAATAACATCACCAGTAATCATTTTTAATAATGTAGATTTACCAGTGCCATTGGAACCTACAATTGCAAAACGATCTTGCCAATTGAGTTGGAATGAAACATTTTGAAATAGCAATTTATCAAAGGTTTTACTAACGTTTTCGAATAGAACGACATCTTTTCCGCTACGATCATTTACTTGTAACTTAAGCTGCATTTTTTTCCCAATCGAAGGTTTTTTCACTAGCTCAATCCTCGCCAACGCCTTTTCCATACTTTTTGCTCGTCGATGGAGGGAAGCGTTTGGGGGATTCGCTTCATTTGCCCACTGTTTGAGCCTTTTAATGGTTTCTTTCATCTTCGTAATTTTCTTTTGTTGTTCTTCGTATTGTGTAAACTCGCTTAATATACGTGCTTCCCGTTCTTTTATAAAGGCATCATAATTTCCTATATAAGGGTAGGCAACTCCATTATCAATTTCAATTACTTTCGTGACGACTTCATTCATAAATTGTCGATCATGGCTAACAACAATTAACGTTCCTGAATAATGACTCAAGTAACTTTCTAACCATTCGATCGCTTCCATGTCTAAATGGTTCGTTGGTTCATCTAAAAGTAAAATGTCAGGATTTGTTAATAAAATTTGTCCGAGCATTACTTTTGTTTTTTCGCCACCACTTAGTAAATGGAATGGTGTATTAAGTAGGGTTTTAATGGAAAGACCATTTGCAATCATTTGAATTTGAGCATCCATTTCATAACCGCCTTGGGCGATAAATTGTTCCTGTATTTCACCGTATTGTTTTAATAACTTTTGTAAATTGTTACTATTTCCCATTTGTCCTTCTAATTGTTCCATTTGATGTTGCATATGAAGTAAAGGGGAAAAGGCTTCTTTCAATACGTCATAAACGAAACTATTTTCATAGGGTGGTATTTGATGTAAATAACCAATTGTTGCCCCTTTCTTTTTAATGATTCGTCCTGCGTCAGGGGTTTCTATATTTGCGAGCATTTTTAAAATCGTTGTTTTACCACAACCGTTTCGTCCAACAATAGCTACTCGTTCTCGTTCATGAATATCAATCGTTAAATTTTCAAAAATAATTGATCCACCGTAAATTTTTGTTATGTTTTCCGCTTTTATCGACACTGTGATTTCCTCCATTTTATACACAGTGAAGCCAAACAAAAAAGACTGCTCGATTAACAAGCAGTCTCTTCCTAATTGTGAAAAGAATGGCTAATCAGCTGTGTTTTCGATTTATTTCATTAAAAAAGGGCAGACTAATCCCGTTAATGGCAAAATCGAAAGTAATGACACGTGCAAAATAGTGGTAACAATTCATTTCCACACATGTCGTCACAGCTAATTGATTCATTCTCTTCACCTCCGTTCAAGTTAATTACATATAGTATATTCACTATTGGAAAATATGTCAATTCCCTTACTATTTTGAAAAATTATCAACTAGTGAACAATCATCTAGTAAATCACCTTTGATGATCAAGAGGTGATTTTTTTTATCGGCTATCTATGTTATTATCAAAATACGTATTGTAATCATTTATGCCTTATTTAAGGGAGCTGCAATATGAAAATAATTGTTCTAAATGGAAGACTTTTTGAGAAACTGAAAGGTTTTTTGAACGAATTCATAGAACAAATAGAAAAATAAAATATGAAGTTATTGTTTAAGTGTAAGATGATAATAGAATATACTTTTAAAGTTATGTTTTAACGAAACATCTCCTAAACGTTAACTAAAGATTTATTGGAGGATTACGATGAATTACAAAATTATTAACAAACAAGTATTTGAACAAGCACAATTACGTTCGGTTTCCGACGTTCCATTTACAGAAGAAGAACTTGAAAACGGTATGAAATTAGCGGTATCTAGAGCGGATGATACCCTTGCACTATATTTAATAGACGTGGATGGTCAGAAAAAATTTGATGTCCGTTGGGATGATTCTTCAGAAGTTTTTAGTGGTTGGTATTCGGCTTGGGATAATTTCTCATGGTGCTTATCAGTAGTGGATGGTCAAAAAACAACGAATTAAGCATCTGTTACAACAAAAAAGGCTTCAATCCTTTAAGGATTGAAGCCTTTTTTAATGGATTTTCCAATGGATAAATTATTCACATAACAGAATTTGTCTAACAAATAAATGTTTCTTCGCAACACAACGATCGCTAATTGTAAAACCGGATTTTTCAATTAAATGATCAATCGTATCGACGGTTACGATGACCGCTTTATCTGCAATTCGTCTTGCGTTTTGAATAATTTCATATTGTTGTTCACGTGTTATATGCGTATAAAGATTGTATGGTAAATCGATTATCGCTACATCATAATGCTCGTTAACTTCCGAAATCGGTCCCTTCGTAATTGTACCTTCTAGTCCAAAATAAGCGATATTTTCCCTTGCTCCTATACATACGAGGGGGTTAATATCCCTTCCGACAATATCAATCCCCATTGATAGAGCTTCAATCACTACTGTTCCAATTCCGCAGCATGGATCAATGACAGAAATACCAGCTGGTTTAGGAACGGCAATATTGGCAATAGCTCGAGCCACTCTCGTGTTTAAAGCAGTAGAATAACTGTTTGGTTTATGTAAGTGTTCACGCCAGACGGAAATACTTTTTTCGTATTTTCCGAAATACCAGTTATTTTCAATCGAAATTAATCCGAAAATTATTTCAGGATGATCTAAATCTGGCTCTCCGTCAATACATAATCCAACTTCACGTTCAATGGCCCGGCGCTCTGGATGGGGAATTTTTTTTGTTTCCCCGATATCCATCTTGTTTAAACAAACGACTTTAAAGGTAGTAGCTGTTTCTTGCATCTCTTTCAAAGAATCTTTTATCTCAGATAAATGGTGGGCTTGAAAGATGACTTGTAGTCGCTCTTCAATAAATGGGCTACGACTTGGGTCTACTTTAACATCGCTAATCATATAATTTGAAGTTGTATCGGTACCAAAAAAGGAACGCATCTCCATTCGACAAAGATCGAATTCATCTTTATGGTGAACGTAAGTGTAAATATAAGTGTCGTAATCTTGTAGGTTATTCAAATAATCATCCTTCATTCTATTGATATTCAATTGATTTTGTTAATTGATCTAAAAAGTGATAAGTAATCGATAAAACTTGTTCTATTGATTGTTCTTCGTGGAAACCTTCCATAAAATCGATTGGGATATTTAGTTCCCATAAACCTTCTTCACCAGAAAAACTACAACTATAAAAAGCATTTTCACCATGTAAATGTTCAGCTAAATAGGATTTAATCCCATCTGCATGTTTTTTTTGCACTTTAAACCCAAGCAAAACCATATAAGTTTTAAATACGTCATCGACTTCAAAGGATAAGGCATCCGTCTTAATATTTTCAAAGGAAGGGGATTCAATATAAAGGAATTCGTTCATATTTTGTTTCAAATGTTGAATTGAGGAAGTAAGAAAGGAATAATTTTCTTTTGAAATTAATTCTTCACTGTCTTTATCACAACGTTCAATGTAAACTTCTGTAAGCTTCATCTGAGGGAAACCTCCTAATTTTTTGTAGTATGTTTTTTCACAAAAATAGACAGCCTTTTAGCTGTCTTCTGTAACGTTATTGTTTATACAAGTGTACCATAATTTTCGGTAAATGTTAAAATACCAACAATTAATTTAACTTAAATAAACTTTTCGTCCAGATTTCTGTTGATGTAGGATGATTGCTTTCAAATAGATGAAATTTTGAAGCGTATGGAATGAACTCTTGATTAATGAAAGGTTTTAATGATTTTGGGCACGCATTAATTAAAATGGAATCTTTTTTTAATGTTTCAATTTGTTTTAAAAAGTCATTTTTTATTTGGGGCATTTCTGTCCACATTTTAACCCAAATTTTATCCCGTAACTCACGATAATTATTATTCATTGCTTTTTCATGGATAAAATGTAAAGAAGTTTGATAATGAACCGCATTTATAATAATCACTCGGTATTTATGTTGCTCCTCTATAACCTGATATTCGTTTAAAGTGCGAATTAATTGATTCATGTTCTTTTCTATTTTTTTCCCTGTTAGTCCTTGAGCAGCTCCAATAGGTGTTAGTTTTTCTTTATTTTGTTCATACTCGTCAATATGAGGGGATTCTAAAATAATTGCAATCGTTTTGTTTTTATAATTACTAGTAATTAAATCATCTTCAAAGTTGGAATTGGAAACAAGACTATTTTTCATTTGAGGTGTTTCAATTAGTATTTTATCATCGTTTAACTCAACAAAAAATCGAGTAACATTTTGAACTTGCTTATTCTTTTTAAAAAAGGAGCGTTTAAGGGTAATCACTTGTTTCTCTTTATCCACATTCAAATATTTACTATTACTTTTAACTAAATCGTCATAAACTGTCTCGCTAATTTCTGTGTTAATGGGATATCCTTCTAATTGAATGGATGATTTTTGTTTCATTAACGTAATCAAAAAATCACTTCCTTTATCTTTTTATTATGAAAACTATTAGCAATGAAAAATGTCTATCATTTATTTATATTAAAATTTTTGTAAAAATATGAATAAAAACGTATAAAATAGAATAGGAAAATGTCTAAAAAAGTAGGAGAGAAAATATGATTTCATTAATTGTCGCCCATGACAAAAATCGAGTTATTGGATACGAAAAGAAAATGCCTTGGCATTTACCTGGAGAGTTAAAATATTTCAAAGAACAAACGATGGGTAAACCGATGATAATGGGAAGAAAAACTTTTGAATCGATCGGTAGACCATTACCTGGCAGAAGAAATATTGTCATTACAAGAAATGAAAACTATACGGCAGAAGGGATCGAGGTCGTTTCAAGCCTGGAGGAAGCATTAAAGCTTGTTTCGAACGAAGACGAAATAATGATTATCGGTGGTGAACAAATTTTTAAATTGGCCCTTCCGATAGCAGACCGTCTTTATATAACGAAAATCGACTATGAATTTCAAGGAGATACGTTTTTCCCAGAGTATGATGGGGAGGAATGGACGATAGTTTCCAAAAGTGAACCGATCGAAGTGCCGGATGGGTATGCATATACTTACTATATTTATGATAGAAAAAAATAACCATCTTACAAAAGTTTTCGCCAACTGTAAAAAGGGTGAAAACTTTTTTATTTTATTTAAATTTTTCTAAATAATTTGAAACTTAATGACGAATTAAACGTACATAAGTTATAGGATTATTTTGGAAGATGAGGTGATATTGATTGGGCGGTTTAGAACTCCATACGATTTACCTATTTACTTTAATTATTGTAGGTTGCATCACGATTGTTTACCTATTGTTCTCCGAAGTTTTTGATGGTGTGTTTGAAGGCATTCCGTTTATTGATCCAGCTGTCATTTTATCCTTCATTACCATTACATCTGCAGCAGGTTTTTTATTAGAAAAATATAGTTCTATGACAAGTTTAATAATCCTTATAATATCTTGTATTCTTTCTGCTATTGTTAGTGCCATTATTTATTATTTCATACTTGTCCCATTAAAAAGTGCAGAAGTTTCTTTAGCTTACACGGAAGAATCCCTTGGTGGTCAAGTGGGAAAAGTGATTGTTCCAATTCCAGTAGATGGATTTGGTGAAATCGTAATCGAAACGGTCAATGGAGTCATATCGAAACGGGCGACAGGATTTGATAACGAAGCGATTGATTATGATGAGGAAGTTCTCGTCATCGAAGCAAAGGAGGGCACCGTTTATGTAAAGAAATACGAATCAACTTTTCAATTTAAATAATTAAGGGGGAATTATTATGATGCTAAGTACAATGATTATTATTGGGGTCGCATTGTTTATCATTGTGGCCATCGTTGCGGTTTATATTACAAAATACAAAACAGTGGGACCAGATGAAGCATTGATTGTAACAGGTAGTTTTTTAGGATCAAAAAATGTCCACACAGATGACTCGGGTAACCGCATTAAAATTATTCGTGGTGGAGGAACATTCGTTTTCCCGGTATTCCAACAATCTGAACCACTTAGTTTATTATCTAGTAAACTAGAAGTAACAACTCCCGAAGTTTATACAGAACAAGGAGTTCCTGTAATGGCCGACGGTACGGCTATTATAAAAATTGGAGGATCTATTTCAGAAATCGCCACAGCAGCAGAACAATTTTTAGGGAAAAGTAAACAAGATCGAGAAAATGAGGCGAAAGAAGTTTTAGAAGGTCATCTCCGCTCCATTTTAGGGTCAATGACAGTGGAAGAAATTTATAAAAATCGAGATAAATTCTCCCAAGAA
Organism: Lysinibacillus halotolerans; assembly: GCF_003711845.1. GTDB lineage: Bacteria > Bacillota > Bacilli > Bacillales_A > Planococcaceae > Ureibacillus > Ureibacillus halotolerans. Next base: position 21,985 of record NZ_RHLQ01000015.1, read on the forward strand.
GTGCAACGAGTTGCAACGCAAGATTTAGCGAAAATGGGGTTAGTCATCGTATCCTTTACAATTAAGGATGTTCGCGATAAAAATGGTTATTTAGATTCTTTAGGGAAGCCGAGAATTGCCCAAGTAAAACGGGATGCCGATATAGCAACAGCCGAGGCTGAAAAAGAGACACGTATTAAGAAAGCGGAAGCAGAAAAAGAAGCCCAAAAAGCTGAATTGTTACGGGCGACAGAAATTGCAGAGGCAGAAAAGGAAAATCAATTAAAAGTTGCAGAATTCCGACGTGAACAAGATGTGGCGAAAGCCCATGCGGACCAAGCTTATGAGTTGGAATCAGCCAAGGCAAAACAACAAGTAACAGAACAAGAAATGCAAATTAAAATTATTGAACGTCAAAAGCAAATTGAGTTGGAAGAAAAAGAAATACTACGTCGAGAGAAACAATACGATTCCGAAGTGAAGAAAAAAGCGGATGCGGATCGTTATGCGATTGAACAAAATGCTGCCGCTCAAAAAATGAGAGAATTGGCACAAGCAGATGCTGAAAAATATCGTATTGAATCGCTAGCTAAAGCTGAGGCGGAAAAAATTCGTTTGGACGGGTTAGCAAAAGCTGATTCGGAACGTGCACAAGGTGAAACGGAAGCAGAAATTATTCGATTAAAAGGTTTAGCTGAAGCTGAAGCGAAACGAAAAATTGCTGAAGCCTTCGAACAATTCGGTCAAGCGGCAGTACTTGATATGATTATTCGTATGATGCCAGAGTATGCAAAAGAAGTAGCAAGTCCGTTATCTAACATCGATAAAATTACAGTGGTTGACACAGGAAATGGGGAAGGTGGCGGTGCAAACCGCATTACATCTTATGCAACGAACTTAATGTCCTCACTCCAAGAAACGTTAAAAGCTTCTTCCGGGATTGATGTAAAAGAACTCATCGAAAATTTTTCAGGTAAAAGAACATTCGATCAACCGATTCAACAACTAGATGAAAAGGAAGAAGAGAAACATTTAGTATAAATATGTTATCGTAATGAACAAAGCGATTAATCATATGATAACGACTAAAATTTATAGTATAATGCAAAAATACTTTAGTAGTTGTATAAAAAAGGAGTTATCATATGGTTTCTGTCATTATAAGTTTTGGAAGATTGATGAAAGCGTTGTTTCATGCAGTGAAAGAGCCTAAATTTGTTAGCATTTTAACAACAGTTGCTTTCATCGTTTTATCTGGTACTTTGTTTTATTCTAAATTTGAAGGTTGGTCTTATCTTGATGCTGCCTATTTTGCAGTCGTCAGTTTAATTCCTACAGGAGTGAATACGAACCTTACCCCTTCGACAAGTGGAACAAAACTGTTTACGATTTTGTATTTAATTATAGGTACCGGTTTAATGTTTGCGTTACTTTTGACATTAGGTCGTTCGATGATTAAAGAGTCTCCAAAAAGAAAATACCGCTTAAATAAAAATATACACATTGATGAGACTGAAGTGCCGACTCAGTTGAAAACAAAAACATTACCAAACAAAAAATGATAAAAGAAGTCCTAAGTTGGAGAGAACTAGGACTTCTTTTTTTGACATCTTGTTGACATATAAGGATGTTATAATATGTTGAAAAAAAGAGATGCGTATCGAAAAGGGTGATTCTCTAGTGAGCAAAGTAATGATTGTTGAAGATGAACTGGCCATCAATAAAGTGTTAAAAGCCTACTTAGTAAAGGAAGGATATGACGTTATACAAGTGTTTACAGGGCTAGATGCTATGACTAATTTTATAAATGAAAATCCTGATTTAGTATTATTAGATGTGATGTTGCCTGGAAAAGATGGTTGGACGATATTAAAAGAAATTCGTCAAAACGGCAACTGTCCAGTCATTATGTTAACGGCTTTAGGTGATGTCCATTATAAATTAGAAGGATTCCATGAAGGAGCAGATGATTATATCGCAAAACCGTTTAATGCAGATGAAGTGGTAGCCCGTGTAAAGGCAGTATTAAAAAGATCCTCCTTCATCCAAATGGATACAGTGAAATTTGGCCAATTAGAAATAGATTTTAAAGGGCATTCGGTTTATTTAAACGGAGAAGAGGTCGTGTTAACGCCACGAGATTTATCAGTACTATTGTTTCTAGCAGAACACCCAAATCAAACATTTACACGGGACCAGCTTATTGAACAAGTGTGGGGGTGGGAATATGATGGCAGTGATCGGGCGGTAGACTTAGCCATTAAGCGGCTTAGAAAAGCCCTTGCCCATTGGCCACCAGAGCAAGGGGAAATTAAAACTTTAAGAGGGTTAGGTTATCAATTCCATGTCTATAAAAAATAAACGAGTTTCCTTATTAACTTATTGGACGAGTAGATATGTATTAACATTATGTATTGGCTTGCTCATTATATCGCTTATTTTCGCGATGTGGATACGTCATACAACATTAGAATATCGTCTTGAAATGATGACGTTTATGGCAGAAGATACAGTGAAAAGAATTACGGATACACCAAAAGAGTTGCCTAAATCGATTGAAGAAAGAGATTGGTTTAACTTTCGAGACATCGATCCAATTGTTTACATCGTTGATCAAACGGGAGAGTTGGTTTCTGTCAATAGACCTTTTAACCCACTCGTTGATATTGATTTTAATGAATTGTTACAAAATAAAGAGTTAAGTAAAATAAAAAGTCCTTCTACGAATGAAACATATTATGTAGTAAAGAAAGAAATTGAAATGGAAAACGAAGTCGTCGGCTGGGTTTTTGTACTGGAAACGAAACAACATTTAACTGAAGTAAAGCAACAGTATGGTCAATTGGCGATATTTATTATTGCCCTTGGAATATTAGGTTGGGTTGCCATTTATTTTTTATCCCGCAGACTATCCCGACCGATTATGAAAGTAGCAGAAGCTGCGAAACAAGTGCAATCGGGAAATTATCATATTCAATTATCCTCTTCTATAAAAGAAAATGAAGTATATGAGCTTGTATCATCCTTTAAGGATATGGCAAGTCGTCTGCAACAGTTGGAGAAAACGAGAACGGAGTTATTAGCAGGAGTTACTCATGAATTAAAGACACCGGTTACATCCATAAGTGGGCTCCTACAAGCTGTTAAAGATGGTGTTGTCACGGGAGATGAGGCGGAAGAATTTATAAAAATGGCCTTAGTGGAAACAACAAAAATGAAAACAATGGTTGGAGATTTATTGGCTTTTAATTCCTTTGCGGTTGATGCAGTACCAGTGAAAATAAACCATTATGAAATTAATCGATTGATAGCTGATATCTTTTCCCAATGGAAGGCAACTTTACCTGATCGGCAAATCGACTTCGATTACCATTGTTTAGAAAGGGAAGTATTTGTATTAGCTGATTTAGTTCGAATCCAACAAATTGTAACGAACCTATTAACAAACGCAAGCCAATCGATGATTGATGATGGGAAAATTACGATTACATTAGAGGAAAGGGAGCATGATGTCACAGTATTTGTAAAAGATACAGGTTCCGGTATAAATAAGGAAGATCAACCTTTTATTTTCGAACGATTTTTTAGAGGGGAAAATAAAAAATATACTGTGCGCGGTCTCGGTTTAGGGTTACCTCTTAGTAAAATGATGGCCCAATCAATCGGAGGGGACCTTCAGTTAAAAGAAAGTAACCAAAGCGGTACTTGTTTTGAACTCCTATTGAAAAAAGTGAAACGTAGCGAAGATTGATCGCTACGTTTTTTCATATTCGATTTATTTAATCTTTGACATCTTGCTGACACATTCGCCAATTAAAGTTGAACATGTACTAAAAGAGATAAAAACGGAGGAATTAAAATGATGAAACGAAATGATTTGAAAAAAACGTTAAAAGTGATGACCCTTCCAATTGTTGCAAGTATATGGTTAGTAGGATGCTCAAGTAAATCAACTTTGATTGCCTCAGTAAATGGTGAAGAAATTACGGAAGAGGAATTAAATGAAACGTTAACAGCCCAATATGGATCAGAAGTGTTAGATTCATTAATTACGGACAAAATCATTGAGCTTGAAGCAAAAGAATTAGGCGTTTCAGTTTCGGAGGAGGAACTTCAAGCGGAATATGAAGAGTATGCTTCCCAGTATGGAGGGGAAGAAACGTTACTTGAAATGCTCGATTCCTATGGGATGGATGTGGAAGATATAAAGAAGGATATGGAAACGTATTTGTTAACTTTTAAAGTAATGGAAGATGATTTAGGCATTACAGATGATGAAATACAGACCTTTTTTGAAGAAAATAAAGAAACCTATGGACAAGCTGCTGAAGTGGAAGCTAGCCATATTTTAGTGGAGGATGAAACAATTGCACAAGAGGTAATCGGAAAATTAAATGCAGGAGAAGATTTTGCTGAGCTAGCGAAAGAATATTCTACTGATACGGCAACGAATGAAGATGGTGGAAACCTTGGATACTTCGGTACAGGGGAAATGGCAGAAGCTTTTGAAACGGCAGCTTTTGCAATGGAAGTTGGTGACATTAGTAGTGAACCAGTGGAAACGGAATATGGGTTCCATGTTATAAAAGTAACGGATAAAGTGGAGGAAAAAGAAGCGGTATATGAAGAAGTGAAAGATACTGTTTATCAAGACTTATTAGAATCGAAGGCAAATGAACAATATGCAACGTGGCTAACAGAAAAAATGGGTGAATACGATATCGTGAATAAACTAACGGAATAAAAAAGATTTTTTGTAAGAAGTGAAAAATCTGCTCCTTTTAAAGGGCAGATTTTTTTAAATACATTGAATTCATAAGTATTAATTTTATAAGTAAATGGCAACACAAATTACCATACAAGCACAACCTGCTATGACAAATAAATGCCAAATCGCATGGTTATAAGGTAGCTTTCTCCAAGCATAAAATATAGCTCCAAACGTAAACAATAACCCACCTATTAATAAGAAGGTAAAGCCATCGAATTGTAAAAATTCATATAGAGGCTTAATAGCAAATATGATTAACCAGCCCATTGCAATGTAAAGCAATAAAGAAAAGGTCTCAAACTTATGAATAAACAAACATTTAAAGACGATGCCAAATAGTGCAATGGACCAAACGATACTTAAAAGGACGATTCCGAGCACACCACCGATTGCAATTAATAAAAAGGGGGTATACGTCCCTGCAATTAAAACATAAATGGATGAATGATCTAAAATAGAGAAAAATCTTTTATATTTTTCGGGCATACTATGCAATAAAGTGGACATTAAAAACAGCAGAACGAGTGATGCTCCAAAAATGGAATAGGCAGTAATCTCGATTGCATGTCCCGATTGTACACCTATTAGGATTAAGATGACACATGCTGGAATGCTGATTAGCAATCCAATGCCATGGGTAATGGCATTCCATAATTCTTCTTTCCAATTTTTATAATCAAATGCTTCTTCATGATTCATTGAACTCACTCCTATCCTGTTCACTATACTGCGAATCGGATTGTTCTAACACTATCATTTGTCATATTGTTTCACTATCGTGGGATGGATATAACTATAACAGAGTACGAAGTTTATCCTTAATGTAATTACATTTGTCATGTTTACAGTCATAAAACATTCTCATTATAATGAAGTTATGCTATAAAAGGATGTGTCATTTTGGGACGAATTCATATTGTAACTGATTCAACTTGTGATTTAACAAAACAAGAATTATTAGAACATGACGTAAAAGTGGTACCTTTATCGATTCAAATCGAAGGGAAAACATATGTTGATGGAGAAGACATCGAGCCTGAATCATTTTTAGAGTTAATGAAAAATGCAAAGGAATTACCAAAAAGCTCTCAGCCCGCTCCAGGCAAGTTTAAAGAACTTTATGATGAACTTGGAAAAGATGGAGATCAAATTATTTCCATTCATATGACAGGTTCTATGAGTGGTACCGTTGATTCTGCTAGACAAGCGGCTGAATTGTCAAAATCCGATGTAACAGTTGTTGACTCTAGATATATTGCCATTGGACTAGCTATTCAAATTCGAGAAGCGATTCGATTACGGGATGCTGGGGCAACCGTTGAAGAAATATTATCTAGACTTGATGAAGTTAGAAAAAATACAAGATTATTTGTTGTCGTTGATACGTTAGAAAACTTAATTAAAGGTGGTCGAATTGGGAAAGGGACAGGTATGATTGGCTCTTTATTAAATATTAAACCGATTGCCACTTTGGATGATGGTTCATATACGCCAGTTGCGAAAGTAAGAAGTCATAAACAAGTTGTCAACTTCTTGTTTAAACAATATGAAGAAGATACAAAAGGGAAGACGGTAAAAGCAGTGGGGATATCCCATGCGGATGGTTTAATGACTTTAGGCAATCCGTTAAAACAATTAATTGAATCAACAGGATTCCATCATATAGAGACAAAATTTACTTCTCCGATTATAAGTACCCATACAGGACCTGGAGCTATCGGATTTATTTATTTTGCAGAATAACAAGAAAACTCGCTATCATTCGCTCATATACTATTCATGAGGTGATTGATAGCTTTTTTTATTGAAAAAATGCCCACATTTTAATTAGGAAACATGAAAATTTTGTGAAAGGAGTCATCATACTGAAAATTATAACCATTCTATTGGTCATATGTTTTTTTCTTTTTGGTTGTGCAGCAAATGTCACAACAAATGAAATAAATGATTTAAAGTCCCTTACCGAAACTATGGATTCAACAGAGGAAACAAAGGATACTTCAAAAAATACATTGCCATTTACAATAGAAGATTATATTTTTGATGATTTCTCAAAGCCTGAGGCGGTTCAAGTAGAAGATAAAAAAATATATTATTTAGCATTAGGGGATTCATTAACCCGTGGAGTTGGGGATGAAGAACACAAAAATGGGTATACTAAAAGATTAGCGGAGAAGCTTGAACAATGGACAGAAATCTCTGAAGTCGTACTGGACAATAGAGGCAAACGAGGGCGCAGAAGTGACCAGTTACTTTCGTTACTTGAAAAAGGGCATTACGATTCGGAAATTAGAAACTCTGAATTAATTACAATGACCATTGGCGGTAACGATATTATGAAAGTCGTCAAACAAGATTTATTTGAACTAAAAAAAGAAGCATTTGATAAAGAATTGGTAAAATTTCGTGAGCGGTACGATCAAATTATGGAAGAAATTCGAATGAGAAATCCCGATGTACCAATTATTTTAATTGGTTTATACAATCCCTTTTCACTGATTACCGATGAAATAACAGATCTGGAGTCAATCATTTCTGAATGGAACCAAACGATTGAGGATATTTCAAAAAAATATGATAATGCTTGTTTTGTGGATGTGGAAGATTTATTTGATTCCAATGCAAATTTAGTTTATCATACAGATTTCTTTCATCCGAATGGCTACGGATATACAATTATGACAGAGCGAATTGTATCAATGATGAAATCTTGTCAAGTAGAAGAGCAATCAAATGGCTTGTTTTTATTTGATTAAAAATACTCTATAGATTACCTCTACTTCTGTTTTGACGTCACTTTAGAAAAAATAGTAGCATACATAGTTAAAATGGAAACAGATCTTGATGTTAAGGAGTGGACGATGGTGAATAAATGGAAAGTCGCCTTTTTTCTTTTAATAGGGACAATCATTATATTAGTTGCAATTTTCATATTTTGGGCGGCTTCTCCAGGGGAAGATGTTCAAATTGGAAGGGAAAGTATAACGGCTCAACCGACTGATAGTGTATTGTTAGTTGAAACAACAGCTGAAGATTTTGAAAAAATTGTATTAAAATTTTTGGAAAATGAGTTGAAAAGTACGTCTCTTCCAGTCGATATTGTTGTAGGTGATGCAATCATTTTAAAAAGTGAATTGACCGTATTTGGCGTTACGGTACCCTTTTCAATGGAATTTGACCCTATTGTAAATGAAGATGGCAATGTTCAATTAAAGCAAACTTCTGTAAATGTTGGTAAACTAAATATACCACCTGTTACTGTTTTAAAATTAATGAATGATGCAGTCGAATTTCCTCAATGGATTGTCGTACGACCAAATGAAGAAGAAATTTTTGTTGATTTGTCGAATTTATCTTTACCTTCTGGAGCCCATATAAAAGCGAAAGAAATCGATTTAGAAAATAACTATATTTTGTTAGAAGTGATCGTACCAAATAAATAAGGAGGGTTGTCTTTTGAAAAAAGAAATTGCTACGTTTGCAGGTGGTTGCTTTTGGTGTATGGTGAAACCCTTTGATCAACAACCGGGAATTGAGGAAGTAGTATCAGGTTATACAGGTGGACATGTTGAAAATCCTACTTATGAACAGGTGTGTTCGGAAACAACCGGTCATTTGGAAGCTGTCCAAATCACCTTTGACCCGGAAGTATATCCATATAAAAAATTAGTGGAGACTTACTGGACATTAATCGATCCGACTGACCCAGGAGGTCAATTTTACGATCGGGGAGAATCCTATACAACGGCAATTTTTTATCATAATGAAGAGCAAAAAAGAATTGCAGAAGAGTCAAAGGAACAACTGGAGAAGTCGGGAAAATTTAATAAGCCAATTGCAGTGAAAATTTTACCTGCAAAAACTTTCTACCATGCAGAAGATTATCATCAATATTACTATAAAAAAAATCCAATGCATTATGAACGATACCATATCGGTTCAGGAAGAGCAGCATTTATTCAACAAAATTGGGGGAATAAACATGAATAAAGAAGAGAGACTTAAACAATTAACTGAAATGCAATATTATGTAACACAACAACAAGGTACAGAGCCACCATATCAAAATGAGTATGATCAACATTTTGAAGAAGGAATTTACGTCGATATTGTATCTGGTAAACCATTATTTAGTTCGAAAGATAAATATGATGCGGGTTGTGGCTGGCCAAGTTTTTCGAAACCGATTGAAGAGCAAGAAATAACGGAGCATTTTGATACTTCCCATGGGATGAGACGTGTGGAAGTTAGAAGTAAAACAGCAGATTCCCATTTAGGACATGTATTTCCTGATGGTCCACAGGAGTTGGGCGGTTTACGGTATTGTATTAACTCCGCAGCTCTACGGTTTGTACCGAAAGAGAAATTAGAAGAAGAAGGATACGGGGAATACTTAAAGCTTTTTGAAAAATAACGTATAACTTATAGACGGATTTCCTTATATATTAAAACTTCTTAATGAATCGTGGGGAATGATTTCTTCCCCGCGATTTTTATCTATTCAAACGATTTGTTTTACTATTCTTTCGTTATATAATGGAAAATAAAATCTCTACTTTTTATTCGCTTTTAAGTAAGGAGTGTCCATGTGAAAACTAGTTTTTACTTATATGTTCTTTCTTTTAGAGGGGGAGATTGGAATGATCCGAAAACTCGATTTGCGGAAAGGGCTTTTTTAGATCATAGTTTTCCAATTGCTAGCTCTTCCTTTGAAGAACTATCCAGCTATATCGAAACAATGGCGGATGAACATTTAACGACCCAAGCCTTTGATGAACTATGGGACTTATACGAAACGAAGTTCGGATAATCGACAATTTTTCGTCAATTTTATCGTGAAAAATTTGTATAAGAAGGTAAATCATTGCACAATGTTAGAAAAGCAAGTATATTTTAATTTGAGAATATTGGAAAGAGGGATTATTCATGAGTGTCCATATTAATGCAAAACAAGGTGAAATCGCAGATACGATATTATTACCAGGAGATCCATTACGTGCGAAATATATTGCTGAAACATTTTTAGAAGATGTAACTTGTTATAATGAAGTTCGAAATATGTTTGGCTATACAGGTACATACAAAGGAAAACGTATTTCTGTACAAGGTACAGGAATGGGTGTGCCGTCAATTTCTATTTATACAACAGAGTTAATGCAAGAATACGGTGTGCAAAAATTAATCCGTGTTGGTACTTGTGGAGCAATTCAAAAGGATGTTAAAGTACGCGACGTGATTATCGCTCAATCTGCCTCAACAGATTCAAAAATGAATGAAATTATTTTCAACGGCATTGATTTTGCTCCTACTGCAGATTTTGATCTATTATTAAAAGCTTACAATGCTGGTGTAGCTGCTGGATTAAATTTAAAAGTAGGTAATATCTTTACTGCTGATATGTTTTATTCAGATGAAAATCAAAACGAAAAATTAGCTCAATATGGTGTACTAGCGGTAGAAATGGAATCAGCTGCCCTTTATACACTAGCTGCTAAATTTGGACGTAAAGCGCTATCTGTATTGACGGTTTCTGATCATATTCTAACAGGTGAAGTAACAACATCTGAAGAACGTCAAACAACATTTAACGATATGATTGTCGTTGCCCTTGAAGCTGCAATTCAAGAGTAATAATCATCTGATGCTTTGCATATTTCATTTCGTAAGGCTGTCTTTTGACAGTCTTTCTTTTCGTAAAGATGTGAAACTGTTATGATGGTAGTAACGACTTTTAAGTGTAAAATGAGAGTGGTGAACTAGATGGATGATCAAAATCAACAAGAAATGGAACAAAAAGAACAAACGGACAATATTGAACAAGAGGAACAATTAAAGCCTGCAAAAAAATTTATTCGCATTAAACCGTTTACTTTTATTATGCTGATGTTCTTCACCATAATAGTTACAGCGGGTATAACAATCTTTACTTTAACTTTCGGAGATAAGAAAGTAGTAGAAGTGACAGTACCAGAAGAAAGAAAAGAGTTTTCAAAATTATATGAAGCTTATGATGAGTTAAAGCAAAATTATTATGTCGATATAGATGAGAAAGCTGTCATTACTGGTGCTATTAACGGTATGTTTGATGCTTTAGATGATCCATATTCTGATTTTATGGATGAGACAGAAGCAGAACAGTTCAATAGTGATCTTTCATCAAGTTTCCAAGGAATTGGAGCGGAGATTCAAGAACGGAACGGCAATATTGTCATCGTATCACCAATTAAAAACTCACCTGCTGAAAAAGCTGGGCTATTACCTGAAGATATTATTTTGACGGTAGACGGGGAAAGTATTCAAGGCATGAGTGCTTCAGAAGCGGTTTTATTAATTCGTGGTGAAAAAGGTACACCTGTTAAGCTTACAATCCAACGGGGTGACTCGGACGAATTAATGGAAGTAACGATTGTTCGAGATGAGATTCCAATTGAAACAGTTTACGGAGAAATGGGAGACGATAAAATTGCCCATATCCAAATTACATCTTTCAGTGAACAAACTTATGATGAATTAACGGCCATTTTAGAAGAGTATGAAAAGAATGGAATGAAGAGCGTTTTATTAGATGTTCGACAAAATCCAGGTGGTTATTTAAATTCAGCGATTGAAATTGCCAATTTATTTATTGACGAAGGAAAACCGATTGTACAACTAGAAGGTCGTGAAGGGGAAGCAGATCCAGAAGTGATACTAGCAGAAGGCGGTAAGAAATATAATCTTCCTGTTGTCGTTTTAATTGATAACGGTAGTGCATCTGCTTCTGAAATTTTAGCTGGTGCTTTAAGGGAATCAGCAGGAGCGAAAATTGTTGGTCTTACAAGCTTCGGTAAAGGAACAGTCCAAACAGTAAGTACATTGCCGGACGGCTCTAATTTAAAATACACAACTGGTAAATGGTTAACACCTAATGGTAACTGGATTAATGAAAAAGGGATTGAACCAGACGAAGTTGTAGAATACCCTGCTTATGCGACAGTTACTTATATTAATCCAGAAACAGAATTTACTGTTGGCAATGTATCCGAATCTGTTAACTCTGCAGAGCAAATTTTAAATGCGTTAGGTTATGATGTTGGAACAGTTGACGATCAGTTTGACGAAGCAACGAAAGAAGCTGTTGAGCAATTCCAAGAAGATCAAAAATTAGATCCAACTGGAGTTATTGTTGGAGAAACGACTTATGCTTTGATGGATACTATTCGAGAAAAAATAGAGAAAGAAGATCCACATGTATTGAAAGGAAAAGAAATTTTAGCAGGAAATTAAAAATTTCGGATCAATTCAATGATGTAGAACAATTATAAAATGATGTAGAAAGGGCTGTTTTTGTTCGAGTATCGAGCAATGAACAGCTCTTTCTTCCATAATAGAAGGATGTGTCAAAATGAAAGATGTCTATTTATTTAGTGGATTTTTAGGTAGTGGAAAAACGTCCATGTTAACGGATGTATTACGACAATTGAAGGAAAAGGGGTTAAAGCCTGCTGTTATAATGAATGAATTAGGGAAGTTGCCCTTTGACTCCCGAGCAGTTGATGAAGATGTCCCTCTAAAGGAAATGTTAGAGGGGTGTATTTGTTGTTCAGGTGCTGAAAAAACGGAAGCTCAAATTCAATCTTTGCTTATGGATTCCGAATTCGATGTCCTTATTATTGAAACAACGGGGGCTGCCCATCCCGTGGAAGCGTTGGATGCGGTATATTCACCTCTTTTTGCAGAGCAGTTGAATATTAAGGGAATCGTAACGGTAGCAGATAGTAAGCTATGGTTAGAACGGGAAACGTTAACACCTCAAGTTCGAAGTCTCTATTTAGAACAAATTCGTCATGCCCATCTTTTATTAGCAAACAAGATGGATTTATTAACGGAAGTAGAACAAGCAAAAGTTGTTTTTGAAATGCAAAATGTGAATCCAAACGCTTTTATTTTACAGACGACAAACGGTAAAGTGCCGCTTTCACTATTAGAGAAATTAAAGGCAACAGCACACAAGTCGAAAGAGGACATTGAAATCGCTAGAATCGGCACTCAATTATATTTAAGTTCACGATTAGTAGAGTTAAAGACAAGTTATACGCAGGAACAATTTGAAGAATGGGTACGCTCATTGCCTTCAACTGTATATAGAATAAAAGGATATGTTCCGATAGAAGGAATTAAAAATCCGATGTTATTCCAATATGCATATGGTTTAGTTCAATGGTTGCCAGAATATATTCATATGCCTTCTAAAATCGTTATGATTGGAGAAAATATTCAAGAAATAGAAGTTTTAAATGAGAAATAGTGTAATATTGTTGTAATATAAGAAATGAATTTGCATTATAAAACGAACTCAAAAATTTGTCAATAGCATTTCGCAGGTAAGTTCTTTGATAATAGGAAAATTTTATTAGAAAAATAGATAAATAAAGTCATAGTTTATGAGGTTCAATCATTTGCTTGGTACTGTTACCAAGTTATGGTCCATATTTTTCAACTTTTCTCGTATATGATTAGTTGCGAGAGGAGGAATACAAAATGAAAAAATGGTTTATCACATTTTGTGCACTAGGTTTAATCTCAACACAAGTTCCGACAGCAGATGCTGCGTCTAATAATGAGGAAGGTCAAAATATATCAGTTCAAAGCATGGTGAAAGTTGTTAATCCAGATCAATTCGAAAATGCTTTAAACAACTTTTTAAACAACTGTTCTTTAACTGATGAGGCAAGCATTAAAGACCTTGCGAATAAATTATCAATCTCTACAACTAAATTAGAAGAATTACTAGCTTCTAAAGTACAAGAAGAAGCAAAGCATAATCCAGAACAAGCGAAGGAAGTAACAGTTCCATCAAAAAATGAAACTACTAATAAAGAAGTAGTGAAAACACCAGCACCAGCTGAGGAACAAAAAGAAGTTACAGCTCCTGAAGCAAAACCTGTAACAAACAATAACACACCAGCACCAACTACAAATAATGAAGCAGCTCAAAAACCAGCAGCACCAGCTGCAGAAAACGGTTCTGTTTCTGCATTTGAAGAAAAAGTTATCGAATTAACAAATGCTGAGCGTGCTAAACAAGGTTTAAAACCTTTAGAAATGTATGCACCATTAATGTCAGTTGCTCGTGAAAAATCTGCTGATATGGCGAAAAATAATTATTTCTCCCATACAAGTCCTACTTACGGAAGCCCATTTGATCAAATGAAGGCTGCAGGTATTTCATATAAAGCAGCAGGTGAAAATATTGCACAAGGTCAAAGAACACCAGAAGAAGTCGTACAAGCTTGGATGAATTCTGAAGGTCACCGTGCAAACATTATGAACGCTAACTTTACACACATTGGTGTAGGTTATGTGGCAGATGGAAATCACTGGACACAACAATTTATTCAACTATAATAGTTGGTTAAAATACCGGGACAAGAATTCATTCTTGCCCGGTATTTTTTTATTTTGAATTATTTTATATGAATCTTGATTTTCCCCGTCAATCTTATTTAAAATGGGTTTGGTCCATAAATTATGGTACAATATTGACTGAAAAAGGATGACTAAAGCAAGGCTTACTATTGTTTTTTCATTTATATTTTTTGCAATCATATATATTTAAATGAAATACAAATTATTGTATTTAGATAGGAGATTTCTGTGAAACAAAAATCAATTATTTTAACTGGTGGCGGCACAGCCGGTCACGTTTCTTTAAATCAAGCAATTATCCCTTCCTTACAAAAGGAAGGATATGATGTACATTATATCGGTTCTTATGATGGAATTGAGAAAGAGTTAATTACCGAAAGTTTTCCCGAAGTACCTTATCACAGTATTGCAAGTGGTAAATTACGTCGATATTTTTCAATGAAGAACTTTTCAGATCCATTTAAAGTTTTAGCTGGCGTTGGGCAAGCATTTAGGATTATTCGTAAGGTTAAGCCATCTATCATCTTTTCCAAAGGTGGGTTTGTATCAGTACCTGTTGTCATCGCGGCAAAGTTAGCAAAGATTCCTGTAGTGATTCATGAATCAGATGTTACACCAGGTCTAGCTAACAAAATTGCTTTACCGTTTGCTTCCCATGTATTTACGATTTTTCAAGATACATTAAAGTATTTACCAAGCGATAAAGCAACATGTACCGGTTCTATTGTTCGTGAACAATTATTTACGGGTAATGCATCTGTAGGAAAAAAACGATGTGGGTTTGAAGAGCGGAAAAAAGTGCTTCTTGTCATGGGAGGAAGTTTAGGTTCGGCTGTTTTAAATGACGCATTACGAAATAATTTACCGGAACTATTAAAAGAATTTAATATTATCCATTTATGCGGAAAAGGGAATGTAGATACTACTTTAGATCGCTTAAAAGGCTATAAACAATTCGACTATGTGACAACGGAACTGCCCGACTTACTTTATGCTGCGGATTTTATTGTCTCTAGAGCTGGTTCTAATTCAATATTCGAATTTTTAGCATTAAAAAAACCGATGTTATTAGTACCTCTTTCAGCATCTAAAAGTCGTGGAGATCAAATTTTAAATGCCAATATTTTTGAACGTCAAGGTTTTGCCCACGTATTAGAAGAAGAACTATTAACGAAAAATACATTCATGAAGGCGATTGAGGCTTTGAGTACAAGAAAAGATGAGATGATTGATGCGATGGAAAAAGCTGAAAGCCCGAAAACTCCTGATGAAATGGTTAGCCTTATTCTTCAATACGAAAAATAAATATTTATTGATTATGATATGAATAGCGTAAAAAAGTAGGTGGTTCATTCAATGAATCACCTACTTTTACTATTGTATTCTTTTATTAAAGTATAAGCATTGAAAAAGAATGTTACATTGCTTGTTCTTCGTTTGCTTGTTCCTTTGCTGTTACGATGTAGAATAAGTCTTTTGGGATTTTATATAAGTCGAATTTTACCTCACCACTATTAATTTCTTCATATAATGCCGGATGGGATTCTTTCGCACAAACGACATACGGTAATTTTTGGGAGGCACGTTTCGATTTTTCGTTTTCTTTTCGGATTCGTAAAAATACGGTATGGAAATCCTTTTCAAAAAATAGCTCTGTTAAAAACTCATGTTTTGCAGCTTGGTTGTATCCTTTACCCTGATAAGGTGCACCTATCCAAGTCCCAAGGAAGCCAGCGCCATCTTGAACGTCATATAGATTAATGGTACCAATTGGTTGACCCCAGTCATCGGTTATCGTTCGTGAAATCGTCTTTCCTAGTTGTTCCTCTTCCAATAACTGTTTTGTTATAAATAAATATTCTTCAGGAGAATATGCTTTATGACGAACAAAAGGGAAAACGGTTGGATGTATCATTAATTGGTATAACTCATTTGTTTCAGAAAGATCTCGATATTTTAACAAATGAAACGCCTCCTTTTTTGGATAGTTGCAAATCCGAAAATTACTTTGTCACAAGGCAACAGAACAAAATAATATAACGAAAGGAACAAGACGTCAAACAAAAAATTTTAGATTTTTTCGTTTCTCAAAATCAACTTTAAAAAAATAGTTGAGATGATAATATCATATTATAAATATTCTATTCTATACAAAAATTTAAACTTTTTATTACGCAATTCGCTATGACGAATTTGTGGCGAAAATATTAAAAAAGTATAAAAAAGTGTTCCTTTTATTAAGTTGATTCAACCTATATAAACACTTATTATAGTAGTAAATAGAAAGAGAGCGGGTGAGCTGATGGAAAGAACTTTATTAAAAGTTCATGGATCAGGCAATACATTTTATTTATATCAAACTAACAATGAAAATGAAGTTGATTGGACTAAGTTAACAACTTGGTTATGTCAAAAAGAAAACAACGGTGGAGCTGATGGTTTATTGCTAGTTTTACCATCAACTATTGCCGACGCCAAAATGAGAGTCATAAATGCTGACGGTTCTGAAGCTTCCATGTGTGGAAATGGTTTACGTTGTGTTGCTAGATTCGTATGCGAACAACTTGAAAAGGAAGAAGCGATCATTGAAACGATGAAAGCCAATTTGAAGGTGCGAAAAGAGTCACCTCTATTAGAAGATATTCCAACATATGCCGTTGAAATATCACCAGTGTCCTTTGCTCTAAGTAGTTTACCTATGAGCTATAAAGGTCAAGAGGAAATTCGTCATCAAATTATCCAAGAATTTTCAACAACCATTCCTTTTACGGCTGTTTCTGTTCCGAATCCCCATTTGATTGGAATCGTGGACCAAACTTATATTGAAAACAATACGCATCAAAAATCGTTAGCTGAGTTATTAAACGGTGAAAACGAGTATTGTGTTGATGGCGTAAACGTAAGTTATGTTTATCCAATGAAAAATGACACAATTTTTGTTCGAACTTTTGAACGAGGAGTAGGTTTTACGAATGCATGTGGTACTGCAATGACCGCTTCAGCCCTTGTGTCGAAATTAAACGGCTTCGTTCATAATGATGTCATTACCGTATTCAATCCGGGCGGTTTTGTAAAATGTGAAGTGAAAACAAATGGCGATCGTTATGAATTAACGTTAATTGGAAACGCAACGGTTACTGCCGAATACACTTTCGACATCCATAACTTAACATTTTTAAACTATAACGAAACGGATGAACAGAAACAGTATGAAAAAAGCATTGAGTTAGTAAAAAAAGAAACAGCTTCTTTTGCAAATTAATGATCAAATTTAATACATTACAATAATAATAGGTTTTAATGAACTGCAAATGAACCCATTGTTAATTTTTTGTAAGATACTTTGGGAACTAGTTCCACCATTTCAAAGAAAAGTCATAGTAGTTTTATTAAGTCCTCGTTTTAAGTTAAACTTAAGACGAGGATTTTTTATACAATTTTCGAGGGATGATTCAATGAAAAAAAGAATTTTAATAGTGGAAGATGAAAAAAATATAGCTCGATTTATGGAATTGGAATTAGAGCATGAATATTTTGACGTAACAGTAACCCATGATGGGAGAGATGGTTTAAATAAAGCGTTAGAACAACAGTTCGATTGTCTCTTGCTTGATGTCATGCTGCCAGGTCTAAATGGAATTGAAATTTGTCGCCGCGTCCGAGCGAAATCCGATGTACCGATTATTTTAATTACGGCAAGGGATGCGGTAATGGATCGGGTGGCAGGGTTAGATTCTGGAGCAGATGATTATATTGTGAAGCCATTTGCCATTGAAGAATTGCTTGCTCGAATACGTTCTGTCTTAAGAAGAACTCAAAGTATCGGAGAAAAAGAACTGGAGAAAGATGAAGAAATTTGCGTTCGAGAATTAGTAATTAAGCCACAATCCTATGAAGTTTTCTTTGAAAATAAAAAACTTGAATTGACGAAAACAGAGTATGATTTATTAAAACTATTATGTGAAAATAAAAATCGTGTTTGTGAAAGGGAAATGATTCTACAATCGATTTGGGGCTACAATACGGAGGTAGAAACGAATGTGGTAGATGTTTACATTCGCCATTTGCGATCTAAACTAAAGACAGATTCAAATCCATATATTGAAACTGTGCGCGGAGTAGGATATGTGGTGAGGGAATGAATAAACTGAAGAACGCCATTTTTAAAAATCAATCATTAAAAAAGAAGTGGATTTTA
This sequence comes from Lysinibacillus halotolerans, assembly GCF_003711845.1. GTDB lineage: Bacteria > Bacillota > Bacilli > Bacillales_A > Planococcaceae > Ureibacillus > Ureibacillus halotolerans. The sequence goes on from NZ_RHLQ01000015.1 coordinate 40,341, forward strand.
TCAACGTCCATTGTCATTTTTATAAGCTATGCTGCCATTTGTACAGTTATTTATTTTGCCCTATATTCATGGCTTTTGCAAAATGAAGAAAATAATGCGATACGTACCGTAGATGACTTAACATCCTTCTTTAATTCTCAAAATGGCTCTATTTCGATTCAAGAGTTTCAAGGAAATACAGGATTATTTAAAGCGATAGTAAATCAAAATCAAACGGTAAGAATTTTTAATAAGGATGGTTATGAAGTATTACGGATCAATGACGAATCTTCTGCAGCTCCAATTGAATTAGATTATGAGAAAATAAGAAAAACGATTGTGTCAAAGGAAGTAATTGATAATCGAGATGTATTTGTTGTAAACAAAATGGTGACCATTGGACCTTTTACAGGCATCATACAACTCATCCATCCTCTTGAAACGTTTCAATCGATGATGCAATACGTTTTAACAACTATGTTAATCGCAGGGTTAGGAGCATTGCTCATTGCAGGTGCTATTGGATATTATTTAGCCAATGTTTTAATTCGACCTATACAAGATTTGAGGGACTCCATGTTATCCATTCGAGATAAAGGTTTTGAAGAAAAAATTCACTTAGCCTATAATGCAGATGATGAAATAGGCGACTTACTGAATATTTATGAGTCGATGATGAACGAATTGCAAATTTCCTTTGCAAAACAACAACAATTTGTTTCTGATGCATCCCATGAATTAAGAACACCGATTCAGGCTATCGAAGGACATTTATCATTAATTAAAAGATGGGGTAAAAACGATCCGGATATTTTGGAAGAATCATTAACTTCTTCACTAGAAGAAGTTGTTCGAATGAAGAAAATGATTGAGGAGTTATTAGATTTAGCGAGAAAAGAAAAGAGAGACGAACATTCATATGCTAATATCGGAAAAGTTCTCACATCTGTGAAAGATGAGCTAATAATGATTTATCCCCAAACAACGATTCGCATTAAAGAAAACGGTGAACCAAAGCAGCCAAATGTTTCTGAAAATGCATTGGCACAAATCATACGCAACATTGTAGAAAACGGAATAAGATATAATGATAAAAATCCGGTTATTAACATTGAAGTCCATTATTTATCTGAAAGTCTTTTTATGACGATAAAAGACAATGGGATTGGAATTGCAAAGGAACATTTACCATATATTTTTGATCGTTTTTATCGAGTGGATACTTCAAGGGAAAATATCGGTGGTGGTACAGGTCTTGGATTAAGTATTACGAAGATGTTAGCTGAAAAATATCACATTGAAATGGATGTGGTAAGTGAAGTAGAAAAAGGTACAACTTTTACATTAAGTTTTAAAATTTAATGAAATTTTTTCATAAATTCCTGCTTAAAACGGTTATTTGCCAAAAAAATTGCTCATTTTGAGAAAAATAGTTGTATTTTTTGTGAAGAGTAGTAAGATTGAAATGGAAAAAAAACGTTCTTCGATAAATAGCAATAGATAATTTGTATTGTAGAAGAATGGTAAAATATGAAATAATATTCTAGGTAAAACAATGGAACTGCCTTAGGGCGAAATTTGGAGGTTATTCTCATGTCGAACAATGTATTATTTGCTGGTTCCCCTTGGTCAGCATTCTCTGGTCCTAACTTAGGTTATGTAATGGAGCAATATGATTTATATTTACAGTCTCCAGAACAAGTAGAACCAGAACTCGTTACCCTTTTCCAACAATTTGGTGCGCCAGTTCTTGGTGGAGAGCAAGTTGCTGTTGAAGGCGTAGCACACGAAACAGGCAATATTCAAAAAATATTTGCTGCGGTTAAATTAGCTGATGGTCTACGTTCCCACGGGCATTTAGCTGCGGATATTTACCCTTTAAAAGACCGTCAATTAGATTCTTCACGCATCGAATTATCCGCTTACGGATTAAGTGAAGCCGATCTAACTGCAATGCCAGCTTCATTATTCTTTCATAATGTCCCTGGAAGCGTTACCAACGGAAAGCAAGCAATTGACTATTTACGTGCAATTTATACTGGAAAAATTGCTTATGAATATGCTCATGTTGATGATGCAGAACGTCAATGGATTCAAGATAAAATTGAATCAGGTAAAACAACTGTAAGCTTAACTACTGAACAGAAAAAAGAGTTATTAGAAAGATTAACACGCGTTGAAGATTTCGAAAGATTTATTCATAAAACGTTCGTAGGTCAAAAACGCTTCTCAATTGAAGGTTTAGATACATTAGTTGTATTGTTAGACGAAATTGTTAAAAAAGCCGATGACGAGAAAATGAAATTTTTACAAATCGGTATGGCTCACCGAGGCCGTTTAAATGTATTAACACATGTAGTAAATAAACCTTATGACATGATGTTTGCAGACTTTGCCCATGTGCCAAATGACTATTTCTTCCCTGAAGATGGTACTTTAGAAATTTCTAAAGGTTGGACTGGTGATGTGAAATACCATATGGGAGCTACTTACACAAAAGACTCAGGAATGAAAGTGAAATTAGCTTATAACCCATCACACTTAGAAGTTGTAAGTCCAATTATTACAGGTTCAACTCGTGCTGCTCAAGAAGATACTACGAAGCCAGGTGCACCTGTTCACGATGCATCAAAAGCATTAGCGGTACTTGTACATGGTGATGCAGCATTTGCCGGGGAAGGAATCGTTCAAGAAACATTTAACTACGCGGAAACAACTGGTTTCTCAACGGGTGGTTCAATCCATATTATTTCAAATAATATGATTGGTTTTACAACAGAACATTTTGATTCTCGTTCAACTCGCTATTCTTCAGACGTGGCAAAAGGTTACGGTATTCCAGTAATTCACGTTAATGCTGACGATCCTGAAGCAGTTGTACAAGTAGCCCACTTAGCGTTTGAATATCGTCAAACCTTTGGCAAAGATATTTTAATAGACTTAATTGGATATCGTCGATTCGGTCACAACGAAACGGATGACCCAACAGTAACCAATCCTTTAACATATAAAATTGTTTCAACTCATCCTACAGTACGTGTTCTTTATGGAGAAAAATTAGCTAATGAAGGAATTCTTTCTTTAGAACAAGTGAAAAAACTGGATGAAGAAATTTACGCAGAAATGCAAGCTTCTTATGATCACGTAAAAGAAGTAGGTGCTACTAAAGGCCACTTCGAAATCGAAATGCCAGAAGAAGTGAAAAATGAATATCCAGAAGTTGAAACAAGCGTTTCAAAAGTAGATTTAAAACAAATAAATGAAGATCTTCTTGCTTGGCCTGAAAGCTTTGAACCTCAAAACAAGTTAGCAAAAATATTAAATAAACGTGTAGAAGCATTAGAAACGGATAAAATTGATTGGGGTCACGCAGAAACATTAGCATTTGCTGCAATTTTACGCGATGGTAACCCAATTCGTATTAGTGGTCAAGATGCTCAACGTGGTACGTTCTCTCAACGCCATTTAGTACTTCATGACAAAAATAATGGCGCAGAATTCGTTCCATTACACAACGTATCGGATTCAAAAGCATCATTTACTGTTTATAATTCTCCATTAACAGAGGCGGCAATTGTTGGCTTTGAATATGGTTATAATTTAGAAAATGAAAATGCTTTAACAATTTGGGAAGCTCAGTTCGGTGACTTTGCGAATATGGCCCAAATTATGTTTGATAACTTTATTTCATCTGCCCGCTCTAAATGGGGTCAAAAATCAGGATTAGTTCTTTTATTACCAAACGGAATTGAAGGACAAGGTCCGGAACATTCATCAGCTCGTATTGAAAGATATTTACAATTATCAGCTGAGAATAACTGGATTGTAGCGAACTGTTCAAATGCAGGTAACTACTTCCACTTACTTCGCCGACAAGCGAAAATGCTTGGAACTGAAGCAATCCGTCCATTAGTTATTGTTTCACCAAAATCATTACTTCGCCATCCGTTAGCTGCAGCATCTTTAGAGCAGTTATCTGAAGGGAAATTCCAAGAAGTAATTGAACAACCAGGTTTAGGTGGAAATGCGAAAAAAGTAGAACGTATTATCCTTGCTTCAGGTAAAGTAACAATTGATTTAGCAGATCGTATTCAAGATGGTAAAGGGTATGAAAACATACACATTATTCGTGTGGAACAACTATATCCTTTCCCAACACAAAAAATATCTGAAATTATTGCGAAATATCCAAATGCAAAAGAAATCGTTTGGGTACAAGAAGAACCTAAAAACCAAGGTCCTTGGAAATATGCACTTGAATATTTGCTAGACCTTGCTGATGGTAAAAAAGTGAAATATGTTGGTCGTCCTGAAATGTCTTCAACTTCTGAAGGAGACATGGATTCTCATAAAATTGCACAAGCAAAAGTTATTGACGAAGCTCTTTCTAAATAAACTTTTGATGTTAATATTCAAATAGGCTATTACATGTTAGTAGATGCATGTGTGCCTTCTATTTCAAAGGTACACATGTTTATTCAAAGGAGGATATCAAAGTGGCTGAAATTAAAGTCCCTGAATTAGCAGAATCGATTACAGAAGGTACAATTGCCCAGTGGGTAAAAAAAGTTGGAGATCATGTTGAAAAAGGCGAATTTATCGTTGAATTAGAAACTGATAAAGTTAATGCTGAAATTATTTCTGAAGAAGCTGGCGTTTTAACTCAAATCCTAGCTGAAGAAGGCGATACAGTTCTTGTAGGTCAAGTAATCGCTGTTGTTGAAGCTGGAGAAGGCGCAGCGCCAGCACCAGCTGAAGAAGCTCCAAAAGCTGAAGCTACACCAGTAGCAGCTGCACCAACACCAGCACCAGCTGCAACTCCAGTAGTAGAAGAAACTTCAAACGAACGCGTTGTTGCTTCTCCAGCAGCACGTAAATTAGCACGTGAAAAAGGCATTGATTTAGCATCAATTTCACCAGTAGATCCACAAGGTCGCGTACGTGTACAAGACGTAGCTGCTCATGGTACAGCACCTGTAGCAGCACCAGCAGCACCAGTTGTATCTACAAATGGTCCGATTGTTTTCACACCAGCAGCTGAATCTGACCGTGTAACAATTGAAAAAATGAGCCGTCGTCGTCAAACGATTGCAAAACGTTTATTAGAAGTTAAACAATCAACTGCAATGTTAACAACATTCAATGAAATTGACATGACAAACATCATGGCTTTACGTAAACGCAAACAAGAAGAGTTCGTAAAAGCAAACGATATCAAACTTGGATTTATGTCATTTTTCACAAAAGCAGTTGTTGCGGCGCTTAAAAAATATCCATACGTTAATGCACAAATCGTTGGAGATGAAATCCATTTAAATAACTTCTTTGATATCGGTATTGCGGTTTCAACTGAAGAAGGTTTAGTTGTACCAGTAGTCCGTGATGCAAATAGCAAAAACTTTGCTGAAATCGAAAAAGATATCGCAGAATTAGCGAAAAAAGCTCGCGACAAAAAATTAGGCCTAAACGACATGGCTGGTGGATCATTTACAATTACAAACGGTGGTGTATTCGGTTCATTAATGTCTACTCCTATTATGAACGGTACTCAAGCTGGTATTTTAGGTATGCACTCTATCGTTAACCGTCCAGTGGCTGTTAACGGGGAAGTGGAAATCCGCCCAATGATGTATGTAGCTCTTTCTTATGACCACCGTATTATCGATGGTAAAGATTCTGTTGGATTCTTAAAAACAGTTAAAGAGTTAATTGAAAATCCTGAAGATTTACTTTTAAATTCTTAATTATAAGGAAGCCTCTAGCGAAATTATTTTGCTAGAGGTTTTTTATATTTCGACCTTTAAAATGGAATATATAACTATATGAATATTTTATTAATCAGAATAATCAATGTTGACACAAAGATGTTAATATAGTAACATATTAATAGTAATTTAATATTAAAACCTCACGTTACGAGTGGGGTAGAGGCGCGATATTTATTAGTTTTTCATGGAGCTTAGAGCAAAGCAATGATATGGAAAATAGGAAATGTCGCCGAAGTGTGTAAGTAGGCTCTCTACTTCATGCTGGGTCTGCAGTGAATAATTGCAGGACTGTCTCAGATGGAGTTTCCCAACCATCTGAGGGGTGCTATCTCAATCGGGAGCGTAAGAGGATTTGGGCTTTTCTATTCAAGCGACCTAAGTTCATCTTAGGTCGCTTTTTGCGTTATAAGCTCGAAAAAAGTAAAAGGAGAGAGAAAGATGTCGAAAAAAATTACATTATTAATGACGACTTTATTAGCAGTCATTTTACTTGCTGCATGTGGCAGTTCTGAGGAAGGTACTTCATCATCCTCTTCAAAGGAAGATAGCGATGTATTAAAAGTAGGTTTAGAAGCTGGTTATGCACCGTTTAACTGGACACAACAGGATGATTCAAACGGAGCAGTTAAAATTGAAGGTTCTGAAGAATATGCTGGTGGCTATGATGTAGAAATTGCAAAACGTGTTGCCGATGCATTAGGGAAAAAATTAGTGATTGTTAAAACAGAATGGGATGGGCTACTTCCAGCATTAGAATCAGGTGTAATTGATGCCATTATCGCAGGTATGAGTCCAACCGATGAACGTAAAAAAGTCATTGATTTTACAGAAAACTATTACACTAGTGAACTCGTTATCGTTACAAAAGCTGGTGGAAAATATGCCAATGCGAAAACATTAGCGGATTTTGCAGGTGCTAAAATCACTTCTCAGTTAAACACAACAAATTATGAAGTAATCGATCAAATTCCAGATGTACAAAAAGAAACAGCGATGGAAAGTTTCTCTCATATGCGAGTTGCATTGGAATCTGGAGTAATTGACGGCTATGTTGCTGAAAGACCAGAGGCAGTATCTTCGACTGCTGCAAATGAAAACTTTGTATATGTAGAGTTGGAAGATGGTTTTGAAACGAAAGAAGAGGATACAGCCGTTGCAATTGGTCTTAAAAAAGGCGATGAAAATTTAGAAGCAATTAATGAAACATTAAAATCCATTTCTGAAGAAGAACGCAAACAGCTAATGGATGAAGCAATTGCAAATCAACCTGCAGCAAAATAATTTTCACATAGTAGCACTGGTCGAATTATCCGGCCAGTGGCTCTATTTTTTCAAACAGAGAAATAGATAAGGCAAGATGATTTTACTATCGAAACTTCAATTATGATATGTTCGATTTTCTAAAATATTTAGGAGGATATTTATGAGTTTAGATATTATACTCTCAATTCTAGAAGAGAATTGGCCAAGTTATTTACGTGGCGCATATATGACGTTAGTCATTGCTATTATTAGTACAATTATTGGTGCTCTTATCGGATTGTTTATCGGTGTTATGCATACGATACCCCTTCGTAAGAAATCGATAAAATCTGTTATTTTAAAAGTATTCAATTTCATATTAACAGTTTATGTGGAAATTTTCCGTGGTACACCAATGATTGTACAAGCAATGGTTGTTTTCTATGGTTTAGCTGCTTACGGATTAGAATTGGATCGCTTTGTTGCTGCCCTTGTCGTTGTCGGATTAAATACAGGTGCTTACATGGCTGAATATGTTCGTGGTGGGATTGCATCAATTGATAAAGGTCAATATGAAGCAGCTGAATCGATTGGAATGAGTCATTTTCAAACGATGCTTCATGTTATTTTACCCCAAGTTTTCCGAAATATTTTACCTGCAACGGGTAACCAATTCATTATGAATATTAAAGACTCTGCGGTATTAAGTGTAATTAGTGTAACGGAACTATTTTTTACGACAAAATCGATTGCCGGTGCAAACTTCCGCTTTGCAGAATCTTACGTTATAACATGTGTCATCTATTTAATCATGACATTAACCGCTACATTTATATTACGTTATATCGAACGAAAAATGGATGGCAAAAATGCCTATAAAGTAGAACAAAAACAAACGATTTAAAATCTTATCGCGTAAGGAGTAAACAAGATGGAAAAAGTAATTGAAATCAAACATCTAAATAAATCATTTGGTAACAATGAAGTTTTACGCGATGTGAACTTTTCAGTTTCGAAAGGTGAAGTGGTCTGTTTAATCGGTTCATCAGGTTCTGGAAAATCCACGCTACTTCGTTGTATTAATTTATTAGAAACGCCAACGGCTGGCGATATTATATATAATGGTACGAATATTTTAAATGATCAACATGACATTAAACGCTACCGTACCCATTTAGGAATGGTATTCCAACAATTTAATCTTTTTGATAATCATAATGTTTTAAGCAATTGTATTATTGGACAACAAAAAGTATTAAAACGAACAAAAGAAGAAGCAAAAAGAAACGCTTTAAATTATTTATCTGTTGTTGGAATGGAGAAATATGTTAATGCGAAACCGCGACAATTATCTGGTGGACAAAAGCAACGGGTAGCAATTGCTCGAGCGCTATCGATGGATCCGGAAGTAATGTTATTCGATGAACCAACATCTGCGCTAGATCCTGAAATGGTAGGAGAAGTTTTAAAGGTAATGCGTAAATTAGCAGATGAAGGTAGAACGATGCTTATCGTAACCCATGAAATGGAGTTTGCTCGAGAAGTATCGGACCGGATTGTTTTTATGGATAAAGGGGTTATTGTGGAAGAAGGTCCTCCTGAACAAGTATTAGTTAACCCATCTCAAGAAAGAACGAAAGAATTTTTAAAACGAACATTAAAATAATCGATGCGGGGCGATCCAAAATGGATTGCCCCTTTATTGTTGTAGTACTGGCATTTCAGTTAATTCATTTTCCTTTGTTAACTGTTCTTTAACTTCATCTCTATTCATTTTTTCATCTATCCGCTTTTTAAATATGGAAACGATAACTGACACAATAAATGCGGAAACGGAAGAATAAATGAAACCAATCCATCCTATTGAATATAAAGTTGTTAAAATGATGAAAAGGTCAGAAATGAATAATGTCTTTCCTGGATCCCATTGAAATTTTCTTTGTAAATAGAGTGATAAAATACTTGTTCCACCAAGGGATGATTTATTAAGGAACAAAAGGAGTACCCCGCAACCGACGATGACACTACCAACAATAACGCCAATCCAAGTAGGAATTGAGATTTCAGGCATTACCATCTCAGTTATATAGGACAATATACTAAGGATGGCAATGGCAAGGACAGTGGATAACGTAAACTGTAAACCTAGTTTTTTAATAGATAGGATAAAAAAAGGGATGTTCACTATCATATAGGTAATGGGAAAGATTAGATCAATCCAATAGGAAATGCTTAGTGCTAAACCAATCGATCCTCCTGTGCCAACATGAGCACTATGTAAAATAAAAACGCCAATGTTCACTATAAAGCAGCCTAAAAAAAGTTGTAAAAATCGCATAGATGTTTCCTCTCTAAATGATGTTTTTTGTCAAACTTTGTAACTTATCGTATAAATCGTATTATAAAAAAATTTAAGCTGCAATCGTTCCATGTAACGCGTTGAAACTTTAAATGGCTAAAGTGATTTATAGCTTCAAAACAAAAAGAGTCCTAGATTAGAACTCTTCATTGGGCTGAACTATTTATTCGATTTAATATACATTTCAAATGCTGGTTATGTAAAACTTTTCTAACTCGAGAAATCGTTTTATAAGTTGCATATGTTAATTCTTCTATTTCTTCGTAAGTATGTCCGTTTAATAACAAACGAGCGACTTCCAACCTTTGTGCAAAGGCTAGAATTTCTTTTTGTGTACATAAATCGTTAAAAAAATCTTCGCATTCTTCCATTGTTCGTAATGCGAGAAATGCCTTCATTAATTGTTCGGTTTTATAATCATACAAATTGTCCATTCATAACCTCCAATGGTAGACGTAAATTCATTATTTCTAAATAAACTTGAAAGTAAATGAATAGATTAAATAATATTAACTTCTAGAATTCCATTCAGAAATAATAATAAAGACAATGGCAAAAATAATAACAATCATAAAAAACCAACTTGGAACACCACTGAAAGACAAATCGATCACCTCTTCAAATAATGTAACATTTTTCATGATTTTCATACAATGGAGAACGAAAAATTCCACAAATGAATCGAAATCGTTTAAAATAGAAAAGAAAATAAAAGTAGGTCAGTTTAAAGTGAGGTAAAATGATGTTAAATTTAAAATGGAAAGATGCACCAACAATTCGCAAAGTAAAATGCGTCAATACAAATGCTGAAAAATACTTAGTATCCAATGTGTTAACAGTAGGGAAAGAGTACGAAGTGAAAAATGAAACTGAGGAATTTATCTTTGTCATCGATAACACTGGTAATGTTGGTGGCTATTATAAAGATTATTTTGAATAATGTACATTACAAAAGCACGATTGTTTTTTTAACGAAACAATCGTGCTTTATTATATAAAGGGGAGAAGAATCTTAGTATTATGAATGAATGTCCGGAAGTTTTGCTTCGATTGTCGCCTTTTGTTCATTGCTAATCGCTTGTACCCGTAATGTTTCTTCGATAGATTCGATTAATTGGTATTGTGTTTGTTTAAAGGAATCAATTTCTTCATGGGTAATTGGTTTCTCTTTGTTTTGGCCAGATGCTTCAATTATTTTAGCATTTTTCCGTAACATTTGTTCTGAAGTATCCATTAATCTGCGACTAGCAGATTCAGCACGCTGCTGTCGACTTAAACTAATCAACATTGCAATTTGTGTTTGCCATAAAGGAATCGTCGTCATGACCGATGCTTGAATTTTTTCCATTAACATTTGGTTCGTTTGTTGGATTAAACGAATTTGAGGTGCTGTTTGTATAGCAATTTCTCTAGAAATTTGTAAATCATATATTTTTTTATCCAACCATTCAATCGAACTTTTTAAATCATTTAAAAGCTGTTGATCCATTGGGTTAGCGGAAGTACTTGCTTTTTTCTCTAATTGAGGTAAATCGTGATTTAGTAAATCCTTTTTTTTCATTTCTCCAGCTGCAATAAACAGATTTATCCGGTGAAAATAATCTTCATTTAAATCAAACAAGTCATTTAACAATTTCATATCTGCCAACAAACCCTTTTGAGCATGTTGCAATTGAATACTTAAACGATCAATTTGTTTACTTAACCGATTATATTGGGTCGCAATTTCTTGTAACGAAGTTTTTGGCTGATTAAATAATTTTCTGAAGAAGCCTTTGTTTTTTTCAATTAAATCATCTGGATTCACTTTCTCTAAATGTTGCATTAATTTAAATAAAATTTCCCGAATAGGTGAGGTATCATTCCGTTGAACAGAAACTAACATATTATGGGTGAAGTTTTTTAGTTTTTGTTGAACTTCCTCACCAAAACGAAGGACATTTTCATATTGTGAAACGTCCAATTGGCTTGCTATTAACAATGCTTCCGATTGCTGGTCCCTATTTAAGGTATTAAAAGTGGGTGTATCAACCGAATAATCATGACGAATCGTCACATCAAAAAAAGAGCTTCCATTCTTTGAAAACTCTTCAAATGGATTAATGGCGCTCTTTTTTTCCGACACTATTTGTCACCTCTAAGTTCTATTTGCCTTTGCTGTTTTGCATTTTCAAACTTTACATAATCTAGTTCGATTTTTAAGTTTTCTAAATCCGATTCAAGGGCAGATTTTAAATCGTTTTCCATTGTTTCATGTAAGCCCTTTAATGTTCGACGTGTATCTTCTAAAGTAAGGTGTATTTCAGAATCTTTTACTTGTTGCTGAGATAACATGGAATAGTTTTCAGTTAACTGTACAGCAGATGGTAAATGGGAGTAGAAGAAATCTTCTACAGAATAAAATTTCCTCGGGTTCATTTGCACGATATTTATGATTCGTTTCGATATTTTTGTCATTTCATTTAACAATTTAAATGAACGTACTGACCGAACTTGAATAAACTGTTGTGTTAAAGAATGAAGATGTGATTTTGCCTTTTTAATTTGCATAGCAATTTGTTTATATTCAGAGCGGGAAATACCGAGCTCTTTGCATTTTTTTCTAATTTGAAAGGATTTGATCCCTTTATTACTTAAATAATAGGCAGCTATTGTAATAATTGGCACGAACAACATGCCCAAATCAAAATTAACTACGGTTATAATAAATACTGTAAAACTAGATAAAAAGTTGAATGCATGTCTAGTTATAAAATTCATAGCACCAAGCATAGTCGTACCTCCTTCATCTTATAAATGTATTACGTAAATGGTTTGTATAAAGTTTCAAAGTAAGTGTATTTTGTTTTGAAATAGATTCATTTTAAAGTTTCCACATTGCTAAAAAAGTAAAAGAATATTTTATACTTTTTATTATAGTATAACCATTTTAAACTTTACAAAAGATAGAACAACGAATACGAATTATCAGTTGTCCATAGCTTAATGGAGAATTGAAGTATGGATATTCTAAATAGTGAAAAGCAAACAATAAAGTCGAGACTTCAACTTTCAGAACAATAAAATTTCTTTTTTATACAAATTTTGTATCTTCTAAACGCTTCCGGTAGACATTTTCCATTGCATTCACTAAAATACATACTAATAGAAGGAAAGGATCGTCGTGCAGTGTATCAACTCATTTATATGAAGGCAGATTATGAACCATGGTGGAAATTTGAAGGTTGGGAATCCAATATTGTATTAACAAAACAATTTCAAACAGAAGCTGAATTGAAAAAGGGATTACAAGAAATGTTACAAGATTTCAGAAGTCGATATGAACATGAAGCAAATAAAGAAGGCGTATATTATGCCTTTTGGACAGATGAAGAGCGGGAATATTGTGATGCTTGTGATGATGATATACAAATTTATCATGGTATAATTGTGGAAAAATCGGTTTAAAATATTGTATAACCGATCAATTGACAGAAATAAAAGAAAAATGCGAAAAAAAGTGCATTTAATGTTTGACAAATTGTAATATGATGGTATACTTTAAGTAACAATAAAATTGCTAGGCCGGGTACAAATGATTCACATATTACAAAGAGTGATCGGTGTAAAGTCGGTACTCTTCGTAATATGTGAATTTTTTATTTCGGTAAAACAATCACATATTGTTAACATTTATTTTTTGGAGGTTTTCTTAAATGAAACAAGGTACAGTAAAATGGTTTAACTCAGAAAAAGGTTTTGGATTCATCGAAGTTGAAGGTGAAAACGACGTATTCGTACACTTCTCAGCTATTCAAGGTGAAGGTTTCAAAACACTTGACGAAGGTCAAAAAGTGGAATTCGAGGTTGTTGATGGTAACCGCGGACCACAAGCTGCTAACGTTGTAAAACTTTAATTATTACTAATTAAATGAGACCGTTAATCTGAGGCATCCCTAAATTTAGGGATGCCTCTTTATTTTGTTTTAAAAGAAGGAAGAGTAGGGCTCAATATTTTCTTTTTAACAATAATTATATTATGTTAACAAAATATTTAACTGGATTTCGTGAGAACTTATCACGCTATTAAAATAACAATAATTTTATTATGTAAACTTATTACATAAAAATAGACCACAAACTAAAGGGAAGTTTGTGGTCTATTAGTAAAAATTAATTAATTCCTTGAGCTTCTTTCCACTCTAAGAACTCATCGTAAGTTAGCTGTTTATCTAAAATTGAACCATCTTCTTGAATTTCAATAACGCGGTTGGCGATGGTTTGAATAAATTGATGGTCATGGGATGTGAAAATCATCGCACCTTTGAAACGAATTAATCCTTCATTTAAAGCTTGAATCGATTCAAGGTCAAGGTGGTTTGTAGGTTCATCTAAAAGAAGTACATTCGCATTGGAAAGCATCATTTTAGATAACATACAACGCACTTTTTCTCCCCCTGAAAGGACAGAAGGGGATTTTTTCACTTCTTCACCAGAGAACAACATACGACCTAAGAAGCCACGTAAAAATGATTCAGTCTCATCGTCAGGTGAATATTGACGTAACCATTCTACAAGTGATTTTTCTGTTCCTTGGAAGTATTGATCGTGATCAAGTTCAAAATAACTTTGAGTAGTTGTGACACCCCATTTGAACGAACCACTATCAGCAGGGCGACGTTCCATTAAAATGTCCATTAATGCCGTTTTTGCAATTGGATTCCCAATTAAAATAATTTTATCTTCTTTATTCATTGTAAAACGTACATCTTTAAATAACGTTTCCCCATCTTGCGTCGCTGTTAAGCCATCAACAGTTAATACGTCATTACCGATTTCACGCCCAATTTGGAAGTTAATGAAAGGATATTTACGGCTAGAAGGTTTAATATCTTCTAGTTCAATTTTCTCTAACATTTTTTTACGTGAAGTTGCTTGGCTAGATTTCGAAGCATTAGCAGAGAATCGAGCAACGAAGGCTTGTAATTCTTTAATTTTTTCTTCTTTTTTCTTATTTTGGTCTTGTGCCATTTTAAGTGCTAATTGACTAGATTCATACCAGAAATCATAGTTACCAACGTAAAGTTGGATTTTCCCAAAGTCAAGATCTGCGATGTGCGTACACACTTTATTTAAGAAGTGACGGTCATGGGAAACGACAATAACTGTATTTTCAAAGTTAATTAAAAACTCTTCTAACCATTTAATTGCTTTTAAATCTAAATGGTTAGTAGGCTCATCTAGTAATAAGACATCTGGCTTACCGAATAAAGCTTGGGCAAGTAATACTTTTACTTTATCCGAACCTTCTAGTTCAGCCATCTTCATGTAATGAAGATCATCACCAATACCTAAACCGTTTAATAATGTGGCAGCTTCTGAATCTGCTTCCCAACCGTTTAAGTCTGCGAATTCTCCTTCTAATTCAGCAGCACGCATACCGTCTTCATCAGAGAAATCTTCTTTCATATAAATCGCATCTTTTTCAACTTTCACTTCCCAAAGACGTTTATTCCCCATGATAACTGTATCAAGGACGTTGAATTCATCGTATTCGAAGTGATTTTGTTTAAGGACGGAAAGACGTTCATCTTTCCCCATTGAAACATGACCTTCTTGGGGTTCAATATCCCCAGATAAGATTTTAAGAAATGTTGATTTACCAGCACCATTTGCACCGATTAAACCATAACAGTTTCCAGGTGTGAATTTAATATTTACGTCTTCAAATAGTTTACGATCGCCATAACGAAGACCTACATTACTAACTTGGATCATGTAAGCTCCTCCTTTTATTGTTATTCAGTTTCAAATTGTTTTTAAAAGTGATGTTCTATTTTCTCTTTTGTACACAATGTTTCTATTATAACACGTAGTATGAATATTTTAAACAATGAACGTGTTTAGAATAAATTATTTACTTTCCATTTTCTAAACGAATAGGGAGTACTATCCGTTATACTGTTCCGCATATGATTTTATGTTGATAGGTTGTCCTAGTCTTAAAAACAAAGTCATATAGATTTGCTTTCTAACTAGATGAGGAAAAGAATTGGAGGAATGGAGAATGTGTAACAAAAAAGTGTATGTGCTGGATACAGGTACGATGAAGATGGATAAAAACTATATGATTGCGATGCATAATCCTGCAAGTATTGACAATCCAAACCCGCCAGCTGAGTTTGTTGAATTTCCAATTTATGCGGTGTTAATAGATCACCCAGAAGGGAAAATTCTTTTTGATACTGGATGCAATCCTGATGGCATGGGGGAAAATGGACGTTGGCCAGAAGGGGTTCAAAAATTATTCCCTACTTTTGCTAGCGAGGAATGTTATTTAATTAACCGTTTAGAGCAATTAAAAGTGAGTCCGAAAGATATTAAATATGTCGTTGCTTCCCACCTTCATTTGGATCATGCGGGTTGTTTAGAACTATTTACAAATGCAGAAATTATCGTACATGATTCAGAATTATCCAACGTGATGAAAATGTTTGCGATGTCACGGGATATGGGTGCCTATATATGGGGAGATGTAATGGCATGGATTCAACATGATTTACGTTGGCGTACGATTAAACCATATGAAAAAGAAGTGACCCTTGTAGAGGGGATTAAAATCATTAATTTTGGACCTGGACATGCTTATGGGTTATTAGGGCTTCATATCGAGCTGCCTGGCGCGGGTAATTTATTGCTTGCTTCTGACGCCCTTTATACGGCTGAAAGTTTTGGCCCTCCTGTTAAACCCCCTGGAATTTTATATGATTCCGTCGGCTACAACGCAACAGTAGAATACATTCGGAAATATGCAAATGAATATAATTCAACGATTTGGTTTGGTCACGATGCAAATCAATTTAAAACATTGATTAAATCGACGGAAGGTTATTATGAATAACTAAATAATAGTCAAAAGGGGAGAGGTCATTTGAAAATTAAATCAGCTATACTAAGATCTTCCGGTGTAGCACAACCTTATACGAAAAGTAAACCAATCCAAATTGAAACGGTTGAACTTGATCCTCCTGAAAAAGGGGAAGTGCTAGTAAAAATAAAAGCGGCAAGTTTGTGCCATTCTGATTTGTCAGTAATCAACGGTAGTAGACCACGTCCATTGCCAATGGCACTCGGTCATGAAGCTTCAGGTATAGTGGAGCAAGTAGGAGAAGGGGTAACGAATTTTTCACCTGGAGATAAAGTGATTTGCATTTTTGTTCCTAGTTGTGGTCATTGTATCCCTTGTTCAGAAGGAAGACCTGCCCTTTGTGAGCCAGGTGCTGCGGCAAATGGAAGAGGCACGTTAATTGGCGGAGGCATTCGTATTCATACTGAAACAGAGGATATTGCTCACCATATTGGAGTATCCGCCTTTTCGGAATATGTCGTTGTATCGGAAAACTCCTTAGTTAAAATAGAAGAGGATTTACCATTTGAAAAATTAGCCTTATTCGGTTGTGCAGTTATTACGGGTGTCGGTGCAGTTGTGAATACAGCGAATATTAAACTTGGCAGTACTGTTGCGATTGTTGGATTAGGTGGAATTGGTTTAAGTGCATTAATTGGAGCAATTGCTTCCGGTGCCAGAGAAATTATTGCGATTGATATTAATGAAAATAAGCTAAAACAAGCATTGAAATTTGGTGCAACCGCTGTATTTAATTCAAAGGATGAAAATATCAGTGAAAAGGTAAAAAACTATTCGAATGGGGGAGTCGATTATGCCTTTGAAACAGCTGGGGTAGTAGCAGCAATGGACGTTGCCTATGCTGTTACAAAACGAGGAGGCACAACAACAACGACGGGATTACCCCATCCGGAGCATAAATTTGCTTTTCCTTATGTATCGTTAACAGCTGAAGAAAAGACTATTAAAGGTTCTTATGTTGGCAGTTGTGTTCCGAAACGGGATATACCACGTTTCATTCAAATGATGAAGCAAGGTCGATTACCCGTGGATCGTTTAGTATCCAATATTATTTCACTAGAAGAAATTAATGAAGGTTTCGATTTGCTTGCTACAGGGGATTCATCTCGAATTATAATAAAAATGGACTAACATTTTACTAATAGGAAAAAAATCGATTAAAACTACTGTTAAACCTATTAGGACAGTAGTTTTTTTATTTTACATATCGTTTTCGTTTTTTGTCAGCGCCATCTATCAATAGTATACTGTTCTTTATGATGTAAAAAGAGGGGTATGACATGTTGCAGCAAGCAGTTCAAGTATTAAAAAATTATTTCGGATATGATTCCTTTCGTATCGGTCAACAACAAGTAATCGAAAATGTTTTAAATAAGCGTGATACATTATGTGTTATGCCAACAGGTGGGGGTAAGTCCCTTTGTTATCAGGTTCCTGCCCTTTGTTTTGAAGGAACGACGATCGTCATATCACCACTTATTTCTTTAATGAAAGACCAGGTCGATTTATTACATAGTAATGGCATACAAGCAGCCTATATAAATAGTTCTTTAACGTTTAGTCAGATGGATCAAGTGATGGAAGACGTAGAAAAGGGACTCGTCAAGCTGCTGTATATTGCTCCAGAACGTTTAGAAAATGAATCTTTTCGTCAAAAATTAGCTAGACTTTCAGTTCCTTTTATAGCGATAGATGAAGCCCACTGTATTTCCCAATGGGGTCATG
This sequence comes from Lysinibacillus halotolerans, assembly GCF_003711845.1. Classification (GTDB taxonomy): domain Bacteria; phylum Bacillota; class Bacilli; order Bacillales_A; family Planococcaceae; genus Ureibacillus; species Ureibacillus halotolerans. The sequence goes on from NZ_RHLQ01000015.1 coordinate 58,321, forward strand.
ATTTTCGTCCAAGTTATCGAACGATTGCATCCCTTTTAAACCTATGGGAAGTTAAACCGACAGTCATTGCTTTAACGGCAACGGCTACTCCTACTGTTAGTCAGGACATTTGTTCTTTATTAAACATAAAACAGGATGATACATTCATCACTGGTTTTGAAAGGGATAATTTATCATTTAAAGTACTCGTAGGGGAAAATAGAGAACGCTTCATCAAACAATATGTGAAAAATAATTCAAACGAGGTAGGAATTATTTATGCCGCTACGAGAAAATCCGTTGAAGCAGTATATGATTCGTTATTAAAGTTAGGAATACGGGTCGCAAAATATCATGGTGGTATGGGAGAGAAGGAAAGAACGGTAGAGCAAAATCGGTTTTTACAAGATGAAGTGCAAGTAATGGTTGCGACGAATGCCTTTGGAATGGGGATTAATAAAACGAATGTTCGTTTTGTTATTCATTATCAAATGCCTCGAAACATGGAAAGTTATTATCAAGAAGCGGGGCGAGCGGGGCGCGATGGTTTACCAAGTGAATGTATTTTATTATATAGCTCGTCAGATGAACAAACACAACGGTTTTTAATTGACCAATCCCAAGATCGGTCACGCATTCCATTAGAACTTGAGAAACTTCAAAGTATGGTGGATTACTGTCATACTGAAAATTGTTTACAGTCCTACATTGTGCAATATTTCGGAGAGAAGGAATCGAAAGATTGTGGACAATGTAGCCATTGTACCGATGAACGTCCAAAAACAGATGTTACGAAGGATGCACAAAAGGTCCTTTCTTGTGTCGTTCGAATGGGTCAAAAATTTGGGAAAACAATTACTGCTCAAGTTTTAGCAGGTTCCCGCAATAAAAAAATCGAAAACTTTAAAGGATTGTCTACCTTTGGTATTTTAAAAAATATGAATGCCAAGGAAATTTCAAATTTCATAGAGTTTTTAATTTCTGAAAGATTGTTGTTAGTTCAACCGGGTCAATATCCGACTATTTATGTATCCGATGAGGGGAAAGAAGTATTGCTCGGCAAAAGAAAGGTTTGGCGTCGGGTGAAAATTGAACAAACGGTTATTAAAAGAGATGATCCGTTGTTTGAACATTTGCGCGCTGTTCGAAAAGAAATAGCAGAACAAGAAGGGGTTCCTCCATTTGTCGTATTCTCAGATAAAACATTAAAAGATATGTGTGATAAGAAACCAATCGATGAACAAACGTTCTTAGAGGTAAGTGGAGTAGGTCAAAACAAGCTGGAACGTTATGGCACAATATTTATTAATGCAATTAAAGAATTTCACTAAACAAAAAACCGACAAATGTTAAATTTGCCGGTTTTTTTACTATTTCCAATGTTGATTAATAAATTCATCCCGACCTGATTTTTCCCGGTCTTCTTTATAATGATTAGGCTCTTTTTTATAATAATCTTGATGATAATCTTCCGCTTCATAAAACGTGGAAGCTTCTAAAATTTTCGTTACAATTGGTTTTTTAAAGCGACCGCTGTCAGCTAATTGTTGTTTTGAAATTTCTGCCAATTTTTGCTGTTCTTCTGAATGATAAAATATCGCTGTTTTATAAGACTCTCCTCGATCATGGAACTGTCCACCGTCATCTGTTGGATCGATTTGCATCCAATAGATTTCAAGAAGTTTTTCATATGGAAAAACAACAGGGTCAAATTCAATTTGAACAACTTCTAAATGCCCCGTATCACCTTTCTTAACTTGTTCGTATGTAGGGTTTTCTACTGTGCCACCCATATAACCAGAAGTTACTTTATGTATGCCATCCCATTCTACAAATGGTTTCACCATACACCAAAAACAACCACCTGCAAATGTTGCTTTTTCCATAAAATGACGCCTCCAATGCTTAAAATAAATAGTATTGTACCATGATAGATAGAATGAAACAATTTTAACATTATTCAATCAATCTCACAAACGACTAGCTTTGACTAATAAATATGGTTAAATTTAAGATTTCTTTTTTTGGTCATAGTATAATATGGTAAAAACAAATCTTTTTTTGAACATACTGTTTATTTATTGCGTTTTTGAAGGGGAGTGTAAATAAGATGGATGAGCAACAAACACATGAAACAAGACAAACTCGATATAAAAAAAGAAAACTACGAAAGGGACGAGTTTTCTTTACATTCATATTATTACTATTAATCGTTATAGCAGCATACTCTATTTTCCAGTATCGAAGTGGCCTTAAGTTGGCTGGCGAAACGAAACTACCGGAAGAGGAATTTGTACCCGATGAGGCAATGGAAAACATTGAAAATTATTTAATCGTTGGTGTTGACAGTAGAGGGGAAGAAAAGTCCCGTTCCGATACGATGATGGTCCTTTCTTGGAACAAGGATACAAATGATTTAAAATTAGTATCCTTTATGCGGGATATTTATGCAGATATACCAGGTTATAAATCTTATAAATTAAATACGGCCTATTATTTAGGTGGTGTCCAACTATTAAAAGATACATTAAACTCTATGTTTGATGTACCAATTCACCATTATGCGTTAATTGATTTTAAAAGTTTCGAAGCAATGATTGATATTTTAGCTCCCGATGGAATTGAAATGGATGTTGAAAAAGACATGTCTGCTCATATTGGGGTAACTTTAACAAAAGGTATCCAAAAGCTAAATGGTAAAGAACTACTTGGCTATGCGCGGTTCCGACATGATGCGGAAGGGGATTTTGGACGTGTAGAGCGCCAACAAAAAGTGATTGAAGCGTTAAAAGAAGAAATTCTATCACCGAAAAATGTTGGTAACATACCGAAATTAGTAGGAGCTGCGAAAGGCTATGTGACAACTGATTTAACAACGGGAGAGGAGTTAAAAACGGTTCTATCTATTGTTGCAGGTGGAGGGTTAGAAATAGAAAAGATGACAATCCCAGTAGAAGGAACTTATAGCTATAATTCCTATAGCGATGCTGGCGATGTGATAGAAATTGATACGGAAGAAAATAAACAATTGCTACATGATTTTTTAAAGCTGGAATAGGAGTAAATTCTTCCAAAAAATATTATAAATGATAAAATAAAAGTAATTATAAATTTTCATAGGTTGACGGGGTGGTTTTTTGGAAAGAGAAAAAGGTTATGAGGATCGTTTATTACGGAATAAAACATCTTTCTTCCAATCAAGATTTATTCGTTTTTTAGGTGGAAAGAATCTATTATTCCTTCTTATTTCATTACTATTAGTTGGTTGTATCGTATTTATATTTGATAAAGTTTCGTTTATTTTTTACCCCCTTCAAGTATTATTTGAAGTTGTTATCTTACCGGGTGTGCTAGCGATTATTGGGTATTATTTATTAAGACCTTTTGTACGTTTAGCAGAAAAAAGCGGTAAAGGAAAAGTTCCTCGTGGCCTTGTTATATTAATACTGTATGTCATTGTGGCAGCACTCATGACATTACTAGCTCTTATCGTATATCCATTTTTACGAGATCAATTTATGAATTTAATTCAAGAATTTCCAATTTATTTTATGGCGTTAATCGAAAATATTGTGACGTATTTAAATAATTCGAAATTTGATGAACTGTTCACAAGATTCAATTTCGATTACGATGCTGTTTTAATGAATGTGACAAATGATCTTGTTTCTACAATGAAAGATACTTTTGCAAATGTTGCTTCAACACTTGCTTCAGGGATAACAGGATTTGTATCAACATTAACAGGGATTTTATTATCACTAGTTACAGTTCCGTTCATATTATTTTATTTACTTTATGAAGGTGAAAAGCTACCGAAATTTATTTTACGTTTGTTCCCACCTCGAGCTCGAAATGAAGTTGGACAAGTAATGAAAGAAATGGATAAGCAAGTAAGTTCTTATATATTAGGACAAATACTCGTTTCCATTTGTATCGGTGTGATGATGACCATCGGATTTTTAATCATCGGATTAGATTACGCCTTCTTATTAGGTATTTTAGCGATGATTACAAGTGTCGTACCTTATTTAGGTCCTGCTATTGCCATTACACCAGCCCTTGTCATTGCGATTGTTAACTCACCATTTATGTTAGTGAAATTAATTATCGTATGGACGATTGTCCAATTAGTTGAAGGGAAATTTATTACGCCTAATATTATGGGGAAATCCCTTTCCGTTCATCCAATTACAATTATCTTCGTACTATTAACAGCAGGATCCTTATTTGGAGTTGCAGGGGTAATTTTAGGTATACCTGGTTATGCCTTATTTAAAGTGTTAGTAAGCCATTTATTTAGTCTGTTGAAAAGACGATATAACCGTTTTGAACAGGATCCAGAAAACAAATATGAAAGTTAAACAAAAAATGTCTCTTATTGTAAGAGACATTTTTTTCTATAAAGAAAGTCCTTAAAGTGACAAAATGTACTTTAAGGACTTTTTATGTGGATTAAATTGATAAGTTTTTTAATCGTTTTACAGCTTCTTCTAATAATTCTTTTTCTTGCACTAATGCAAGACGCATATATCCTTCACCTTCGGAACCAAACGTAGTTCCTGGCACCATTAATACACCCGTTTGTTCAATGGCTTTAAAAGCAAAGGAGACACTGTCAATTTCATAAGGATATTTAGCCCATACAAACATTCCACCGTTAGAAGGAGCTACTTCCCATCCTAATTCCTTTAATCCATTCATTAAAGTAATATGGCGTTCGGAAAAAGTAGAACGTAAAGTTGCTGTAATTTCTTCTGCATGATCTAGGGCAAGGGCAGCTGTTGATTGAATAGGGTCGAAAATACCGAAATCTAAATTGGATTTTAATTGTTTTATAATCGAAATCATTTCTGCGTTTCCGACGATATAAGCTACACGGGCACCAGCTAAACTAAAGCTTTTTGATAAGGAGTTAATCTCTAAACCGACTTCTTTTGCACCAGGAGTTGCTAAGAAGCTAATTGGTGCATCACCTGTAAAGTAAAATTCCGAGTAAGCGGCATCGTGTAAAACGATAACATTATATTTTTTTGCAAATTCGACTACTTCAGTGAAATATTCAATTGAAGGAGACATTGGAACAGGATTTCCTGGCATATTGAGAATCAATAATTTTGCCTTTTCGGCAACGTCATCTGGAATAGCCTTTAAATTTGGTAGAAATCCTCTATTTTCATCAAGGGGTATGTAATAGGGCTTGGCACCAGCTAAATTAATACCGGCTGCATAGGCAACGTAACCAGGATTTGTTGTTAATACGATATCCTCAGGATCACAAAATGCAACTGGCAAATGGACTAAGCCTTCTTGTGAACCAATTGTTTGTACGATTTCTGTTTCCGGCACTAAATCTACTTTATTAACACGTTTATAATAATTGGCAACTGCTTCTAAAAATTCCTTTGAACCGGATAACGTATATCCGTAGGAAGAAGAACGTTTGCTTAATTCAGACATATGATTCCGTAACATTTCATGCGGGGGAATGTCGGGGCTCCCTAAACTTAAATCGATTAAATGCATTCCTTTTGCTTCTTGTTGTTTCGCGTAATTTTTTAAATCACCAAAAATGGCAGGTTCAAATAATGACATTTTCTTAGAGGGGATAATATTCAAGATGTAACACTCCTTATAATCAAACAAATATAAATCACATTTTAACATAGGACGGTTGATAATTCGCCATAAAATCAGAAAAGATAAAAAATACATATTTTATAGAGAATCTTTAGGGATATAACGGTGGAAATGGATACATGATTTTAAAGAATAGCTAATTTTTTGTTCATCCATTACACTAGTAAAAAATAGGTTGGAGGGAGATAGATGATCGTCTATTCATTAAGTGGTCCGAGTGGCACAGGGAAAAGTACAAGTGCCCTTCAATTTGCTTATGAACATCAAATAGAAGCGATTATCGATGACGGTCTCCTCATCATGAATGGGGAGAAAAAAGCTGGAACTTCGGCGAAATTTGAGAAAAATACGGTTACAGCTGTTCGCCGTGCTATTTTCCAGGATGAAGAACATAAAAGGGAAGTTGTCGATGCAATTCGTGAACATCATGTGCAATCGATTCTCATTATAGGAACTTCAGATAAAATGACCAAAAAGATTGCTGAACGTCTTCATTTACCACCTATTAAAGTATTTTACCGCATTGAAGACATTAGGTCCCAAAGGGAAATCCAAATGGCTAAGTTTGTAAGGGTGACCCAAGGGAAACATGTAATGCCTATCCCATATAAACAAGTAGGGCAAAACTTTTTTAAACGGTTAGTTCAGAAAGGATTTGATATTGTTTCAAAAAATAAAGTGAAAGTAGGGGAAACGACAATTGTTCAACCAGATTTCCATCGTCAAGTAGTCGCCATTTCCCGAAATGTTTATTCAGAATTGATACAACATATTATTCGTCAAAATAAAGTTGTTACAAAAGTGAATTCGGTTCAATTTGTTATGAAGAAACAACCGATTATTTATCTTTCCATTTATATATCATCACCGATCAACTATAGTGTAGTGGAAGAAATGGCCAATATACAGCGTATGATTTCAGAGCAATTTAATCGCCATTTTGAATTTGAACCGTCCCATATTCGACTTTTTATAAAAGGGATTAAATAAGGGATGGGCAGTGTTTCATATTGATTTGGAACGGACCTTTCTCTTTTTAATAACGGGAAAAACGTGGTTGCCTTTTTTCAACAAATGCGCGGACACCTTCAGGAAAATCGTTATGATCAACAAAGGTTGTGGATGAATTCCATAATACCGGTACTGAATCGATACATTCTTGTACGGACCGTTTAATTGCAAGAAGGGAGGCTGGTGACATGCCTGCCACTAATTTCCCCATACGAATCGCAAATTTATTTAAATCCTTTTCGGGTACTAAATAGTTTAGTAACCCTGCTCTATAGGCCTCCTCAGCTTTGTACATACGACCAGTAAAAACAAAATCCTTTGTTGCCGAGGGTCCTACTAAATCGACAAGACGTTTAGCAAATTTATTATTAATCGTAATTCCTAATTTACCGACCGGAATACCTAAACGGGACTTATCTGAACCAATCCGAATATCACAGGCTAATGCTAATTCCAACCCTGCCCCCATTGCAGGACCATTAATGACACCAATGACAGGAAGGGGTAATTGTTCGATAGTAGATATCGTTTTTTCCATTAAAACAAATGCCTCTTCTGCTTTTTCTAAAGAAATGGAGTTAAATTCTTTAATATCTGATCCTGCTGTAAAATTTTCTCCAGATCCACGAAGCAATAACACTTTATTTTTCGGATTATCAAGTGATTGTAAGGCGATTTTTGCCAATTGTTCCCACATATTCGCCGTTAAAGCGTTTTTTAATTGGGGACGATGAATTGTAATAATCGCTAATCCAGCAGTTTCTTGATAAATAATTTTCGCATCCTCTTCTTCCAATCGAGTTGTTCGTACTTGCATCGGAAACAACCTCCTAACTTAGATACCCCCATTATATACAACAAGCACTTTTTATCGAACTAAATTTAGAATATTTAATAAAAAAGTAACTTCTAACAATGGATATATTTTTGACAAAAAAAGATTTTCCCTCTATAAATTAACGGCAAATTTGCTTTAATCATATCTTGTTTGTTTTGTCACTTTTGTATTTGCATATTATCCGACACTTATTATATACTTTAAACTATATACGCACGCACAATGACTAAGCTGTAACATTCATATTATCCACGCTTTACGTAAATAAGGAGGGGGAATAATGATCCAACAAGTCGACTATTATAAAACTTATTTAGAATCATTAAAGAAATCACCCCATACAATCAAGCAGTATTGTATCGATGCAGAGCAATTTTTAAAGTTTATAAACGACAATGATGTATCATTGGATAATGATTTAAAAAAGTTTATATCATTTTATAAAGAGCATTTATTGAAAACATATAATTCAGTTGCAAGCATCAATCGAAAACTATCATCTTTAAAATTCTTTTTATCGTATTTAAAGGATCGGGATATCATTGATACATATCCTGTTGAACTATTAAAGCCTGTTAATAGTAGTTTAAGTACATTTAAAATATTAACAACTAATCAATTAGAAAAAGTATTAAATTATTGGCTTCATTTGTATAAACATAGTGAAGAAGCAGAATACAAATGGCTCGCATTGCGTAACTTTTGCATTGTGAATATTATACTTGAACTTGGTTTAAAACCCTTTGAAGTTGTAGCTATGAGATGGAGTCATATGGATGATCATTATATTACGATTATCCAGAGATCAAAAAATAGAAAACTTCCATTATCAGAAAGTCAAATGGCTTGGTTATCCTTATTAAAAATAGAAACTGAAAATTGTTTCCCATTTTATAAAAACATTGATTACATATGGATAGGACTTGGGAATAAGCAATATGAACCAATTACGGTAAAAACAATTGAACGGATCTTTCAAACAATTTCAAAAAATGTTGGATTTAAAGTAACTGCTACGATGTTACGTTACACAACGATTCATCATCATGTGCAACAAGGATATAATGAACAATTAAAACAAATTTATGAACGATTCGGTTATGCAAGAAAAAGTGTTCTTGTTGATCGAATGAAACGATTTAACTAAATGACAAGTTAAGAGGGGTAAGATGGACGAATTATATCGAAATAATACAAGTTTAATATTAGAAGGAGGGACTTTTCGTACCGTTTATACAGCCGGTATTTTAGATGCTTTTTTAGATCAACAGATAATGATGCCATACATTATTGGTATATCAGCTGGTGCAATGAATGCTTGTTCCTATATTTCTAAACAAAAGGAACGTACATTACGAGTGCTCATTAATTTCCGTCATGATAAACGTTATATGGGTTTTCGAAACTTCTTTAAAGAAAAAAGCATATTTGGGTTGGATTATGCCTATGATTTAATTCCAAACCAATTAGATCCATTTGATTGGGATACATATCAAAAATATGATGGCACTTTATTGTTTGGGGTAACAAACGCAATGACAGGTGAAGTAGAATATATGAATGCATTGGAAATGGATCGGAAATGTATGATGTTAAGAGCTACGTGTGCAATCCCTATTTTGTTTCCCGAAATTAAAATAAATGATATTCCATATTTTGATGGTGGATTAGCAGATCCAATACCGATTCAAAAAGCAATAGATGATGGGTTTGAAAACCATGTTCTCGTATTAACACGACCAAAGGGATATCGTAAAAAATTGGACTCTCAAAGTAAATGGGCTATGAAACTATTAAAAAAGAAATATCCGAAACTTGTAGAACTTATGCAAGTGCGAATTGATAAATACAATGAGACCCTTGCATTATGTGAAAGATTAGAAGAAGAGGGAAAAGCTTTTATTTTCAGACCAGAATATCCGATGAAAAGTATGGAGAAAGATGTGAAGGTAATGCGACAAAGTTATGAAATGGGCTATAACTTAGCAAATAGTCAAATGGAAAAATTAAAATCTTTTATGAAAGCACAATAAAGAAAAACACCATTTCTTCATAAGAAATGGTGTTTATACTTATTCGTATGTAACTTTATAATCTTCATACTTTAACCATTTTAATTTTGATTCAAATAGTTTTAAGAATACTAAGTTTAACACGATTGGTAATGCAATAAATAACGTAATGGAAATGAAGATGCTTTCAGTATTCCAACCTACTAAACTTAAATATTTTAAAGGTCCAACAAATCCGGCTAGTCCAAAACCTGCACTGTATGGAGTACCGATTACTTGGAATAGCCCTCCAAGTCCTCCTAGTATTCCTGCCGTTAAAATCATTGGAAAGGCAATTTTTGGTTTCATAAAGAAGTTACGCATTTGAATTTTAGCAGAAGCAATATGAGCAATGGCTGTACCAAAATTGTTGGCACGGTAACTTGCGATACACATTCCGACACCTGATGCACATACACCAAGGTTCGCTGCGCCAGCACCAATACCAGAAAGCATAATAACTGTAGCAACTCCGATTGTTGAAATGGGTGATAAAATTAACACAGAGAATATCATGGCTATGATTGCCCCCATTACGATTGGTTGAAGGCTTGTGACATACATAATCCCTTCACCAATTATCAATGAACTATTTTTTACATAAGGTAAGATTGATAATCCAATAATCCCAGGAAGAAAAATCGTTAACGCTGGCATTGCTAGCAATGTCCAGTCTTTTAATCTCGTTCCTAACCATTGCACAAATAATACGGCTAGTGCTGCTGTTAAACCAATATTAATAACCGTACCAATACCTGCGATTGTCATCGTTCCATCTGTCGCTACTGTAGTAACTCCACTTCCAATGAATGCAGCTAATCCTACAGAACATGTTTGAATAGGCGTTAATTTAAATTGTATACCGATCATTACGCCAATAATGACTGGTAATAGACTCATGACGATGATAGAAACATTTAATATCGTTTCTAGAAATGGTGCATAGGGAATGAGAAGTTTTAATATTTCACCAACAAGGGCGTTGGGGATTAAACAAACAACAATTCCTAAACTCATTCCAGTTAATAGCTTATTAAAAAACTCTTTCATAACTCATTCAAATCCTCTCTAGGTGTCACTCTTTAATGGTAAGACTATTATATAAGTTAGGAAGATTATTTCAATACTAAATTTTCTGAATATAACACAGTTATGTAAGATAACAATCGTAATACAGAATGAAAACGATTTTTTGTAGAAATATATCGTATAAATGAAAATATCTTTATCGTTGCATCAAGTAGAGTTTTGCGAATTTTAAAAGGTATTTTAGAAAAATGGAAACGATTTTTCTTAGCCTTGGTATCATGAAGGGATTCGGTGTATAGTAATAGTATTCAACCATTCCTAATGAATGGAAAAGTATATATAACGAAAGGAAGAACTACATGTTAAAAGAAATAGTGTTCGAGCAATTAAAAGTAGCAATGAAAGAAAAAAATGTGATTGCAAAGGGTGTCTTAACGCTTTTAAAATCGGCATTAGATAAAGCAGAAAAAGAAAAGGGATCAGCTTTAACAACAGAAGAGGAAGTTGCGGTTGTTAATCGTGAAATTAAGCAAACGAACCAATCGTTAGATGGGGCAAAACAAGCAAATCGTGAAGATTTAATTGAAAAAGAAGAAGTAAAATTAGCATTGTTAAAAAGTTTCTTACCGAAACAATTATCTGAAGAAGAAATTACAGCTGTACTAACTGAAGCAGGAGTCAAAACAGGTTTAAATATGGGGGAAGCAATGAAGATTGCTAAACCTTTACTTGCTGGTAAAGCTGATGGAGCTACGATTTCGAAAGTAGTGAAAAATTTAATTTCATAAAATTTATTTTGAACTCGCCTTTTTGAGCGAGTTTTTTTATTAATTCTTTTAAAACCACGTGCTCTGCACGTGTGAAAATATACTTTTAGAGTGGTAATGGAGATGGAATTAAAAACTCCTCTCGATATAATGAAAATGGCCGTCAAACCAA
>NZ_RHLQ01000016.1 GCF_003711845.1 Lysinibacillus halotolerans
TTTCCCATTACGCAAGTAAGTAAGATCCCTCAAAGACGATGAGGTAGATAGGTTCGAGGTGGAAGTGTGGTGACACATGGAGCTGACGAATACTAATCGATCGAGGACTTAACCAAATCTTGAATGCATTCAATGTCTTTATCCAGTTTTGAGAGAACAAGCTCTCAACTAAATATGTGAAGTGATGATGGCAAAGAGGTCACACCCGTTCCCATACCGAACACGGAAGTTAAGCTCTTTAGCGCCGATGGTAGTTGGGGGCTTCCCCCTGTGAGAGTAGGACGTCGCTTCGCTTATTTTTTATGTGGAGGATTAGCTCAGCTGGGAGAGCACCTGCCTTACAAGCAGGGGGTCGGCGGTTCGAGCCCGTCATCCTCCACCATATTAAGCCGGTGTAGCTCAATTGGTAGAGCAACTGACTTGTAATCAGTAGGTTGAGGGTTCAAGTCCTTTCGCCGGCACCATTCCCATGGAGGGGTAGCGAAGTGGCTAAACGCGGCGGACTGTAAATCCGCTCCTTCGGGTTCGGCGGTTCGAATCCGTCCCCCTCCACCATTTATAGAGAGCCATTAGCTCAGTGGTAGAGCATCTGACTTTTAATCAGAGGGTCGAAGGTTCAAGTCCTTCATGGCTCACCAGTTTTTTATAATAAATAAAATAATTATTGCCAGAGATAAATATAAAGCACATGCGGAAGTAGTTCAGTGGTAGAACACCACTTTGCCAAGGTGGGGGTCGCGGGTTCGAACCCCGTCTTCCGCTCCAAATGTGCCGGGGTGGCGGAACTGGCAGACGCACAGGACTTAAAATCCTGCGGTAGGTGACTACCGTACCGGTTCGATTCCGGTCCTCGGCACCATTTTAATATGCGCCCGTAGCTCAATTGGATAGAGCGTCTGACTACGGATCAGAAGGTTGTGGGTTCGACTCCTGCCGGGCGCGCCATATTTACGGGAAGTAGCTCAGCTTGGTAGAGCACTTGGTTTGGGACCAAGGGGTCGCAGGTTCGAATCCTGTCTTCCCGACCATGTAATACAAACTGACTATTTATAAATTGGGGCCTTAGCTCAGCTGGGAGAGCGCCTGCCTTGCACGCAGGAGGTCAGCGGTTCGATCCCGCTAGGCTCCACCAATTTAATACTATTATGGCGGCGTAGCTCAGCTGGCTAGAGCGTACGGTTCATACCCGTGAGGTCGGGGGTTCGATCCCCTCTGCCGCCATTTATTCATAATACGGAGGCATACCCAAGTCTGGCTGAAGGGATCGGTCTTGAAAACCGACAGGCGGGTTAAACCGCGCGTGGGTTCGAATCCTACTGCCTCCGCCATTTTCTTTACTATTTATACATACATATGGTCCCGTGGTGTAGCGGTTAACATGCCTGCCTGTCACGCAGGAGATCGCCGGTTCGATCCCGGTCGGGACCGCCATTATTTTAAGTAAATTTGATTATATGGGTCGGTAGCTCAGTTGGTAGAGCATTAGATTGAAGCTCTAAGTGTCGGCGGTTCGATTCCGTCCCGACCCACCATATATGCGGGTGTAGTTTAATGGTAAAACCTCAGCCTTCCAAGCTGATGTCGTGAGTTCGATTCTCATCACCCGCTCCAAATGGGGGCCTATAGCTCAGCTGGTTAGAGCGCACGCCTGATAAGCGTGAGGTCGATGGTTCAAGTCCATTTAGGCCCACCATAAAAACTTAATTTATTCCGAAGTAGCTCAGTGGTAGAGCAATCGGCTGTTAACCGATCGGTCGTAGGTTCGAGTCCTACCTTCGGAGCCACGGCCCGTTGGTCAAGTGGTTAAGACACCGCCCTTTCACGGCGGTAACACGGGTTCGAATCCCGTACGGGTCATAGTATGAGCTAAATGAAGAGCTCGAATTGAAATAGATGGTAAAAACGGAATGTTTTTACCATCTATTTTTTTGTATATTAAAAGTAAGGAAGTTACAATTTTTAAGTAAGGAGTAACGATTGATGGCTGAGTACGGAAAGGATTTATTTAAAGGTACAGCTTCGTATTATTCACGTTATCGTCCTTTATATCCATCTTCATTGATAAGGTATTTAATTGATAAGTTTTCCTTGGATGGTAAAGGTCGAATGTTAGATTTAGGTTGTGGTACAGGACAATTAGCATTTCGATTAACAGATTGGTTTGAAAAAGTAATTGGAATCGATACAGAACCAGAAATGATTCAAGAAGCAATGCGTCTTGTAAAAGAACTTCGAATAGAGAATTTGGAATGGTTTATAGGAGAACTTGAATCATTTAAAAAGAAATATGATGGACATTTTCGGTTTGTCACGATTGCTAAAGCGTTCCATTGGATGGATAGAGAAAAGACTCTTGATATGTTGTATGAAATGATTTCGGATGGTGGTGGAATAGCTATTATTGATAACTATTCTCCCAATAAGAACCTTTACCTTGGGAAATAAAGGAAGCAAGTAGTAGAACAGTGGTATGGGAATGAAAGAAGAGCTGGGGATATAACCTATTCCCATCCTACAGTTAGCTACGAAGAAATTATATTAAATTCTAAATTTAAAATGGAAAAATATGAACTTCCACTCTATGAACAAGTATGGAGAGTAGAATCAATAATTGGAAATTCAATAATTAGAAATTTATATTCAACTTCCTATAGTTCGAAACATTTTTTAGGGGAAAATATTGCTTTGTTTGAAAAACATTTAAAAAAGGAATTATTGGAACTTGATCAAAGAGGTATCTTTACGGAAAAAATGAATTTATCGATAAAACTTGCATTAAAAAATTGATTTACTAAAATTTCAGGAGTGTTTATGAAAATAGAAGAAACTGATGGGGGAGTAATTATTAATAACTTTGAAATTGATGGTTTTGTGGATGAAGAAAATTGTTGCAAGATATGTAAGATGAGTTTAATTTATTATGAGGATTTTGATGCCTATTTTTTGCCCAAAATGTAACAGGTGGACTGAAACAAAGTGTAAAGATCCAAATTGCGAATACTGTGTTAACCGACCTGAAAAACCTTTACCATTCATTATATATGATTAATTCATTCAAGTAATTTCCAAATAGAAAAAACTCCCATCAGATATTTGATGGGAGTTTTTCTAAGCCTTGCTATACACATTATGTATGGCAAAGCCGCCTTGCCGTAATTATTAATAGAAAGTTTTAAAACCACGACTCCACCAGGTGGGTGCTCGCAGAATAGTTCCTGTATATCGTCATTCACCGGAGTGTGACGCCCGCCATTCCCTATTCGATTAAAACTCCCTTTTACAGTTCAAAGGTTAAAACTTAATATTTGTACGAACAACGCAGCTTTATTGTTATAATATACGATAATAAACTGTTGTGCAAGTAAGTATGAATGATGAAAAATGTCAAATAATTATCATTGAAATCGGGGGTGAAATTTATGGCACCCATGTTATGTATGTAAGAGAAATGAAACAAGTTATGTTCTTTAGACAAATTAAAAAGCTTTCCATCATTGGAAAACTTTTGTTATCATTTTATTTTGTTCAATACTTCATTTGTTAAGGCAGCAAGGTTGATTTGAGTTTCTTCTTTCATGACATCATTTAAGATTTCATTTCGGAAGTAGTTTACACTTACTTCTAGAGGCATTGCCAACAATTTCTGTAATGCTTGCTGATACATGATAACAAATTCCTTATCTGTATTACCGCGTTTCAACTCCGCAAAGGATTCATAAAACTGGTCTAACTTATCTGCAAATTCTAGAAGACGACCTTCGATTGTCGCATCCTTACCTTCTTTCATTCGTTCAAAGAAAACAGCTTGAAAGTCCGGGGGTATTTCTTCCCTTATAAATTTCTCCATCATTTTTTCTTCGACATGGGCAAGCATCTGTTTAAGCTCAACACTAGCATGTTTGACCGGTGTTTTAATGTCGCCGATAAATACTTCAGCAAAGTCATGATTAATCGTTTTTTCATATAGGGATTTCCAATCTATTGTTGCTCCGTTCATTTCTTCTAGGGTTCCAAAGAACATAGCATATTGAGACACTTTCCAAGAATGGGCTGCTACGTTATGTTCTTCAAACTTAAAACGACCAGGTGCACGGAAAATACGTTCTAAATCATTTAAACTTGTGAAAAACTTATGAATACCTATAAATATCACTCCCGTTTTAGATTGGGCATAAACATGTGCCCTTAATTGCATCATACACCTATTTATCTCCATAAAGGGCAGAGTTTCAAACACTTAACAAACATTTAAATGTACATTTACAAACTAATTAGTGTTTAATTTATAGAATATGCATGAAATTAAAACAAGATAACTTAATTTGCATAAAATAAAAGTGAATTTTGGTAAAAAAAGACCTTTATGTATTATCAAAGGTCTTCTCTCTTTACAATGAAACGTCAATAACGGTTCCTTTGTATGGATGGGGAGAATTTGTTTGTTCAGACATTTGTTCAAGCATTTCAACAGTACTTGCGGTTGCTAAGTTTAAAGATTTATCCATTATGCTCATTTGGACAGTCTGTTGAAGTTGAGCTACTTGAGCAGACATGATCGAATTGATATCCAAAGTCGTCACCTCCTAAACTTCATATCGGTTGATGAATAACGATTTTAATGAAAAGTTAAGTAATAGGGAAAATGACATCATTCGACAATTTCGGAATATTTCATAACACACATGGCAATACTCCTTTCGAGGAGGGACGACTAAAATGTGGAGAAATTTATTAATTTTTAGTAGTGTAATGTTACTTTTAAGTGGATGTAACTTGTTTATGGAACAAGAGAAAATTTCAGTTGCAGCCCCGGAAGCATTGAAAGCAGCAGCAAAAATTATTAATACCGAAGGAAAAGAAATTGGACATATGGAAATGACAGAGGGAGCAGATGGCGTTCTCATTTCTCTTGGATTGACAGAAATACCAGAGGGGGAGCATGGTATTCATATACATGAAGTCGGGAAATGTGAAAAACCATCGTTTGAATCCGCTGGAGCCCATTTTAACCCACTAGACAAACAACATGGTATTAATAATCCGAAGGGACCACATTTAGGTGACTTACCGAACATTACTGCTGAGCAAGATGGAACGGTACAAGTAGAATTTGTGGCGAAAAATATTACGTTGGAAAAGGGAATGGAAAATTCCTTATTTGATGCTGATGGTAGTGCTATTGTCATCCATGAGAAAGCAGACGATTATGTAACAGATCCTGCAGGTAACTCAGGGGGACGAATTGCCTGTGGAGTTATTACATCAGAAAACTAAAAATAAGTTGTGTAATGGAGTTCAATACTTCATTACACAACTTTTTATTTTTCTAAAAATACTTTAGCTTAAGTACGGATAAAACATTAAATATTGGATATATAATGATTTTCCATTTATTTCAATTAGCATAAATAAATGAAGGAATAATAATTGATGACATTAGGTATTGTGTCATATAACAATTGAAATAGAAGGGATAATTGTTTTATTATTCTGATATATACTATTTAGTCTAAAAGAAAGCGTTTTTATACTCTTAATTATTCTTTAAATCTATTAACAGAATATTAAAATGATTGACACATATCAAAGGTAATAGGTAAAATTGAACTGTAATGTAACAATTATTTGGAGGGGTTCAATTGAAAAAAAGTAAATTACTGTTTCTTTCACTACTAAGTGTTTTATTATTAATGGTTTTAGCTGCATGTGGTGGTGGAGAAGAAACAACTGACAATGAAGGTACATCAGGTGACACAGGAGGATCTTCTGATGAAAAAGCATCTGATATTAAATTTTTAAGCTTAGCAACTGGTGGTACGCAAGGTACATACTACGCATTAGGTGGTACTTTTGCGGACTTAATTACTGAAGAAACTGGTATTAAAACAACTGCAGAAGTTTCACAAGCTTCTACGGCAAACGTAAGTGCTTTAAAAGATGGAAATGTTGAAATTGCATTTATGCAAACAGATATTGCTTACTACGCAAAAAATGGTGAGTTAATGTTTGACGGTCAACCACTTGAAGATTTAGTGGCAATTGGTGGCTTATACCCTGAAACAATTCATTTAGTAACAACTGCAGATTCAGGTATTAAATCATTTGAAGATTTAAAAGGTAAAAAGGTTTCTGTAGGTGCTCCAGGTTCTGGTACTTACGCAAACGCTGAACAATTACTTGAAGTTCATGGTTTAACTATGGATGACATCGAACCACAAAATTTAGACTTTGGTGAATCAACAGATGGTTTAACTACTGGTCAAATTGATGCGGCATTTATCACTGCTGGTTACCCAACGGCTGCAGTTGAAGCATTAGGTGCTACAACAGACGTTGTAATCGTTCCTGTAGAAGCTGATAAAGCAGAAGCATTAATCGAGAAATATCCTTACTATGCAGTAGATACAATTCCTACAGGTACTTACGGTTTAGAAACGGAAGTTCCTACAGTATCGGTATTAGCAATGCTTGCAGTAAAATCTGATTTACCAGATGAAGTTGCCTATGGAATTGCAAAGGCAATTTATGCAAATACAGATAAAATTAGCCATGCTAAAGGGGAATTCATTAGTCCTGAGACAGCATTAAATGGTATTGGTATTGATGTTCATCCAGGTGCTCAAAAATTCTTTGATGAACAATAATTAAGAAGAAATGAAGTGAAGGGCTTGAAGGCATACTTCTTCAAGTCCTTTTCAATTGAGGCGATTAAATGAGATGGGCGCATCTATTCTTAATTGTAGTAGTGTTGGGGGTTATTTTTTTCTTTTCACCGATATATAGTGTGTTTTCCTTTGAAGAAACGCGGACGAATAATCCAGAAATGTATTACATAAATGTTTCCAAAGAACATAAATTTAATATTCGTTTTACCCATTCCATCCACTTAACGGATGTTATAGAATCCTATGAATTAACGAAAAGCAATCAAATAAAACTTCTTTCCATGGAATATGAAGATGTCGCCGTTGGAATGCCGGCTCATGCAGAAGAAGGTCAAACGTTAAGTTATGAAAATGGTAAATACAAATTAGCATACGATAATCGAATATTAGATAACTTCACAATTTATATTGGAGACATCGACATGGATTTGAAATTTTTTTACGACGGACATACGTATAACATGAAAAAATCATTGCATCGAGGAAGTTCTTATTTATTTGAAGTAAAGAGGATTTCTTTATTCGACAAGCTGAGAGGAGCTGTGATGGTATATGAAAAATGATGTAAATCATACAACAAGTGAATCAAACGATGCATTAAAAGATAAACAGCTTGCCACAGAGCGTATCGATGTATTAACAGTGGAACAACAACAAGAGTTGATTGAAAAGTATGACACAGAAGCGAATATGCGGAAAATTGCCGGTGTTATGAAATGGGTTATTTTCATTGGGCTTCTTGCTTTCTCCTTATTCCAGTTATATACCGCTATTTTTGGGCAATTTACCGCTTATATTCAACGATCTATCCATTTAGGATTTGGTTTAACCTTCGTATTCTTACTATTCCCGTCTCGTAAAAAGGGAAGAAAAGATAGGATACCATTTTATGACTACTTATTAGCTTTAGTAGCAGCTGTAACAGGGGCATATTGGACAATTAATTATGATCGTTTAGTAACAAGTTTAGGTACGATTACACAAATGGATTTCATCGTTGGTTTAATTGTTATTTTACTAGTATTAGAGGCTGCTAGACGTTCTGTTGGATTACCAATTGCGATTATTGCCGTTTTATTTTTGGCCTACGCAATATATGGACAATATATGCCGGACATTTTTGCCCACCGTGGTCAATCTCTAGAGCAACTAGTCAATTTAATGTACTACTCAACGGATGGTATTTTAGGTACTCCAATTAGTGTTTCAGCAACCTACATTTTTGCCTTTTTACTATTTGGTGCCTTCCTTGTTAAAACAGGGGTAGGGGAGTACTTTAATGATTTAGCTATTGCAGTAGCGGGGAAATTAATTGGTGGTCCCGCAAAAGTAGCTATTTTCTCATCAGCCCTACAAGGAACAATTTCAGGAAGTTCGGTAGCAAATGTTGTTACTTCCGGAGCCTACACAATCCCATTAATGAAAAAGTTAGGTTATAAAAAAGATTTTGCTGGTGCTGTAGAAGCTGCTTCTTCTACAGGAGGGCAAATCATGCCACCGATTATGGGGGCAGCAGCCTTCTTAATGGTTGAATTTATCGGGCGAGGAGTTACTTATTGGGATATCGCGAAGGCAGCGATTATTCCAGCCATTCTTTATTTTGCAGGGATCTGGATTATGACCCATTTCGAAGCAAAACGTCTAGGCTTGCGCGGTCTTACAGATGAAGAAATGCCAGACCGAAAAATGATTTGGAAAAAACTTTATTTATTAATTCCAATTGCATTAATTGTTGTCATTATGATGTTCGGTGTACCAGTAATCCATTCTGCGTTATATGGTATTATTGCGTGTATCATCGTAGGTTTCTTCAATAAAGATGTGAAATTTGGAATCCGTGAAATTATCGATGCTCTAGTTGATGGGGCTCGTACTGCTTTATCAGTTGCCGCTGCAACAGCTTGTGCTGGTATTATTGTAGGGGTAGTTGTTAAAACGGGTCTTGGTTTAAGCTTAGCAAATAGTTTAGTAGACCTTGCCGGAGGACGTATTTTCTTAACATTATTCTTTGTTATGATTGCATCCCTTATTTTAGGAATGGGTGCACCAACAACAGCAAACTACGTTATTACATCGACGATTGCAGCACCAGCGATTATTACGCTATTAGCACCTGATGTTTCACAAGCATTAGTACCGATTACAGTTGTATTAGCTGCACATTTCTTTGTATTCTACTTTGGTATTATTGCAGACATTACTCCACCAGTTGCATTGGCTGCCTTTGCAGCGTCAGGTATTTCAGGGGGGGATCCAATTAAAACAGGGGTTCACTCAGCAAAATTAGCTATCGCGGCATTCATTATTCCGTATATGATTGTTTACTCGCCATCTTTACTAATGATTGATGTGACGTTCTGGGAAGTTGCATGGTTAGTCATTACAGCAATGCTTGGAATGATTGCAATAGGAGCTGGGGTTATCGGCTATTGGTACCGTCCTATTAATTTGTTAGAACGATTAATAGTTATTGCAGCAGGTCTTGCGATGGTTTATCCAGAATCAATGTCTGACATTATCGGGTTAGTCGTATTCGGTATTATGTTCTTTATTCAATTAGCAACAAAAAATAAAGGAAATAAACAAGGGCAATTAGGAACTACAACAAATTAAGAAATTGAAGCTTGCACAATATCGTGCAAGCTTTTTTTATGGAATGTAAAAGAAATTAATTTTCTGTAAATAGATGGAGATTCCATTGTTTTTCAGCATTGGCTTACTTTACACTAAGATTAAAACGAACATGTGGAGGTATTTATGAAGAGTATTGCAGTTGATATGGATCAAGTGATAGCAGATTTTCTAGGTAAAGCGACAAGAGCTTTCCAAGAACGGTTTAATATTCCCGTTTCTAAAGAAGAGTTTGACGTAGCAAAAATCGAAGCCCAATATCCTGAACTAGCTAATCAGTTCTATTTAATGATCAATGAACCTGATTTTTTCAGAGATTTCGAATTAGAAGATAAGGACGCTGTACCTGTATTAAAAGAACTGAGTGAACACTATGAAATTTATATTGCGACAGCGGCTATGGATGTGCCAGGTTGCTTCAATGCTAAATATGAATGGTTATTAGAACATTTTCCGTTTTTAGACCCAGCCTACTTTATATTCTGTGGAGATAAAAAGGTCGTAAAAGCAGATTATTTAATCGATGACAATGTAAAGCAACTTCAATCCTTTACAGGGGAAGGGATTTTATATTCTCAAAGCTACAATGAATATTGCACGGAATTTAAACGTGTTCATAATTGGCAAGAAATTCGAACATTATTTTTGCCAGTAAAGCAATAAAAGAATATTGACATTGTTCACCAAATTTTAATCCCATTCATGTAGGTTAGAAGGAAGAGATTGAGGTGAAATTATGGATAACATCGATGTGCGGGACTATTTATTAGAAAAAATTCAAAATTGTAATTGTGAAGAAGGGCTTAAATTACCGAGTGAAAACAAATTAGCTGCAAAATTTTCTATCCCCCGTAAAAGAATCCGAGACGTATACTTAGATTTAGAACAAATGGGGATGATTGAATCCAAACAAGGGATTGGTCATTTTGTTAAACCGAAACGAAAATTACTAGATATCGTTTTAACTGGGGATGTTAGTTTTAGTGAAAAAATGAAGCTGCAAACGAAGGATTATAAGTCTGTTTTAACAAGGCTGGAGCAAATCGAAATGTCTAAGTTAGAATATCCCCATATAGAATTTGCTAATTGTAAAACCCTTTATATTATTGAGAGATTACGTTTTGTGGATGGTGAACCTGCTGCTATCCACCGTTCTTATGTTAACGCGGATCTTTTTCCTGAAATAAAAAAAGAACGCAGTCAATTATCCTCCATTTACCAATTTTATAAAACCCACGGTATCGAAAACTTCGAAAGTTCATTTACAAGACTTTCAACTATTTTTCCAGGTAAGTATGAACGAATGATGCTTCACTGTGAAAATTTAGTTCCTATTATTTTAGTTGAATCGGACAACTGGAATAAAGATGAAAATGTTCAATTAGAATATACGGAAATATTATATCGAAGCGACCGCTTCTCCTTCCAATTAACGAATACTCGAAAAGAAAAAGGATGTCTCTGTTAAAAGAGGCATCCTTTTTCCCTTTTTACAAAAACTTCACACTAGCTTAATGGTCTTCTACTTGGCGACAAGATACATTTGCATTGAAAGGGGTGCAGAAGATGAAAAGAGCTTTAAGAACAAAACTATTAATTGAAGTAGGAAGAAATGAAGCGATTCAATTTGCAAAAGAAATTTCAACAAAGTATCAAGTGGAAGAAATTCAAGCACCAACATTAGGCTTAACGATGATTAAGATGCGAGAATCGGCACAACAATCATTATTTTATATAGGAGAAGTATTAGTAACAGAAACAAAAGTGAAAATTAACGAAAGCTTTGGAATCGGCATTGTGATGGAAGAGGATCAAGAATTATCCCGGGCATTAGCGATAGTTGATGCGGCTTATAAAGAGAATTTACCCGAGACCCTAAATTGGCAAAGGGAGTTTGAAAAGCTACAACAACTATATCAACAACAATTACAGCAATTAAAATGTTCCATCGAGCGGACAAAAGTTAATTTCGAAACAATGAAAATTTAAGGAGGAGTACAAATGGATGAACATCGTACACAACGTACATTCCGAAAAATTTTGGAGGCCATGACCTTTCCCGGGAAGATTCTTCAGTTGGAACAGAGCCCGAATGAACTATCTCCTTTATATTCGCAAACAGTACTTGTTTGCCAAACCCTTTTAGATGGCGAAGTAACGTATGCAGTAATAGGTGAAAAGAAGGTTGGTCAATCGATTCAAGCTTATACAGGAAGTCACGAAGCAAAAGTAGAAGAAGCAGATTTTATTATTATTCCGAATACAGTATGTTCCGATGAGATTGCGCATCTAAAAGTAGCGAAAAAAGGAAATCTTTTGGATCCACAAAAGTCAGCAACGTTATTTTTTGAAGTCGACAATTTAATGGATGGAATACAGCTGGAATTAATGGGGCCAGGCATTAAAGATAAAACGGTCATTCATGCGGATATTTCTAAGGGTTTTCTAAAAATAAGAGATGAATTAAATGTTGAATATCCCCTTGGTATTGATGTTCTATTTATTGACCGAAATGGCTATGGGATGGCACTACCAAGAACGACAAAGGTAACGGAGGTGAAGTAAAGATGGGGTATGTAGCAGTAACAGGTGGACAGGAAGCGATCGAGGCTTCCCTTCAACATTTAACCTATGAACGTATTAAAGAAGGGAAATTCATTGATGTTGAATCGATTAAAGCAACAATGCGAGGTTTCTTAGATCAAGTGATGTCAGAAAGCAGTCTTTATAGTGAGCGTCTTGCAGCACTGGCTATGAAACAAAGTGAAGGTAATGTAGAAGAGGCAGTATTTTTGTTACGAGCCCACCGCTCTACTTTACCAAGACTATATTATTCTACTGTAACGGACGCTAGAGATATGTTCGTCATTCGTCGTATATCAGCGAGTTTTAAAGATATACCAGGAGGTCAAATTCTAGGGGCATCCCACGACTATTTGCATCGCTTACTAGATTTTTCTTTAGTAGAGGAAACAGAACAAGACGTCTTAAGAAAAAAAGCAGAATTCGAGGCAATCGAAGTACCTGAGGAAAGTTCGTTAACTTTAGAAAAACTACCTAAAGTAATGGATTATTTACGAAAAGAAGGACTTATTAATGAATTTCCCTTAAACGACGAAGAACCTGATGATATCACGAAGGAAAGCTTAACTTTTCCAAGTAGTCGAAGCGAACGTCTTCAAATTTTAACTCGTGGTCAAACTGGATCGGTGACTTCCCTTGGCTATGCTGGTTTGCGAGGCTACGGATCTTCCCATCCAAATGTCGGGGAAGTACGGGTAGGTTATCAACCGATTCATATTGCATTAGATGAAGACGGAGATGAATATTACATTGGTTCAATTAAATTAACGGAAGTTGAGTCGTTCATTCCGGCTAATATCAGTGAAGATGGTAAAGAAGTTTTAGAGTTTGATATCGGTTACGGTGCTTGTTTTGGTCAAAACGAAACGAAAGCAATTGCCATGTCGATATTAGATCATGCATTAGAAAACCCGGAAAACACGCCAATTCATGATGAGGAATTTGTTCTCCTTCACGTGGATACGGTGGAATCAACTGGATTTATCTCACATTTGAAGTTACCTCATTATGTAACGTTCCAATCGAAATTGGAGCAAATCCGGAAAATTAAAAGGGAAGGTGTCACGAATGAATAAGTTTCCTTTCGCATTTTTAGATGAGCAATCTAAAAAAGAAATAAGACGAGCGGTTTTAAAGGGAGTGGCTATCCCTGGTTATCAAGTTCCTTTTGCTTCAAGGGAAATGCCTATTGGTCGGGGATGGGGGACGGGAGGACTTCAAATTACTCTTGCCCTAGTTGGACAAAGTGATGTGTTAAAAGTCATTGACCAAGGTTCTGATGAGTCAGTGAATGCCGTTAATATAAAGAAATTAGTGCAAGGTACAACAGGAATTGAAACAACGATCCATACAAAGGAAGCAACTTTAATTCAGTCCCGCCACCGAATACCGGAAGTGCCATTAAGAAGTGATCAAATTATGATTTTGCAAGTTCCTGAGCCAGAACCTCTTCGTTCAGTGGAGCGAAGTGAGTTCAAAACAAAACAGCTTCATGCGGAAAAGGAATATAGTGGAGCGTGGTTGTTACTATTTGAGCAAATTATGCGCTATAACCAAACGTCTCAAGGGGCGGATTATCCGGTATTAGTACATGATCGTTATGTAATGAATCCGAGTCCAATTCCCCGATTTGATAATCCAAAAATTCATAATAGTGACGCCCTCATTCTCTTTGGAGCAGGCCGAGAGAAGAAAATTTATGCAGTACCTCCTTATACAAAGGTAGAATCGTTAGCCTTTGATGATTATCCTTTTGAAATTGAAAAATTTGAAGGGAAGGCATGTAAAGTTACTGGATTAACCGATGTATTCCTAGATGAATTAACCGATGAGCAAACGGGAGAAACGTATTATTTATGTAATGATACGAGCTTTATGCAGGAATATTTAGAGAAGCGGGGGACTGTTCATGTTCGATAAACCAATTTTACAAATAAAAAATTTATCGAAGCAATACGGTGAAGGGTGTTCTTATTGCCAACAAGAAGATGCAAAGTTAGAAAGAAACTTCTGTCCGGTTTGTAAAACGGTCTATGCATGTAAAAATATTTCCATCGATCTACACCGGGGTGAAATTTTAGGGATTGTTGGTGAAAGTGGTAGTGGTAAGTCTACATTGATGAAATGTTTATACTTCGATGAAGAAATAACAACTGGGGAAGGCTATTTAACGGATTATTTTAACGGGAAAGAAAATATTTTTACCCAGTCTGGGCAGCAGAAAAGATTTATTCGCAACTCATTATTAGGAATGGTTTATCAAAATCCGATGCTAGGCTTAAAGATGGACTTTTCATCTATTAGCAATATTGCAGAAAAACAAATAGCAGCGGGCAATCGCAATGTAGAACAAATGGTAGATCGAAGTAATGAGTTATTAGACAAAGTAAATATTTCGATTAAGAGAAGTAAAGAACCACCTAAAAATTTCTCTGGCGGTATGCAACAACGGGTCCAAATCGCAAAGGCATTATCTAGTAATCCACCAATTCTTTTGCTAGATGAAGTGACAACGGGCTTGGATTTATCGGTTCAAGCAGCTGTTCTAGATTTGATTAAAACGATACAACGAGTAATGCAAATCTCAATGATTGTCGTATCCCATGATTTAGCAGTCATTCGTATGCTAGCAGATCGAACGGTCGTTATGTTAAATGGACAAATCATTGAAGAAGGCTTAACAGATCAAATTTTAGAAGACCCACAACATGCTTATACACAGCAACTTGTTTACTCATTACTTTAGGAGGCGTCGTTATGTTCATATTAACCAATGGCACGATCGTTACTGAAAAAGAGATGTTAAAGCATCATGCAATCGTTGTGGAAAATGATATCATCTCGAAAATTATTCATGAAAAAGAAGTCGAGCAATATCCGGATGCCGTTGTAATGAATGCCAACGGAGGATACATTTCCCCAGGCTTTGTGGACATTCATTCTGATTATATTGAAACAATTGTATCACCTCGCCCTAATTCGATGATGGATATGACATTAGGGTTGCGGGAAAGTGAACGTATTTTAATGACCCATGGGATTACGACGATTTTCCACTCTTTATCCTATTACGGTGATGATAAATACTCCCATAAAGCGATTCGAAATCCAGAAAATGTTCAAAAATGTGTTAATGCCATCAATGACTCCCACCAAAGTCAGCATTTAATTCGTCACCGTTTACATGCACGTTTTGAAATTGATTGTTTAGATCAATTACCGGTGTTGATTGAAAATATTCAAGACGATAAAGTACATCTTTTATCATTTATGGACCACACTCCAGGGCAAGGGCAATATCGTAATCTTGAAATCTATAAACAAATTATGCGCGGTTATCGAAATATGACGGAGCAAGAGGCGGATACGTTAATCGAAAGCCAAATTGAAAAAGAAAAAATAACGTTAGATCAAATAGAGGAAATTTGTAAGTTAGCGTTAGAAAGAAATATTGCGGTTGCTTCCCATGATGATGATGAAGTTGAAAAATTAAAACTTGTTAAATCCTATGGAACGACGATAAGTGAGTTTCCTATTACGTTGGATGTGGCAAAGGCAGCAAAGACAATAGGACTTCAAACAATAGCTGGTGCGCCAAATATTTTACTTGGCGGTTCCCATTCAGGAAATTTAAGTGCAGCAGAGGCGATTCAAGCAAGGGTAATCGATATTATTTGCAGTGACTACTATCCTCCGGCAATGCTCCACAGCATTTTTGAAATGAACAAAAAGTACGAAGAAGATTTACATTATCTATTCCAATTAGTAACGATCAATCCGGCCCGTGCAGTTAATTTAGGACATTTAATTGGATCGATTGAAGAAAATAAGAAGGCGGATTTATTGATTATTGAGCAATTGGACGACGGATATCCGACCATTACAACGACAATGGTTGATGGAAAAGTGATTATGCAAACAAATTATCGTTAAAAGGGAGGGTTGTTTATGATACAAGTCGAGAGTTTACAAAAGTATTTTACAATTCATCATTTAAATAAAAGGTTACATGCAATTGAAGATATTTCGTTTACGGTGAAAAAAGGTCACTTTCTAGGAATCGTTGGTAAAAGTGGAAGTGGGAAATCAACAATTCTTAAAAGTATATACGGCACGTATCAGCCCCAGGCAGGTGCTATTTATTATGAGTCGGAAGAGTTTGGGAAAATGAATATCTTAACTGCTACCCCTCGGGAAATGATTCATTTACGAAAATATGAAATTGGATACGTTTCCCAATTTTTATCCGTCATGCCGAGAACAACAGCATTTGAACTGGTCGAGCAATCTGCGTTAGAAGCAGGAATGAACAGCGAACAGGCGATAAAAGAAGCAAAAGCAACATTAAAACATTTCGATTTAGATGAATCATTATGGAATAATTACCCGAATTACTTTTCAGGTGGGGAAAAATTACGTCTCAATATCGCGAGAGCTGTTATAAAAAAGCCCCGTTTATTATTGTTAGATGAACCGACAGCCAGTCTAGACGATGTTTCAAAGTTAAAGGTAAGGGAATCAATCGAAAAATTAAAGCAACAAGGAACAACGTTAATCGGAATTTTCCACGATTTAGAATTTATGGACGGCTTATGTGATGAAGTATTTACAATGCAAAAAGCGGTGGTGAATGCAGTTGAAAATTGACCTTCATATGCATAGCACCTATTCAGATGGTGCGGATACGATTGAAGAGTTATTTCAAAAGGCGAGGGATAAAGGTTTAACGCATATTAGTATTGTGGATCATGATACGACTGATCATATTGAACAAGCCTTTAAGGTTTCAAAAGAATATGATATTCAATTTATTCCGGGTATTGAAATCTCAGCCTATGATTTCAAAAGAAAACGAAAGGTTCATATATTAGGCTACGATTTCAAACAAAATCATCATATTAAAGCGTTGTGTGATCGACTTTTGCAAAGACGACATGAGCATTCGTTATGGCAGTTAAAGCAAATTATATCTGCTGGATACGATATTACGGAAGAACAGGTTATGGCCTATGTTAAAGAGGGAGGCGTACTTTATAAACAACATATTATGAACGCTCTTACAAATAGCCCATATACTTCCAAACAGTACCAGACATTATATAAATCGTTGTTTAAAGGAAATGGGGTAGCTTCCGGGGATATAGACTATTTAGATGCCTTTGAAGCAGTTAAAGCAATTGGAGCAGATGGTGGGTACGCAGTTGTCGCTCACCCAGGCCAATTGAATTCTTATGATATAGCAGAGGAACTAGTACCCTATGGATTAAAAGGGGTGGAATCTATTCATCCAGATCATAATGAAGAACAAGTTAATAGAATTGTAAAAATTGCACGAGATTACAATCTATTTTTAACGGGCGGTTCTGATGACCATGGGCGTTACGGCGCGGTTTTAAATAGCGAAAATTATATAGTGGAAAGTATAGAGCATGTCCCGTTTATTAAATAGATGTTAATAATTGTTAAGTGTTTTGGAGACTGCTTTTCAACCGATAAATATGTGTTTTAATAATTTGTGTAGAATACAATCTACAAAAAACTATGAAATTAAAGGGAGATTAAAATGAAGAAAAAGTTTGTTGCTATTATTTTCATGAGTATTTTAGCAGTTTTAGCCTTAGTTGGTTGTAACTCCGAGGCTGCAAATACTGACAATGCTAATGCAAATGATGAAACATCAAGTAATCAAGAAAATGCAAGTAACGAAGAAACTTCAAAAAGTGACGAACCCTTAACGGTTGTTTGGTATCCAAATGAGTCGGGCAACGAATTAAAAGCAGCCCGTGATGCATTAGGTTCATTAATTTCTGAAGCTACAGGCCGTGAAGTAGAACATAAATTAACTACAGACTATGCGATTGCAATTGAAACGATTGCAAACGGCAATGCTCATGTTGCCTTTATGGGAGCTCAAGGTTATATCGAAGCAAATGAAAAAAGTTCAGACGTACAACCTTTAGTCGTTCCATCTGGTGCATCTGGAACTCTTGATGACGCAGTATATTATAGCTGGTTAGCAGTACCAAAAGATAAAGCCGAAGAATATAAAACAAATGGCGAATTCGATATAAATAAAATTGCTGGTAAACGTTTCTCGTTCGTATCAGCTTCATCAACATCAGGATTTAAAGTACCTTCCGAAGCGATCATTAGTCACTTTGGAGAGCAAGAAGAGTACAAAGATTTAACGGCAGAAGATTTAGCAGAATCGAACGATTTATTCCCAGAAGTATTATTTGGTGATTCACACCAAGGTTCCGCTGTCAACATGTTAATGGAACGTTCTGACGTTTCTGCTTTCTGTGATACATGTGTATCAAACTATGTGGAATTAGTAGAAGGGGAAGCTAATACACCAGGTGCTGTTTATAAAGTAAAAGATGATGCAGCAGCTCCATTCAACAATTTAACTGGTAAAGAATTTACATTAATTTCTGTAACACCAGTATTAAACGCTCCGTTCGTAGTAAATGAGTCTGTACTTTCCCCAGAGGAAATTACGGCATTAGAAGAAGCATTTACTTCTGATGAAACTACAAACAATGAGGAAATTTTTGTTCCAGAAGGATCTGAAACACCTGGTTTATTCGAAAAATCTGAAGGTGGAAATGAACGATTTGTAACTGCTGAAGACGATTGGTTCGATCCAATCCGTGAATTATCAAAATAATTTTTGAGAAGAAAAGAGAGAGCTTATAAACCTTTATAAGTTCTCTTTTTAAAAATTATTATGATGTTTAAAAGAAGCTTGAGTTAATAAAAAGGAGTTGTCACAATGCAACAGGTTTTGAATAAGGAGCCAATCATTTCGAAAGCCGAGATTTCAAAAAAAGTCCAGAAGGGCGAAGTCATTTTAAAAGTCCAAGATTTATTTAAAAGTTATAATCGCGGCACACCTGTTCTTCAAGATATTCAAATGGAATTAAAACAAGGGGAGTTTATTTCAATCATTGGCCCATCTGGTGCTGGGAAATCAACTTTTCTAAGATGCATTAATCGAATGATTGACCCAACAAGTGGAAGTATTGTGTTTGATAATACTGAGATGACCTTTTTAAAAAAGGCAGATTTACGAAAACAACGTTCGAAAATCGGCATGGTGTTTCAACATTATAATTTAGTATCACGATTAACTGTTTTTGAGAACGTGTTACATGGGAGATTCGGTTATAAATCGACCATACAAGGTGTGTTTAGTCTTTTTTCAGAAGAGGAAAAGGAGCTAGCATTAACGATTTTGGACAAACTCGGTATGAAAGAATTTGCCTATAAACGATGCGATCAATTAAGTGGTGGGCAAAAGCAACGTGTCGGAATTGCAAGAGCATTAGTACAACAACCAAAGCTACTGCTTTGCGATGAACCGATTGCTTCCCTCGATCCGAATGCTTCAAAGGTCATCATGGATCATTTAAAGGATATTTGTGAAACGATGGGGATTACCGTATTAGTCAATCTTCATCAAGTCGATGTAGCGTTGAAATATTCTGATCGAGTAATTGGGTTAAATAAAGGGAAAATTGTCTACGATGGTATACCTGAAAAGCTTTCGAACGCTGCTATCCGTGACATTTATGGATCAGAAATTGAAGATTTGATTTTGGAATAGGACGGTGCAAAAGTAATGGAAAATCGTCTTGATGTAATTAAAAAAAAGAAAATTCATATGACCTTAGTGTTACTCATCATGTTACTCATTACGATGGGGACTTCGATGATAACCGATTTTAATTTTGTTGAAGGATTTCAATCTATACCTGGAACGATTGCTTGGATGGCCGCGAATTTAATTCCTGGTGCTGAAGCGATGGAAAATTTCTCTAAAGTATTAGCGAAACTATGGGAAACGATTGTATTATCAATTATTTCAACAACAACAGCTGGTTTGTTTGCACTGTTCTTCGCTTTATTTGGATCGAAAACAACGAAAGTAAATCAACCCCTTGCAGTATTTTCACGATTTATTGCATCTGTATTCCGAAACATTCCGGTCGTGGCATGGGCATTAGTGCTCGTCATTTCCTTCGGTCATAATGTTGTAACAGGTTATTTTGCGCTATTCTTTACTACTTTTGGTTTTTTAGTTCGTGCGTTTATCGAAACTATAGACGAAGCAAGTATGGAATCTGTTGAAGCATTGAACGCGACAGGGGCTACATATTTCCAAATGGTTTTCCGAGGGGTACTTCCTGAAAGTTTGCCGCAAATGGTCAGTTGGTTATTTTTCATGATTGATACAAATATTAGAAGTGCTACCCTTGTTGGGTTATTAACGGGTACTGGGATAGGTTATTTGTTCGATTTGTATTATAAACGACTCGATTATGAAACAGTAG
This sequence comes from Lysinibacillus halotolerans, assembly GCF_003711845.1. Lineage (GTDB taxonomy): Bacteria > Bacillota > Bacilli > Bacillales_A > Planococcaceae > Ureibacillus > Ureibacillus halotolerans. The sequence goes on from NZ_RHLQ01000016.1 coordinate 20,216, forward strand.
GTTTAATTACCATTTGTATCATTGTGGTCGTTATTGCTATTGAATTTATTTCAAATAAAGTTAGGAGGCTCATTTTATAATGCAGGCTACCTCATCCATGCAGAGTAATATTAAGGTGCGAAATGGCAAGATTCAAATAAAGACGTTTAATCGTTCAAATTTTGTGTTGCACTCTATTTTAAGCTTTCTCGTTCTATTTACGATTGTAGCACCATTTTTTTTAGAATATGGCGCGATTGATATACAAACGGCTATTTTCTATACTTTAGACAATTTAAAAATGATGTTTTTACAGCCAGCTTTAAGTCAAGTTACGATAAGTGCAGCGTTATATCAAATTTTAATTACGTTAGCATTGGCCTTTTTATCTACATTAATTGGTGCAGTAATTTCCTTTTTCTTAGCGATACTAAGTGCAAAAAATTTAATGCCTTCCTACATTTCGAATATCATTATTGCTTTTAACTCCTTTATTCGCGCGGTACCTACCGTATTATGGGTATTAATCTTTGCTATCGTAGCGGGGCTAGGTAGTGTGGCGGCAATCTTAGGGATGACGTTACATACCATTGCCTATTTAACAAAAGCCTATGCCGAGTCCTTTGAAGAGATTGATCAAGGAATGATTGAAGCATTACGTGCGACTGGAGCAAAATGGTGGCACATTATCGTACATGTTGTGTTACCCCAAACTTCGTCTTATATGGTGTCCTGGACATTCCTTCGCTTTGAAACAAACTATGGTGTAGCAATCGCGATGGGAGCGGCTGCGGCTGCAGGTGGTATTGGATTTGAGTTGTTTATGGCATCAAGCTTCTATTATGATTTACATGAAGTAGGGATGATTACTTATTTCGCATTACTTATTGCGCTTATTTTAGAGTTCATTTCCATCCGTATTAAAAATAAATTAATAGGAAGTAAATCATAAAAAGGAATGGTTGAAGTCCCTCTATAAAAGGGGGATTTTTTTACGTTCAAATCATTGTGGAAATCATTTATCGCAAATTGAGATTGTTTTAATACTTTTATTGCATATTTAACAGTATCTTGTTGTATTTGAAGGGTAAACTGTGTATGATATAAAATATCTGAAAATTCAAACTAAGGAGTGTTGCACAAGGTGAATAATTTATTATTATCTAGGTTTGAAACTTATTTATTGGATGAGAAATTAGAAATAGAATTTGACGAAATGGAAGAAAGTATAGATGAGGAATCAAATCATTACGAAGAATATCCACCTGGGTTCTTCTCCGATTTATAAAATCTGTTGGCGGCGACAAATCCTTTAAGGAATTTGTCGTTTTTTTATTACATATCATCTCCTTCCTTTCTCTTAATTTTGATTGGTAGGCAGAAGCGGTTAATATTTATAAGGTGGTTATGTATAATAGAATAAGTGAATTGAAAATCGAGGTGCGAAAACATGGGTCAGGTTAGAACATACGAAGAAGTTATCTATGGATGGTTTGAGCATTTTCATGAAAATCCAGAAGTTAGTTGGAAAGAAGTAGAGACGACTAAAAAAATTGCATCGATTTTAGATGAAATGGGAGTCAATTATAAATTATTTTCTGATTTAACGGGTCTTGTTGCTGAAATCGGTCAAGGAAAAGAAGTGATTGCAATAAGGGCAGATATTGATGCATTATGGCAAGAAGTAGATGGAGAAATGCGTGCGAACCATTCTTGTGGACATGATGCGAATATTTCTATCGTTTTAGGTGCACTCCTTCAGTTAAAGGATCAACCTTTAAATAAACGAATTCGATTTATTTTTCAACCGGCCGAAGAAACAGGCGGTGGAGCAATTGAAATGGTCAAACGTGGAGTTGTAGATGATGTATCGCACTTGTTCGGAGTTCATTTACGTCCAATAGAAGAATTACCTCTTGGGAAAATTACCCCTGCTATTCACCATGGGGCAGCGTTATTTTTGAATGGTTCCATTCATGGGATAGATGCCCATGGTGCCAGACCGCACCAAGGAAAAAATGCAATAGATGTTATTTTTGCAATCCAACAGATGTTAAAGAATATTTATATTAATCCTTTTGAAGTATATAGTGCGAAGCTGACAAAAATCGTCGCGGATGGAGGAAGCACAAACATTATTCCTGGAAATGCGACTTTCTCGATGGATGTACGTGCCCAAAAGAATGCAGTTTTGGACGAAATTCAACAACGAATCGAGGGAGGGTTTAAGTCGATAGGTGACATGTTTGGAGTGAAGATTTGTTGGGATTGGGTTGATAAAACGCCGGGAGCAGAAGTTTCTGCGGAAGCAATGGAAATGGCGAAAGCTTCCATTATCGAGTCGCTAGGGATGGAATGCTTAGAGCAACCAATTTCCACACCAGGGAGCGATGATTTCCATTACTATACTGTTTTACGTCCCCATTTAAAAGCGACAATGATCGGTATCGGGGCAGATTTAGCACCTGGATTACACCACCCTAAAATGACGTTCAATAAAGAGGCGTTGATTACAGGAGCAAATGTATTAACAACTTTACTAAGCAATGCAGCAAAAAGGATAACGACTAAAGAGAGATAAAAGGAAGTTTAGAATAATGAAAATTAAACAAATTGAAATTTTTGCAGTAAATTTACCTTTAATTAAACCGTTCATTATTAGTTACGCTACTTACCCTCATATTCAATCAATTATCGTAAAATTGACAACCGAATGTGGCCTTGTAGGTTGGGGAGAATGTGTTCCAGATGAACATATTACTGGGGAAACACCTGACTCTACTTATGCTATGTTGAAGTATACGTTGGCACCATCTATCATTGGTCAAAATCCAATGGAATTTGAAAAAATTCATGAAATGATGGATAAAAAGGTACACAAAGCACCTGCTGCTAAAGCAGCTATCGATATTGCTTGTTTTGATGTAGTAGGAAAAAAATTAGGAGTTCCTGTTTATCAATTATTAGGTGGACGTTATCATGAAAAATTCCCAGTAACCCACGTATTAAGTATCGATGATCCAGACAAAATGGCGGATGAAGCCGAAGAAAAGGTGAATGAAGGTTATCGGTCATTTAAAATGAAAGTCGGTGTGGATGTTGCTGGTGATGTAAAGCGAATTAAAGCGGTTCGTGAACGCGTCGGAGAAGAAATCGCCATTCGCGTAGATGTGAACCAAGGCTGGGTGAATAGCGCCAATACCCTTCAAGCTGTACGTCATTTGGAAGGGTTAGGAATTGATTGGTTAGAGCAACCGGTATTACAAGATGATATCGATGCTATGGTGGAAATTAAGGCAAAATCTACAGTACCAATTATGATTGATGAAGGAATTCGTGATATGCACGACATGCGAGAAATTATTGCGAAACGAGCGGCCGATAAAATCAATATTAAGTTAATGAAGTGCGGTGGTATATACCCTGCAATGAAACTTGCTAATATGGCTGAGATGGCAGGGATCGAATGTCAAGTTGGATCAATGGTTGAATCTTCAATTGGCTCAGCAGCAGGTTTCCATGTAGCTTTCTCAAAGAAAATTATAAAAAGTGTGGAATTGACTGGTCCTGTTAAGTTCTCTCAAGATTTAGGAGATTTAAAGAAAAGCTATATCATTCCATTTATTCAATTAAATGAACGTCCTGGTTTAGGTGTAGAGGTGAATGAAGCAATACTTACCCAACTTACCCAACATTCGGACAAAGTAGGTGAGTAGGGTGAATAGAATTTATGAAGGCTTGTTGGACAAGCAACCATTTTTTGTGAAAGTACTCGATAAAAGTCATTTGCCAAAAGTACTTGATTTGCAAGAGGTTGTTTATGATGCCTTGCCTAATAAAGACATTCTACAACCGTTATCTGAAGAAGAATTTTTAGTTATGCTCGAAGGTAGTGGATTAATCATCGGTGCATTTGTTGGGGAGACATTAATCGCATTCCGTGCAGTAGTAGCTCCAAAAATCGATGAAAAACATTTAGGATATGATATTGGATTAGTAGATGAATCAGATTTGAAACGAGTTCTTTATCAAGAAATATCCAACGTCCATCCCGATTATCGAGGGTATGGTTTACAAAAAACATTAGCGAAGGTGATTATGCGACAAATCGATATGAATCAATATGATTATCTAGCGGCAACCGTCATGCCTTATAATATTGCGAGTTTAAAAGATAAATTTGCCCAAGGGTTTTATATAGTTGCTTTAAAATATATTTATGGTGGGAAATTACGTTATGTTTTTGCTTTAGACTTACGTGAAGAACCAATCTATGAAGATGAACCGGTAACGATTTCGATGGGCGATATAGAAACTCAACAAAGGCTTATACAAGAAGGATTTATAGGGGTTGCAATGAAATCGTTAGAAAATGATTGGGTAGTTATTTACAAGAAGAAAAGATAAAAAGTGCAGCAGTAATAATTATTTATAGAAAAAACGCATGAATGTTGAAAAAAAATAACACTCATGCGTTTTTTATTCGTTATTTCATCGGGCAAAACTCACATCGCAATAAGCCAGGAACATCCTTTGAAAAACAGCAACTTTTCCGTAAAGGTTTATTTACTAATTGGGCTGGAATTTTTCCCCCTGTATATTGGTAAAACCACGATTTATTTGAAAAACGTTGCCATACTTTCGTATCTTCTAAAATTTCTAGATCCTCAAAAGCGCGGTCAGCAAGTAATGGATTTTCCAGCAGTTCATAATAATTCCACAACATATATCCAAAAATATTTTCCCATAAAGTTAAAGGGGAGATGGAAGTTGTTTTTCGTAATTGCAAAATGACTTCATGGCATTGATATAATAATTTACCAATGACATATTCCCGTTCATTATCTTCCACATAACGGAAATCGTTAGGTGTGATGAAAGTACCGAGGGTATTGACACCAAATTCATTAATCAGACTATATCGAATATCTTCCCTTTTACCATCCCATATTTCATCATACATCGCTAGCATATGAAATTGGGTAGCAATGAACATTCCAAACCGTCTTCCAAAGTGGGAAATGGCAGCAGCTTCTGTATTTGCTTGCGTGATCCCCATCATTAAATTTCTAAAATCGGTTAAATAAAAATCTCTATGTAAATTTTCTAATGTAAATAATGGGCGTTCAGGGTCCTCTGTAAAAATACTAAAGGAGTTTAAAACACGTATTTGTTCATAGGTAAGGGCAGGCATTTCGTTCACCTTCTTTTTTACATTAACTATAACATTTTCGTCTTTTTTGATGAAGTTTTAACACATAGTAAGGGGGATCATGAACCAATTTTAAATGATGGAACAGAGAAGTTCTTTTTCCCGTCTATTAGAAAAAAGGGATAATGGGAGATTTTTTCAAATATAGGTAACGGAATCGGTATGGAAATGCCAATTTTAAGTATTTGAATGGCTATATTAAAGGGAATCGTTATAACAATATTAAAAAATTGGTAAAAATGTTGACATTTTAAATGAAAATGATTATCATTATCGTATAAACAAAAACTTATTACTTAAATGTAGTAAGCTTTTCTCCAGTATACTAATCTAACGTTCTCCCCCCTAATTGAACGTTGGGACACTTTATAAGGCCGGCTTCAACTTTGAAGCTCGGCCTCTTTTTCTTTTAGCACCGATTTTTTTGCAACGAGCATGGTGTGATAACTATGTAATAACATGCCCAAAATAATAACTACGATTCCTATTAATGCAATTGGGGTTGGTAAAGGAATACCTAATAAAAGCATTTCTCCCATAATGGCAAATAGAACTTCGGTTGATTGGGTTGCTTCAACGGCAGCTAATTTTCCTTGATCCTCACGGGAACGATCCGTTGCAATAAAGAACAAAGTCGTAGCAATAACTCCTGAACTAATTCCTACTATAAAAGATTGAAAAACTTGATTTCCAGAAGGGAGCCCGACTGTCATTAGGGCATAGATTGCAAGACAAATCCAAATCGGTAAAGAGGCGATAGTCATACCAAGAACTCGTTGATACGTATCGAGTCGTCCTCCACATACTTCCATCATTTTTCGATTTCCTAACGGATAGGCAAAGGCAGCGATTAAAACCGGTAAAATACCGAGTATAAACGTTTTAAATGATAAAGTTTGTGCTTGTGGTATTTGAATTAGGAATATCCCTATTAATATTACAAAAGAAATAATTAATGATAGAATGGGTATTCTTTGACGAACATTTACTCCATCTATAACTGTAACAAATAGGGGAGCTAATAAAACACCAGCCACAATAGTAAATTGCCATGTTCCAGAGACGAGCCAACCAGGTCCAAAGGAAGCTGCATAGGTAAGGGGGGCGTAGAATAATCCAAACCCTACAAAACTCCAAAGTAACCATTTAGTTGGTTGGGACTTTATTTCAAACGTAAGTGGTTTCCATCCTTTTCGTGAAAATACGATAATTAATAGAAAAGGAAGCATGAAGAAGTAACGTAATGAAGAACTCCAAAGCCAGCTGCCACCTTCCAATTCCATTGAATGATTTAAGACAAATGTGACAGCGAAGAATAATGCGGCTAATATACCTAAAGCAATCTCTTTCAATTAAACAACCTACTTCCTATTCAAGATTTAACGAAGTATGTAAACTGAATTTTCCAACTATTATATCGATAAAAATACGAAGTAAGAAAACAAATCTTACTTCGTAAAATGTATTATTTTGCTTGTTCCTCGTACAATCGGATAATTTCTAAAATCACTCTTGTTGCTTTTTCCATTGTTTCAGCAGATACAAATTCAAATTTACCATGCATGTTCTCCCCACCTGCAAAGATGTTTGGAGTTGGGAGACCCATAAAGGATAGTTGAGAACCATCTGTACCTCCACGAACAGGTTCAATGATTGGTTCGATATTTAAATTTTCCATTGCTTTGTAGGCGATGTCAACGATTTCTTTAACGGGCTCGATTTTTTCACGCATGTTATAGTATTGATCTTCAATTTCAACAGTAATCGCATCTTCGCCGTACTTGTTTTTCACCATTTGTTCAACTTCTAGGAAATGGGCCTTTTTCGCTTCGAATTTTTCACGGTCGTGATCACGAATAATATATGAAAGTTTTGCTTCTTCAATATGACCGTTGAAGTTCATTAAATGAATAAAACCTTCATAGCCTTCTGTTTTTTCAGGAACGCTTTCCTTTGGCATAGAATTTTGGAATTGAATGGCTAAAGTAATCGCATTTACCATTTTATTTTTTGCTGAACCCGGATGGACACTAGTACCACGAGTTGTTACTTTAACGCCAGCAGCATTAAAACTTTCATATTGCAGTTCACCTAGTGGACCGCCATCCATTGTATAAGCATAATCCGCTCCAAAAGCTTTTACATCAAATTTATGAGGTCCACGGCCGATTTCTTCATCAGGCGTAAACGCAACACGAATCTTGCCATGCTTAATCTCTGGATGTTGTACTAAATATTCCATGGCAGTCATTATTTCAACAATACCGGCTTTGTCATCGGCTCCTAACAGAGTCGTACCGTCCGTCGTAATTAGTGTTTGACCGACATAGTTTTTTAAATTTGGGAAGTAACTAGGAGACATTGTAAGTTCATCATTTAGTCGAATATCTCCACCATCATAATTATCGATACGTTGAGGATTTACGTTTGTTCCAGAAAAGTCGGGAGACGTATCAACGTGTGCTAGGAAACCGATTGTTGGAAGGTCTTTGTCCGTATTAGCTGGTAAAGTGGCAAATAAATATCCATTTTCGTCTAATGTGATCTCTGTTAGCCCGATTTCTTCTAGTTCATCTTTTAATAGATTTAATAAATCAAATTGTTTTTCAGTAGAAGGTGTTGTAGAGCTTTCTGGATCTGATTGTGTATCAATTTTAGCGTAGCGAATTAATCGTTCAATGACTGTTTCTTTCATGGATAATCCCCCTCATTGTTTAGTGCTTCTATTGTATCACGTTGCTTCGAATTGCGGAATAATTTGGAATACTCAAAGCCATTAATAATTGTGCACTATAATAAGTTAGCATAATAAGCTGATGGGAAAATTCTACGTTTATAACAAACTTGTTAATAGCTAATATAGAATCGGAAATAATAAATAATATCGCCCCGGCTACAGCATATTTAGAGCCTGCTCTAAAGGAGGTCCACCCCATCGTTAATATGACAAACATATAAATCGTAACTGCACATGCTAAAATAAGCTCATTTTTCTGAATTAAAGTTCCGCCAATCCAAATTAACATAATAACTCCATATACGATAAGGATAACCTTTACCCATAAAGGAGTAGCCTGTTCTTTCGTTGATAGGAAAGCTCGAATATAAAAAATATGACCGATTAGGAAACTAATAAGCCCAATGATAAACCATTGCAATGTATAATCCCCGATGGCACAAAATATAAGAGCAATAATCATTAATGTTTTATAAGGGATAATATGCTCAACTTTAAATAGAAAAGCTAACAAAATGACTAAAACCATCGGTATTAATTTAAATACCATTACATACGGATCGCTAATGGTGTCTAATAAAAAGACGTAATAAAACCCGAAAACAATAAATAAACCAATTATCCATTTGTGTAATACGATAATGAACACTCCTTTTTTAATTATTTATGAAACTATTTAAGGGGCTATTCCGTAAAAGAGATATAAGAAAGGGTGATTCTATTGACACAGACTCTCATTTTGGCGCTAATAGCTGCTGTGATTGCAACGATTCTCATTGTCCCACTTTCCAAAAAGATTTATAAAGGGCAATTAACGACTCAGCAATTAGTTAAAACGTTAATCAGTGTTCTAATAGCAAGTTTTATTATTTGTTTAGCAATACTATATATAACAAAAATTGATCTACACTGGACTATCTTTGTCTATATATTACCAGTTTTAGCATTAATAGGTGCTGTTTTATCTACTGGAGTTGAACAAACCTTTAAAGGAATTGTTTTTTTAGCTAGTTTAATTTTATTAGGGTATTTATTATCTGCTCCTCTTTGGAATGCAAATGAAAAATATGAATCTGCAAAAATGGATGAACAGGTTGAAATTGAACCGTTCGATGAAACACAAACACCTGCTAGCGTACCGCCACGATTTGCGGAAAATAAAATGAAAAAAGCCTTTGGGCAAGTACCAAATACTAGTTACTATCAGTTAGGAAATTTACAAATTCAAAAAGTAAACGATGAATATGTTTATATTGCGCCTGTTGAATTCTCTGGGTTCTTCAAATGGTTTAACGGTAAAACGACACCTGGTTATTTCACGATGAGCGCTACAGATTCGACGGATAATCCGAAGTTTGTAGAAGCAGAAATGGCTTATGTACCGTCTGCCTTTTTAAATCATAATTTAGAACGTCATATGCGTCTTGAAAATCCAACTTTAATTTTCTATGGAGAACCTCAGTTGGAAGTAGATGATGATGGGAAACCATATTACATTCGCTCTTACGGTGAGTTCGTTACGGCCCGCAACGGATTTGATGTTAAGGGGATTGTTATGGTTGACGCAGAGACAGGAGATTCAGAAGTATTAACTTTAGATGAAGTACCTGAATTTATTGACGGAGCGGTATCTCCTGAATCGGTTAGTCTTCAAAATAGTTATTTTGGTAAATACGTTCATGGTTTCTGGAATAGCGTATTCGGTAAAAAAGACGTGAAGATACCTTCTGACGAAGGAACAGAAGCTAATGTAAGCCCAGTTTTCAATGAAAAGGGTGAAATGTATTATTTCACTGATTTTACAAGCCCTAAAGAAGGGGTAGATTCGATGTTAGGATATTCATTAACGAATGCCCGTACAGGTGAATCGACTTACTTTACAGGAAGTCTGGAAGAATCATATATGGATTCCCAAGGAGCTCTAGATATCATTGAAAAGAAATTTATCGAAAAAGAATGGCAAGGTGAAATGCCAATTTTATATAACTTCTATGGTGAAGCAAGCTGGTTAGCTCCAGTTTTAGACTCGAATGGATTTTTACAAAACTACTTTATCGTATCAGCAGCAAACCCTGAAATTTCAGCTTATGGTACGACACCAAATGATGCTTTAAAGCAGTATAAAACTGCCCTTAGTCGTGGTGGAGGTACCGTTGATGGAACATCCAATTCTGAAGAGGCTACCATTACAGGGCAAGTTGAACGGGTGTATAAAGAACGGGTAGGTGATTATACGGTCGTTTCATTCTTATTAAATACTGGTCAAAACTTTACGGTTAGCACGCAAAATGTTCCTTTAGTTATTTATTTACAAGAAGGGGATCAAGTTGCGATTACTTATTACGCAACGGGTGAATTATTCCTTCCTGTAAAAGAGATGGTAATAGAAGGAATAGCGGCACCTTAATACAAAAACCTGACAGATGATATTATCCCCTTTAAGTAGACAATGTTAAAAAAACTACAGTACGCTGTAGATAACATTTTACTTAAAGGGGATTTTTCTATGTCGAGAAAAAATAATACGTATTCAAATGAACTGAAATTGGAAATCGTACAGGCCTATCTAAACGGGGAAGAGAGTATGCAAAAAATTGCGGACAGATACGAGATTCGCAATGTTTCGCAGGTAAAGGCTTGGGTGAAGAAATTTAAAGAAGTAGAATCGATTGAAGCATTTAACCGTCTTCCATCTACAGGTTCAGGGGCAAAGGGTGTGAAGAATCCGTTAAAAGGCAAACGTGTCCATTTTAAAAATGTAGAAGAAGAACGTGACTATTACAAAGCGCAGGTTGAATATTTAAAAAAGCAGTATCCAAATCTGTAAATGGAGGAATGCCCACTTATCCAGATCGCTATCAAATTATTGAAGAAATGAAAAGCAGTTATCCGATGACGTGGCTAACTGAAATGGCGAAAGTACAACGTTCAGGGTATTATAAATGGTTGAAAAACGGCAAGGTATCGTTACGTAAATAGGATGATGCGTTATTAAAGGAGCACATTTTAACGATTCATCAAACACATAGAATGTACGGCTATCCTCGTATGAAAATGGCTTTACGCGATAAAGGTTTCAAGGTAAATCATAAAAAAGTGTATCGAGTGAATTAGGTATCCAATCGATTATTCGTAAAAAACGTCGTGTGTGGGGAAATCGTATTTCACGTGTATTCGATAATGTGTTAGACCGTAAATTTAAAGAACGTACAGAAAATGAGGTACTCGTTACGGATATTACATATTTACCCACTAAAAGTGGCTTTCTATACCTATCAGCAGTACAAGATTTATATAACAACGAAATCGTCGCATGGAAAATAGGTGAGCGAAACGATTTAGAATTAGTAATGGACACATTACATGAATTAACGACAAAAAGAAATGTGTATCGTAGCATCATCCACTCGGATCAAGGCTTCCAATACACATCTATTAAGTATCACCAAAAAGTAGAACAGCTCGGGATGATTGGTAGCCATTCACGCAAAGGTAACTGCCATGACAATGCTTGTATGGAAACATTTTTCTCACAATTTAAAAGCGAGTGATTGTATCTATTAAACGACAATTCCGAAGAAGAAATTAGACAAGCTGTTGAACAATATATTTACTTTTATAACTTCCAACGATTCCAAAAAAGACTCAACCACCTGGCACCGATAGAATATCGACACCAGATGGCTGCTTAGTCTTTTTAAAGTTGTCTACTTGACAGGGGTAAGTCCACAAATTTCTTTAGATCTGTCAGGTTTTTAATTTGGTTAATAAAAAGGTTTATTTATTTCCAATTGAAACCTTTTGAAGCTAAAAATTCTTTAATGAACGGTCTTCTTTGTTCAACTAAGAAATCAGCCATTTGTTTTGTCCAATTAGACATTTTTTGATTCGAACTACGGCTTGCATAATAGTTTTCCATCGTTGCATCGTATTCATCTAGTAACGTATCGTATTTTTCCGCGTTATAATCATTTTCATGTAAAATCGCTTCAACTGGAAGACGTGGTTTTGTTTCGTTACGTTTTGTCGGAGTTCCGATCGTCATAGCAAACAATGGGAAAACATAGTCCGGTAAATTGAATAGTTCACTAATTTCTTTTGGATTGTTTCGAGCGCCACCAATATAACAAATGCCATAACCAGCATCTTCAGCAGCAATAACGAAATTTTGGGCAAAAATGCCAACATCCGCCACACCGACTATTACATTTTCCGCACTATCTGCCACAATGTCGACTCCATGTTTTTGTCCAGCAACTTGTAGACGTTTAAAATCGACGCAGAATAAAAATGCAGCGCCTGCTGTTTTAAATTGGAACTCATTATTAGACAGCTCACCAAGCTTTTGTTTCTTTTCTTCATCTGTCACCCAAATGACGCTATATGCTTGTACAAAATGTGAGCTCGCAGCCATTTGTGCAGTTTGAATTAAGTCGATTACCGTTTCTTTCGGTATTTGTTCACCTGTATATTTTCGAACAGATGAATGACTACGTAATAAATCCTTTGCTGACATTTCCTTTTCCTCCCCTTTTAAATATGTATTTCCTCTTAAAACATATAGCCCTAAAGAGAAAATACTCTTTAGGGCTATATTAGTATATTTTAACATGATTTACAAAAGGGGAACCTTCACTACTAATGGGAATCTGTTTAGTTTTTCTTAAAGGCGGATGTAATTTTTGGTTCCGACCCGATACGTAATCGCTTTACATTTTCCACATGGAGATACAGAGCAATTAAGAATAGAGTAAGGGCGATTAAAAATGGCCAAATCGTTGGCTCGATTAGTAGCGCAGTTACGCCAAAAAAGATATACAAAACAAATACGCCAATAATTAGGTAATTCGTTAGTAGGGAAGTAACAACAAGGGCAAGAACAGCCATTAAACCGAATTTCCAATCGAGTGCAATGAAAATGCCAATTAGAGATGCTGTTCCTTTTCCGCCTCGAAATTTCATATGAACCGGGAAGTTGTGCCCGAGTATAACGGCAGCTCCGATTAAATAAAGTAAAATTGAAATTTGGCCACTCGAAAAATTGGTAAAATTCGTTAAAATGACTCGAAGTAAAACAACTGCCAATACACCTTTTCCGATATCTATTAAAGCAACAAGAACCCCATACTTCCATCCAAGGGATAACGTTGCGTTTGATGCACCTGCATTACCATGGCCAACTTCTTTTAAGTTAACGCCCGATAAAAGTTTAGCCACATTGGATCCATGTAAACAACCAATGAAATAACCGAATATAAGGACGAGAATGATAGGATATAACAAAAACAAAAGGCTCCTTTCCATAAAGATGTATTTATAGTATACTCTATGATTCTATAAGAAGTTTCGAAAAATTAAAAAAGATTATTGACAAGTAAATCACTATGATTTATAGTGAATTCAACGATGGAACATGAATCAAATACCTTTATCCAGAGAGGCGGAGGGACTAGGCCCTATGATGCCCAGCAACCAGCGTGAATACGCAAAGGTGCTAATTCCTACAGATTTTGATTAGATCTGAAAGATAAGGGGAGGAAAAATTGCAGCTTGCAGCCCTCTTCTTTAGAAGAGGGCTTTTTGTTTTTCCAAAAGGTCCTCCTCATACTAAGATCGCCCATCGATACTATATTAGGAGGAAGAAACATGTCACAACAACGTCCGGAAACCCAATTGCTTCATGGCGGTCAAAAACCAGACCCTGTAACAGGAGCAATTGCAGTACCAATTTACCGAACAACGGCCTATGCTTTTGAAAATACGGAGCATGCACGCCAATTGTTCGCACTAGAACAACCAGGAAACATTTATTCTCGCATCATGAATCCAACTGTAGACGTTTTTGAGCAACGAGTTGCTTTACTAGAAGGGGGAACTGCAGCTGTTGCATTATCATCTGGTGCTGCTGCCATTGCCTTTTCTATTTTAAACATAGCTGGTGCAGGAGATGAAATCGTATCAGCTGGTTCATTATACGGCGGCACGTATAATTTATTCGCAAATACTTTACCGCGTTATGGAATTACAACAACCTTTGTAGATGAAAGGGACCCAGTAAACTTTGAGGCTGCTATTACAGATAAGACAAAGGCAATTTATGCAGAAACAGTTGGGAACCCTAGTTTAAACATTTTAGATATTGAGAGAATAGCGGAAATTGCTCATGCGCATGGTCTTCCGTTAATCATCGATAATACATTCCCATCCCCATACGGATGTAACCCGATTGAGTTTGGCGCGGATGTTGTTGTCCATTCAGCAACGAAATGGATTGGCGGTCATGGAACGACAATCGGAGGCGTTGTTGTTGATGCTGGTAAATTCGATTGGACACAAGGTCGATTCCCAGGATTCACAGAGCCAGATGAGTCTTACCATGGTTTACGTTATGGAATTGACACGGCTACGGCTGCATTTGCCACAAAGCTTCGTGTTCAATTATTACGTGACTTTGGTCCAACATTAAGTGCTGATAGTGCATTTAACTTCCTACAAGGGTTAGAAACGCTTCATTTGCGTTATACAAAGCATGGTGAAAATGCATTAAAAGTTGCGGAATATCTTGAAAGCCACCCATTCGTGGAATACGTAAACTATCCAGGGAAAGAAAATTTCCCATCGCATTCATTAGCGAAAAAATATTTGAAAAACGGCTACGGATCAATGCTTACATTTGGCATTAAAGGTGGACGAGAAGTGGGAAGTAAAGTAATCGATAACGTTCAATTATTTTCCCACGTGGCAAATGTAGGGGATGCAAAATCATTAATTATCCATCCAGCATCAACTACTCATCAACAATTATCACCTGAAGAGTTAAAGGTTGCCGGCGTTTCAGAAGAGCTCATTCGCCTATCAGTCGGCCTAGAAGCTGTTGAAGATATTATTGCAGATTTGGATCAAGCATTATCAAAAGCGGTTGAAGGGGTAACGGAAACAAACGCTGCATTATAAAAGTTGATGATGAAAACGACAATTAGCATTCATTGGTGAAAGTCGTTTTCGCTATTTATGCCATTCATGGGGCTGTTGATTTTTTAAAACCTAGTAATTTTATTTGTTTTATTGACATTATAAAGATTGCTTATTATACTTGGTTTAATAAGAACCGATACACGTTGCCACTTTAGTTTTCTTATACGAGGTTAGTAAATTTTCATTCAAGGAGTGTTGTTAAATGGGAAATATTTATAGTGCTCAAAATGTTGCAGCTTTTTTTATATACGAATTAAATGAAAGAAAACAGTTTGTTAATGCCGATGCATTGCAATATTTATTAGCTGAAGTAGAGTCATTGTGGAATGAGCATTATGGGCATAGTGCATTTTCGGAGGAAAAGGCGAATTTCATTGAAAATCCATATATAATAAAAGAGGTTTATGAGACGTATAAAGAATACGGTCAGCAACATATAGAGTTGCCGGCAAAAGAGTGGTATTTAGAATATGGTCAATTTCAACTTGTATACCGTACAATCGGTTTACCAGCCTTTACAGCTGAAGAAAAGTTGCTTATGAATATCATTATGAATAAGTTTCCTAAAAGCATTTTGAAAAAAGTATCTTAATCTTCCCATTTAACAATAAAGAAGTCAGCACATTTGTGCTGGCTTTTTTATTTAAGGCTGCCAGAGCAGGCGAAGCAGGAAAAGGATTTGCAGTTGTAGCGGATGAAGTAAGGAAATTAGCCGAACAATCAGCAAATGCAACGAATCAAATCGCGGATATTATTAGCCATATTCAAAAGGACATAAACGAAGCGATAAAAACAATGGCAACGGGTACGGAAGAAGTTACGACAGCTATACACCATATGTCAAATCAATCAAAACTTGTAGCAGCTTCTACAACAATTGTTCAAAACTTAACGAATGAAAATTTAGCCGGTGTCCAAAATATCTCTGCATCAACAGAAGAACAATTGGCGTCCATGCAAGAAATTTCTGCATCTGCAGATGAATTGTCCGTCATGGAGGAAGACTTACAAAAAGTTATACAACAATTTAAATATTAATAAATGGAAAGCCTGTAACGATAAGTTGCAGGTTTTTTTCATGGGGAAACAAATCTTTTATTAATAAAAGAGAAATCCTTTTCATAATCGAAAACTATTCGAAGGTTTCAAGGGTATATATAGTGAATGCATTCAGTAATGAAGAGAAAGGGTGTGAATAATGAAGGAAGCGGAAATTGTTCACCAATTTCAAAATGGTGACGCCAGTGCCTTTCGGAATTTATATGATCTTTATTTTGATTATGCAATCCGGGCGGCCACAATTGTAATGAATAACAATCATTTCTATGCGAAAGATGCTGTACAAGAAACGTTCATACGTGTCTATCAAAATATTCATTTATATGACCCATCTAAACCTTTTAAACCATGGTTTTATAAAATTCTTTTGAATGAGTGCAATCGAATTTTAAAACGAAATTCTAATGTCATTAGCATTGGTGATCGCATCGGCATGTTAGAGCAAGAGGGTCATCTAAAGGAAGAAATGAGTCGTTATGTTGAATATGAAAACTTATATGATGCTATTCAGAAGTTGGATTACCATAACCGGATACCGATCATATTGAAATATTTAAATGGATTTAAAGAACAAGAAATTGCTGAAATTATGGACGAAAATATAAACACGATTAAATCTCGATTATTAAAAGGAAAACAAAAACTTAAACGCTTCCTAAGCTCGGATAAGGAGGGGGATAAAAATGGATGATAAAAAAATGGAACGGGATATATATAAAACATTAAAAGGCCATACAGATGACGTAGTTAATGAAAAGGAAGAGATATGGAACTATATCGAGTCCCAAATAAATTTACAAGAAAACAAATTGATACCTACAACAAAGAAGAAAGAGGAGAAAAAAGTGAAACAGCGAAAAAAATCAACACGACGCTTGTTTGGTTTAGTTGTTGCGGCAGCGATAGTTGTCCTCGTCTTTGGTATGTTCACAACGAATACGGGTCAGGCATTTGTTGAACAAATAAAACAATATTTTGTGCCTGAAAAAGAAGTAATAACGGAAATCGAAGGGGATCAAGAACAAAGTGAAGTCATTCTTCAAGAACGGGTAGATTATATTATTTATATAGATGAAGAAAGGTATCAACTTGTTCAAGAGGGGGGGGTGGATAAAATTGTTCCGAAAGTACCTTTAGAAGATAAATATCCAGAAGTATCTATGACGATTTCTCAAATTGTAGACAAAACGCCTGAGCAGCTGGCAAATGAATATGCAGATCAACTTAAAAGCTCCTTTGAAACCGTTAAAGAAATTGAATCAGTCACAGAGCCGGTCAATGGACTTTTAGTTTCTGCTATCGATGGTAATGAATGGGATAGTAAAGTGAATAAACTATATATTATATCAAACGGACGGGAAGGCAGTTTTGTATTTGATTTAAAATACTTTCTTGAAGCTTCTGAAGGACATGGGGCAAGATTTTATCATATGTTGAAAGAGTTCCAAATTGTCGAGGAATAAAATTATGTTATAATAATAAATAGGTATCTCTAATGAAAGAGATACCTATTTATTTATCCTTAGAAATTCCCTATAATTGGAATAATACTTATGAAAAAATTCCGTTTGCATAATGGGGATTTTTTATTGTTTGACCTTCTTAAAAAAACAAATGTCCATCTTGGGGAGAATTTTCTTGAGTTCCTTTTCAATATACGATAGAATTTTCTTATGTTAAATTTTTCGAATTGTTTGTTTTTAACAATTAAAGAAACATTCGTGTGAAGAGTCAATAAAAAACTATCGAATTGCGTATCTAGGGCGATAAGTAGGGTAATTTTAAAGCGAGGGTTAAAATTTTATTAAAACTTTTTCCGTAATCTTTAAGCTCGAAAAACGCCAACGATTTAGATGTACAGTGAAGATGGAGGCGAGTATAGAATGGCAACAATCAAGGCTGCCATCTTAGGTTTTGGCACAGTAGGTCAAGGAATATTTCATGTTTTAAATGAAAAACGTGAAGAACTTCGTGACAAATTAGGATTGGAATTAGAAGTAGCAAAAATATTAGTACGTGATCCATCAAAAGAACGGGTGCCAGGAACAGCCCACCTTTTAACTGATAGTATCGACGATGTTCTTTCTGTTAAAGGACTCCAAGTCGTATTTGAAGCGATTGTGAATGAAGAACCTTCATTTACATATTTAAAAAAGGCTGTTGAAAACAAATGTCATGTTATTACGGCCAATAAAGTCATGTTTGCTAAGCGTGGACTTGAATTGCAAGAATTAGCAAAACAAAACGGTGTATTTGTCGGTTATGAAGCGACAACTGCTGGCGGAGTACCAGTTATTAAAACGATGAAAAATATTTTATTAGTCAATGAAGTATCAAGTATTCAAGGTATTTTAAATGGTACGACGAATTTTATTTTGACGAAAATGCGTTCAGAAGGTTTATCCTTTGATGACGCTTTAAGGGAAGCTCAAGCATTAGGCTATGCTGAAGCGGATCCATATAATGATATTTCTGGCCAAGATGCCTTTAAGAAACTAATGATTTTAAGTTCTTTAGCCTTTGGAGAGCAACCAAATTGGGCAGATGTAGAAGTCATTGGAATCGATTGTATTACATCAAATCAAGTTGCTGATGCAACTGAACAGGGTCTTCGTTACCGCCACGTAGCAGAAGTTGAAAAGCATCCGGATGGAACGATTTATGCTAAAGTTGCACCGATGTTAGTAGATAAAGAGCATCCACTTTATCCAATCGATGATGTTTTTAATGCGGTTACGATGGAAACGAACTACATTGGAACGTTGACATTAATTGGACCTGGTGCAGGTATGTATCCGACGGCAAGCGTCATGGTAGAAGATTATGCTGAAATTATTGGCAAACGCGCAGGTTTTGTCGTATCGATATAAAAACATCTTGAGGCGTTTAGAAACTCCTCAAGATGTTTTTTTATTAATATAAATTGGAACGATCTCCAATTTATTTAATTGTATAAAGTTTATCGATTAGTCTTCATCTTTAATATCTGGATCTTCAGGTATTGGGGTATTTCGCCAAATTTCGATTTCTTCTTTAATACGTTCTAATTGCTCATAATAAGTGTCGAACTGGGCGCTGTTTACGAGGAATTGTTCTCCGTCATGCACCGCTTTTATTCGGCCAGCATAAATGTAGCGAAGAACTTGTTCCTCTGGCATCGAGATGTCTTTCGCTGTTTCAGCAACAGTTTTATACATGTATGATGACCTCCTTCTAATAGTATTATATATAATTTTAATTGAAAGCACTGTTTAGGGACAGAGTTTAAATATATTCCTAAAGAAAGATGGAAGAATAGCATAGTTTAATCAATATGTACTTAAGGGGTGTAATGTTTGAAGATTTTACCATACATATTTGTGTTACTAGCAGCAATGCTTTGGGGAACAGTAGGAACGACTCAAACGTTTCTTGAAGGGGGGATATCTTCCATTGCTGTTGCATCTGTACGATCAGCAATTGGTGGAGGAATATTGCTAATTATTCTTGTGTTCATGGGGAAAATAAATTTTCGAAAATGGTCTTGGAAATGGACCATTCTAGCTGCGTTAACCATTGCATTATTCCAATCGTTATTTTTTACATCGGTTCGATTTACTGGCGTAGCTCTTGGAACAGTTATAACAATAGGCAGTTCACCGGTATTTTCAGGTATAGTAGAATGGGCGATTTGGAAAAGAAAACCGAATAGACTATGGGGAATCGCTACATCCCTTGCTGTAATAGGATGTGTTTTATTATTTGTTAATAGAGGAGAAGCAACCGTACATCCTGTCGGTATTTTACTTGCGTTATGTGCCGGTCTAATGTTTGCCCTTTATACGAACTGTAGTAAGCAGTTAACAGAGCGGGAAGAGACTCTCCCAGCTGTTGCTATGACTTTTACGCTCTGTTCTTTAATGTTAATTCCTTTTTCACAAGACGGCGTCAAATGGGTATTTTCGTCACAAAATTTAGTACCGATGCTCTTTATGGGCTTAGCGGCAACGAGTATCGCTTATATTTTATTTTTAGCAGGTTTAGAAAAAATAAGTTCCTCTTCTGCTGTTACCTTATCTTTAGCAGAGCCTTTAACAGCAGCATTACTTGGTGTTTTTCTAGTAAATGAATATTTAAGTCCGACATCTTGGATTGGGGTAATATTATTGCTAGGAGGAATTGTTGTATTAACAGTAGGGGGAAGGAAATCGAATAGTGGTCAGAAGATAGGTGATCACTTCGAAATTCCTTCTGATAGTTCAAGTTAATATGATAGATATTTGAGAACTTGCCTCTCAAGATTTTTATTGTATCGACGCAAAACAGCATGTTGAATCAATAAAAAGAAACCGTTTGTGGAAAATTTCAAAACGGTTTCTTCCTTATACTATGGAATATAGAGATTAATAAGTTGGTTCGTTGTTTATCTCTATACTAGGTTATTTTGAATAGTTTTTGGCTTTATAAATTTCATGAAAATAAATCGTACTACTGGTCCCATAATGATAATTTGTAAAGGCAATGCCATAACAAAGTTTTTTCCAAATAAAGCGAAATACTCTGTAATAACTGAGTTATTAGTAAAACCATTATGGATATAAGTTGTGACTAATCCGTAAATTGACATGAAGAACGCCATCCCAATCACCATACAAGTTGAAATGGCAAGGACAGTATAGACTTTTTTTGATGAATTTGCCGTTAGTCGCAAGGCGATTTTTTTTGCATAAGGTCCTACTAAAAATAGATCCAGTATGAAGGCGATTGTAAACCCGATTAAAAAATCGGATATTCCTTCTAAGAACGTAATTTCCCCAAACATCCCATTCAGGTATAAATTATATATGGTCATTACAAGTACCATTCCAAAACACATAATTAATCCAAAATAGAAACTTTCTTTTTTTGTTGTTGGCATAAGTTAACACTCCTTTCTGTGTACTAGTAGTATTATAGTGATTCGATTTGTGCTTCGTAAGTGAAAAGTTTAGGGCTATTTTGTGTCACGAAACGTACGTTAAAGAATTGAGGTAATCTCATTATTAATGAGCAGTATCAATTTTTTATGCTGATTGGTTATATGAGAAGAGTTTAAGGATTTAACTTACATAAACAACTATATTTAACCCCGTTCCAAAAAAGAACGAGGTTATTTTGTTTAAGATTTTAAAAGAGATCCCCTCTAAAAATAGTAATCCCATATAAAGTCTACAATCTATCCTAAAACAAAGTTAAAATATGGTAAGATACGAAAATAAGTATTTTACAGCGATCATATTAAAGTTCACTAAAACACATTAATTTCTTAAGAATTTCTTCAGAATTATACTTACTGCTTTTTAAGAAACGATGGCTAATATAAAACTATAAGAAAAAGATGAGGTGAGGGCAATGGAGAAGTTAACCGTGCTCGTTACAGATGATGATAAAGATATTCGTGATGGAATTGAAATTTATTTAACAAATGAAGGCTACAATGTTTTAAAGGCGGCAGATGGAGTCGAAGCATTGAAACTGTTGGAAGAACATGAAGTGCATTTAATTATTCTCGATATTATGATGCCGAATATGGATGGGATTTCCGCAACATTTAAAATTCGCGCCGAGCGAAACATCCCGATTATTATGTTAAGTGCAAAAGCCGAAGATACTGATAAAATTCATGGATTATCAGTAGGGGCAGATGATTATATTACAAAACCTTTTCACCCAATGGAGCTTCTTGCCCGGGTGAAATCCCAATTAAGACGTTACGTTCAACTAGGTACGTACAATGCCCAGTCTACAAAATATGAATCGAACGGTTTAACCCTTGATGTCGAAGCAAAGGAAGTACGATTAGATGGGGAACTTGTTAAACTGACACCAATCGAATATAAAATTACGGAACTTCTATTAAAAAATGCTGGACGAGTATTTTCGATTCGAGAAATTTATGAACTTGTTTGGAATGAAGAAGCTTATAATGCTGAGAATGTTGTAGCAGTGCACATTCGAAAAATTCGCGAGAAAATTGAAGCTGATCCGAAAAATCCAAGATTTTTAAAGGTTGTGTGGGGAATTGGATATAAAATTGAAAAACAAAATTGAAAAAAGTGTGACGACTATTAGTTTTATCGCAAGTATTATTGGTATGTTCATAATCGGAATGAAGACTTGGCAATTTATTAATGAACATATCGGTGAGGCGATTCGATTTTTTGAGAGATTATTTTAGAGGAGGATCCATTGATGAAAAATAAAGGGAAATTACTCCTCACTCTTTTTCTTATTACGTGGGCAGTATTTTCTATAGTGCTCTTTGTAAAGCAAGCCCCTAATTATTTAGTAAAATCTTATTTTCAATCGGATACTTTCCAATCTACGAAGGAAAGTTTTATTGACCAATTAGGCCACTACGTTTTAATGCCCTTTGATGCTGAAAAGGCAAAGGAAACAATCAATGTTACGCAAGGAGAAATCGAAGAGTATCGATATCGTTATGGCTCTTTAACGGAACAAGTTGAAAGTATTCAATCTCAATATAGAGGGCGGATAATGGAGGCAGAGGAGAG
Source organism: Lysinibacillus halotolerans (assembly GCF_003711845.1). Classification (GTDB taxonomy): domain Bacteria; phylum Bacillota; class Bacilli; order Bacillales_A; family Planococcaceae; genus Ureibacillus; species Ureibacillus halotolerans. The sequence goes on from NZ_RHLQ01000016.1 coordinate 42,711, forward strand.
CAAAGATTCAACATTAAAAGAGCTATTAATAGAGGAGCGTGATAAAAAAATTGCAGATATTAAAGCGAACTTTGAAAGTGATGATTATGTTAAAGAGAAAATTCGAAAACAAAAGGAACAATTAATCGATGAGTATGCAGCAGAGCAAGAAAAATATAAAAAGTCCTTTTTAAATGAATTTAGCTATTTTTCTTATCACTTTGTAAACATAGACAATGGAAAAAAATTTGAATCAGGAACCCAACAAAAATCTGATCTATTTACTGAAAGTTATGAAGATAAAAATCCTTTAATAGTAAATAATTCAGTTAATATAAATTCCTATGATAATAATGTTTACTCGGAAGTACAAGACACTATTCCGGAATTTCAAATTGATGGAGAATCCGCAAGATATGAAGGATCCTTTAGTATACCAAAATCTATGCTTAGTAGTTCTAATTTGGGAACTGATTATCAATATTTTAATATAGCGAAAATAACTTTTATTGTTATATGGGTCACTGGTATATTAGCAATTGTCGGATTGTTTACTTTTGCTAGACCAAAAATGGATATGTTCAGAGAATCATCCAATGTAAAAGATGCTTTCTTACGCCTTCCTATTGATGTTCGCATCATTTTAATTATTGTGGTAAGTTTTATATCCTTTGGATTAATGGAGTATATTGGTAATTCGTTAATCAATAATATCATTTACTTTAACCCAATAAATTTAATTACATCTAGTGTTGAAGAACTCATATTTCTTTTTATAGTCTTTATAAGTGTTGCTGCCATAATATTTGGCATAACATGGACTTGGGATTCGATTAAAAATGAGCCTAAGATAGAAGAGCAATTAAAAAATGCTATGCTATACAGACTTGCAGATGGGCTAAGGGATTTATTTTTAAACCGTTCCCTCGGTGTACAATCCGTAGCCATTTTAATTATTTTCTTTCTTGCCGGAATTGGTTTCGTAGGGGCATCGTATAGCGTTGAGCTACTCATGATTTATATTCTTTTACTATTCTTTATTGGATTACCAGCTGGCATTCTCTTTCTTCGTCGAATTGGGTATCTTAATCGAATTATGCGACAGACGGAAGATATGGCAAGGGGACGTTTAACAAATGATATTAAGGTGAAAGGGAAGTCACCATTAGCCAAGCATGCAGCAAATTTAAATGCATTGCGTGAAGGTGTAAAAAAATCAATGTCAGAACAAGCGAAAAGTGAACGGTTAAAAACAGAGCTTATTACGAATGTTAGCCATGATTTACGAACACCGTTAACGTCGATTATAACCTATACCGATTTATTAAAGAACCCGGATTTAACAGATGAACAACGAAAACAATATATCGATGTATTGGATAAAAAATCAGCCCGTCTTAAAACGTTAATAGAAGATTTATTTGAAGTGTCAAAAATGGCCAGTGGGAATATTGAAATAACAAAACAGAAGCTAGATTTAACTCAATTGGTGCAACAAGCAATAGGAGAACATGAAGAGGCCTTTTCCCTTTCAAATTTAGAGTTACGTATTTTAATGCCAGAGGAACCCCTCTATGCCTATGTAGATGGTCAAAAAATGTGGCGTGTTATTGATAATTTAATTGTCAACACATTGAAATACTCGTTAGAGGGAACAAGAGTATATGTTACTTTAAAACAAATTGAATCCAATATTGAGTTTTCAGTAAAAAATGTTTCAAAGTATGAATTAAATGAAAACGTTCAAGAGCTTACAGAACGCTTTAAAAGGGCGGATGCTTCCCGCCATACAGATGGTTCTGGATTAGGGTTAGCGATTGCTCAGTCGATTGTTGATTTACACAATGGCCGTCTTACTGTTGAGGTAGATGGAGATTTATTTAAAGTGACAGTAACTATTGTTGGAAATAGTTAACAGTATGCCGATAGAGGACGTCCTAACACGCATTTTAGGGCGTCCTCTTTACTACTTGAATATGAACATTTTCTCTCAACATGGTATACTTTGGGTATTACAAATAATGGAGGAATACGAATGGGGAAAATCGTTGGCATATCGATTGTCTTCATCATTTATAGTGCACTTACAACCTATTTAGGGTTAAATTTTAAAAAGTGGCTAGAAGCAATTCATCTTTTCCGTTGGCCCGTAGTTTACTGGATTGTTTTCTTCCTCATTGCATTTAGTTTTATCATTGGAAGATTTCATGAAACCTTAAGACCATTATCAGTAGTCGGTAACTATTGGATGTTCTTTTTTGAGTATGGACTCATATTATGTATCATCACGAATCTCCTAGTAACGTTTACACCATTAAAAAATATTGCTGTTATTGGGTCTGTTGTCGTTGGACTTTTAGTTGTATTGTTTGCTTGGGGTAGCTATAACGCCTATTCTCCAGTAGTACGTAATTTAGGAATTTCCGTTGACAAAAGTGGTGAGCCAATCCGATTAGTAGTAGCATCTGACTTCCATTTAGGGGTCCTTTCGAACAAAAAACATCTTCAAAGGTTTGTGGAGCTATCAAATGATGCAAACCCGGATCTTGTTTTATTAGTTGGCGATTTAGTCGATGATGATCCGAAATGGTTTTTGGAAGAAGGAATGGCAGAGGTGATGTCAAAGCTAAAGTCAACATATGGTGTATATGGAGTGCTTGGAAATCACGAATATTATGGTGGGAAAATTCCTCAATTTGTCGAAGAAATGAAAAATGCAAATGTTCAAATTTTGATGGATGAAACTATTTTAGTTGGAAATCGTTTGTATTTAACAGGTCAGGAAGATGTGACGAATAAAGATAGACGATCGATTGCTGAGCTTAAGCCTGAAAAGGAACAATTGCCATGGATTGTAATGAATCATACTCCTTACGATTTACATCTTCCGCAAAAGGCAGGGGTAGATCTTCATTTATCAGGGCATACCCATCTTGGACAACTGTGGCCGAACAATTTTATTACCGATAAATTATTTGAACTTGATTATGGACATATGAAAAAAGGGAATATGCATGCTTTAGTATCTTCGGGTTTTGGTTTTTGGGGTCCACCTACAAGAATTGGTAGCCGCTCTGAGTTATGGGTAGTTGATATCACATTTTCGGGCAACTAAATTAATCGATTTTAACATTGATGGTTTTTGTGCAATTAAGCAAAAGTAAAAAATGAGGAGACTATTATTTTTATGGAATTATTTGAACTTATTAAAGCGGTCATCCTTGGTTTTGTTGAAGGGATGACAGAATTTGCTCCTGTATCTTCAACAGGACATATGATTATCGTAGATGATCTATGGTTAAAGACAAAGGAGTTTTTAGAACCAGGTTCTGCCAACACATTTAAAATTGTTATTCAGCTAGGTTCGATATTAGCAGTTGTAGTCGTAATGTGGAAGCGTATGTTAAGTTTGGTAGGATTATATAAAATTAAAGGACAAACGGCTTCTCGTAAATTTAATTTAGGACATGTCATCGTAGGGATTATTCCTGCTGGTGTGTTTGGCGTATTGTTCGAAGATTATATTGATGAAAACTTATTTTTCACATCAACAGTTATTATTGGGTTAATTGTTGGGGCCATTTGGATGATTATTGCTGATAAATTTGGTCCAAAACGTCCTAAAATTACATCTTTAGACGATCTATCCTATGGAAAAGCATTTAAAATCGGCTTAATCCAATGTTTATCTTTATGGCCAGGATTCTCTCGTTCAGGTGCGACAATTTCAGGTGGGGTTATGTTAGGACTTGACCATAAGACGGCTTCAGACTTCACGTTCATTATGGCTGTTCCGATTATGGCAGGGGCTAGTGGTTTATCCCTTGTGAAAAACTGGAGCGAAATTAATCCTTCTGATTTTGGATTTTATGCCCTTGGATTTATTAGTGCCTTTGTTTTCGCATTAATATCTATTAAATTCTTCTTAAAGTTAATATCACGTATTAAGCTAGTACCGTTTGCAATTTATCGATTAATTTTAGCGGCAATTTTAATTGTTGTATTATATTTATAATGTAAACGCCTCAAAATTTGAGGCGTTTTTTATTCGGCATTTTCACTTTCTACTTCTCGATTTTCCACTTTTTTCTTCTTTAGTTTAGAAAACAACCTTTTTATATTCGCAATAGCATTTAAAATAAACGGATAAATAAACACTAAAACGAAAGATAATCTACCAAAAAAATCATTTATCGTTTTAATTTGGGACCGTGATTCTACAAATAAAGTTCCGATAAAAATAATGATTGAGAAAATGTAAATAAATTTCTTTTCACTTACTTTTATCATTCGTATGAAACCACGATGGGCAGACCAAGCATATAAACAAAGGTTTGGTAAAATGATAATTAACCAAAAACAAATTGTAAAAAGTTCAATTCTTTCGATAAAGGGGAGACGGATAATGCTGAACATTGTTAATGTAGCCCAAATGTATTTTTCAAGTTGTTCCCCGCTAAAGAAAGATAAGCTAATTAACATAACGAATAAATAAATAGCCAATGTTGAAAGTAGTCCTAAGTGGACATATTTTTTTGCCTTATTCTGTTCCTTAACGAAGGGATAAAGTACATTTAATACTTCAAAACCTACAATTGTAAAGGACATGGAATAAGCTCCCTTTAGTATACTGATTAAATCACTACCGAATACAGGTAAAACATGATTGTAGTTAGCATACTCTAGTGGAAATAATAAGATAGCTAAAATCCATAGTGGTAAAACATAACTAAAGAAACAAATTCCTATGATTACCCGTAGTCCTCCAGAAAACGTATAAATAACTATTAGTAAGACAGTGATGGTGATAAAGGATGTACTTAAATCAGGGAATACCCATACATTAATAACTTCTGTGTAAGTTCTTATAACAACAAAGAATGCTAATAAACAGTAACTAATTAAAACTAAATTCATTAAATTTCCTAAATATTTACCAAATACATTTATTTGGATACCGAAAATATCATCGGAACCGTACATCTCTAATGTTTTAAACATAACAAAAACTACAAGATGAGCGGCAATAAAACTTATAATAATGGATATCCAAGCATCTTGTTTCGCTTCTTTGTAAATTACACTTTGAAATCCATGTATTCCTACCCCAATTTGAACTGCAGTAGTTGTAAATAAGAGAAGTGAAGCGTTAAATTTTTGACTTGGGTCTATTTGCAAATGCTTTTTCACTAATACCCCTTTCTCTTCCCTTTAAGGAATGCAAGGCTCTCGTAAGATTTAGTATTTAAAATAACAATGATATTTAAAAATTGATCTTTCATTTTGTTCTTGTCACCTTTAATATCCCTACTCAGAAGGGATTTCTAATTTCATAATTACCGTAATTTATAAAATTATTCTTCCGATATGCGATTTTAAATTTTGCATACAAAAAGGGAGATAGATGAGTGGGGAAAATTAGATTTGAACTGCTTAAATATGATTGAAAATAATAATTTGGAAAGTTAATGAATTATAAAAAATGCTTGGACAACGAAAAAGCCCAAGCATTTTCATCTTAATTCGATGGAATTCTTTTTTAGAAAAAAAGGGGGGTTACTTAATCGTTAAACAGATTAAAAATTCCACCGATTCCGCCTTCACCTGCATTATTTCCGCCTCCGCCTTTTGAAACAGGAGCAGCAGCAAATACACGGCTTGCTAATCGGCTAAATGGTAACGATTGAATCCATACTGTACCAGGACCACGTAAAGAAGCAAGGAATATTCCTTCCCCTCCAAATAAAGCGGTTTTTACGCCACTAACAGGTTGGATATCATAATCAACAGAAGAAGTCATCGCCACTAAACAGCCAGTATCTACTAAAAGCTTTTGACCGGCTTGCAAATCAATTTTCTCAATAGCTCCACCGGCATGGATGAATGCTAATCCATCTCCTTCAAGTTTTTGCATAATGAAACCTTCACCACCGAAGAAGCCAGCACCAATTTTACGTTGGAATTCAATACCGACAGAAACGCCTTTCGCAGCAGCTAAAAAAGAATCCTTTTGACAAATAATTTTCCCGTTATATTGACTTAAATCCATTGGAATAATTTTTCCTGGATATGGGGCTGCAAAATAAACATGTTTTTTTCCTTCGCCCACATTCGTAAAGGTTGTCATAAATAAACTTTCACCGGATATTAATCGTTTCCCAGCGCCCATTAACTTTCCCATAATGCCACCGCTGTTTTTAGAGCCGTCACCGAAAATGGTTTCCATTTTGATTGCTTCGTCCATCATCATTAAACTTCCTGCTTCGGCAATGGCTGTTTCGTTAGGATCTAGTTCGACTTCTACAAACTGCATATCATCTCCGTGCAATTTGTAGTCAATTTCATGGTTGTTCATTATTCATATCCTCCTAAGTTTAATAATACATATATACCATTTAAGGTTACGTTTCACCTCTCGGAAAGGTTTCATTCAAAATTTCATAAAATCTAAATCTATGAATAGAGGAATTAAGGTGGAAAAAGTCGAATAAAAGACAATATAAGAGGAAATTCGAGCGAAAATAGGGAGGGTGTTATGGAAATTAGAAACTTTATCAATGGTAAATGGATAACAGATGATGGTTTAGAGACAGTTCCCGTTGTAAATCCGGCTAATGGAGAACAGCTTGCAACTGTTCCCCTTTCAACAAAAGCTCAAGTAGATGAGGCTGTAGCAGCAGCTAAAAGAGCACAAAAATCTTGGGCGCTAGTTCCTGCCCCTAAACGAGCAGATTTTCTATATGAAATTGGTTATAAATTAAAAGAAAAGAAGGAACATCTAGCCCAAATTTTGACGAAGGAAATGGGTAAAGTCATTGAAGAAGCACGTGGAGAAGTGCAAGAAGGTATTGATATGGCCTTTTATATGGCCGGGGAAGGGAGACGACTGTTTGGGGAAACGACTCCTTCCGAGCTTGCAGATAAATTTGCGATGAGTGTCAGGGCGCCGATTGGTGTAGTAGGCCTCATTACACCATGGAATTTTCCGATTGCCATTGCAACTTGGAAGGCGTTTCCGGCGATCGTCTCGGGGAATACAGTTGTCTGGAAACCTGCCACTGAAACGCCTCTTATGGCTTACGAAATGGCAAAAATATTAGAAGAAGTAGGATTGCCGGAAGGGGTTGCCAATGTCGTATTTGGTGCAGGTTCAACAGTTGGAACTGCAATGATTGAGCATCCGGATGTCAAAGTCATTTCTTTCACCGGTTCTACGGAAACAGGAAGTAAGGTTGCCGAACTTGGCGGTAAGCATTTAAAAAAGGTATCCCTTGAAATGGGTGGTAAAAACGCTGTAATTGTAATGGATGATGCCAATTTACAGTTAGCGGTGGATGCGATTATTTGGAGTGCATTTGGAACAGCTGGTCAACGTTGTACAGCGTGTAGTCGTGTCATTGTCCATAAAGATGTTAAAACTGAATTGGAGTCTATGCTAGTTAAATCGATTGGTCAGTTAACAATAGGAGATGGTCTCGATCCAACGGTAAAGGTTGGCCCTGTTATTAATCAAGCTGCCCTTGAAAAAATCAACCGTTATGTTGAAATTGGGAAGAAGGAAGGGGCGACTCTCCTAGTTGGAGGCAGAGTATTATCAACACCACCATTTGATAAAGGATATTATTTTGAACCAACTATTTTTACAGATGTTCAAAATGATATGGTGATCGCCCAAGAGGAAATTTTCGGACCAGTCGTAAGTATAATCGAAGTAGCAAGTCTAGATGAAGCGATTGAAGTGAACAATAGTGTGAAATTTGGTTTATCGAGTTCTATCTTCTCTCAAGATGTTAATAAAATATTTAAAGCACAAAGAGATTTAGATACAGGAATTGTTTACGTAAATGCAGGAACAACAGGTGCAGAAATTCATCTTCCTTTTGGGGGGACAAAAGGAACTGGAAATGGGCACCGGGATTCCGGTCAAGCAGCTTTGGATGTGTATACAGAATGGAAAAGTATTTACGTTGACTATAGTGGGAAACTTCAACGAGCGCAAATTGATACTGAAAACTAAAGCAGAAAAAGGGGATGGGTTTAATGAAAGTAGTAGTTTTAGGCGCTGGCTTAATGGGGAAAGAAGTAGCGAGGGATTTAAACTCTATCGAAAATGTAGAAAAAATATATTTGGCAGATATCGATACGAATGCAGCTCAACAATTTGTTGACTCTCTTTCAACGTCGAAAATCGAAGTAGTATCTTTAAATGCGAAAAATGAAGATGAATTACGTAACGTCATGGCAAAGGGGGACGTTGCTGTTAATGCACTATTCTATGAATTTAATGAGAGGGTTGCAAAGACAGCTATTGAAGTTGGCGTCCACTCTGTCGATTTAGGAGGACACATCGGGGAAGTAACGGAACATATTTTGACATTACATGAAGAGGCAAAGGCGAAAAATGTCACATTAATTCCTGATTTAGGCGTAGCTCCTGGGATGATCAATATATTAGCCGGATATGGTGCTTCTAAATTAGATACGATTGAATCGATAAAGCTTTATGTAGGTGGTATTCCGACTAAACCTGAACCACCGCTAAATTATACACAAGTATTTTCTTTAGAAGGGGTTATCGATCATTATACAGAACCTGCGAAAATAATTAAGGATGGAAAGTTAACTGAAGTAAAATCTCTTTCTGGAATTGAGCCAATTTATTTTGATCAATTTGGCGTTCTAGAAGCCTTTTATACTTCTGGTGGAACGTCCACGTTAACGAATACTTTCCCTCATGTTAAAAACCTTGAATATAAAACGATTCGTTATAAAGGGCATGCAGAAAAGTTTCAATTGCTTGCCGATTTAGGGTTCTTAGATAAAGGAAATAAAGTGGAAGTCGATGGAAATGAAGTAGCGGTCCGCGATGTTGTCCGTGAGGCTCTAAAGAAAAAACTGTCGCTAGGAGATAAAGAAGATGCTGTTCTATTGCGTGTCATTGTTTCAGGTGAGAAATCCGATGAGCAATTAACTTATGAATACGAATTAACGATTAAAAGAGATGAAAAAACGACGATGACGGCTATGGCTCGTGCAACAGCATGTACGATTGCTACAGTTGCTGTTATGGTTGGCAGTGGTGTGATTACTGAGCACGGTGTTTATCCGCCTGAATCAATTGTTCCTGGTGATGAATATATCGAGAAAATGGCAAAACGAGGCGTTATGATTAAAGAAACTTCCCATCGTTCAACTATTGTTAAATGGTAGTGTAACGTCAAATTAAATATTTTAAGTGTGGAGAAATCAAACGATTTTTCACACTTTTTTTTTGGAAAAAATTTTATAAAAAGTTTGTAACGAAACGAAGAAATAAAAGTCTAATGGGATAAATACATTCTAAAGGGGAGGAAACAGATGAAAAAAAGATTATATATTAGTGGAATCCTTTTGATGGCCATCGCACTTATTGCCTTCGTAAGTGTTTGGATACTAGGGAAAAAAGTTGAGGTCAGCGCTTCTTCAACTGTTTTTATAAATCAACCGTACCATGTCCATTTTTCCCATAAAATGAATGACAATAGTATTCAAGATCAATTCATTTATATTACGAATGCAGCTGGGGAAAAGGTTAAGGGCGAAATTACTTTGGAACAAAATAAACAGTCTCTTTCAATAGAAAATTTGCTGCCTGGACAATACGTTCTTCATATTGAAGAAGAGGCCTTTAAAGAAAAACCTTTAAATACAAAGAAACAAGAAGTGGAATTTAAAGTTATAGAAGAACTTGAAAAAATTACGTCACTTCAGGAGTTGAAAGATTTCTTCCAAAATGCCATCAATACAGATGCTACGAACCATTCGATGTTTGAGACAACTGTCGAGGAAAGTAAAAGTGCAGACATGTCTTCCTCTAACGAAATATCAGGTGGAGCAAGTGACGATGGCGCCGAGTCTTATTCTACTACAAACAATCAAGTAGAGGACATTGAAGAAGGAGATATTGTCGTAACGGACGGTAAATATATTTATACTGCTGTAGATAATCAAATTATCATAACAGATGGGACAAATCACAATGCTTTAAAAATTGCTAGTAAAATTACATTAGATGGAAACAGTTATCCATCTCAACTAATGATACATCAAAATATGTTAATCGTTGTTATGGATGATTATGTGGAGACAAAAAAAGATGGATATGCTAGTGGAAATAGTATGACAAAGGTAGCCTTTTATAGTATGGAGAATCCAGCTAAACCTAAGTTAATAAGAGAGTTTGCACAAGATGGTTATATAAACGGAGTTCGTAAATATAATAATATCCTGTATATTGTGTCAAATAAGGCGCCGGAATATTGGCTGTTAGAAAAAGAAAAAGATGTTGAATTGCGACCATACACTTATGATAGTGCTCAAGATAAAGAGGTAAAGCCGATGGATTTAGACCAGTTGACGATTTTACCAGGATCCAATGAGCCAAACTATATAATTATATCGTCTATTGATTTAAACAATTTTGAAGAGAAAAAAATTGAAACAAAAGGTTTTCTAGGTGGTAGCTCCTCGTTATACATGTCGGAAAATGCCCTTTATTTAACAGCTGTTGATTTTATGGCGAGAACACTAGAAAAAGAAACGGATTCAAAGGTATCGACGGATATAGCCATTTTACCAGCAGGACCAACAACTACAGATATTTTTAAATTTACAATTGATGGAGTGAAAGTGGAGTTTTTAGCTTCAACTTCTATTACAGGAAGTCTTTTAAATCAATTCTCGATGGATGAACATAATGGTTATTTCCGTATTGCAACTACTGAAGGAGATGCATGGGGCGGTACGAATGAATCTACTAAAAATCATCTCTTTGTTTACAATGATAAATTGGAAAAAGTAGGGGAAGTAACAGATTTAGCGAAAGGAGAACGAATATACTCTGCCCGTTTTATGGGGGATAAAGCCTATATTGTGACATTTAAACAAGTAGATCCGCTGTTTGTAATTGATTTACAAAATCCGAAACAACCGAAAGTATTAGGTGAATTGAAAATCCCTGGTTATAGTAATTATCTTCATCCGTTAGATGAACATCATTTAATCGGAATAGGATACGATACAGAATCAAGGATAGATAGTACTTCTAAACAGCCTATTATAACAACGAAAGGTATTAAAGTATCTTTATTTGATATTACAGATTACGAAAACCCGAAGGAACAAGATTCGGTTGTAATAGGTGGGCGTGGTACCCACTCGGAAATAGAGTATAATCATAAAGCTTTATTTAGAAATGAAGAATATAACTATTTTGGATTCCCTGTGACGGTTTATGAAGGGAAAGGGGAATACGACGTCGAATATAAAGGCTCTGGGGCCGTTATATACGAAATTACGGCTGATCATGGTATTGAGTTAAAAGGAAATTTAATCACTCCTGCAAAACAAGGAGAAGAATATGAAAACTGGGAAACGTTAATTACACGTTTACTTTACATTGAAGACATATTGTATACCGTTTCAAGAGATGAAGTGAGGAGCTACAATTTACAAAACTTCAATGCTTTAGGTAGTGTGAAGCTAAAATAGCCTTAAGAAAGAATAGATAGTACAATTCAGCAAAAACTGGATTGTACTTTTTATCTTAAAATTAAATAGATAGTTATTAATGAAGTAGAAATTGTTGAAGGTTATATTCCTTTCGTATGTAAAGGTTACGAAATATTATGATTCCCTTGTTTATAAAATGGACAAAATTACCACAATTAAAATAAAAATTAATAATGTTTGTATTGAGATAATCTTTACTGTTCGATAATATGAGCATGGAGAAAAAGGAGATTGACTCAAAAATATGAACAATGAACAAAATTTTGAATTGGCACTAGACTGTTTTTTACTAGCTGGCCAAATAATGATGGAAAGCGGAGCGGAAACTTATCGAGTAGAAGATACAATGCTTCGTATGGCTCGCTCCCAAAATATTGAGGATGCTCAAAGTTATGTAACTCCAACAGGAATCATTTTATCCTTAGGAAAAAAACAAGTTACGAAAATAACGTCCATAGCAGCAAGAATTACGGACTTGCATAAAATTGCCAAGGTCAACAATGTCTCGAGAAAGCTTACTAGCCAAAGGATTACGTTAGAAGAGGCGTATGAAGAGTTAAGAAAAATACAAAAAACGAATTATTTTTTACCAGTACATTTACAAATATTAGCTGCATCCATTGCAAGTAGTTGTTTTTTAGTATTAGTGAACGGCTATTGGTCGGATATGCCTGTTGCCTTTGTGGCAGGAGGAGTCGGATTTTTCGTTTTTATGATTATTCAAGAGATGACAAAGGTGAAGTTTTTCTCGGAGTTTTTAGCTGCATTAGTCGTTGGATTGATTGCCTCTTTGGCGGTACAGTTCGGACTAGGAAAAGAAATGGACAAAATTATTGTTGGCAGTGTCATGCCTCTCGTTCCAGGTTTGATTATTACGAATGCCGTTCGTGATTTAATGGCAGGGCATTTTACGGCTGGAATAGCTAAGGGAGCCGAAGCCTTTTTAACAGCCTTTGCAATTGGGGCTGGTATTGCTCTCATTGTAGCTTCTTAAGGAGAATGAATATGGAGTTTATTATACAAGCATTATTTAGTTTTATATTTACAGCTTGCTTTGGTGTCATTTTCAATGCACCTACAAAGGCAATTCCATATTGCGGTTTCGTTGGTGCGATCGGATGGATGGTATACTATATCCTTTACGAGGTTAAGGTCACAGAAGTACAGGCTTCTTTTTTAGGGGCATTTGTCGTTGCCCTAGTAGCTCAAATTTTTGCCCGGCGGTTTAAAATGCCAATGATTATTTTTAATGTTTCAGGAATTATTCCATTAGTTCCGGGTGGTATCGCCTATAATACGATGCGTAATATTGTCGAACTAGACTATAATATGGGAATTCAAAATGGTATGCGCGTATTTATGATTTCCGGTGCCATCGCAATGGGACTTGTTTTTGCAGAGGTAATTGTACAATTAGTGATGAGGATGTTCCATAAGGGCAGAACGTCTATGCAATCTTACGCAAGAGCAAAAAGAAGGCAAAAAATTAAGTAGACAAATAAAACTGCAAGGCACTCATAGATTAGAGAGTCTTGCAGTTTTTATGTTTTTGTAGAGAGAATTTTATATCACTTTCACGAGTTTTCTTATAGTGTCATGACTAACAGGTTTACTAATTAAATATCCTTGAATAGCATCACAACCATATTCCTCTAATATTTCTTGCTGTTGTTTTGTTTCAACGCCTTCTGCCAATACAGTTAAGTTCATGGATTTACCAAACTGAACCATACCGTTAATGAGGCGTTGGGTTTTTTCAGATTTTAATAAGGAACTAATAAACATTTGATCAATTTTTAAAATTTTAATTGGCAACAGTTGCATATAACGGAATGAAGCATAGCCTGTTCCAAAGTCATCAAGAATAAATACAATTCCTTCGTTTTCAAGTTTTAACATTTGTTTAATAATAGATTTTTCAGCTTCAGCTTCTAAGGCGAACTTTTCTGTAATTTCAATTTGAATTAAGTTTGCCGGACAGCGAGTATTTTCTAACGTTTCTAAAATTGTTTTAGCCATGTTTTTGTCCCGGAATTCGCGGACAGACAAGTTAATACTAATTTTTAAATCTAACCCTTCACTATGCCATTTAGCAGCTTGCTTACAAGCTTCTTCAATGACAAAGGAACCGATGTTATTAATTAGACCGGTTTCTTCTGCTATTGGAATTAACTCGTCAGGTGATACAACACCAATTTCATCATCTTCCCAACGTACAAGGGCTTCTACTGCATCGATCTTTCCAGTATGGATATTTAGTTGCGGCTGATATAGTACTTTTAAATGCTGTTGATCAAGGGCGAATAATAATCTTTTCTCAATAATAGATTTTCGATTAATCGCTTTATGAGTCGCATTAGATAATGAAACAATGCTATCTCCACCAGCTTCACGAACAGTAGAAATGGTAGCAAGGGAAGCTTTCATTAAGTGGGAAAATGTTGATTGATCTTGAGGTGCACGGGTAATCCCACCACTAATTGAAATGGGTACTGCCATATTTCCATTATAAATAGGATTTTGTTTTAAATAAGTTAAAAAGCCTTGTATAAACCATTCGCCAAGAGGGGTAATGACAACAAACTCGTTTTCATTTATTCGTGCCATATGGCTGTCTTGGAAATAAATTTTCATACGTTTTGTAAATTCGACAATTAAATTGTTTTCTATATGATGATTGTGTAATTCTTTTAACGTATAAAACTTATCGATACTTATATACACGAACGTGAAATGGCGATTTTCCTTTATCATTTCGTTAACGATAATTTCTAAACGGTGTGTATTCATCAAGCCAGTTTCAGGATCGATATAAGCAATTTTCTCAAGCTTATGTTGTATATTCTTTTGACTAGTAATATCCTTTTCTATTAACACATATTGATACTGTTTATCTGTTTCGGAATAGGTTGGGATTACAGTTAAATCAACCCAATAAGGTAAACCATCTTTTGTAATTTTTTCTACTTCCCCTTGCCAAATTTGGCCAGAAGTAATAGTTTTCCAAATGATATCAACTACTTTTTTGCTGTTCTCATCTTCAGGAAAAAGCTGCCAAAATGTTTTTCCTAATACACGCTTTGGTGTCCAGTGACTCGTATTAAGGAAAGCTTGGTTACAATGAATAATTAGTCCTTCTTCATCAATCGTTACCATCATGAAGGAAGAAAATAAACCATTTTGTAGATCTTTTAAAGCTTGAGTGGAATCATTGAGTCTAGTAAATAAAGAATCTATAAGACAAGTAATAAGAATAGAAGGCTCACCTTTTATATAAACTGGAGAGGCAATCAACGTAGCGTTAATGAAGGAATCCTCAATCGTTAAAAGTTGAACTTGTTCAAAGCGTAACGACTCATTTCCCGTTAATAATCTTTTGTAGGCTTCTTCTGATAGGGAAGATAGTAAGTTATCTTTTATAGATGAATTTTTATTTACAAATGTATCTATAGAGTAACCAAAATATTTTTCACTTAAATTGTTCCAAAGGACAACACTACCATGTCGATTCAGTGCAAAAGATGGAAAAGGAGATGTGTTTACTAATTTCTCATCGATAATATTCGTATTTTCTTCGCGCATCAGCATTCGACTCCTCGAGTATCCTATATTTATACTATTATTATAGAGATTTTACAGTAAATAGTCATTCCTAAACTAATAGTAAGATTTTGATATTGAAATTTTGAAGGTCTTTAGAACTATAAAATGTTTTTTATAATGATAATTATAAACCAATATAAATATAAGGATGCATGAATAAAAAACGAACGGGAATAAAAGAGAGTGAATTTTCATACGTGTTTTAGTGCCGAAAGATTCAAAATATAAAGATGAAATAGATGGTACTGAAGTAGTAAAATGAAGTATTACAAATACTAATATTAATAGGTATTAAAGCGTTTACAGAAAATGAAAAAATATCCAATTTGAAAATTACTTTTAAGAATGTTTATTTTTCGTAAGTGAATGCTTTCGACACTAGGAAGTTTTATCTCTTTCCGACTTTAGGCGGTTGGCAAATTTTTAAGATTTGGATTATGCTTATTTATACTAATAAGTATCAAATATAGGTAAGAAAGTCAGAAAAATACAATATATAGCGGAAATGTGAACAAAATGTAAACTTTTGAATAATTTAACATATTTTGTCGCCAGTCATAGGTCAATTTGTTAGGGGTGTGTCATGAAAACGGTTTTTAGTTATGTGAAGCCATATAAATGGCCAGCAATCATTGCACTTTGTTTAATGCTCGTTGAATTATCGGTAGAGCTTATTCAACCGTTAATAATTGCTAGAATTATTGATCACGGTATTATCGTAAAGGATTTAGGAACAATCGGTTATTGGGGATTTATTTTAATTATGCTGGCTATTTCAGCATTTTTAAGTGGGATTATTAATTCTTATTTTGCTTCCCACACAGCACAAAGTTTTGGCTTTGATTTACGGAACGCCTTATTTAGTAAAATCCAATCTTTCACAATGGCAACTTACTTACGGTTTCCAACTTCCGGGCTCATTACGAGATTGACGAGCGATGTCCAACAAGTACAATCCGTACTGTTCATGAGTTTGCGAATTATGCTTCGTGCTCCATTGGCAGCGGTAGGCAGTTTAATGATGGCTTTTTTTGTTAACCCAAAAATGGCGCTGTTTTTATTAATTGGGACACCACTTCTTATGATTTTCTTATATATTATTGTCAAAAAGGGCGTTCACCTTTTTGGTGAAGTACAGCGTCGATTAGACCGGGTAAACCGGGTTCTTCAAGAAAACCTCCAAGGAATACGGTTAGTAAAAGCTTATATGCGGGGAAACTATGAGTCTTCACGTTTTCAAGAAGTTTCAAATCATTTAAAAGTAGATACAATGAAAGCACTTCGTATGATGGAGCTAATACAACCGGTGTTGTTGTTTGTAATGAATGTTAGTTTACTCGCAGCTTTATGGTTTGGTTCGATTGATGTGAGTAACGGAAGTGCACAAGTAGGGGAATTAGTAGCGGTTGTTAACTATGCGCTACGCATGACCGGTTCCTTTTCTATGTTTGCTTTTATTATTAATGCGCTTTCCCGTGCAAAGGCTTCTTCCGAACGGATGGAAGAAATATTGTTAATTGAAAGTGGAATTGAAGAACACACTCAATCTGAAAAACTTTCACCTACTATACAACATTCCGAATCGATTCGCTTCGAACATGTAACTTTCCAATATCCGAATACAAAAAAGCCGATATTGAAGGATGTTTCCTTTACTGTTGCTACTGGAGAAACAATCGCCATAATGGGGGCGACAGGGGCAGGGAAATCCACTCTATTAAACTTAATTCCTAGATTTTATGTACCAACTTCCGGGGCGATTTATATAAATGGACAACATATAACGAAATGGCCATTGGAGAAGCTTAGGTCAATGATTGGATATGTTCCCCAACAGTCTATGTTATTTACAGGATCCATTTATGACAATGTTAGCTGGGGTAAACAGGGGGCTGAAATGGAAGAAGTGAGGATAGCAACAACTCAAGCTCAAATTCATCAGACGGTAGAAAATTTTCCAAATCAATATGAAACACGTGTTGGTCAAAAGGGGGTCAATCTTTCCGGTGGTCAAAAACAGCGTCTTTCAATTGCCCGAGCTCTAATACGCAAATCAAAAATTTTGCTGTTAGATGATAGTACTAGCGCGTTAGATGTTAAAACGGAAGCTGCTTTTTGGGATGCGATTAAAGGTGAACGAGCAACAATGCTCGTTGTAACGCAGAAAATTCGCACAGCAAAAGGTGCGGATAAAATACTACTGCTCGATGAAGGACAGGTCATTGCCTATGGTACCCACAAACAATTACTTGAAACAAGTGAAGTTTATAAACAAATTGCCCTGTCTCAACATGAGAGGGAGGTCGATGCGTAGTGAACTTCATACGAAAACCCTTTGGCTATGAGCCAGTATTAACAAAGGAAGATGTGAAAAATTCGGTTCAAAAGAAAAAAGGACCCCGTCCAAACAATTGGAAGAATACGTTACTACGTATTTGGAAAATTGTTGATGAACAGAGAGCACTGCTCATCGCTGTTTTATTATTAGTCGTCGTCAGCTCCGCCATGTCACTATTAGGTCCCTATTTAATCGGATACATGATCGATGAATATGTGATGAAAGAGCAATTTAGTGGAATGCCACTATTGATCGTTGGATTAATTGTAATCTACTTTGTTTTAGCATTATCGTTATTTTTCCAAAATTATTGGATGATCGGCATTGCCCAACAGACGATTTATCGTATGCGTACGGGCCTTTTCCATCATCTTTTGCATTTACCGGTTTCATTTTTTGATAAAAGGCAACATGGGGAATTGATGAGCCGAGCGACAAATGATATGGAAACGGTTAGTGCCACTTTAAATAGTTCTTTTATTCAAGTGTTTTCAAGTATTTTAACCTTAACTGGTACGTTCATTGTCATGCTCAGTTTAAGCCCTTTATTAACGCTATTAACGATGATCATTATTCCTGCCATGTTTATGGCTACCCGCTGGATAACTCGAAGAACGGGGAAGTTATTTAAAGAGCAACAGGCAGCATTAGGTGCTTTAAATGGAATGATAGAAGAAACTATTTCGGGTCAACAAGTTGTAAAAGCATTTTCCCAAGAAGAAAGGGTAAAGAAAGAATTTCGTGAAAAAAGTACTCGGTTAAGGAGAACCGGCTTTTGGGCTTTGACCTACTCAGGATATATTCCAAAGGTAATGAACTTTTTAAATAATATTAGCTTTGCAATTATAGCTGGTATAGGTGGAATACTTGCTTTTAAAGGGTTCGTTACAATCGGAACAATCGTCGTATTTACAGAATATGCCCGCCAATTTACTAGACCGCTAAACGACTTGGCAAACCAAATGAATACGGTATTATCTGCTATAGCAGGGGCAGAACGTGTTTTTTCCATAATGGAGGAAACAGTTGAAGAGGATATAGGAGATATGGATGATCATCATAAACTATTAGGCGACGTAAAATTCCGTCATGTTTCCTTTAAATATGAATTAGCTGAACAAGAACACACTTTAAAGGATGTTAGCTTCCATGTAAAACCAGGTCAAACCGCTGCATTAGTCGGAGCAACTGGTGCTGGCAAAACGACGATTATGCAATTGATCGCTAGATTTTACGACGTGGAGCAGGGCGAAATATTATTTGATGGAGTGAATGTACAGAAATTAAAACGTCAAACGTTACGTAGTCAAATGGCTTTTGTTTTACAGGATTCTTTTCTTTTTGAAGCAAGTGTTTATGAAAATATTCGATATGGCCGACTCAATGCAACAAATGAGGAAATTGTAGAGGCTGCTAAAAGGGCTAATGCCCATGATTTTATTGTAAAGCTACCTAATGGGTACAATACGATTTTAACATCCGATGGAAGTGAAATTTCGCAAGGACAGAAGCAGCTGCTGTCCATTGCTAGAGCCTTTGTAGCAGATCCGGTAATATTATTACTCGATGAAGCAACAAGTAGTATTGATACAGTGACAGAAGTAAAAATTCAGCAGGCATTAGAAGTACTAATGGAAGGAAGAACAAGCTTTGTCATTGCCCACAGACTTAATACGATACGGAATGCAGATGTCGTATTTGTTATGCAAGAAGGTCGTATGGTTGAAGCGGGAACACAACAGGAATTAATGGAGACGAATGGTATATATGCTAATATGCTTAAACAAGCTGGTATATTATGAATCGGAGGTAATTCCATGTAATTCTTCAATTGCCCTTGCGCTCATAACATGAGTTCCTCTAAAATGGAGGCAAGTTAAAAGAACGGGGAGCAATTTAATGAACTTTTCAATAATTACCGCATCATTTCCGATTGATATAGAAACGTATAATGAAATTAAACTGTTATGTGAAACAGCCTTTGAAACAGATAAATATAGTTATAGTTCTGTTTTAAATTTACTAGAATCTAGACAATATAATGTGAAAGGCTTTTTTGTTCTTGCTTATGATGACGAACAAGATCAGCTTGTTGGTGTAGCAAGTAGTATAGATCAAATGGGTTTAAACACTTATGAATGGTCTATATTAATAGCGCCGATGTATCGTGGAATTGGATTGGATGAAGCAATTTTAAAAGTGCTAGGTGATGGCTTGCACCAACGTGGAGCTGAAGGCGAACTTGCCCTCGTTATCGAAAATGACACTGAACGACGAAAGTTTGTTGAAAAATATGGGTATTCCTATAGTTTTTCAGAAGCAACCTTTGAAGCAAAACCCGAATCGATGGAACTATCCAATTCAATTTCAATTCGTCCTTATATTGAATCAACAGATAAAGAAGCTTTAATTACAATTTTTAGTAATGCCTTTGGTGATTTACGGGAGGAATCTATCGAATTAATTACTTATAATACGGTGACCGCAGGAAGAATTTTATGGGTTGCAGTAGTAAAAGATGAAATCGTTGGAACGGTTACTTCTTCAAAAGAAGGGGAAGTGCAATGGGTGACGGCATTGGCGGTACATCCTGAAAAACAAGGTCTAGGTATAGGTACCGCTTTGTTAAATTGGGTGAAAAATTTCGCTATGCGTAACGGAGAAAAATTAGTTATGCTGGAAGTGGAAATTGAAAACGACAGAGCCCTTGCTCTATATGAAAAAGCCGGTTTTTTAAAATCAATGCAAGTAGATTATTTTATCTATACAGGTGAATAAATAAAAGGAGCCTACAATGGAAATTGTAGGTTCTATTTGTTCTTTTTTATGAATGATTCTAGCCTTTGCTAAAAACTAGATTTGAGCAAACTGCTATATTTGATATAATGTATGAATGTGAAAACTATAAAAGAGAGGTAAGTTGAATAGATTCATGGAAAATGAAAATCAAATGAGTCCCGCAAAATTAATGTGGAAAATGACTCGCCCACATACATTAACGGCAACATTCGCTCCTGTTATTTTAGGTACGGTTATTGCGTTGTTTGATACTAACATAAATTGGTTAATGTTTATGGCAATGATGATAGCATGTTTAGCTTTGCAAATTGCCACCAATTTATTTAATGAGTATTACGACTTTAAGCGTGGATTAGATACAGCAGACTCAGTAGGTATTGGTGGAGGTATTGTTCGTCACGGTTTAAAACCAAGAAATGTGTTAACAGTAGCCTTATTGTTATATGTTGTTGCTGCTTTGATCGGTATTTATATTTGTATGAATAGTAGCTGGTGGTTAGTTGCTATTGGTTTATTTGGAATGGCGGTTGGCTATTTATATACTGGAGGTCCAATTCCGATTGCATATACACCTTTTGGAGAATTATTCTCTGGTGCATTAATGGGAACAGGTTTCGTATTAATATCGTACTTTATTCAAGCAAATACAATTACTTTAAGTTCCGTTTTAATCTCCATTCCAATTGGTATTTTAGTAGGGGCTATTAATATGTCCAATAATATTCGGGATATCGATGAGGATACAAAAGGTGGTCGAAAAACGTTAGCGATTCTCCTTGGGAGAGAAAAAGGAATCACAGTGTTAGCGGTTGCTTTTGTTATATCCTATTTATGGATTATCGCACTTGTGATAATGGGACAGATAAGTCCTTGGGCATTAGTCGTTTTACTAAGTATTAAAAAGCCGATTTCAGCTATCCAAGGCTTCAAAAAGGGAGCGACAGAGCCCCGATTTATGAAAGTAGCAATGAAATCAACAGCTATCACGAACACACTATTTGCTCTTTTATTGTCACTAGGTTTATTTATTAGTTATATTTTCTAAGTAAATGGCGTTCCTATCGAGGAACGCTTTTTTCTTTATATGAAATATCTATTATCGAAAAATATTTCTTTATTGAAATTATCTCGAATTCGAGATAAAATAGGATTAAATAAAAAGGTCGGAGGGGAATAGGGTATGGCAACGATATTGGGGCATCATCACATTTCAATGATTACAAAAAATGCAAAAAAGAATGATGAGTTTTATAAAAATATTTTGGGCTTACGTCGAGTAAAGAAATCAGTAAATCAAGATGATCCATCTATGTATCATTTGTTTTTCGGCGATTTAATCGGTAGCCCTGGAACAGGGTTAACCTTTTTTGAAATTCCGATGGCTGGGAGAACTTACAGAGGCACGAATGCAATTACACAAATCGGTCTACTTGTTCCTTCAGAAGAAAGTTTACATTATTGGAAAGACCGATTTGAACAACTTCGAATAAAGCATGGTGAAATCACGCGTTACGCAGGGAAAAAGGCGTTACCTTTTGAAGATCCAGAAGGGTTACGATTACTATTAATCAACAACAATGGTGAACGAATACCAGAACAGTGGAGAAATTGGGACAAATCGATTGTACCGATGGAACATCAAATTTTAGGTATGGGTGCCATTGAAATTACAGTAAAAAACCGAAATAAATTGGAGCGTACATTGACTGAACTTTTTGGGTATGTTGTGAAAAATCGTACAGAAGAAGAGATTCTTCTTCAATCGATCGAAGGGGAAAGCTTTGGTGAAATTGTGGTGAAACAATTAGACGGACCAAATGAAAAGCCTGGTAAAGGTAGCATACACCATTTAGCAATACGAGCAAAAGACGATGAAGAATTAGCTTATTGGGAGAAACAGGTGAAAGCTCGCGGCTTTTCTTCATCAGGGATTGTGGATCGTTATTATTTTAAAAGTTTATACTTCCGTGAATCTAACGGAATATTATTTGAAATTGCAACAGATGCTCCCGGTTTTACAGTGGATGCAGATATCGAGACTTTAGGAGAAAAATTAGACTTACCTCCATTTTTAGAAGATAGAAGAGTAGAAATTGAAAGCCAATTAGAACCATTAGATTAAGATTAGAAGTATTTAATAGAAAATAAAATTTTCTTACATTAGTCTTTTTCCTCACACCGTTTCAACTCTATAGTCATAGAGTACGACAGGGGGAGGTGGAGAGTCTAATGTTAGTAAATTTATTAATTCTTTCAATTACTTTATTAACTCTTAGTTTAGTATTATATATTGTAGGTAAACTGGCAGAGAGAGAGTGGCTAAAATATTTCTCGATAGTGCCAGCTATTGCTGGTGTTATTATCCTCATTGTCGTTGCCGTAAAATACTTCTTCCCTGGCATTATATAATGAAAATATAGAAAGAGGAGCGTCCATCTTGAATGGGCACTCCTTTTTGTATAGTCTTTTTAAGAATTCAATTTTTGAATCATTTCAACCCGATTACCAAAGGGATCTCCAAATTCAAAACGGTCGAAACCTGGTATAGGGATGCCATCTAATATTTTGATATGTTCTTGAGATAATCTTACTCTCCAATAGGAAAGATCATCCACCTCGTAAGCAATATGGGCCTTCGTTTTCGTTCTATCAAAACCATCTTCTGTTCCGACATGAATGTCCTTGTCACCAACAGTTAACCAAAATCCTCCACGGCCTTTAAGGGAATCAGGTTTTTCAATTTCTTTTAAACCTAATACATCACAATAAAAATTCTTAGCCTCATTTTCAGTTCCCTTTGGAATCGTTATTTGGATGTGATGCAAACCTTTAATCATTAAATCGCCCATTAAGTTCTGAATTTTTAGAAATCCGACATTAATTAGTATACCATATATTTACATAAGTTAATTTTATAAATAGTTATATAAAATTATAAATATTACTTATGACAACTGTTTTTAAAACCATTTAAAACATACCCTTTGAATAAATTCTTAATAAATGGATGTCGTTTTATGGATCATTCTGTATGGAGACATAAAAAATGGAGAATAATCAATTTTTCTTTTTATATAAGTCGTTGTGAATGTACGAAAAATGGAATTCAAAGGAAAGGGGTTGAAAATTTTTGTCAACCTTGTTTACGAAGTAGCAGTTGTTAAATCGAACAACTGTCGAAAGATGTTATGGAATTAAATATTTTTCTAGAAAACATCATAGGAATAGGATGTATGGGAAAGGTGTTTTTTCATTACTTGAGTGAAAGGTTAAGGAAGGGGATTTTTTGTCAACCTAGTTTACGATAATTGTATTTTGAGAAAATACCTTTGTCGATTTATGAAGCAGTACTTATTATTTTCTCAGTAAAAGAATAAAAAAAGAATACTATTAATATGTGGCTTATAAATTGTTTTTTTTAAAAGTCAAGTTGAAAAAAGTTTGTCAACTTAGTTTACGATAAGTTATTTTATAAAAATAAAATGTCGATAAAACGAGAAGGTGTATCATGTTCCTAATATAACAAAAACAAAATGGAGAAAATATATTCATTATGAGAATAGGTTGAAACTAAGGAACAATGTGATGAATTTTTGTCAACTAGATTGACGAAGTTGCTATCATTGTAGCATTTGCCTGTCAGATTACGTCGTTGATAGGAATGAAAACGGCTTAAATAATGAAATAAAAAATGAATTCGACAAATGGGTAAGTCGAGTAATTAGCATTTTTTATTCGATATTCTTAAAATGAAATTATATCCCATCATTTAGATAAGGTTTCTTTTTTCTTCTCTAAATGAAAAATGGAGGGAGTAAATAGAATGAAATTAAGTGTATTAGATCAAGCGCCTGTGACGAAAGGGAATACCTCTCCAGACGCATTAATAAAAGCTGTAGAACTAGCGGAAGTGACAGAACAGTTAGGATATGAACGAATTTGGCTAGCTGAACATCATAATACGAAAGGTTTTGCAAGTTCAGCACCTGAAATAACAGCAGCCTATATAGCGGCAAAGACGAAACGAATTCGTGTTGGTACTGGTGGCACTATGATTATGCATTATTCCCCTTATAAAATGGCGGAAGTATTCAAATCATTAAGTGCTCTAGCCCCTGGAAGAATTGACTTTGGGGCAGGTCGTGCACCTGGAGGAGATCATTATGCCATGTATGCTTTGGCAGAGGGAAGACAGCCTCAGGTGAATAATTTGTACGAAAAACTGCAATGGACATTGCAATTTTTAAATGATGAAGCACCTAATAATCCTTATTACCAAAGGGTTGTTGCTTCACCTACGAATGTCATATTACCACAAAGTTGGTTGTTAGGATCCAGTGGAAATAGTGCGATACAAGCAGGTCGAATGGGGTTAGGTTACTCATATGCTCAATTTTTTAATGGCTATATGAACAAACAAATATTTGATGCTTATCGAGAAAACTTTGTTCCATCGGCATTTATGGAAAAGCCAGAAATTATGGTATCTTATTTTGTAACCGTAGCGGAAACAAGGGAAGAAGCAGAGTACGAAGCGAAGCCAGCGGATATAGCTCGTTTACTGTTTATGAGGGGTCAAGTAGATCAATTGCGAATGACACCAGAGGAAGCAAAGGACTATCCGTTAACAGAAATGGATCGGATGTGGATTGAGGATACAAGAAACCAACACTTTGTTGGAACGGCTAAGGAAGTTGCAGACCTATTGCGCCAAGAGCAACAAACTTATGGTTTTGATGAGGCGATGATCTGTACGATACCCCATTCCCAAGAAGTCCGTTTGAATGTGTATCGTTTATTAGCAAAAGAATTATTATAAATGGGTTGGAGATATCTAAAAGGTATCTCCTTCTTTTTATGGAAGGGGAAGAGCAGTTTCATAATATAGTAAACGAAAGAATAAAATAGGGTGAATGCTTGTACATATAGCAAAAATTTTAAATTGTCAGGAGTGGAAACTTGAGATTTTTGCAGGCAATATTTTTGTTCTTTTGCATCTTTATCGTGTCGTATTTATTTCTTTTTGAACGATCAGTCTTTGAAACCCTTCAATACACAATCGTCATGTGGATACTCGCCATAATGATTAAAAGATAATCTATATTTATAGAATTTTGGTGGAAGACAGGATCCTTTTATATTTCCTTACATAAAGAAAAATGTAAACTAAGTCGGTGGGGATTTTTAAGTATTATTTTAATTTTAAATGGTCGTATTAAAAAGAGATGAAAAAGGGCACATATTATATTACTAAACTGTTTGTGTAAACAATGTTGACAAAAATTACTGAAGCCGAAATGTAAATATTAAGCTTAGCAGATTCAAATTAGAACAAAATATGTGAGAATTTAGTTTAGTTATATAATAGTGCTCCCTTTACTCGGTATCAAAGTGAAACTTTTTTAGCTGTTCTTGTAGTAAATCCACTGGTATAAAAAGTCCAACGTGTCCATAGTCTCTATCTTTTAATGTAGCAAAGATTATACCTATTACCTTGCCTTCTTTATTAATAACAGGGCTACCGCTATTTCCTCTATATACAGGTGCATCCAGCATAAGTACTTCTTTATCCCAATCAGAAAGAAGGGTGGAATCGATCACTTTTCCTTCATTGGCGATTCCAGTGAAATATAATGGGTTACCTATAAAATAAATACTTTCCTTTTTGGTTGGTGTATACGTATCGGCCAATGTTAAATAAGGTAAATCCTCTTCGTCCACTTTTAATATAGCTAAATCAATTTCTGGATAAGTCTCAATTACTTCGCCTTCATAAAGCTGGTCATTTGAAAATATGACAGTAATGGTAAGGGCGTCTTCAATGACGTGATCATTTGTAACAATGTATCCATCCTCCGATATAGCGAATCCAGTCCCTTTTCCGTCATTCGTTTTAATTTCTACTACGGCTTGTTTATAAGTTTGGATGTCTTCTTGACTAGAGAGTCTTGAAGATACTTTTAAAAATTCAATGGCAGGTATAGAGAAAATTTCAAAAATAACAGCGAATGTACTAAAGGACAGCATGACGGCCATTATCCAAGCAAAAAGGCGAACCGACTTCGGTTTTTTTGTCGGTTTTTTGACGCCAGCTAACCGTTCTTGGCGCTCTTTTTCTAATGCTTTTTGTTGTTCTTCGAGAACTAGTTCGATTAATTCTTCTTCGCTAATTGGCTCAAATCCATTTTCATCCTTTGCCATACCATCCCTCCAAAAAAACTACCTAATGTCATCATATCCGATAAAGCAAACCTTTGGAAAGGGAACGGTATAGGGGAGTGAAAAGGAAATTCTACTGGAATTACCAATAATTCTCACCCTTTGTTAAAATAGAGGGGAGGGGGGCTAACATGACAATTTATATACAGACGGTAAAGAAAAATATATTTATGGTACTAATAATGATTGTACTGAATCGGTTACACTAAGTTGGACAGATACTATAAGGGCTAGTAGACTTAACATACTAACCTAAAGGGAGCCTGCTATTATGCCACGTCAACGTCGAACTTTTACAACAAAATTCAAATTACAACTAGTAAAGCTTTATGAAAATGGAAAGTCTCGTGCAGATATCTGTCGAGAATATGAAATAACGCCTTCTGCGTTAGATCGCTGGATTAAAAACCATCAAGAGACTGG
>NZ_RHLQ01000017.1 GCF_003711845.1 Lysinibacillus halotolerans
AATTTGAATTTTGTTGTAAAAGTTCGACGTTGACGTGGCATAATAGCAGGCTCCCTTTAGGTTAGTATGTTAAGTCTACTAGCCCTTATAGTATCTGTCCAACTTAGTGTAACCGATTCAGGGTATTTTTTGAAAGGATTTAATAAAGAACCCCTACAACAATTTTAGGTTATTATAGTTCCCATAAGTATAATATTCGTACTTATAGGAACTTAATTGAATAACTCAATCGTTACCTTAGAAAAACATTAAGAAGAAGGAGTACCTGTTATTAAGGCTCGATAATAATTGTAAGCATTTAAATCATAGCTAATCGAAGTTCATTAGAAGAATTACACTTTTTAATTTAGCAAAGAACCTTTGATTAATTTGGAAAGACGGTTCACAATCATTTTCCAATCAGAAAAAGGTTCAATTTTTTCAATTTCAAGAAAATCAAGAATTTCATATTTTAATGGCTTAAGATATAAATCAATAATAGTATTTATTATATTTGTCGGATAATTGGATTCTTGATTTATCTTGTTGGTTAAATACCCAAAAAAGTTACTTTCATTATTCTCAGAATCGATGTCATAATGAATCATGTTCCTCATTTCACTACATTCTTCTTTAATTTCTATTTCATATTTCTCTATAAGTCGTTTTACTCTCCCATCACTTTCATTATTCCATTCATTAAATTGTTTTTTGGAGTGGTTTCTTATATTCAATAAGTTGTCCATAATTTCATCAGTCTTTAAGGTTGTTAATCTTAATAGTATATAAGAATCTAAAAACAAAGGATTTTTTAATTTGGTCATATATCTGTCCCTAAGCCAAATTACATCGTTTATTTCTTGTAAACTAAAAATCAACCTAAGTTTAAAGGTATTCATTAAATCATCATCAGAAGAAAATAAAGCTTTATGATTTATATCTCTACATTCATACGAATTTTCTGCATCTATTCTTTCAATAAAATCAGTATTGGTAGGTAAGCTTATGCCAAAAGTCTTTTCTAATGATTGTGATAATAGTACGCTTATTTCACCTATATATTCAGCAAAAGAGAGTGTACGCTCTCTAATTTGTGCTTTCTCTTCCAAACTAGGAAAAGGGAGATTACCTGTATCAATAAGAATGTATGCTATATAAAGTGTGCTGCCAACAACTTCATCATCATCATTCAAATAAAATCCTATGTTGTTCACATCTTCACCATAAGCATTAATATGATAATCCAGAACTTTTCGATACATTTTTTGATTATGACCTCTTTTTTTTATGTAGAGATGAATATGGTTTCGAATTGTATTCACTCGTTCATCAATTCCAATAGAATCTGTAAAAAAAGCATTTGAAAATTCATCAATGATTAAGCATATATCTCTCAGTAACGAATACACATGTGTACATGTAAATTCCTTATTTCCACGCATATTCAAAATAAGCCTTTGAATCGCTTTTAAATCTGTATAAGCTGTAAGTACAACACTTGAATTAATAATATCACCTAGCTTTCCAACTTGATTTAATACATATTCTTATTTTATACAATAGTTGAAAGTGCATAAAGTAGTAACTATTTATTTTAATAGCTTCTAATATAATAGCTGCTGTAAAATGTAGAATTCTCCTAAAAAAGAGCAGCCACAATGACCGCTCCCTTTTTGTCCACATTATACATCTAGTGTATTTAGTGGATTATTATTAGCAACATCACATATCAAAGAGACTTGTTATGCACAACCTTTTTTTGCTACTTTAGGGTTGTTATTATTCATTTAGAGGATTGTGTACAAGACTATTTCTCCCTGTAATTCACAATCCCTAATTAACTTCTATAATATTCGTAATTTAGTCACAAACTTCCGGTATACCTTTAACTTTAGCTGTTCTAAAGAAGTACCGCAGCCACATGATGCGATGGCGTTCGGATTGTCCATTAATAATCCACCGTCTATATGTCAAGATTATTTAAAGGACTATGTTTTTGATATTTTCTACCAATTTCAACGTCAGAGAAATCTAAATATGCTTTCATCGTTGTTGAAATATCTGAATGCCCTAACAGTTTTGATAACGTAGCAAAATCACCATTCTGTAAAAGATAATACTTCGCAAAATTATTTCTAAGCAAATGTGGATGAACTTCTAATCCGATTTCTTTACCCTTCCTCCTAACTGTAGCTTCGAAATTAGTAACATTTAATTTCGTACCTTTGCTTGTTGGAAATAAATAGTCACTATTTCTGAGTATTTATCCCTATGTTTAATCCATCTTTTTAAATCCATAGACATTTTATAACCAAAATACACATACCTCTCATGACCATTTTTAGTTTTTCTTACAAGAATCGATTTAGTTTTAAAATCAATATCTTCTGGCATTAATTCACAACATTCACTAGCACGTAATCCCGTATCCAGAATTAATTTAAGTTGAATAAATGTTCTATATTCATGAAATTTAGACAAATCATAAGCACCTAACATTAACTTAATATCTTCTGGAGATAATAATTCTTTCTTTTTTCGTTTAGGCTTTATTTTATCGATTTTTTCCATAGGGTTGTTATCTATTTCACGTTCACTTTTTAGGAAATTAAAGAACACTCTAATATTTCGAGTATAATTGGCTATTGTAGTGTCACTTATCGGCTTTTTATAGTCTTCCCGTCTATTTGGGTAGTTTATATTTAAAGTCTTGTCTGAACCTGTTACAGTGTATTTCCCACGTTCCCTTAAATATTTTATATAGTGTCTTATATGACTCGTTTTAACCTCTGAAGCATCGTGAATTCCCAATTCCTGTACTAAATAATTTCTAAATAATATTAATGTCTGCTCATAAGACTTTAATGTCTTTTTTGACAAATTTTTGGCATCACAATACAACATAAAATTGTCTAACTGTAAATCTATTTCGATAATTGTTCTGTCTTTTTTTGACATAAAAAAGCACCTCCATTTATTAGTTGATATAAACCCAATAAATAGACGTGCTTAAGAATTAATTGATATTCATTTAGTTATTTATTGCTTTGTTTAGTAGTTTATTTCTTAATTAATTTAGTGTAATGACACCTTTAAACTACTACAAATACCATCACACCAACCTTAGCTCGCCACTAATTCAATACGAATTTTATCGGCAATCATGGCAATGAATTCTGAGTTAGTTGGTTTTGATTTTAAATGGTGGACTGTATAACCAAACATTTGGGAAATCGATTCGTAATTTCCACGGTTCCACGCCACTTCAATGGCATGACGAATTGCTCTTTCTACACGAGAAGGAGTTGTACCGAATTTTTTTGCTATCTCTGGATATAAAATTTTTGTCACAGAACCTAACAATTCAATGTCATAATAAACCATTTGGATTGCTTCCCTTAAATATGAATAGCCTTTAATATGAGCAGGAACACCAATTTCCTTTATAATTGCAGTAATCGTTGTGTCAAGTTGCCGTTGATTTACTTTAGCTTGTCCATCCGGTTGAAGAATACTTTGTCTTTTTACACTCTCTGTTTTTTGACCCGCACAGTGTAATATTTTTTGTACAAGCTGATCGAACTCAAATGGTTTTAACATAAAGTAGGAAGCACCATATGTAACTGCTTGCTTCATTACATCTTCTTGTCCAAAGGCTGTTAACATAATCACTTGTGTTTTCGCAAGACGATCGTCGCTATACATAGCCTCAAGTACGCCAAGTCCATCTAAATGTGGCATGATTATA
The DNA here is from genome assembly GCF_003711845.1 of Lysinibacillus halotolerans. Lineage (GTDB taxonomy): Bacteria > Bacillota > Bacilli > Bacillales_A > Planococcaceae > Ureibacillus > Ureibacillus halotolerans. Next base: position 3,728 of record NZ_RHLQ01000017.1, read on the forward strand.
TCAAGCAGTAATACATCAGGTTGAAATTCTTCTAACATTTTAATACAAAGCTTACCGTTTGCTGCAGTTGCTACTACTTCAATATCAGGATGATTTTCAAAAAATTGCTCCATCGTTCTGACTAAATCGCGGTTATCGTCGGCAATTGCCACTTTTACTTTCGCCAAAAAAATTCCTCCTTAGATTCAATAATACAAGTATTCTACTTAATTAGTATTCCGTCTCATTTTATGCCACAGTTTTACTATACTTGACAATTGTAATTTCGACATCAGTTAGAAAATTCCTTTAATTTATAAAAAAATGATAAACTAGTCCGAAGGTTTCATGTTTTCTCGACATTATTTTTGAATTCCTCTTAATTAAACTATAACAAAAAACATTTCACGTCATGATTTTGTTATAAATAACAAAAAAAGACTACACTTTTCATGAAAAGTGTAGTCTTTTTGCTTATTTCGGTTTTTTCTTTAACATTTCTGTAACCGTAATTGCTGCCCCTTTAGATGGTTGTTCGACAAACATATGCGTTACCGCACCTACAAATTGTCCTTTTTGTATAATCGGGCTGCCACTCATCCCTTGAAGGATACCACCTGTTTTTTCTAATAATTCTTTATCGGTTACGACAAACTGTAAAAAATTATCTTCGATTTTGGTTATGTCTATTTCAAAGGCTTCCACTTCCGACCCTTCAATAGCCGTATAAAGTTCTGCCTTACCGAGCTCAATTTCTTCTTCGTTCATAATATCAATTGGTTTGCGTAAACTTTCTTTTAAGTCGCTTTCCCAGCTACCGAAAATGCCATATAAGTCGTTGGATTTAACATTTCCTAAACGAATGTTGTTATGATCAATAACGGAAATTTTGTAACCAGGATTTCCCGGACTGCTTTTCTTGATCTGTTCTATGGAGGCTAAAAAGATGGAACCGTCCGTAAAGTCTGGGGGTTCATTTAAAACACCATCGATTATTTGGTGACCCAAAGCACCATATTGTTTCGACTCTGGATCTATAAAGGTTAATGTACCTATGCCATCTGTTTCATCTTTCAAAAACGGTAAAATATTATTTGCTTGTTCACTTGTTAATGAAAGCTCTCGTTTTTCTTGGGCTTTCTGTTTTACGGATAATGTAAGTTCATTCGAGGAAATTTGATCTTTTATTTTTTCGACAGATGTTACAGATGAACCGTTTACTTCTGTAATGACGTCACCCTTCTTTAACCAATGTCCATTTGGTAATAAAACATCGTGGGCAACGTATACAAATGGCAATTGTAACTGTATCCCAATTGATTCACCCATTGGTATTAATTTCTTCGCAAAGGCTTCTGCATTTGGCGAAAAAATAAATACCATGAATAGGACCAAAGACAACAGATTACGCAAATGGCATTTCATAGTCCACCTCCTTTAAGATTTGTACATTTACTATGTGTCACTTGTACATCATTAATGAGAGGTAAATATTTGTCGTCTAAACAATTAAAAAATGTGGATAAAGGAGTAGCCATTTAGCTACTCCTTTTACTTTTTTAAATTGGACAAATATTTTTTTCAAACGATGGAAAACTAAATTTACTACGAAAACAAATGTTGCATCTCTTTTTTGCGCACTTTTGCTAACTGCAGAAGCTCGGAAGCATGTTGTAAAGTTAAATCTGTAATTTCAGATCCGCCCATCATACGACTTATTTCTTCTATACGATTTTGCATATCGATATTGGAAACCGTCGTATAAGTTCTATTTTTCTCCACTTGTTTGCGGATTAAATAATGTTGGTCGGCCATAGCAGCTACTTGTGGTAAATGGGAAATACAAAGCACTTGTGAAGAGATGGAAATGGCAGCAATTTTCTCTGCAATTGCTTGAGCTACTCTTCCACTTACTCCTGTATCAACTTCATCAAAAATAATTGAAGTAATACCATTTGAAGAAGAAAAAATCGTTTTTAAAGCGAGCATAATTCGAGATAATTCACCGCCAGATGCAATTTTTGGTAATGATTTTGGCGGTTCCCCTACATTTGTTGATATGTAGAATGATACATAGTCTTTCCCATTCACATCAAAACTATGTAAGGAATCAAAATTAACAATAAACTTAGCTTTTTCCATATGTAAATCTCGCAATTGACCCATGATGGCTTCACTAAGTTTTGAAGCACAATGCTTTCTTTTGCTCGTAAGTTGCTTTGCTAATTGCTCCAATTCCTCTTCCATTTTAGCTAATTTTATTTCGTTATTTTTAATCGTTTCATCTCGATTTTGTAATTGAACTAACTCATCGGTAATTTTTTCATAATAATTTAATATTTCTTCAACGGTTGTCCCATATTTTCTTTTCATCGTTTGATATTGAGCTAATCGATGTTCTACTTCGTTCAATCGATTTGGATCGAATTCCAATTCATCTATAATATTTTTAATTTGATGTGCCGCATCTTGTAATGCATAAAAGGAAGTTGTAACAGCCTCAGATGAATCTTTAAATTGCTCATCCAACTCTACGATATCATCCAACGCATTCATCGCATCACCAATATTATCTAATCCTTTTAATTCCCCAGAAATCGCCTCATAGGCAATATTAGCCCGTTCAAAAATTTTATGGAAATTAGATAACCGTTTCCGTTCTTCTAATAGTTCCTCTTCTTCCCCTAATTTCAGATTAGCTTCTTCCAGTTCATTCATTTGAAATTGATATAAATCTATTCGTTGGGCTGTTCTTTGTTCATCAATATTAATAGCTGCTATTTCTCGTTTGAAGTCACGATACGCTTGATACTTTTGAGTGTACCGTTCTTTCAATTCTGCTATTTCTTGATGGGCAAAATGATCCAGTAAATGAATATGCTGCTTTTCATCCATCAGCTCTTGACTTTCATGTTGACCATGAATGTCAATTAATGTTGAGCCAATATCTCGTAAAACGGATAACGGAACGAGTTTACCATTGACCCGGCATACACTTTTACCATTTTCATTAATATCCCGGCGAAGTATAATCGTTCCTTCTTCACTTTCAAGTCCAACTTCTTCAAGTTTTTCGTAAATTGGATGATGTTCATTTGTCATCATGAACAGTCCTGTTAATTCTGCTTTTGTGGCACCATGTCGAATAAATTCTGAAGAAGCTCGTCCACCAGCAAGGAGATGAACGGCATCAATAATAATCGATTTTCCCGCACCTGTTTCACCAGTTAAAACGGTTAGACCATCAGAAAAATCAACTGTTAAGTCATCTATAATAGCAAAGTTACGTATACTAAGCTCTTTTAACAAAAATCCTTCACCTCTTAAAATACCCTTTTACTAAATTAGTAAAATTTATGAGATTCATTTAAATTAAAGTAAATCTAAAATACGTTCTTTTACAATTTCACGATCTTCTTCTCTACGACAAATAATAAGAATCGTATCATCTCCTGAAAGGGTTCCTAAAATCTCTTTCCATTCTAAATGGTCGATTAAAACCGCAATCGCATTCCCATTCCCTGGTAAAGATTTTAACATTAAAAAATGGGATACACCATCAATGCTTACGAAGGAATCTGCTAAAGCTCTTTGTAGTTTTTGCAATGGATTAAATCGTTGATCGGCAGGAAGACTGTATTTATAACGGCCATCTTGGAGGGGAACTTTTACTAAATGTAGTTCTTTTATATCCCTCGAAACAGTTGCTTGTGTAACGTTATATCCATTTTGTTTTAAACGATCTACTAATTCATCTTGCGTTTCAATTTCATTATTTGTTACAATTTCACGGATTCGCATATGACGTTGGCCTTTATTCATCCTGTTCACCTCTTATGAATATATATGTATATTTATACTAACATTCCACCTATAAAACCTCAAGAAAAAGTGGATGACCCTTATATGAAGAGTCACCCACTTATTTTGGGTATCATAAATTTTCATGTATACCAATTATCCAATAGTTATTTTAATTCACTATGTGCTGCTTCTACAATCTCTTTGAAGTTAGTAAAAGGTTCTACTTCTTCATTCGCTTTTGGATTTACTAAATGGAATAAAAATTCAATATTTCCTTCACCGCCTGTTATCGGTGAATAAGAAGCATTTTTTACAACAAATCCGATATCCGTTGCCATTTTAGCCGTATCTTCTAATACTTGTAAATGAATTTTCGGATCACGGACTATGCCTTTTTTCCCTACATTTTCACGCCCAGCTTCAAATTGTGGCTTTACTAGCGCCATCACATCTCCACCTGGCAATAAAATTGTTTTTAAAACCGGTAATATTAAAGAAAGGGAAATAAAAGAAACATCAATCGTTGCAAATTCCGGCAACCCTTCTGTGAAGTCTTCCGGTTTAGAATATCGAAAATTTGTTTTCTCCATTACCGTAACCCGTTCATCGGAACGAATTTTCCAAGCAAGCTGATTCGATCCGACATCGAGGGCATAACAATGTTTCGCCCCATTTTGTAAAGCACAGTCCGTAAAACCACCTGTTGATGAACCAATGTCCAACATCAATTTTCCTTCAACGGACATATCAAACACTTCTAATGCCTTTTCCAGTTTTAGACCTCCACGACTGACATATTTCAGTTGAGACCCTTTTACTTGGAGAGGTGCATCGATAGAAATCTTTTCACCAGCTTTATCGATACGGGTTTCATTGGAATAAACTAATCCCGCCATAATAGAGCGTTTTGCTTTTTCACGAGTTTCACATAATCCTCTTTCAACAAGTAATATGTCCACCCGCTCTTTGATTTGTTTCGTCATACTAATTTCGTTCCTACTTTTTTGTTACTATTCGCCAATTTTCGAAGGCGTTCAACGGCTTCTTCTTTTGTAAGATGAATTTCTTCCAATAACAAATCAACGCTACCTTGTTCAATAAATTGATCTGGAATACCCATTCGGTCGATTTCCACATCTAAGTATTTATTTTCACTAGCAAACTCAAGAACCGCACTACCAAATCCACCTTGAAGAACAGCTTCTTCAATCGTTAAGATTGGAACCTTTTTCGCTAATAATTCATGTAGCATATCAACATCTAAAGGTTTAATGAAACGAGCATTCACAACTTTTACATCAATTCCTGCTTGTTCTAATTCTTTAGCAGCATCCATCGCCATTGGAATTGTCGTACCAAAGGTTAAAATCGCAACATCCTTACCTTCTTTTAGTATTTCCCAGCTACCGATAGGGATTGTTTTCATTTCTTTATCCATCGGTACACCATAACCGTTACCACGAGGATAACGTAGCGCAATCGGTCCATCATTATATTCAATCGCCGTTTTTACCATATGTTGACCTTCATTTTCATCCTTTGGCATCATAAGAACCATATTCGGTAAATGTCTTAAGAACGCGATATCGAATACACCTTGGTGGGTTTCGCCATCCGCACCAACTAAACCAGCACGATCAATTCCAATGAATACGTTTAAGTTTGGTCTTGCAATATCATGTAATACTTGATCATACGCCCGTTGTAGGAAAGTAGAATAAATAGCTAAATACGGTTTCATTGCTTGAGTAGCAATACCTGCTGCCATCGTTGTTGCATGTTGTTCAGCAATCCCAACATCAAAGAAACGATCAGGGAATGAACGTTGAATTCCTTCCATTTTTGAACCAACCGGCATCGCGGGTGTAATAGCCACAATCCGTTCATCATCTTCCATTAGCTTACGAACTGATTCCGAAACTAAGCTGCTCCAACTTGGACCTTTTGCAGAAGATTTAACAAAGTCACCAGTTTCCATCTTATAAGGACCTGTACCATGCCATGTCCCTACAGTATCTTCTTCAGCTGGTTTATACCCTTTTCCTTTTTTCGTAATGACGTGAACAATGACAGGACCTTTTACTTTTTTCGCATACTCAAGCGATTTTTCTAAAGCTTCAAAATCGTGTCCGTCAATTGGACCTAAATATTTAAAGCCCATTTCTTCAAAGAATACACCTGAAACAACTAAATATTTTAAACTGTCCTTTACTCGTTCAGCAGTACTCGCAACTTTTCCACCTAACACAGGAATTTTTTTCAATAGTACTTCCAATTCCTCTTTTGCCTTTGAATACTCTTTTGCTGTACGCAGTCGACCTAAAATATTGTGTAATGCACCAACGTTTGGAGCGATAGACATTTCATTATCATTTAAAATGACAATCATGTTCTTTTTTTCATGGCCAATATGGTTTAGAGCTTCTAAAGCCATTCCACCTGTTAATGCACCGTCTCCAATAATTGGAATAACATAATTTTTTTCTTTTTTAATATCACGAGCAATAGCCATACCCATCGCAGCAGAAAGAGACGTGGAACTATGGCCAGTTTCCCATTCGTCGTGTTCACTTTCACTGCGCTTTGGAAAGCCGCTTAGACCTTTAAATTGTCGTAAAGTATCAAATTGATCTGCGCGACCTGTTAATATTTTATGAACATAAGCTTGGTGCCCTACATCCCATAAAAATTTATCCTTCGGACTATTAAAAGCCTTATGCAATGCGATCGTTAACTCAACAACACCTAGGTTTGGGCCAATATGTCCCCCTGTAATCGAACATTTTTCAATAAGAAAAGAGCGAATATCACTTGCTAGTGACTCTAACTCTTTTTTATTCATATTTTTCAAAAAGGATGGACTAGTAATTTTGGTTAAATCCATCTCACACACACCTTTTCATAATTATTAATCAAAGAAAACGTTTTTACTATTATACCAGTGAAAACTTTTAATCAAAAGAATTTGCTATTTTTTAATTATTTCGATGAACAATATATTGGGCAAACTCCTTTAATAAAGAAGTGTCCTTCTCCACTCTTTCTAGCGCTTCTATTGCAAAATGATAGTGTTCTTCTAACTTTTGCTTTGCTCCTTCGAGAGTAAGTAATGCTGGATACGTGCTTTTATTACTTTTTTCATCTTTCCCAGCAGTTTTTCCAAGTTCTTCAGAAGTGGCGACAATATCTAAAATGTCATCTTGGATTTGGAATGCTAAGCCGATATGGTGGGCATATTCTACTAATGCCGCCCGTTCTTCTTCACTTGCATTTGATAAAACAGCACCTGACTCTATACTAAAACGTAAAATTGCTCCTGTTTTATTTATATGGACATGTTCAAGCTCAGGTAAATTTAATTGACGAGATTCCCCATCGATGTCTAATACTTGTCCACCAACCATACCTTCAGCACCTGAAGCGATACTTAATAAATTAATTAGCTCAACCCGTTGATTGGATGGAACGTTTTCCATTCTCGCTAAAATACCAAAGCTTAATGTGTTTAGCGCATCGCCAGCTAATGTTGCTAATGCTTCACCGAAAACAATATGATTTGTCGGTTTACCTCTTCGCATATCATCATTATCCATACTTGGTAAATCATCGTGGATAAGTGAATATGTATGAATCATTTCCACAGCTGCACCGACAGTGAATGCTTCTTGTTGTTTATTTTGAAACAAATCACATACTGCTAAAACAAAAAGGGGGCGAATTCTTTTCCCGCCAGCTTTTAACGAATAGAGCATAGATTCTTTTAATTGTTCTGGCGCTTTAATACATTGAACTAATGAGTATAACTCATTCTCAATTTTAGGTAAATTATCAGCAATAAATTCCTTTATACGATTTGTCATAGCTATTCCTCTCCGTTTGTTGGTTCAAAAGGTTGTTTCTCACCTTGGTCGTTTACTATCGATATTAATTGTTTTTCCGCATTTTGTAACTTTTCATGACAAAAATGGGATAATTCCATTCCATTTTTATATAAATCAATCGCTTCTTCTAAAGGGACGTCACCTTGTTCCAGCTTACGTACAATTTCTTCTAATTCGGACATAGCTTGTGCAAAGGACTGTTCTTTTTTCATTATTTTTCCCCTCCTTCATGAATTTCAATAATTTTTGCTTGAACTTTTCCATCATGGAAATGAATGTCAATTTCTTCATCTTTTGATAATTGCGTGACAGATTTAACGACTTGTTGCTCTTTATAAGTAACACTATACCCTCTTGTCATAATTGATAATGGGTTTAACGCCTCTAAAGTTCTTACATTTGCACCATATTGATCTTTCTTTTTTTGTAACAGAGACAAAACGGAGCGGGTTAATAAATCGGTCATATGATTAATTTGTTTATAATTATACTGGATTTCATTTTTAGGCGAATGGGATTTTATCGTCGAATCAAGTTTTTGTAATGCATTATACTTTTTCATCAAATACATTTGAGAGGCTCTACCTAGTTGCATATCCAACTGTACAATTTTTTCTATAAAGGGACGATACAGCCTTTCTGGTGTTGCCAATGGATAAGCATTTTGCAGTTTCTTTAAGCGGCTCCGCTCAAACTGGACTAATGCTGATGTCATTTGTTGCAATCTGGATTTATTAGATATTATTCGTTGAATTAACTCATGTTGGTTAGGAACAGCTAACTCTGCTGCTGCAGTTGGTGTCGGTGCACGAAGGTCCGCAACAAAATCTGCAATTGTCGTATCCGTTTCATGTCCTACCGCACTAATAATAGGAATTCTACTTTCAAAAATAGCTTGGGCAACGATTTCTTCATTGAATGCCCATAAATCCTCTATAGAACCGCCACCTCGACCTACGATTAAGACGTCACATAACTGTTGATTGTTCGCCAACTGAATATTTTTCACAATATTGGGCGCAGCATTTTCACCTTGAACAACGGTTGGATAAATAACGATTTCCGCTAAAGGATAGCGTCTGTTAATCGTTGTACATATATCTCTAATGGCTGCTCCCGTTGTTGCAGTTAACACGCCAACGGTATTCGGAAATTTAGGGATCGGTTGTTTAAAATTCGGATTAAAAAATCCTTCCTTTTGCAATCTTTCTTTTAATTGATTAAAAGCAACAAATAAGCCACCTACACCATCGGGTTCCATCGTTTGCACATACAATTGGTAAATACCCGATGATTCGTACACATTGACTTCCCCTCGAATATAAACCTGCATCCCCTCTTCAGGCTTAAATTTCAATTTACTTGCTTGTGTACGAAACATAGCAGCTGTAATTCTTGCTGCATCATCTTTTAAAGTAAAGTATATATGGCCAGAACTATGTATTTTTACATTGGAGAGCTCACCTTTTACATACACTTCACGTAAATGAGGATCTGCATCGAATTTACGTTTTATATATTTTGTTAGGGCTTTCACAGTTAAATAAGAAGACGTTGTCATATGTACGGCTCCTCCAACTTAAAATTAGTATTTGTATGAAACTATCAAAATCATTTCATTCCAAAAGAAAAGCTGTTTCTCTTTTAGAAAAACACAATTTGTCGCTTAAAAGGGCAAATTGATGTATTTTCTTATGCGGAAAACTTATAGGTTCATATCCGCGCAGAAAAACAGCTTCTGTTTCTATAGTTTACATGTTTTCAACTTATTTGTCCTGTACTAAGGTGTTCTCTGCTGATTGTACAGTGTTATAAAGTAACATTGTAATCGTCATTGGACCTACACCGCCAGGAACAGGTGTAATATGGGATGCGATTCCATCAACTGCTTTGAAATCTACATCTCCAGTTAATTTATTATGATCGTCTCGGTTAATACCTACATCAATGACAACAGCACCAGGTTTCACATGCTCTTTTGTAATAAAGTTGGCTCTTCCAACAGCTGCGATTAAAATATCCGCTTGCTTTGTAATGGAAGGTAAATCCGGTGTTTTGGAATGAGTATATGTAACAGTAGCATCTTTTTGAAGTAACAGTTGTCCCATTGGTTTTCCAACAATATGGCTTCGACCAACTACAACTGCGTGTTTACCAGCGATGTCTATCCCTGAATATTCAAGTAATTTCATCACACCAAATGGCGTACATGGTAAATATGTCTCTTGGCCTAACATCATTTTCCCTACACTTACTGGAGAAAAACCGTCCACATCTTTATCAGGGGAAATCGTTGCGATGACTTTGTCTTCGTCGATATGTTTTGGTAATGGTAATTGTACTAAAATTCCATGAATATCGTTGCGATGATTTAATGAACGAATTTGTACAAGCAATTCTTCCTCTGTCACATCTTCCGGTAGTTGGATCAGTTCAGAGAAAATTCCAATTGCTTCACAAGATTTTTGTTTATTTCGAACGTAAGTTTGTGATGCTGGATTATTACCGACTAAAATGACAGCTAAACCAGGTGTCACTCCTTGTTCTTTTAACAATTGAACTCGCTCGGCAATTGATTTTCGAATTTCTTGGCCAATTTCTTTTCCGTTAATGATTGCACTAGACATCTTCTGATACTTCCTTTCAAAGGACTATTGTTGTGTGAATTTTGATAGAACACCATTGACAAATTTGCTAGACTTTTCATCGCCAAATGTTTTACAAAGCTCAATCGCTTCGTTTAAAACAACACGGCTCGGTGTATCTTGCATAAAGAGTAATTCATAAACTGCCAATCTCAATACCGTTCTTTCGATTTTAGGTAAACGGCCGAGTGACCAGTTTTCTAAATTTCGACTAAGTTTTTCGTCGATTTCTTTTTGATTTTCTGTAACACCTTGTACTAATTGTTCGAAAAATGCATCGGATTCTTCGTCATTTAGTACGTGTCCAATCGCTTCCTGTAATGTTAGATCTGTGTTGTCTAACTGAAACAGTACTTGCACAGCTTTTTCGCGCGCATCATGTCGTTTCATGTATAAATCTCCTTCATTAGTAACATTAAGTCCTATAATAACATATTTTAGCTATTCTAACACAGCTTCAAACGAACTTTTAAAAAATACGAACAGTAACATGATTTTTATTTAACTGGATAGCATTTTCTTTCATTTTTGAATGTTCGAGAGAAGAGTATTATGCTGTGTTTCCTTTTAACATCATTTGAAGACTTGTGCCGCCTTGACCGCTTTTTTCCATCCTTCGTACAATGCTTCTTTTTTCTCCACTTCCATTTCAGGAACAAATTTTTTGCCGATATTCCAGTACTTTGAAATCTCCTCTTTACTTTTCCAAAACCCAACTGCCAGCCCTGCCAAATAAGCTGCACCTAATGCTGTCGTTTCATTAATAGCCGGTCGTTCAACAGGAACGGATAAAATATCCGACTGGAATTGCATTAAAAGATCATTTTTCACAACGCCGCCATCAACCCGTAAAGATTTAAGGGAAATTTCCGAGTCTGCTTCCATTGCCCCTAATACATCTTTTGTTTGATAAGCAAGGGATTCTAATGTTGCACGAATGAAATGCTCTTTCGTCGTTCCACGGGTAAGGCCAAAAACTGCTCCCCTCACATCACTATCCCAATAAGGGGTTCCTAGTCCAACAAAAGCTGGGACGACGTAAACGCCCTCTGTACTGGAAACTTTCTCTGCATACCGTTCACTTTCACTGGAATCACGAAACATTCTTAATCCGTCACGTAACCATTGAATCGCTGAACCAGCAACAAAAATACTCCCTTCCAAAGCATATTCCACTTTCCCATCTATTCCCCATGCGATGGTTGTTAATAATCCGTGATTGGAACAGACCGCTTTCTCCCCAGTATTCATTAACATAAAACACCCAGTGCCATATGTATTTTTAACCATTCCCGACTCAAAACAAGCTTGTCCAAAAAGGGCTGCCTGCTGATCTCCAGCTATCCCTGCAATGGGGACTTCCACGCCGAAGAAATGACTTTTGGAAACATGCCCGTATATTTCAGATGATGGGCGTACTTCCGGTAACATCGTGGAAGGAATATTAAGTATTTCTAACAATTGTTCATCCCATTTTAGATCAAAAATGTTATACATTAACGTTCTAGAAGCGTTCGAATAGTCTGTTACATGGACTTCTCCTTCCGTAAGTTTCCATATAATCCAACTATCAATCGTTCCAAAAAGCAGTTCACCCTTTTCCGCTTTTTCTCTGGCACCTTCTACATGATCCAATATCCATTTCACTTTCGTACCAGAAAAATAAGGGTCAATAATAAGACCTGTTTTTTGTTGGAATAACTTTCCATAACCTTGCTCTAATAATTCGTTGCAAATTGGAGCAGTTTGACGGGATTGCCAAACGATTGCATGATAAATCGGCTCTCCCGTTGTTTTATCCCATACGACCGTTGTTTCCCGTTGGTTTGTGATCCCTATGCCTTGAATTTGTTCAGGACGAATATTTTTTTCTGAAAGCACCGTTGCAATGACAGATAAGATGGAACTCCATATTTCATTTGCATTATGCTCAACCCAGCCATTTTGTGGAAAATGTTGTTTGAATTCTCGCTGGGAAATATGTTCTACCTTCCCCTCCTTATTAAATAAAATAGCTCGGGAACTAGTTGTTCCTTGATCTAATGATAAAATATATTTTTCCAATGTCTTCCCTCCAAAAGAACTACAAAACATTATGTATGTTTTTATTCATAACTATAATACCACTGTTACGACGTATACTTTTAACTCGAGTACTTTTTATTCTAAAAAAGAGTATGCCCAAAAAGACATACTCTTCTTTAAATCTATTCAAAAATTACATCTTTCTTTTAAATATTTTTTCCATCAGAGCAATTGAGCGACAAAATTATTCCCCTTGTTGACGATCAGCTGCTTCGTCTTTAATTTCTTCTCTAAAACCATCTAAAGCTTGTTTGCGGCGCTCGTTTTTAGCTTGAATCTTCGCTTTCTCTTCAGGACTTGAAAATCCCATCGTTTCTTCTGCTGCTTCAATATTTTCAATCGTGTTGTGAACCATCTTTTGTAATTTCTCTACATTATCTGAGCGGTCATCTGGATTCGGTTTACGATTATTCATCATTTGAAAATACCTCCTATTTTTATTTTTACGGGATTAGTTTGGTTCCATTTCCTATGTTTATACAGTAATTGCATTGTTAATCGAATAAAAAAAAGATCTCTTTCTAACTTAAGAAAGAGATCTACTATTTGTTAATTACTCGTCATCTTTTGAGTTTTCGAATTGAATGGCCGTAATATGAACATTTACTTCACTCGTATCAATCGATGTCATATTAAAGATTGCTTGACGAATGGATGTTTGGATTTCCTTCGCTACTTTTGGAATAGAGTAGCCATATTTTACTGAACAAAATACATCCATCACAATTTGTCCATCTTCCGAAATCGTTGCCTTAACACCTTTAGAATGGACTTTTTTTCCTAAACGTTCTGCAACACCTGATGCAAAGTTTCCTCTTGTAGCAGCAACACCGTCAATTTCTGTTGTGGCAATTCCTGCGATTACCTCAATTACTTCAGGAGCTACTTCGATTTGACCAAGTTCTTCTTTACCAGAAGGAGTTGGTTGTATGAAAGCTTTTGCTACTTTCTCAGCCATCTTCTTCATCCTCTCTTACTTCGCAAATTGTCTTCTAATATTAATAATGACAAAATTCACAAAGATTTCTATTTAGAATATATTATACCTTATTTTTTTCCTTAGCGCTTTATCGAATACATTTTTTCTAAATAATATTTTACTCATGTTCTTTCCAAATGTTTGCCAAATATTCATAAGAAGTTTTACGCTTTTCAATATCATAAATTGGACTATTAATCATCAATTCATCTACTTCACGATGGCGTAAAAATTCTAATAATTGATCATATACAGTTTGTTTAGAGCCGTAGAACGTATATTTCAGTTGTTGGAATACGACTTTCTTTTCATCCTCTGTCCAAAGGCTTGCCATTTCCCTTGGCGGTTGGGTTTTACCCCTTTTCCCTTTAATGATGCCTAAAAACTGTTGGAATAATGTACTAGCTAAATATTCCCCTTCTTCATCGGTATTTGCCACCATAGCATTCACAGCAACCATAGAATAAGGTTTATCCAATACGTTTGAAGGTATAAAGTTTCTTCTATACGTATTAAGGGCATCATCTAACAAATCAGGTGCAAAATGACTTGCAAAGGAATATGGTAAACCAAGTCGACCTGCCAATTGGGCACTATAAAGACTGGAGCCTAATAACCAAACAGGAATAGACATTCCTTTTCCAGGTACGGCAATAACAGGCCGTTCAACATCTTCAAAGTACCCTCTTAATTCATCTACTAAACGATCAAACTCATAAGCTCCTCTATCATCACGTCGTAACGCACGGGCTGTGAGCATATCTGAACCAGGTGCTCTTCCTAACCCTAAATCGATTCGACCTGGATACATGGATTCTAATGTTCCGAATTGCTCTGCAACAACGAGTGGTGAATGGTTCGGTAACATAATCCCCCCTGAACCAACTCGAATCTTACTTGTTGCAGCAGCTAAATACCCTATTAAAACGGGTGTTGCAGAGCTGGCAATCCCTTGCATATTATGATGTTCTGCCACCCAATATCGATTGTAACCAGACTTCTCAGCAGTCAGGATTAATTCTCTACTATTTTGAAATGAATTAGCTGGCGTTTGCCCCTCTAAAACGGGTGCTAAATCGAGTACAGATAATTTTGGTAACAACTGTAACTCCCCCTTCCATATTGATAGTATAAAACGAACTGGAGAAGTATTCATTTATTTCGTCTCGGGACAAAAAAATGACTATCTCAAATTGAGATAGTCATTTTATGGAATCATTTATTGATTCGGTACTTCTTCTTTTTTTGCTGTATTTAATAAATCGTTTTCCTCAAGGAATTTCGTATTGAATTTTCCTGATTGGAATACTTCATTGTTCATTAAAGCTTGATGGAATGGAATCGTTGTATGAATTCCAGGTCCCGCCACTTCAAATTCACTTAAAGCACGATTCATTTTAGCAATCGCTTCTTCTCGAGAATCCGCATGAACAATTAATTTGGCAACCATTGAATCGTAATATGGGGGAATTGTGTACCCTGCATATACTGCAGAATCAATACGAACCCCATAACCACCTGGTGTAATATAAGTTTCAACCGTACCTGCTGAAGGCATGAAGTTTTTATATGCATTTTCCGCATTAATGCGGCACTCAATTGCCCAACCATTCATTTTAATATCTTCTTGTGTAAATGGAAGTGGCTCTCCAGCTGCGATTTTTAATTGTTGTTGTACTAAATCAACACCAGTGATCATTTCCGTTACCGGATGTTCTACTTGGATACGCGTATTCATTTCCATGAAGTAAAACTTATCTTCTTGATAATCGTAAATAAATTCGATTGTACCCGCACCTTCATAATTACAAGCTTGTGCAGCTTTAACAGCTGCAGCACCCATTTCAGCTCGACGTTCTTCTGATAATGCAGGTGAAGGTGCTTCCTCTACAAGCTTTTGCATACGGCGTTGAACTGTACAGTCCCGTTCACCTAAATGGACAACATTTCCAAAAGAGTCTGCTAACACTTGAATTTCACAATGGCGGAAGTATTCGATGAATTTTTCAAGATAGACACCTGGATTACCAAAAGCTGCTGCTGCTTCTTTTTGCGTAATATCGATCCCTTTTACAAGGTCTTCTTCCGTACGAGCAACACGAATCCCTTTACCGCCGCCGCCAGCAGTCGCTTTAATAATAACCGGGTAGCCAATCTCTTTCGCCCATTTTTTACCTGTTTCAATATCTGGAACGATCCCAGTACCAGGAACAAGTGGTACTCCCGCTTCTTCCATCGTACTGCGAGCAACGTCTTTAATTCCCATAATTTTGATCGAATCAGATGAAGGACCAATAAACTTAATTCCTGCATTTTCACAAGCTTCAGCAAAATCAGCATTTTCAGCTAAAAAACCGTAACCGGGATGAATGCCATCGACCCCTGTTTTTTGGGCTACACCTAAAACTGCTGGGAAGCTTAAATAAGAGTCTTTTGATAGTTTTGGTCCGATACAATATGCTTCATCTGCTAATTTCACATGAAGGGCATTTGCATCAGCTTCTGAATATACCGCAACGGTTTCAATACCGAGTTCTTTACAAGCACGAATAATTCGTACTGCAATTTCACCACGGTTTGCAATTAAAACTTTTTTCATTATAGAAGCACCCCTTACTCAGGTTTCACTAGGAATAGTGGTTGTCCATATTCTACTAATTGCCCGTCTTTCACAAGTACTTCAACAATTTCACCTTTAATTTCAGCTTCAATTTCGTTGAATAATTTCATCGCTTCAACGATACATACAATTGTTTCTTCTCCAACTTTATCTCCTACTTTTACGTATGGTGGTTGGTCAGGTGAAGGTGCTTGATAGAATGTCCCTACCATTGGCGAAGTAATTTTATGTAATGAAGATTGATCAACAGTAACAGGTGCTGTCTTTTCCTCCACTTTTACTTCTTCCTTAGTCGTTTCAACAACAGGTTCTACAGCTACTGGAGCTGGCGCTGGTTGTTGTACTACTGGAGCAGTTTCAACTTTAGGAGCGACAACTTCTGTTACAACTCCGTTATTTTTTTTCAATTTTAGTTTAGCCCCATCATGTTCATAAACGAATTCGTCTATGGATGATCCGTCAACTAATTTAATAATTTCTCTCAATTCTTGTACTTTAAACACGTAAAGACACCCCTTATGTTTTATTCACTTCTTTACTATTTTATAGTTTTTTTCCTAAATTTGAAATACATAAATACAATTTTAAAGAAATAACGTAAAAAACAGTGCTTTCGTCTTGAAAACGAACGCACTGCGTAATTTCTGTTAGCTAAAATATTATTCTTGTAATAATAATTTCGAATTAATAGTAATTCGATTCAACGTTTACTTGTACATCGCTTACATCTTCAAGTTCTGATCGAACTGTAAAAATAATTTCGTTAGCTTGTTGTTTCGAAATTTCATCTGATAATACTGTTACTGCCACTTTCTCATCTTCTACTCGTACTAGAGCATCTGAATAACCAAGGGATTCAATTAACATCTCTAGCATAGATTCTGATGACTCTTGTTCAATAAGGGCATTCATTTGGTTAAAGGCTTCATTTTTCTCTTCTGCTGAATACTCATCAGATGCAATTTTTTGTGTTAGTTGCTCTCTTAATTGATCTCGTTCATTACTTTTTTCCATTCTCATTTCTTCAAATAAGTAACTTTCAGATGTTGTTGTAGTCATTTCTTCTTCATCTACACCTGTTAGAGTAGTTTCTTGTAATGCGTCATCTGAAAAAATTGTCGCCAGATCCACATCACGATTTGGTTCAAATACATAGTAAACTGAAATGACGGCCGCTAAACTTAGTAGCGTTAATAACCATACTGTTCTTCTTTTTACTTTCATTGTTCATCTCCTTTACTCTCCATCGGTACAATCATAATTCTGTGAGTAGGCATTTGCATTACTCGACTAATAGTTTCCAAAAGTTGCTTTTGAATAGCTGGGTTAGACGCCCCTTCCGATACAACGAGCAATCCTGATACATGCTGTTGATTTTCACTTGAACTGAGATACCCATTTAATAGACTGTCAGCGTTTGAATCCTTTGATGAAGGGACGTCGTAATGAAAGTAGACCTTTACTTGTCCAACACCTTTAATCTGACTTAGGGTTTGCTCAAGTTTACTTTCCTCTTCAGATGAGTTATATTGCTCCTCCTTTGGATCATTCAACGTTACAGAAATGTACGCAATGAACACTAGAACTGCAATCGGAATAAAGATTAATTTTTGTTTTGACCATTTCTTTTCCACCTCACGTTCTTTAGCGCCTCCTTTCTATCAAATACGCCTCGGCGTATTGCCGGAGGCTTTCCCTTTGTTCAGCATCGTTCAAAATGAATTCATAATCTTCATATTCCCTTTACTCTAGATGAAGGCACTTTACTGAACAAAGTTTAACGTTTCATCACATTGTATGAAGCTAGTCCTAACTGTATGCTTTATAGTTTAAGAAAATCTAACACTGTTGTTAAAAAAATTAATAATGTTGCTAGTTTTACATAGACAATGACGTCTTTCTCATCAGCTAAAAGTAATAAACATTTCCCTATTAAAATAATGATGATGAGTTTGATCAAAAGCTTTTCCCCACCCCTAGCTGCATAATCACTATTAAGATGAGCCAAATAAATACAAAGGCAATTCCAAGTAATATTGCTACAGCACAAAGTAATAATAAAGATTTCCCAACGTCATCTAACAGTCCGCTAATCGTACTTCCGGTAAAGGGTTCTATAACAGCAGCTAATAACTTAAAAGTCATAGCATGGATTAGTAGTTTACCAGCTGGATAAAAAGCAGCAATCCAAAAAGCCGTCATCGCTCCTAATCCTACCACTGTAGTAGCAGTTGATTGATATTTATGGAATATCGAAAACCCTTCTACAATGAGAGAGCCGACGATGGGTATCGTTTGTTCGATTACTTTTTTTACTGGACTTGCTATAGCTTGGTCAATTGTAAAGAAGGCTACACCAGTAAAGGAAAGTACCGTTACCATTCCTAAAAGCGATGCTGTAATGAGTGTCATGACGGTTCCACGAATTAAATCTGATGCCTTTGAAAATGAAATATCTTGAATAAATCTAGAACAAAAATCAAGAATTAGCGCTACCGTTATGGCAGGAATTAAAATTTTTTTACAAAGTAGCATAAGCATTTCAAAAATAAAGAGAACGACTGGGCTCCAGGCGATAAATGAAAATACCGCATTTAATACAACTAAAATGGAAGTTAATATCGGTGTAATGGCTAAAAAGAAATCCGAGGCTACGTTGACGATTTGCCCCATCGTAGAAAAAGCATCCATTACAGTTTGTCCAAGGGTTAATACGAGTACAATGATGAATAACGTATCGCCCCATTTTTTAAATTTCGGCACAAAGGCCTCTATCAAAAGAAATAACACGGTATAAATTAAAACTAAGATGATGGATTGTCCAGCGAGTTTCAATGGATCTGTAAAAACATTTAGTATTTCATTCATTATTAAAGCCCCTTACTGAAGCTTTTCTAAAATTGACGAGAAATCTGACAATACTTTTGCAAATTCGCTAGTCCAATAAAATAGTAATACGATGCGAATGGAAAACATGACAAGTTCTCCAAATGTTTCATATTCCTTTTCATCAAATAAAGATTGAAAGAACAAACCTATCTGGTAAAAAAGTGCAGAGTACACAAGCTGAGGTACATATGGCACTGATTGCACATAAGTAAGGAGCTGCTCTGTAAAAGGAATAGCGAGCATCGACAGTAAGAAATAAAGTAAGATGAAAAAGAAAACAATGACGGTTATCGCGTGTAGTTTTTCGAACGTTTCTTTAATTAGTATTAAAAGTAAAATTAAAATGACAGCATAAATTAAAAATTTCATATGTTACCCTAATTTAAATTTAGCCATTGGAAGAATGTAAGTATGTCGTCAAAGAAAAGCCGTAAAAATCGAATTAGTTCTGCCGTAATATACAAATATGCGATAAAAAATATAAAGAATGAAAATTCCTTTTTGCCGATTTGCTCAAAGAAAACATGAAGTAAAGCAATAATGAGCCCTACCCCAGCTACCCGCAAAACGTCCTGTAATTCCATCACGACGCCTCCTTGTGTAAGGCAATATATGAGCTTGTTCAAAAAAATAGACCTTTTTATCATGAAAAAAAGTCATCTCTTCGAAAGAGATGACTTAAAAAATGTTCAATAATGAAAGAAAAAGCCTTCCATAAAGGAATGGCTTTTAACTTTCATTTCTATTCTTTTCTACTATGCACGAGATACGTAAGATCCGTCAGTAGTATTAATCACTAATTTGTCCCCTTCATTTACGAAGAATGGAACTTGAACAACTAAACCAGTTTCAAGGGTAGCAGGTTTTGAACCACCAGAAGCAGTGTCTCCTTTAATACCTGGTTCAGTTTCTTTCACTTCTAATACAACTGTGTTTGGTAATTCAACACCTAGCATTTCACCTTGGTATGATTGGATGTAAACTTCCATATTTTCAAGAAGATATTTTAATTCTTCTTCGATTTGTACACTTGCTAATTCTGTTTGTTCATATGATTCCATATCCATGAATACGTGGGAATCACCTTGTGCATATAAATATTGCATTTTACGGTTATCGATTTGTGCCTTTTCAACTTTCTCACCTGCGCGGAAAGTTTTTTCTGTTACGTTACCGTTACGTAGGTTACGTAATTTCGAACGTACGAAAGCAGCACCTTTCCCTGGTTTAACGTGTTGGAAATCCATTACACGGTATAATTGGCCATCAATCATAATTGTAAGACCAGTACGGAAATCGTTAACTGAAATCATGAGTTGTATTCCTCCATTATAAAATAATTAAATCTTTGGTTGAATGGGTTAATTTTTCATTACCTGTTTCTGTGATTAAAATATCGTCTTCAATACGAACGCCGCCAATTCCCGGTAAATAAATACCTGGTTCAATTGTCACCACCATATTTGGCTCTAGAACGGTTTCGGAACGAGATGAAAGGCCTGGGCCTTCATGTACTTCAAGTCCGATTCCGTGGCCAGTAGAATGACCAAACGCCTCGCCATAACCTTTTGAAGTTAAATAGTCACGAGCAATTGCGTCAGCTTGAATACCAGTCATACCTGGTCCAACTTTTTCTAATGCTAGAAGCTGTGATTCTAAAACCGTTTGATACATTTCCTTTAGTTTATCTGACGGTTGACCAACTGAAATTGTACGCGTGATATCTGAAACGTATCCATTGTAAATCGCACCGAAATCAAGTGTGACGAAATCACCCTTTTCAATGACCTTCTCTGTTGCTACACCATGGGGTAATGCGCTGCGCACACCACTAGCAACAATTGTGTCAAAAGATGATGCAGTTGCGCCTTGTTTTCGCATGAAAAATTCTAATTCATTCGATACTTCAAGCTCAGTTACACCTGGCTTAATGAATTCTAATATATGGGAAAAAGCATTGTCAGCAATTTCACATGCAACCTTAATAATATTAATCTCTTGTTCAGTCTTAATCAAGCGAATTTTTTCAATTAACCCAGAAAGCGGTATTAATTCAGCGTTTATTAGGGATTTATAAGTTTCAAACATCCCGTAAGTCATCGTATCTTTCTCAAAACCTAACGTTTTAATACCCATTTTTTCTACTTGTGTAGCTACTTCTTTATAAAGAACACTTTCATGTTGTACGATTCGGAAATGCTGGACTTGATTTTTTGCTTGTTCTGTATAACGGAAGTCTGATATAAAAACTGCATCATCTTTTGTCACAATGGCTACTCCAGAAGTGCCGGTAAAACCTGTCATATAACGACGATTGTAGTCGTTTGTAATTAATAAACCATCCACATTATTTTCTACTAATGCTTTACGTAATTTCTCTAATTTTATCATCCCATTTTCCTCCCTTTATTGTTCTAGAAACTTTCTAAGTGCTAATTGATAACCAAAAGTTCCTAGACCACAAATTTGACCAACACATTCTGCAGCAAGTTTTGACTCATGACGAAACGATTCCCGTTTATGTATATTCGAAATGTGCACTTCAATGACAGGCACATTTACGGCTGCAATTGCATCTCGAAGAGCGATACTTGTATGGGTATAAGCTCCCGGATTAAACACAATGCCATCCACATTTCCGTCCTCCGCTTCATGAATCCAATCAATTAATTCCCCTTCATGGTTCGATTGCCGAAAATCAATTGTAGCATTGAATTGCGTCGCAAGATTTTGACATTTCAGCTTAACATCATCCAATGTTTCACTGCCATAAATCTCCGGTTCACGCTTCCCTAATCGATTTAAATTCGGTCCATTTAAGATTAATACCTTCATCGACATTCTCCTCTTTTAACGGAAATTACCACTTTTATTTTATCATAGTGTCTTTATACGGCAACTTATTTCGTTCATTTTCAGCTTTATAATGAAACATAGCCGTTTCAAAAACAAATCGGGCCGTAATGATAAGTGTCACCATAAATGGAATTGATAATTTTTTAAAGGATGAAAGTTCTGCAGGTAAATCAAAAATAATCCACTCACAAATAAGGGCAAAAATTGCACCAATGATCAAAGAAGAGAAAAAAGGTGGAACCATTTGAACGAATTGCATGATGAAATAAAAAATTAAAATAATACAAAAGATGACAATGATTAAAATAAGCCATTGAACGGTCCAATGACTTTCCGTTAATATATCTAACCTTGTTGTATAGCCAACTGGACTCCATTTGATGAAATGAAAAAGGGATAATAATTTCAATGTTAGAGCAAGTAATAATGAAGCAAATAGACTTGTGAAAATTGCCAAATAAACCATATGAACACCTCTTTTTTTCTCCTTAGTTTCCCCCATTCACAAAATTCGTATGCGTAAAACATAGTGCTTTTGGGAAAAATTTAGTACAATAAATGATACTAGTTTTAAAAATTGAGAGAGTGGTGTAGAAGTTTGAGTAATGAAGCACCGGTTTATGGTGGGCAAGCCCTTTTAGAAGGCGTCATGTTCGGCGGGAAAGAACATACTGTAACAGCAATCCGTCGTAATGACGATAGTATTGAATATTATTATGCTAAAAAACCAAAGAAACCTTTGTTCCAAAAGTTAAAAAAAATCCCCTTTGTTCGAGGTGTAATTGCTCTTATTGAATCATCCGGTTTAGGTGCAAAGCATCTACAATTTTCAAGTGATCGATATGACATTAATCCGGGAGAAGAAGAAGAAAACGAACCAGAAACATCGAAATTGCAAATGATATTAGGTGTTGCTGTTGTTGGTGTCATTTCCTTTTTATTTGGTAAATTTGTTTTTACATTAGTTCCAGTCTTTATTGCAGAATTATTTTCACCTTGGATATCGGGTAAGTTTCCTCAAATTTTTTTGGAAACCCTTTTTAAACTAATTTTACTTTTAGGCTATTTATACATAGTATCGATGACTCCGATCATTAAGCGGGTTTTTCAATATCACGGTGCGGAACATAAAGTGATCAACTGTTATGAATCAGGTTTAGAGTTGACAGTAGAAAATGTTCAAAAGCAATCACGACTCCATTACCGGTGCGGATCAAGTTTTATTTTATTTACCGTCATTATCGGAATGTTCGTGTACTTTTTCTTCCCTACCGATCCATTATGGTTACGGGTCGTAGTTCGTATTTTATTAATTCCAGTTGTACTCGGGATATCCTTTGAAGTGCTTCAAGCAACGAATGCAGTAAGAGGTATTCCAGTATTAAAATACCTCGGTTACCCTGGATTATGGCTTCAATTATTAACTACAAAGGAGCCAAAGGATGAAATGGTCGAGGTTGCTATTGCTTCATTTAAAAAATTACATGAAGTCGAGAAAAACCCGGAATTGGCTATGGAATTGCATCACGATTAATCGAATATAGACTTCTGTTAATTAACCTTGCAAAAGTTATCTTTTGCAAGGTTTTTATGATGAAAGAAGTTAACGTGAAACAATCAAGGACCTATTTACATTTTTCGACAAATCCGATACCATTTTCATAATACATAATGAGGAGTTTTGTAAAATGGAATTAGATATCGTGAAAGTATTCGTTCTCTCCTTCTTTGGTTTTGTCGGCGCATTTATTAATGCCACTGTAGGCGGTGGTGGTTTAATTACTTTACCTGCCCTTCTATCTGTTGGTCTTCCCCCATCCGCTGCGATTGCAACGAACAAATTAGCTGCCTCGATGGGCAATTTAACTAGCTCTTTAACATTTTTTAAAGCTGGTAAAATTGATATGAAGCTAATCGGCCCCATTTTACCCCTCATCTTCATTTTTTCTATGATTGGAGCTTGGACTGTCCATTTAATGGATTCCGAACTATTAAGACCTTTAATTATCGTTATGCTCATTGTCGTATTAATTTACACGTTAGCAAAGAAAAATTGGGGACAATTAGCAGAAAGAAAACCGTTAAAGTGGAAACGGGGTATTCTCTTTTTTTCTAGCCTTGTACTATTAGCATTTTATGATGGATTTTTTGGCCCTGGGACAGGTTCTTTCATTATTTTTGTCTTTTTGATTATGGGGTTTGATTTTTTAGAAGCGGCTGGAAATGCAAAAGTATTAAATTTTATGAGTAATATAGCCGCACTCATTATGTTTTTAATTTTAGGAGAGGTTGTTTTTACGTATGGAATCATCATGGGGTTATCGATGATCGTCGGCGCCTTCTTCGGAACGAAATTCGCTTTAAAGAAAGGGACAAGTTTTGTTCGAATGTTATTCATTGTCATGACGATTGTTTTAATAATGAAAAATATTTATGATTATTTTCAAGCATAATTGTTGATATAAAAAACCGGAAACAAAACTCTTGACGTTTTGCTTCCGGTTATTTTATTTTACGCTATTTTTTATAGTCCACATTTCAACTGGGCACCACAGCTTGTACATGTGTTACAACCACCTAATTCTTCTACTGTTCCTTGACGACAAACAGGACAAGTATTCCCTACTTCGGAACCGATTGTAACGTTTGTAGTAGTAAGAGGGGCAATTGTATCCACTAATACAACGGGTTGTTTTTCAACGACTTTCTCTTCCAATACTTCATCAAAGGCTAATTGCTCATCATGGGATGATTCTGCTTTTAATGTAAGTACTTGTGAATCACGGCTACCATCTACGTAAACCGTTCCACCTTTTGCTCCACCTTTGTATAGACGTTCGTACACTTTTTGTACTTGCTCTACTGTGTAGCCTTTTGGTGCGTTTACTGTTTTAGAAATCGATGAATCTACCCAACGTTGGATAACACATTGTACATCCGCATGGGCTTCAGGCGTTAACTCCATCGATGAAATAAACCAATGTGGTAAATTGTTTTCATCTGCTTCTGGATGATTATTTAAATAATCTTGCACAATTTCAGCTTTTACTTCAATGAACTTACCAAGACGACCAGAACGGTAGTAAGTGAAGGAGAAGTATGGTTCTAATCCCGTTGCAACCCCAACCATCGTACCAGTAGATCCTGTTGGAGCAACCGTTAATAAGTGGGAATTACGAATACCATTTTCAAGCACTCCTTGTCGAACATGTTCAGGCATTTTCTTCATATAACCAGTGTTAATGAAGGCTTCTCTTAAACGTTTCGTTTCTTCTTCTGTTTCACCTTGTAAGAATGGGAAGCTACCACGTTCTTTACCAAGTTCGATAGATGTTTCATAAGCTGTTACAGCAATCGTTTCAAAGATTTTATCTACTAATTCATTGCCTTCAGGAGAGCCATACTCTTTTTCACAATAAATTAATAAATCGGCAAGACCCATTACTCCAAGACCTACTCGACGTTCACCTAACGCTTGTTTACGGTTTGGTTCTAAGAAGTAAGGTGTCGCATTAATGACGTTATCTTGCATACGTACTCCGATACGAACGGTTTCCCGTAGTGCATCGTAATTAACTGTTTTTGTTTCTATATTGGCAAATTGAGCTAAATTGACAGCAGCTAAATTACATACTGAGTATGGTGCAAGGGGTTGTTCTCCACATGGGTTTGTTGCAACCACTTTTTGACCATAGGCACGAGCGTTCGTCATGTCGTTCGCATTATCGATAAAGAAAATACCCGGTTCCGCAGCATATGTAGCACAAATATTAATTAAGTTCCACAGTTCTCGAGCTTTAATTGTTCGATAAGTACGAACTCCGTAACCCATTGCTTCCCATTCACGTACGTCCCCTACTTCATGCCATTTTTCGTTGTAAATAGCCATTTCTTCTGGAGTGTAGTTCGCAACATCTGGGAATCGTAATTCATAATCAGCGTCATGTTCAACTGCTTCCATGAATTCTTTTGTTAAAGTAACCGAAATATTAGCACCTGTTAAAAATTCCGGATTATGAACGCTATAAGTTCCACCATCACGTAATTTACTTTCTGCTTCTTTTATAATCGCTTCGTTGAAACCGCCAAGACCAGGAATTGCTTTATAGTTTACAATACCTTGGTACATCGCTTCCTCTTGTTGTGTTAAAGGTTTGAATTTTAACTTTTCCTTTGCTAATGAAGCAATTAACTCATCTTCTGTATTTTCAATTAAGTAACGAAGAATACGTGGGTTTTGCATTTTTGAAATAATGAATTCCACAATATCTGGATGCCAATCGGCTAACATAATCATTTGCGCCCCACGACGGCTACCACCTTGCTCTACAAGATGCGTAAGCTTAGCAATATCATCAAGCCACGATACGGATCCGCTTGATTTACCGTTTACACCTCGGGCTAATGTGTTACGTGGACGTAATGTTGAACCATTTGTACCAACGCCACCACCACGGCTCATAATTTCCATTACTTGTTTTCGATGATCACTAATACCTTCACGACTATCTGGTACGAAAGGCATTACGTAACAGTTAAAGAATGTAACATCTGTTTGAGAACCTGCTCCATACAATACACGACCAGCAGGAATAAATTTTAATGAAGCAAGCTGTTCATAAAACTTTTCAAACCATTTTTGTTTATTTTCTTCTGTTTCTTCAACAGCAGCTAATCCAGTCGCATTGCGTTTTGCAATTTGTTCGTAATAAATTTCAAGAGGCTTTTCAATTACGTCTAAGGAACGCACAATGATGCCTGTTTCTTGTTCAATTGGATTGTCTAATACATGGCGGTATTCTTCTTCAATTAATATTTCAGCTTTTTTTGCTTCCACATCGATTGAACGAATGAACCCTAATCCGCGCGCAGGAAACTTTGGATCTTCTTTAATAGTTAATACAACAAAATCTCCAGGCTTTAACGTTTTCTTTTCCGTATCCTTAAAGGAATAACGGTCAATCATAACCAATCTTGATACTCCCTTATGCGTAATATGCATGTCCGGTGTGATTGGATGTACTTGTGGGAAATTCTTGATGTCTTCATTTAGTTGTTCTACGAGGATGGTTGCATGCGTTTCACTTAACATTACCATCTGCCAGCCTCCCTTAATAAAATCTAGTGTTGTTTACATTGATAGAGACATACAACATATTGTATGCGAATAATATAAACAACACTAGATGTAGTTAATATTTATTTACTAGAAAAGATTACCTCATAACAAATATTGTTGCAAGGGGTTGATTTTTTTAAAAGTTGCCTGAACCCTTTAAATTCAATAGTTTAAACTCTATAAAAAAATTTTTCCGAAAAGAGAAACATACGTTCCTCTTTTATTTTTTGAAGTTCCACTCATCATTTAAATATTTTTTTTGTTCAAGTTCTTTCACATATTGCTTTTGTTTGTCCGATAATTCGTAAGGTACTAATTCAATGTCTAGTGCTTGCTCAAAACCTTTTTTAAACGCTTCTACACATTGTGGAATCGTAATTTGTTTATCTGTTAATTGATTAATGGCTACGGCCTTTTGAGGGAGTTTTTCACGCATTTTTTCTTTCATTTCTGGTGAAGAAAATTTAAAGAGGGATAACAATTTTTCTTCATCAAGATCTAATAATATAGCCCCGTGTTGTAAAATGACACCTTTTTGACGTGTTTGGGCACTACCTGCTACCTTTTTCCCTTCTACGACAAGTTCATACCAGCTTGGTGCATCAAAGCATACAGCACTTTTTGGTTTTTTTAAATCAGCCAGTTTTTCTTCTGTATCAGGAACACTAAAGTAAGCATCTAACCCTAAGTTTTGGAAGCCTAGTAATAAGCCTTCACTAAGTACCCGGTAAGCTTCTGTTACCCCTGCAGGCATTTCGGGGTATTGTTCAGTAACGATAATACTATAAGTCAGTTCACTTTCATGTAAAACGGCTCGTCCACCAGTAGGACGTCGAACAAAGCCAAGATTTTGCGCCTTTACAGCATCAAAATCAACATCCTTCTTCGCACTTTGGAAATAACCGATTGATAGAGTTGCTGGATTCCATTCATAAAATCTAATGACAGGAGGAATTTCTCCTTCACTATGGAAATCTAGTAAAGCTTCATCCAATGCCATATTATAAGAAGGACTGCATGGACCTGAATTAATAAAATACCATTTTGATTTCAAACCTATCATCTCCTCACACATAACTATCATTTTAACAAACTCATTGGACTATCGCTACTTTCTCTTTTATAATGGAATATGTAGAAAGAAAGGAGAAAGAAAGCAGTGACTGTACTTTATACAATTGCTATCATACTAGGCCTTATCATCGTATATGTTCTAGTCAATACACTGCGTTTAAAGAAAGCAGTGTCAAACTTAAATCAAGATCAATTTATCCAAGGCTATCGAAAAGCTCAACTAATCGATGTACGGGAAGCAAAAGAATTTGAAGCAGGTCATATTTTAGGTGCTCGTAATATTCCATCAACACAATTACGTCAACGTTATAAAGAAATCCGACCTGATTTACCAGTATATTTATACTGCCAAAACTCCGGACGTAGCGCCCGTGCTGCTTTATTTTTAAAGAAAAAAGGATATAACCAACTTTATCAGCTTCAAGGCGGTTTCAAAACTTGGACTGGTAAAATTAAAACAAAAGCTTAACCAATAATGAAAGGGGACATGCTCAAGCCATTGAGCTGTCCCCTTTCAAACGTTATAGAATGTCACTTGCACACCACGACAAAAAGTGTAGAGAGCCATTAAAATGACTCGATCTACACTAATTAGATTTTAAGCTTCTACTTTTGTATAACGAAGAATTGGAGTACGTGCCGCACGCGTTTCATCTAAACGGCTAATTACCGTTGTATGAGGTGCTTCTTGTACTAGGGAAGGATTTTCTTCCGTTTCCTTCGCAATTTGAATCATCGCATCGCAAAATGCATCTAACGTTTCCTTCGATTCTGTTTCCGTCGGTTCAATCATCATTCCCTCTTCCACATTTAATGGGAAGTAGATTGTTGGTGGATGGTATCCAAAGTCAAGGAGACGTTTCGCTATATCTAATGTGCGAACACCTAGTTTCTTTTGGCGACGTCCAGATAAGACGAATTCATGTTTACAATGACGGTTGTACGGTAGATCGAAATATGGTTCTAAACGACGCATCATATAATTCGCATTTAATACGGCATATTCAGTCACAGCCTTTAAGCCGTCTGGACCCATTGTACGAATATACGTATAAGCACGAACATTTATACCAAAGTTACCGTAATACGGTTTCACACGACCAATAGATTGTGGTCGATTATAATCGAAATGGAATGTTCCATCTTCTTTTTTCACTAGCACAGGTTTTGGTAAGAACGGAATTAAGTCCGCTTTTACGCCGACAGGACCAGATCCTGGTCCACCGCCGCCATGGGGACCTGTAAATGTTTTATGAAGGTTTAAATGGACACAGTCAAAGCCCATATCCCCTGGGCGAGCTTTACTCATAACAGCGTTTAAGTTAGCACCATCATAGTACACTTTCCCACCAACACCATGGATAATTTCCGCCATTTCAATAATGTTTTCTTCAAACAACCCTAATGTATTTGGGTTTGTTAACATTAAAGCTGCTGTATCTTCCCCAACGACACGACGTAAATCCTCTAAATCTACTAAACCATCTTCATTGGACTTAACCGTAATCGTTTCGAATCCAGCTACTGTTGCAGATGCAGGGTTCGTACCGTGGGCAGAGTCAGGAACAATGACTTTATTACGATGCCCTTCTCCGTTTGCTTCATGGAAAGCACGAATCATCATAAGCGCCGTCCATTCACCATGGGCACCGGCAGCAGGTTGTAACGTAACTTCGTCCATACCTGTAATTTCTACTAATGAAGTTTGAAGATCATAAAGTAATTCCATTGCCCCTTGAACTGTTGATTCGTCTTGTAGTGGGTGAATGTTCGCAAAACCTGAAAGTCTCGCAACATTTTCGTTTATTTTCGGATTATATTTCATCGTACAAGAACCTAATGGATAAAATCCGGAATCAACCCCGTGGTTACGGCGAGATAATGCTGTATAGTGACGCATTATATCAAGCTCTGAAACTTCTGGTAATTCAGGAGCTTCATCACGAACATAGCCTTCTGGTAATAATTCTTCTAAATCCACTTCAGGAACATCTAACTCTGGTAAACTATAGCCAACTCGGCCTTCCTTCGATAATTCAAAAATGAGTGATTGATTTTCGTTATGCATTGTAAGCCCCCATTTCTGCAACTAATGCGTCAATTTCTTCTTTTGTACGTAATTCTGTGACAGCAAGTAAAACATGGTTTTCCAACTCTGGATAAACACGACCTAAATCAAAACCACCAATAATCCCTTTTTCTAAAAGGTATTGATTGATTTCCGAAACCGGTTTGTTTGTTTTCACTACGATTTCGTTAAAATGAGCACCTTGGAATGGAATCGTAAATCCAGCTGCTTCAAAGGCATTTTTCGCATAGCGAGTTTTGACAATATTTTGTTTTGCCATTTCTTTCACACCCTTTTTACCAAGGGCAGTCATCGCTACAGAAGCTGCAAGGGCAAGTAACGCTTGGTTAGAACAAATATTAGACGTTGCTTTTTCACGACGAATATGTTGTTCACGGGCTTGTAATGTTAATACATAACCACGGCGTCCGTCCTGATCCACCGTTTCTCCTACTAGACGACCTGGAACTTTACGCATCAGCTTCGTTGTCGTTGCAAAGTAACCACAATACGGACCGCCAAAACTTTCAGGAATACCGAATACTTGTGCATCTCCTACCGTAATATCTGCACCAAGTTTACCTGGAGGAGTTAAAACGCCTAAAGCAAGCGGGTTACTGGAAACGATAAATAATCCTTTTGCTTCATGGACTAATTCACCCATTGTTTTCAGATCTTCAATTTGACCAAAGAAATTTGGATATTGAACCATCACAGCAGCAGTATTTTCGTCAATTAATGTTTTTAAAGCATCCATATCCGTCACACCGTCTTTTGTAGGAACTGTGACAATTTCAATCGATTGACCGTAGGCATAAGTTGCTACAACATCTCGGTATTCAGGATGAATCGCATCGGAAACAAGTAATTTTTTTCGTCGAGTATGACCAGCTGCCAGCATTCCTGCTTCCGCTAAAGACGTTCCCCCGTCATACATCGATGAATTGGCTAAATCCATTCCCGTTAACTCCGCAATCATCGTTTGAAATTCAAAGATTGCTTGAAGCTCCCCTTGCGAAATTTCCGGTTGATAAGGTGTATAAGCTGTATAAAACTCTGAACGAGAAATAACATGGTCAACAATCACCGGTTTGTAGTGATTGTAAATCCCTGCCCCTAAAAAGGAGACATTAGACTCTGTATCTTCATTTTTCGCAGCAAGTTGTTTTAATTCTTTTAATAAGGAAGATTCTGATTTCGCTTCTTTAATATTGTAGTACCCTTTAAAACGAACGCTTTCAGGGATATCTGAAAATAATTCATCAACACTCTCGACACCAATCGTCTCCAGCATTTCTTTTTTGTCTTGTTCCGTCATAGGAAGATAACGATGTTTCATTAGTAACCCTCTTTTCGATTTATTTTGAACGTTTATAAAAAGGTGTTGCTACCGTTTTTGCTTGTAATCGTTTATTACGAATTTCAATTTCCAATTCTGTATCTAATTGAGCAAATTTTGAGTCAATTAATACTAAACCGATATTTCGTTTCGTTAAAGGAGACTGGGTTCCTGTTGTGACTTCGCCAATTTCTTCACCATCTTTAAACACTTTATAACCGTGGCGAGGAATTCCTTTGTCCATCATTTCAATGCCAATGATTTTTCGTGATAAGCCGTTTTCTTTTTGAGCAGCTAACGCTTCTTTGCCGATAAAGTCCGATTCCTTTTGAAGTTTCACTGCAAATCCAATTCCCGCTTCTAAAGGAGAAATGTCTTTCGAAAGTTCTTGACCATATAAAGGTAGGCACGCCTCAAAACGTAACGTATCTCGGGCACCTAAACCAGCGGGAACAACACCCTTTTCTTTTCCAGCTTCTAAAATTGCATTCCAAAGGTTAATAACCGCCGTCGGTTCACCGTAAATCTCAAAGCCGTCCTCTCCTGTGTAACCAGTACGAGAAACTAATACTAAATTTCCAGAAATATTGACATCTTGTTGGAATTTGAAATATTTAATCTCTTTTAAGTCTACTTCTGTTAATGTTTGAAGAACTTCTTCGGCAAGTGGACCTTGTAATGCAATTTGAGCGTAGTCATCAGATTGATTGATGACCGTTACATCCCCAAGGACATGTTGTTGCATCCATTCAAAATCTTTTTCAATATTGGCTGCATTGACACATAATAAATAACGGTTTTCTTCCAATCGATAAACAAGCAGATCGTCAACGACTCCACCAGTTTCATAACACATCGCATTGTACTGGGCGCCACCAATGGCAATTTTTGAAATATCATTTGTTAATAGATTTTGTAAAAACTTGAGCGCATCTTTTCCTTCTACTAAAATCTCACCCATATGGGATACATCGAAAAGGCCCGCGCGATTTCTGACTGCATCATGCTCTTCCTTTATAGAAGAAAATTGTACAGGTAATTCCCAACCGCCAAAATCAATTGTTTTCCCACCGTATTTGGCATATTCATGGAATAACGGTGTTCGTTTTAATTCATTCCCCATTGCATATCCTCCTTAGAGTTTCAACGTTTTTGAACAAAAAAAGGACAGACGAATCCCTCATCAATTTGAGGAATCCCCTGTCCTTGCACCTGAAAGTTACACCAAATTCAGTAATAGACAAGTCTACTCTCCTTTGGCTTTCCCCTTTGGTGGCTGTAACAAAAATGAACATATACAGCGCTCTCCAGAGATGCGTCCTGTACGAGTCTTTTTGCCTGAGAGATTCATAGTCCGTGACTACTTGCTCCTTCGGCGACGCTATTCACGTTCTCTCCCCGCACAATCATCCGCCCATATTTCATTATTCAATGTACAAATATGACAACTCTTGGCTATATCCTAACATTGAACGCTATAGAATGGCAATCTTTTTTTAAATTTAATGTAAAAACGAACATTCAACAAACATTCTAATTTATTGTTCACCTTTTAATCGATTCACTTGAAAAGCAATATACTCTACAATTTGACGTAGGGTACGACCTTCCGTCAAGACTCGAATATGACCTGCCGCCCGATAAAACTTTCTTCTCGTCTGATACAACTGTTCCAGCTCTTGTTTTGTGGAACGTTGTACAATTGGACGATTTTTATCATTTTTAATTCGAATATAAATATCTTCAAACGTGGCATCTAAAAAAAAGACGAGCCCTGTATGGCGCATGATTTTCCGATTTTCCTCGTTTATGGCAACTCCTCCACCTGTCGATATAATACATGCTTCATCTCGAAAATTACGAAGGAACTCGGTTTCCAACGCTCGAAAATGCGCTTCACCATATTTTTCAAATATTTCTGGAATCGACATCCCCTGTTGTCGAACTATTTCATGATCCATGTCATAATACGGCATTCTTAAAAAATAGCTTAATCTTCGACCGATAGCGCTTTTCCCACATCCCATGAAGCCTACTAAGTATATTTTTCGCATGCTATCACCTTCTTTACAACCAAAAATCTGTCTACTACTTACTACCAATTTTCTCTAGTAGGTTTATCGTAGCATGAACATTGGCTAATTCCAACGAATTATATGTTTTTATTTGTGATTCATATGAAATACAATAATAAGTTATAAAGGAAGTAGTGACAAAAAGTAACATGATAGCTAACGCGAAAGTACCACCTCTGTCATTGGTAATTTTTTTGAACAAAGAAGGTTCTCTCCTTTACTACACTATCCTGAAATTCAACATATATTGTCAAAAAATCTCCTTGAATTCTAAACTGAACCTTTTGAATACCGATTAATAACGGTACATAACCTTTATCATTTGTTTTTAGTCTTATTACATCACCGTATCGGTCGATTTGCTTTCGATCTACTGAATCTACATAAGCAATTTCAATTAGCTCTGATTTCTCTTTAACAGTTATCTCATCTACATTTGAAAATAACTGTTGAACATCTTGCACAAATAATTCCCACGTTACATCATCATCGGTTAATAACGAATGATTCATTTGATTTAACCATGAAACAACCATCATAAGGATAGCTGCTAATAAAATGAACACGACAAATTGAAATAATGCTTCTAGTAAAGTAAACCCTTTATTATTTAATAAATTTCTTCTTTTCGCCCGATACATTTTATCTTTTCATCATCCCCATTACGATATGTTACACAAATTTTTTGGCCGTCGTATGTCCAATGGTAATCGATTTGTTCAATTGTTTTCTTGCCACTTTTTAATGATTCCGTTTGAAGTCTTTTCGCCACTTCCAATGCCGTTTCAGAAGCGTGTAATTCTAATTTTTGGTTATATAAAGTTTCTTTTAAATGGTAAGTAAAAGGAATAAGAGTACCGGCAAGGATGAATAGAATGACGGCAGTTAGTAAAGTTTCAGCGAAGGATATTCCTTTATTATTTAGCATCAACTATCCTCATCCGTCCTTTTTGTATATTTACTATTAATTGTCTTTCTCCAAAGGGGGTATAAAAAATAATTTTGCCAAAATTCACTACTTCACCATTAGGATAAATCACTATATTTTTAAGATTACTATATATGTTTAATTGAACAATTGATGGAAAGGACCTCTCAAAAATTTTTTTACCATCAAGGCTGTAGTAGGCTTTATACGTATTATTATCACTAAACAATACATTGATTGTTTTCTTTTCCTCTATCGCAAGGGCTTGCATCCGTTGAATATCCAACTGAACTTGGTTAAAAAATTGCTCAACAGCCTGTTTTTCTGAGATGGTATACGTTACTTTATAAACAATAGAACTTACAACAATTACAATGAATAGGACCAATAACATTTCAATTAAACTAAATCCTTGATCGTTTTTCATATGTTTCATCAAGAGCATTTATTCAATTCGCTATTCTCCTTTCACTACAACTTTCCCATCGCTTTGTATTTGGATTTCTGCTCCATTCGGACAGGAAGTTTCACCTTCATTTATATAATCCTTCTCGACTAATTCACTTAAAGTAGGAATGTCATGGTAATCAATTTTGTATGCTTCAACTTGTCCTTGAACCATTTTGACAAAGGCATCGCACCCCTTTTGATCTATTGAAGAAAAATGTTTTGTTACATTTGGAATTGTAATCAATATTAAAATGGAAATAATTAACAAAACTATAAGCATCTCTATAAGAGTAAACCCGTCTTGTCTTTTTAAAATCAAAACCATCACTCCTTTTAAATCAATTCAATTAATTCATACATTGGTAATAAAATACTTAAATAGGCAGCGATAATACATACTGCAATAAGGATGAAAAAACATGGTTGTACAATAGCAATAATGAATTGAATGTTCGTTTGCAGTTTTTCTTCCAATAAATCACAGTAAATGAGCAATTCTCGACCTAAATAACCGCTTTTTTCTCCGTGTTTTATAAATTCTTCAAACTTCGGTGAGAACCAAGCTAATATAGAGACTGCATTTGATAGTAATTCACCATAGATGACTTGTCTTTCTAGCTCCCTCGCTACATAAGCAATCGTTTGATTTAATTGTTGATTTTGTAAAATGTCTAATGCTTGTTGTAGTGAAATACCACTAACAAGTAGTTCTCCTAGGGTTTTCGATATTCGTATCGTTAATTGCAACTTGAAAAAGTAATTTACAACTGGAAGTTTTAATAAAATATTGATTCGTTCGGATATTGCTTTCCTTTTTAAATGAACGAAGAATATTAGAAAAAGGATGAAACAACTGGAGGAAATAATAAAGAGTATATCTGGGAGATGGAGAAAAAGATTTGAAATACTAACCATTCCGCTTACTTCCTTTGATCGAGAACGAATGATTTCCGTAATACTTGGTAAAAAATACGTACGGAAAGCGATAAAGATC
This sequence comes from Lysinibacillus halotolerans, assembly GCF_003711845.1. GTDB lineage: Bacteria > Bacillota > Bacilli > Bacillales_A > Planococcaceae > Ureibacillus > Ureibacillus halotolerans. The sequence continues at coordinate 39,513 of NZ_RHLQ01000017.1, forward strand.
ATCATGAGAACAACGGATAAAAATATTGGATAGCTTAACAGTTTCACTACTTTTTTCCTCATTTGATATGTAAATTCTAACTGCTTCGAAACTGTTTTTAATACTTCAGCAATGTTTCCACTTTCTTCAGCAATTTGAAGGGTAATCAAGTAATGATTCGGTATGGGAAAACTTTTTAATATGTCGATAACTTTCCCACCATTTTTTAGTTTTTCATAGATTATTGCCCTCCAATAAACTAAATTTTCTACATGGTAAGGAAGTAACATATCAATGGAGTCGGCAAATGTGTAACCTTCATTCAGCAACGTACTTAACCGATTTAAAAATGCAGGTAGTTGTTTGACTTTCTTCTTTTTTGAGGGAAGATAAGGATACTCCTTTAATTTAAGTAGTAACGGTTGCATGCCTATCCTTCACCTCATAGGAAGCTAATTGGTGGGATAACTTCTCATGTTTAGGTAATTGATACTTGTCACCCCGCATAACCGCTGCTATCGCCTCAACTAAATGACAATCACTTAAAATTTCATATAACGCTTTCCTTTCCTCTGTTCCTATTTCCACCAAACATTGAGCAACAATTCCAATAAGAGCTTGTCTAATTTCTTCAATCGATATATTTAAATCTAACAATCGATATATGCAATTAACTGTATCCTTCGCATGAATGGTACTTAATACTAAATGGCCCGTTAACGAAGCTTCAATTGCAATCTTTGCGGTTTCCTGATCACGAATTTCTCCAATCATGATGACGTCCGGTGAGTGACGTAATATTGCTTTTAAACCGGCTGCATAGGTTACCCCTGCCCTTTCATTTACTTGAATTTGCAATAAATTCGATTGACTATTCTCAACTGGATCTTCTAAAGAAATGACGTGACGGGCAAGAGTTTCGCTCGTGTAATTCACTAATGAATATAAAGTAGTCGTTTTTCCTGAACCAGTTGGCCCACAAAATAACAAAAGACCTTGTTGGTTGGATATGAGTTGAACTAGTTTTTCTGCCGATTTTTGATTGAGGGAAAGTGAAGTAAGGGGGAGACTGGAATTTTGAAGCATTAATCGGATAACGACACTTTCTCTTTTAAAAACAGAAGGTAGAGTAGATACCCGAAAGGCATATAACTGATTTGAGAATTCCTTTTGAAAAGAACCGCTTTGAGGTTTGCGTTTTTCGCTTATATCAAGGGATGATAAAAATTTGAAATAAGAGATGATCCGGTCTCCTAATTCAAAAGGTATATTGGTCGTTGGAAATAGTTTTCCATATTTACGAAAATGTATGGAATATTGATGATTTTGAGGAACAATATGAATATCCGATGCTCCGAAATGGAGTGCCTTCAATAATAACTGCATACTTTTATTTTCTACTACAGATTCAATGTCCATAGGCAACACCTCATCATTATAGTATTTTAATTGACCGCAACTGAATTAAAAACAGTATATAATGGTAATGGAAATTGGAAAACCCCTTTTTCTAACTTTAATATTTCAACTTAATTTTCTAAAGAAATGATAAATTTGATCAAGATATTATTGTTTATCCAAAAAAACCTTTTAGTATTGTTTAACGTTTTCTTTAATAATGAAGGTTAAAATATAAAATAGAAGGAAATATTATTTTCATTACGTATGACCGTTTAAAAAATCGTAATTAACAAATAATGAAATTAAACTGCTTTTTCTATTCCATTGAAAACCTTACCAAAAGTTAACGTTTATTTCCATTTTAAATAGGAGAAAAAAAGATAAAACGTTCTCTAAATTTTAATTTGTTTGTCACAAACAAAATGGAAGTAGCAGTTTACATTATCCTTACCAATCATTTATAATAAAAGTTGAGATTATTGAGTCACATGGCAAAAGGAGGGATTCTTCATGAGCAACATGTATAAAGTTATGGCATTCTGGACTGGTGTTTTTGCCGTTATGTTCTACCTTGGTGATATGTACGAGGTTTCGCTATTATTCGTTGGTAATACAATTTTATTTATATTATTAGGCTTCTTAAACCTAACAGAACGCATGTACATGTACATTTTCGGAGCTTATTTAACTATATTCTTCGCTGGATTTACGTATTATACTACATTTATCCATGTACCTGGTGCTGGCCATTAAAAAAAGACATCGACTGGTTGTTCAGTCGATGTTTTTCTTTTTACCCTTCGTAACCGTTTAAAAACGGATTCATATCCATTTCAGCTTGTGGCGTTGTATAAGAGCCATGTCCAGGGTAAATAATTGTATCCTCTGGTAATACTAATAATTTTTCATGGATAGATTGAAGAAGTACTTTTAAAGACCCTTCAAGTAAATCTGTTCTACCAATACTTCTTTCAAAAAGTGTATCCCCTACGATGGCAAAGCCATCCTCTTCAAAAATATACGAAATACTTCCAGGAGAATGACCAGGAGTGAATACAGCTTTGAATGTAAAACCATCGATGTTAAACGTTTGCTCTTTGCGAATTATATGAGCTTCTTCTGGTTTATTTACAATATAATTTGGAAGTTCTGCATATTTACCAGAGCCGTTTTTCATCGGATCTCCAAGCCAACTGACTTCCCGTTCATGTACATATAATGGTAAATCAAACATTTCCCTTAATTCATCCACTGCTCCAATATGGTCAAAATGGGTATGGGTCAAAAAGATTGCCTTTGGTTTCAATTGATTGGAACGAATGACATTCACTATTTTTGAAGCTTCTTCACCTGGGTCGAATAGAATGCAGTCCTTTTGCTTATTACTAACAATATAACAGTTTGTTTGAACAGGACCTAAACTAAAAACTTTTACATTTAACATCAATCATCACCTCTTGATTATTATACATGGATAAGAAAAAAATTACATTGAACGTTCAAATAAACTGTATTTTTTGTTCTCGACAAAAAGATGTAAGTGCTTTACAATAAAGAAGGAATATTGTCTACGACATTCAACTTCTAATGTCTAAAGGAGTGTCATCTTAATGAACTTATTAATGGTTATTTTCGCTTTAGTAGCAATCTTTGCTGTAGTAAATTTATTCCAAGCAATTAAAGAAAAAAATATTCTTGCTTTAGTTTTCAGTATTGCTACAGCTGCAATTTTCGGTTGGTTTGTAGTCATGACAGTTTTAAACCAAGGTTACCCACCAAAATTGCACTAATTCATTGTAAAAGACGAGGTATCAAAAGATACTTCGTCTTTTTCGTTTCTTTAACAGTATTGTTAAAGAACATTTAGGTTATCCAGCGTCATTGAATAAGTTAAAAACAAAAGGGCCATTTCATTTGTGAAATGACCCTTTTCGTTATTCTTTCTCTTCTTTTATTACATTTTGTTTTAAATTCCCTGTATCTTCATCATAAAAACGTAATAAATCGCCATTAATAATTTGATCAGAATATTCAAGTTCGATTAAAGCACGGTCAATGTATGGTTGACACGCGTCAATTTCTATTTCTTCGCCTGTTCCCCGATCGTAACATACTTCACCCGCGTAAACTAATTGATCTGTCACAAAACGACCATCCCGGAATATAACGAAATCTTCATGTTCTTCTGAGAACATATCGTCACCTAGTTGCATGTCATTTGAAGTATCAATTCCTAAAAGGTGTAAAATCGTCGGACGAATATCAATTTGACCTGAAGTTTTATCAATTACTTGACCATCGTTCGATCCTGGAATATGGATAAATAACGGTACTGATTGCAATAATGCACTATCATAGGCAGTAATCTCTTCCTTACCTAAATATTGCGCCATTGCTTTATTATGGTTTTCCGAAATACCATAATGGTCACCGTACATGACAATAATGGAGTTATCGTAAAGACCTGCTTCTTTTAACTCTTCAAAGAATATTTTAATGGATTCATCTAAATAACGAACCGTTTGGAAATAACGATTCAGTGTTCCAGAATTTGAATTATATTCTGGAATCATAATATCCTCTTCCGTTAAAGTAAATGGATAATGGTTTGTTAATGTGATCATACGCGTAGCAAAAGGTTGCTCCATCTCAGTCATCATATCAACGGACTGTTCGAAAAATGGAATATCTTTTAATCCCCAGTTCACAGAGTTTTCATCTGTTACATCATAGGAATCGACATCGTAAAATTTCTGAATATCTAACGATTGATAAATGACATCCCGATTCCAAAAAGATGCATTGTTGGAATGCATGACACTTGTAAAATAACCATTTTCATTTAATTTTTCAGACATCGAATTATACGTATTCCCACCATGAGTAAAGAACACTGCACCACTGCCTAAGCCAAACAATGAATTTTCTACTATAAATTCAGAATCGCTTGTTTTCCCTAATCCAGTTTGGTGATAGAAGTCACTGAAATAATACGTATCTTTATCTTGTGTAAGAGAATTTAAGAAAGGTGTTACTACTTCTCCATTCATTGTATTATTTATCACAAAATTTTGGAGTGATTCTAATTGTACAAAAATGACATTACGTCCTTTATACTTACCAAACATTTCTTCATTAATGGCAGATTGGTTTGCTTGCACATAGTTTTCTACTTCCACAAGTTCACTGCCATCTGCTAATGCTCTTTGCGCACTTGATTTCGATTGAACATAAATATCATACAGATGATAGTTATATGTCCCAATATTTTTTACTAATAATTCACGATCAAATGCACGGGTTAATAATTGTGGGCGTTCCGTTTCCGCTAATCCTAAATTTAAGAACACCATTGCAACAGCTAATACAAAATAAGCACGACGAATTTCTTTACGAATTGGTGTTGTTTCTTGTAATTTTGGTAAAAATTTAATAACTAAAATTAAAACAACAACATCTGTGAAGTAAAAAATATCGTACCAGTTAATAATTTCCGTTACTGAAGTGCCTAAATCTCCGAAATTGCTAGTTTGGAATAAAACTGCTAATGTAATGAAATCATTATAGAATCGATAAAACGCAACATTAGCAAATAATACAATCGCCAGAAGAACACTTACTGTTATTAAGTAACGATGGCGTACTTTTGCCGTTTTAAAAAATAATGAAATCCCATAAGCAAATAATAAGAAACTTAATGGGTTTATTATTAAAATAAGCTCTTGCATTGCGTTTTCAATGTCCATTTCAAAACTTGTATGGTAGACAATCACAGTTTTGATCCAAGTCGTCAGTATAGCTATAGCTAAAATCGAATGTTTAGGCCATTTAGAAAAATTCATTCCAAAACATCCTTTCCACATAATTGATACATAGATATAAACATAAATTTCTATTGAAATTTACACAAAAAAATAAATTGCTAAGTTTGAAAACAAATTTTATCTTAATCTTCATTCCTTTAATTATCAATATAATATGTATACAAAAATTTCAAAAACAATAGTGGGTATACATCATGAAATTGATAACATTTAAGATAACATTATATTGATGGCAACAAACAAACCTTTATACCGCTTACATTTGGAACGTTTTTTTAATTTTTTTGTACATACTTTTTCTCTAATTTTGCAAGAAGTATTAATTATCTTTCAAAAAAGTACGGAACATTACAAATATTAAAGAACTATATTATTATTTACGTTTTATTTACAAAAAAGTTCCCAAATGAAAACAGTGGCAAATAAATCCACTGTCAATTTAATGTATATAATTAACAATTATTAACAATATAATACCACTTAAAACATAATATATGGTAATTTTTTTGAAATTATTTAATAATTTTTAAATTCATGACGATTATTGCATTTTTTTCTCTTCCTGTTCTAGCCGTGATAACTCTTGTTTGATTAGGAGCATTGCTGACTGAAAGTCTTTTGGTTCAAGAACCTTTGCTTTATATAGCTCCCGAATTTCATCTTCCATTAATAATAAATCTCCAATTCGATCTCTTGTATAAATAAATGTTCCATATTGTTTTAGTAAATCATATATATCTTTCATTGTTTTCATTTTGACGTCCCCTTTCGATTTGCGACACAATCAATTCGCGATGTCTCAGTAATGATAAGATCCACTGGTATATCAAAGGTTTCAACTGGTACTTCATCTACAATTTGGATATTAAAAGCAAGGGAAATTAACTGACCTTTAAATTTTGTTAAATAGCGATCATAATAACCGCCACCGTAACCAATCCGGTAACCATTATAATCAAAGACGATTCCTGGCACGATTATACAATCAATTTCTTCAGCAGTAACAAGTTCTGTACATTGGGGAATCGGTTCTAATAAATCCATATATACGATTTCAAGCTGTTGAAAATTCTCAATTGCATAAAAGTCCATCGTAAGATTTACTGGATGACATTTTGGAACAACGACTTTTTTATTCATGTTCCATAAAGCTTCAATTATTTCTTTCGTATGAACTTCCCTTTTACGGGAAATCGTGATAGCAATCGTATTCCCTTCGATAATAGAAGGCTCTTTTAATAACTGTTCTTTCATGTACATAGAGGATTGTCTGAATCGATCATCGGACAGATCATTTAACGCTTTTCTTATTTGGTTTCTCAATTGTTTTTTATCCAAATTTACCATCCCCTAAATCCTTTTATCCATTTATAATTAAAAAGCCAAAACCACAAGTGGTTTTGGCAATAATGCTTACTTAGTTTCACGGTGAAGAGTGTATTTCTTCTCGCGAGAGCAATATTTTTTAAGTTCAAGACGTTCTGGATTATTACGTTTGTTCTTTTTAGAAATGTAGTTACGTTCACCACAATCTGTACAAGCTAATGTAATGTTTACGCGCATTATTAACCCTCCCACTCTATATAAAGACTTTAATTTCATTTGAGCATGATTTATACGACTAAATCATTATAACATAAATAGAAAAAAAATCTAGCATCATTTATTATTAACTTTTCTTATGCTAAAATAACTTAAAATAGTAAAAAAGACGGAGGAACAACAGTGGATTTATCAATGATTTTAATGATCATCGGCATTGTTTGTATTGTTGTATCATTTTTCCTAAAAGATACATCTAAACGAATTGAAAAAGACTTAGAAGACTTATCAATTAGTATTTACCAAGAAACAAATTCATTAAAAAAGCGGTTGAAAATAGTAGAAGAGGAGTTGCTTCTTGAACCAAACTTTTCCATTAAATCGGCATCTACACCGAAAATAAAAGAAACATCGGTACAAAAAAAACAACCAACAACTGTTCAACAGAAGCAAGTCAATGAAATATTAGTATCTCAAGTGATCCAACTTAATAAACAAGGCTATCCGATTGAGGAAATTAGCAAAATGTCTACTTTATCTACACAACAAATTTTATCGATATTACGAGATGGGAGATAGACGATGAAAAGATCATCTTTGCGTAGCTTCGGTATTGCTTGTTTTATCATTGGAATGGTCATGACGATGTCAAATAAGTTCCATATTCCATTCCTTTCATCAGACGATGTCTCCAACGAAGAACAATATAAAGAACAAATTACCCAATTGGAACATCAGCTAGAAGAAGCAAAAGAACAAATCGCCGTATTAGAACAAAAGGAACAAACTACTTCACAAAAACTAGAAACAACGAACGAAAATACGACGACAAAAGACGAAGTAACAGATGAAGAAGTAGTGAGTGGCACTTTATATATTTACTCTGGTTTAACAGTAGCAGAAATTGCTCAAAAACTAAAAGATATGGGCATTATACATAACAGTGTTGAATTAGAACTATTTTTAGCTCAACCTGAATACGCAAAATCAATACAAAAGGGACAATTTGAATTAAATTCATCTATGTCTATTGAAGAAATCGCTAATATTATTACTGGAAAACAACCAGCTTAACATAAAGGGGAAGGCTATTTAAGCCTTCCCCTTTTTCTTGAAATAACTTCTTATATATTCAACAAACATTATTGTGGCGGAGCTTTTAAAACGGCTTTTCATAAAGGCCAATCCAATTTCTCGTTTACAATTTCGGGCATCAACTCGAATAATTTTTAGTTTATATTGTTCTAATCCTTTAATATAAGGGATCAATGAAACGCCTAAACCACTTTCCACTAACCCAGCAACCGTATGTACTTCCTCCCCTTCGAAAGCAACGTTTAATTGGAAACCTTCCCTTTTAAATAAATCATCCACTGATTTTCTTAATGAGTTCCCTTTCTTTATACAAATAAAGGGATCATGGGCAAAATCCTTTATTTTTACCATCTGTTTATTAGCTAATCTATGACTTTCAGGTACAATGAAAAAAATTTCTTCTTCCCACAACTTTTCCCAAACAATCTCCTCATTTGAATCTACCGAAGAAATTAAACATACATCCAACTCTCCTGCTTCGAGCTTTTTTAAAATAGAGCTGGAGTTACTTTGGGTTAGTAGAAATTTCATTTGAGGATAAACTTTTTTCACATCCGTCATGAGGGAAGGAATAATTTCTAAACCAAGAGTATGCATAAATCCAATCGATACTTCCCCTTGACCAGGTGAAACTAAATTTGCTAAATCTTCTTTTGCCCTTTCATATTCCTTTACAATATATTCTGCTCGCTCTAAAAAGAACTTTCCATACCGATTTAATTGAATCGAACGACCGTTTCGATCAAACAATGCCACACCTAAAGATTCTTCTAATAAGGAAATGGGTTTACTTAAGGCAGGCTGGGTAATATGTAAATGTTGAGCAGCCTGGGACATATTTTCATATTTAGCCACCAATATAAAATATTGAAGGGAATTAAAATCCATTTTCCGTCTCCTTATTACTTTTATTTATAAGACAAATAAAAATTATGAATTATCATTATATGATTTCACTTATTATAATAAATGTAATACGAAAGTACAAAATGTTAATTTTTTCAAAAGAGGCGAACCAACATGAGTTATTTACAAAGAGGGACAAAGGAATTTCATTTAGCCAATTTAGCACTTTTTGCAGCTGGCTTTATTACCTTTGCCAATTTATATGTCACACAGCCATTATTCCCCCAATTTACTGAACAATATGGCGTATCACCTGCCGTCGCAAGCCTCTCCCTCTCCCTATCTACTGGTGTTTTATCCGTTAGTTTAATTTTATGTGGTTCGTTATCAGAAGCTTGGGGTCGTAAACGCTTAATGACGATTTCCATCTTTCTTTCATCTTTACTAACCATTGTTCTTGCTGTTTCACCTACCTTTGAAACTCTATTACTATTACGCATTATCCAAGGCTTTGTCTTTGCAGGTGTTCCTGCTATCGCCATGGCTTACTTAGGTGAAGAAGTTCATCCAAGTAGTCTTGGCGTTGCTATGGGATTATATATAAGTGGCAATTCCGTCGGTGGATTAGCTGGTCGCATTATTATGGGAACGATGTCTGACTTTTTCAGCTGGCAAATCGGCATGGTTGTTTTAGGCGTCATCAGTTTCCTTGTTAGTCTTTATTTTGTTTGGGCTTTACCAGCATCAAAACATTTTACCCCACGGCAACTGAAGCTGAAACCTTTAGCTAAATCGTTATTTTCCCATTTAAAGGACCCTGGATTAATTTGTTTGTTCGGTATTGCTTTTACATTGATGGGAAGCTTTGTCACACTGTATAACTATATCAGTTATAAATTAATGGGAGCCCCCTATCATTTAAGCGCAGGCGTTGTAGGTTGGATTTTTCTCGTTTACTTAGTTGGTACCTTTAGTTCAACTTGGTTCGGTAGCTTGTCAGATAAATTTGGAAAACAAAAAGTATTGTTAACTGGCATTACAATTATGTTTACGGGAGCGTTATTAACTTTACCTGTACATTTATTTATAAAAATTTTAGGAATTGTCATTTATACGTTCGGCTTTTTTGGCGCCCATTCCATTGCTAGTGGCTGGGTAAGTTCCCGCGCGAAAAAAGATAAAGCTCAAGCATCCTCCCTTTATTTATTTGCCTATTATTTCGGCTCAAGTGTAGGCGGTACGACAGGTGGTCTTTTCTGGTCAAGCTGGGGCTGGAATGGTGTTATTGGATTTATCAGTTCTTTTTTAATTACTTCTTTCACGCTAGCTGTTACACTAATAGTGTTAAATCGGAAAGAAAAAATGTTGGAAGACCATCTCCAATATTAAGAAAGAGAGTGAATGATGATGAACATTTATGACTTTGATGTAACTGCAGAAAATGGTGAGAAATATTCTTTGGAACGATACAAAGGGAAAGTATTGCTCATTGTGAACACTGCAACAAAATGTGGATTAGCTGGCCAATTTAGTGAATTGGAAGAACTTTATCAAAAATATCATTCCCAAGGTCTTGAAATTCTTGGTTTTCCTTCAGATCAATTCAAACAAGAATTAACTACAGGAAATGAAGCAGCGGAAGCTTGTCGTCTTACATATGGGGTAACTTTCCCGATGCACGACATTATTAAAGTAAACGGCGAAGAAGCCCATCCACTTTTCCAATATTTAACGGAAAAAACAAAAGGTTTTTTAGGAAAAAACGTTAAATGGAACTTTACGAAATTTTTAGTAGACCGAGACGGAAATGTTGTGGAACGATTCGCTCCAACGGATAAACCGTCCAAATTTGAAAAAGAAATTGCTAAATTACTATAAAATGAGGAAGGACACGTTGCTTGAAAAGCCCGTGTCCTTTTTCACTACCACAATGGTTCATCTTCTTTCGTAAAGCTAATTGTAAAATTGGAAATATAAAAAATATGGAAGATTGCAACGAGTGTAAAGGGAAAACCGATTAGTTGAAAAGGAATTCCTAACATACCTAAACTATAAAAACTAAGAAATGGAACGAAGAATGGTAGTATATTTCTCGATTTTTTACTTTGAAAAATCTGCTCGCCGCAATGATAACATTGGGTTCGAAAACTGCCTAAAGAGTTTTTGAATCGTCCTTTTTTTGAAATTTGATGACCGCAATGAGGGCAATTTGGTAAATGTTTATGGCGGATTGACCATAATAGTAATAAACAATTATTTAAAAGAACAAACAAAACGATAAGAAATTTTATTGCCTCAAGGGATTGACTGACAATTGTAAAACTGCCTATCCCTAGTAATAAAGATCCACCCACAAACCATCGTATGATCAACTTCTTTGAAAATCCCCTAATATAATGAATCCCTTTTTTCTCCCGCCATCTTTCCGTTTTTAGTAATACTGTAATCGTTAATAATAAAGCTAAACATTCAAGAATGATTAATCCTATAAACCAATAAAATGTAGCATCTAAATGTAGAAAAATATTTGATAAGTAATTTTCACTTTGGACAGTCGCATTAGTGAAATTGACACGGTTCTCTTTGAAAAGGATAAAGAAAAAAGCTAACCCAGCAAAAAAGGTTGTTAAAACAATTGGGTAACCCCAATTTCTTTTAGAAGTTTGTTCTATATTTTCATTGATAATTTTTCGAACTATTTCTTCCTTTGTTTCGGTACTTAAATGGATATTCCCATCCAATTCTTTTTTCCACAACTGTTGTAAATCATTCATTTCCATTGAGTAACACCTCCAAATCTACGCCTTTTAGTTTCTCTTTTAAAACAGTTCTAGCTTTTTGCAATCTTGATTTAACTGTTGATTCAGGAATACTTAAAATTTCTGCAATCTCTTTCGTTGTATGGTCTGCATAATAATAAAATAAGAGAACTTCTCGTAATTTAACATTTAATGAAAATACCGCTTCGGTAACTTCCATCTTTTCTTCTTTTTCAATGTATTTTCTTTCTATATTTTTTGTTTGCCCTCGAATATGGAATTTTCCAATGAGTAATTCCTTTTTATTTTTCCAACTTCTTAAATAATCGGTACATCGATGAACCGTTATTTTTGTTAAATACGTTTTTAGCGACGCTTCACCACGAAACTGTTCTTGTTTTTTATAATAAGTAAGAAAAACATCTTGAATCATTTCTTCCGCTATCCGCTGGTCTTTAACATATGTATAGGCGATTCTTAATAAGTAATCACCGTAAAGTTCAATTATTTCTTCTAAATGATCATGCACTGACTTCCCTCCCTTTCAACTATATAGACGAGAAAAATGAACTTTTGGACGAAAAAAGCACACAAAAAATTTTTGCGTGCGAGAAGGATTTATATAAAACTATCTAAAACAGTTTGGGCAACTTCATGCAATTTCCTTTTTCTCTCTTCATCTGTTGGGAGCTGGGCTATTCTTTGTAATTGCTCTTCTAAAGCAATCTTTACAAAAAAAGGCAGCTTACAAATTACATTTTCCATCATCCATTTCTTTAAATCGTAATCCATTGCTTCGCCTTCTAATAATTCAAAAATGAACGGCGTAATCTCCGCTGGATATTGAAGTAATAGTTCAGCTAATCCTTCGTTTCTCTCTATTTCCCCTACTTTTAACCATTCTAAAACGAAAGGTAAATTACTTCTTTTCTCTTCCTCAGATAATGTTAACAATTGTTCTACACTCGCTTCCAAGTATACCCATCCCTTTTTAAGCAGTTAGTTGTTTATTCGTTGAATATGATGTAAAAACGACTCTATTAAGTGGGTACCTTTTTCCGTTCCTATCGATTCTGGATGGAATTGTAAACCGAAGACCGGAAATTGTTTATGTTGAATCGCCATCACTTCCCCATCATCCTTCGAAGTTGCAACAATTTCTAAATCTTGATGCAATGTTGTTCGATCAATTATGAGAGAGTGGTAGCGCATTACTGAAATTTCCCCGTCCATTTTTTCAAACATTCCCTTTTGCTCATAATTTAAAGTAGAAAGTTTTCCATGCATAATATTGTTTGCCCGTAAAACTGTACTTCCAAAGGCTTCTCCAATTGATTGATGACCTAGACATATGCCTAGTATTGGAAACTCTTTATATAATTCTTTAACGACGGAAACTGTAATCCCTGCTTCCTTTGGCGTTCCAGGACCTGGTGATAGAACAATCGCTTCTGGCTTTAATTGACGAATGGATTCAATGGAAATCGCATCATTACGAATGACTTCAACGTTTTTTCCGAGGCTAGCGATTTGTTGATATAGATTATAAGTAAATGAGTCGTAATTATCGATTAGTAAAATCATATGGATACCTCCAAGAGTGCCTTCGCCTTATTTAACGTTTCTTCATATTCCAATTCGGGTATCGAATCATAAACAATTCCTGCACCCGCTTGAACCATTGCCTTATTGTCTTTTACGACCATTGTACGAATCGCTAATGCTAGATCCATATTGCCATTTACTGAAATGTAGCCAATTGCTCCAGCATAAACCCCACGCTTTAATGGTTCCAAATCATTAATAATTTGCATTGCGCGAATTTTCGGTGCACCGGAAACTGTTCCTGCAGGTAAACAGGAGATTAATACGTCGAGCACATGCATATTATCACATAATTCACCTGTTACTTCTGAAACAATATGAATGACATGTTTATACCGTTCAATCGTCATGTATTTGACCACTTCAACGGTCCCGACCTTACTTACTCGCCCTATATCATTACGCCCTAAATCTACAAGCATTCGATGCTCTGCTACTTCCTTTTCATCATTTAAAAGCAGCTGTTCGATTTTACTGTCCTCTTCCTTTGTTTTTCCCCTCGGTTTTGTACCAGCGATTGGGTTTGTCGTAACTTTTCCGTCACGTACCTTTACTAAGCTTTCCGGTGACGTACCAAGAATTGTATATTCATCGAACTCCATATAAAACATATATGGTGACGGATTGGATGTACGTAATTTTCGATATAACGAAAAAGGGTTCCCTTTAAAGCCAGAAGTAAATCGTTGGGATAATACTACTTGGAAAATATCCCCCCGTTCTATATGCTCCTTCGCTTTTTGAACCATATGAACAAAATGTTCCTTCTCCATTGTCGGTTTAAATTGAATCGAGTAGGAAGCTTCTTCATTAAAGGGTATACTTTGTTTAATTTGTTGTTCAAGTTGTTGGATTGCCTTTTTCATTTCCTCTTCCGAACGACCTGTATGAAACAAATCGATGGCTGCAATAAACACTTTTTGTAATAAATGATCAAACACGATAAAAGTATCGTAAAAATATACATGAACGTCAGGCATATTTAATTCATCTTCCAACACTTCCCCAATGTTTTCATAATAAAAGGCAGTGTCATACCCGAAATACCCAATGGCTCCACCAAAAAAGGAGAATGGATATTGTCGATTTTGGAGCGGCATCATTTCTCTTAATTTATCTAACACCGAACCTTTTCCGACTTGTATTTCACTCCCTTTCATTTCACATACAAAGCCTTCCTGATTTCCTTTTAGTTGGGCAATAGGGTTCACTGCGATAAAGGAATAACGCCCGCTTTCTTCATGTTTAGCAGATGATTCAAATAGTACTTTGCTGGTACCTGATAAACTTTCAAAAATCGAAATGGGCGTCATCATATCCCCTTGCAATTCTTCCATGATGAAGTTTTTTACCTCTACAGTCATCTCAACTCTCTCCTTCTCTCTACTAATCTCATCTCATCTATGCACATACGTATAACTGTCATTTAGACAGCTATACAATATAAAAGGCCCTTCCATCACTAAAGGACGGAAGAGCCGTGGTGCCACCTTCATTGACTAACAATGTTTAAAAACCATTCATTAGTCCACTTAACTGTTTTTAACGTCACATCACGCTAGTACCTACTCAACATTTCAGTACTAGAAGCTAGAAAGCCCATTCATATTATGTTATGCACTAGCTTCCACCAACCGCCAGTTCTCTTTGCCACTCCATAATACTACTATTTTTCATCATCGCTTCATTATTTACTTAAAACTATTTTATTATAAATTTTTCATCTATTCAAACAATTTTCAAAAAAAATTGGAGCTCCATTGAATTTGGAGCCCCAACAAAATTTAATGATTTAAATCGAAACGTTGACCTTTTTTCAAATACAGTAAATACTCAGCAATATTCGTTGCATGGTCTGCACATCGTTCTACAAAGCGACAAATAAATGACAAATACGTAATTTGAGAAATATTTTCAGGGACAACAGAGCTTAGCTGCATCAGATGTTTAATCATATTTCCATACATTTCATCAATTTCGTCATCGTACTCAGCAATGACTTTTGCCTTAGACATGTTTTCTTCCTTGAAAGCTTCCACAACTTGTCGAAGCATTTCTGTTGATTTGTAACACATATCTTCGAGCAATTCTACAGAAGTAATAAACCGTTCATTTCCTATGCGAATTGCTTCTTTTGCGATGTTTACGGCATGATCTCCAACCCGTTCCATATCAGAAGCTGCTTTTAACAATACGATTAAACGTCGCAAATCAGTCGCAACCGGTTGTTGTCGAGTCATTAATTTAATCACGCGATCATTAATCGCTTCTTCCATACGATTAATTTCAACATCTTGAATAATGACTTGATGGGCAAGCTCAAGATCTTTTTGAAATAGTGCTTCAAAGGAATTTTCCAACGTTTCGATACTGCGGTTACTTAGCTCAATAAAATCATTTTGCAACGCTTGAATTTCATGATCAAAACGTTCTCTAGCTGACATACACAATCAATCCCTTCTTATCCAAAACGACCTGAAATGTAATCTTCTGTACGTTTATCTCGAGGAGTAGAAAAGATTTTATCTGTTTGATCAAACTCTACAACTTCTCCGTTTAAGAAGAAGGCAGTTTTATCGGAAATACGAGCTGCTTGTTGCATGTTATGCGTTACGATAATAATTGAATAATTATCTTTTAATTCTTGAACAAGTTCTTCTACTTTCAAAGTTGAAATTGGGTCAAGAGCTGATGTTGGTTCATCCATTAAAATCACATCTGGCTCAATTGCTAAACAGCGTGCAATACAAATACGTTGTTGCTGACCACCGGATAATCCGTATGCATTTTGGTTTAAACGATCTTTTACTTCATCCCAAATTGCAGCACCACGTAAAGATTTCTCAACAATTTCATCAAGAATTTTTTTATTTTTAATACCGTGAATACGTGGACCGTAAGCAATATTATCGTAAATCGATTTTGGGAATGGATTTGGTTTTTGGAATACCATCCCTACTTTCGTACGTAGTTCTTCTACTTCATACGAAGGATCTAAAATATTGCGACCACGGTAATTAATTTCACCGTTTGTTTTAACCGTTGGAACAAGCTCTACCATACGGTTTAGTGCTTTAATATATGTGGATTTACCACAACCAGAAGGACCAATGATGGCAGTCACTTCATTTTTTTTAATATCTAGATTAATATCCTTTAATGCATGGTGATCTCCATACCAAAGATTGAAACCTTTCGTTTGAACAACAGTATTTTTTTCTACTGTTTGAATACTATCACTAATAATCGGCGACGGAGTTTTAATAGTAGCTTTCGCTTTTTCGTTTTTAATCATAAGCTCTACCAATTTTACACATCCTTAATATCGTTTTTGGAATTTATTTCGAATCATAATTGCGATCGAGTTCATTAAAATCAAGAAAATCATTAACACAATAATCCCTGCAGCCGCAACAAACTGGAATTCTTCTTGCGGACGTTTTGCCCAGTCATAAATTTGCAACGGTAATGTTGTAAATTGACTTAACAAACCATCAGGTAAGAATTGTAAAATAACCGGAATACCTAGGACAACAAGGGGTGCCGTTTCTCCGACAGCTCGGGATAAGGCTAAAATACTACCTGTTAAAATCCCTGGAATAGCTGCTGGCAATACGACCCGCGTAATTGTTTGCCATTTTGTTGCACCCATTCCATAAGAGGCTTCCCTTTGCTCTTTCGGTACAGCACGAATCGCTTCCTGTGCTGCCACAATGATGACAGGTAATATTAACAAACTCATTGTAAAACCTGCAGCTAAAATACTTTTTCCTAATAGGAACATTCGAACAAAAATCGTTAAACCAAGTAAACCAAATACGATCGATGGAACACCGGCTAAGTTCGAAATATTCATTTGAATAAATCTTGTAAATTTATTTTTCTTTGCATATTCTTCTAAATAAATCGCTGTTCCAACACCTAAAATGATGGATACAGGTGCGATAACAAGCATTAAATAGATGGAACCAATTAAAGCTGCTTTAATTCCTGCTTTATCTGGGAAACGAGAACCGAAGTTATTAAAGAAATCCCAGTTTAAATAGCCAGCACCTTGAGAAACGATACGTACAAGTAAAATGACTAATGTAAGCAATGCTAATCCTGTAGCGGCAAGGAAAACCGTTTTCCAAACCTTGTTTAATTTTAAACGTGATTTCATCCGCTTCATTACGTCAGTATTATCGATGTATTTCATTTTAATACTCCTCCCTGAAGCGTTTCGAAATAAATTGCGCTAGTAAATTCATAAGTAATGTAAAGACGAATAATGTAAATCCAACAGCGTAAATCGAGTAATAAATTGTTGTACCATAACCAGCATCACCAGATGATACTTGAACGATGTAAGCTGTCATCGTTTGAATCGATCCCGTTACATTGAAATCAAATGTTGGTGTCGCACCACCAGCAAGGGAAACGATCATTGTTTCACCTATAGCACGGGAAACAGCTAATACGACCGAAGCAATAATCCCTGATAACGCAGCAGGTAATACAACTTTTAAAGATACTTCTAATTTCGTAGCACCTAATGCTAATGCACCTTCTCGAATTGAATTAGGAACGGAGCTCATTGCATCCTCTGATAATGATGCAATCATTGGTAAGATCATAATACCTACCACAATCCCTGGGCTAAGCGCATTGAATATTTTCAGCGACGGTATCAATTCTTGAAGTAAAGGTGTTACAAATGTTAATGCGAAAAATCCATAGACAATTGTAGGTACACCAGCTAATACTTCTAAAATTGGTTTAATGATTCGACGGGTCTTATCCGAAGCGTATTCACTTAAATAAATGGCAACTGCAATACCTAATGGAACTGCGACACATGCTGCGATGACTGAAACTTTTAAAGTTCCTAATATTAAAGGTAATACCCCATATAATGGTTCTCTACCTGAGAATGGTAGCCATTCAGTACCGAATAAGTAGTCGGTAATTGATACTCTCTGAAAAAATTCAAACGTTTCAAAAATAAGTGTCATGACGATTCCAATGGTAGTTAAAACTGAAATTAATGCAGTAATGACTAATATAATCGGCATACATTTTTCTATAAATTTTTTCCCTTTTTTGTTTCGAGATTGGGCAATCATATCTTGGACTGAATGCTTTTTCTCTAATCCTTGAGAAGCCATAATGCAAACTCCCTTCAATATACGTAAAAAGATTTATTGGTCGTACTCTACAAGTTTTTAATTCAATCTGAAAACAAATTTTTAAATGGATAAACCGAAGCTACATCGAAGGGTTTACTTCATAATCTAAACATGGAAAGAGAAAAGTGTGAGATGCCAAGCTTACACAGTGGTATGGCCCCCACACTTTTTTCATTCATTTTATTATTTTAAACCTTCTAAAGTCTTTAAACCTTCTTCATACTTTTCATCTGGTAATTTTACATAGCCAACAGCTTCTGCCATTTCACCAGCATTTTCTAAAGTATATTTCATGAAATCATAGAAAGCTTCGTTTTCTTTTAATGCACTATTTTTTGCATAGACGAATAATGGACGTGAAAGTGGAGTATATTCCCCAGATTCGATTGTTTCATTTGTTGGTGCAACACCGTCAACTGTTACAGCAGTTAATTTATCTTGGTTTTCTAAGTAGTAAGCATAACCGAAGAATCCAATCGCATTTTTGTCAGAAGCAACACCTTGAACGAGTACGTTATCATCTTCCGATAATGTAGCTGCATTTTCTAAGTCTGCACCTTCTAAAATTACTTCATCGAAATAATCGTACGTACCTGAGTCAGTACCTGGCGAGTAATATACGATTTCTTCGTCTGGCCAAGATGGATCAATATCAGACCATTTTTTTGTTGTTCCATCTTCAACCCAAAGTTTTTTTAACTGATCTACTGTTAATTCAGTAGCCCAATCGTTTTCTGGGTTAACGACAACTGTTAAACCGTCAAAGGCAACTTGAAATTCTGTATAGTCAATTCCAGCTTTTTCTAATTCAGCTTTTTCTTCATCTTTAATTGGACGTGATGCGTTAGAGAAGTCAGTTTCTCCAGCGATAAATTTCTCAAAACCACCGCCAGTACCAGATACACCTACAGATACTTGTACATCCGGTTGAACTCCAGCATACTCTTCCACAAGTGCTTCTGTAATTGGTGAAACTGTTGATGAACCATCACCTGCAACAGTACCTGTTAATTGAGCATCGCCTGATTCTGCTGTTTCAGTTGCGTCGTTTGCATTTGTTGCATCTTCATCTGTTTCCGAACCACAAGCTCCTAAAAGTAATGCTGAGCCAAGTGCGGCTGTCATCGTTAAGTACTTCCACTTTTTCATCTCTTATTTCCTCCATCAATTTCATAGTAAGTTTGTCTTACAAGTAAAACTATAATACTAGTTTGTTGATGTCATATAAATGAATTGTAAAGAGATTGTAAATCGTTATGATAAATTGTAAATGCGATTATTGTTTTCTATTTCTTAAAACCCCTTTAATAAAACCTATTCTATTTTTCATAACCAAAATAAAAAACCCCGTAGAAAATGGATTCTACGAGGTTGTTCGATTATTCATTTACAGTTTGTTCTTTTGTATTTTCATCAATTTTTTCATTAGTCGTTGGTGGTAAAATTTGTTGTTTCACTGAGCTTGAAGATAAACCTTCTTTTGCATATTTATCTTTCAATTCAAAATAAACGTCTAAAACTTCTCTAGCAATTTGGTTACCCGTTGGCAACGAAATATTATAGTTCGTTGTTGCCCAAGGAATTAACACTGCGTAAGCCACTTCTGGATTTTCGTATGGAGCAAACCCAACATGGGCAAGGGTAATCGCATCTGTACCGTATTTTTCTCGTAGCGGTCCATAGTATACTACCTCTGCAGTCCCTGTTTTCCCAGCAGCTGTATACGGTGTATTAGAGAAGTAAGATCGGGCAGAACCTTGATCTCCTACATAAACTTGGCGGAGACCTTTTCTCACCTGATTGATTTCTTCCGGTGTATTGGAAATTCGATTTAAAATTTTCGGTGAAACTTCCTCAACAACTGGTCCTAACACTTCCCCATCTTCAGACGGTTGGCGAACTTCTTTTAACATACGCGGCTGGATGCGGTAGCCACCGTTGGCAACTGTTGAAATATATTGCACCATTTGCATTGGTGTATACGTATCAAATTGTCCAATCGCTAAGTTTAAAATTTTACCTGTGTTATCCAGTTCCCCTTGGAAACCTGCAAACTCATTTGGTAAATCAATACCTGTATTGACACCTAAACCAAATTGGGCATATCCATTACGCATTGTTTGTAACGTATCATCTTGAATTCTAAAGCCCATATTGTATCGGTATCTTGTACCAGCAATCATCATCGCTACTTGGAACATGTAGGAGTTGGAAGATCGCTCTAGTGCTGTAATATCATCTAGGGGAATCTTTCCATGTCGGTTGAAA
Source organism: Lysinibacillus halotolerans (assembly GCF_003711845.1). Classification (GTDB taxonomy): domain Bacteria; phylum Bacillota; class Bacilli; order Bacillales_A; family Planococcaceae; genus Ureibacillus; species Ureibacillus halotolerans. The sequence goes on from NZ_RHLQ01000017.1 coordinate 60,000, forward strand.
ATGGAACTTTTCGGTTCTGTTCCTGCAATTTTAATTGGTTGGTCGATAAGTTTAGTTCCAGGTTCGATTACACCTTCCGAGTAACCCATTAATAGGGTTGCGGCTTTTACTGTGGAACCGACCTCATAAGCCGTTGTAAAAGTACCGTAGGAGTAATCAACAATATACTCTTTTCCGGTTTTACTATCTTTTTCGATTTTCTTTCCGACAACAGATAATAATTCGCCGGTATTCGGATTCATCATAACAAAGAAAGCACGGTCTAAAAGTTCTGAATGACTTTTTGCTTTCAATTCAAGCAGCTTTTCTTCCACAATTCGTTCTGCTTCTGCTTGAAGTTCAATATCGATCGTCGTAACAAGGTCGTTCCCCGGTTCCCCTTCGTACGTCGTCACCGTGTCGACAACTTCCCCTTGCTTATTCGTAATATTTTTCACAACGGATTTTTGACCTTGAAGTAATTCTTCATAGTACGCTTCAAAATAACTTTCCCCTACCCGGTCGTTACGGGAATAGTCTCTTGCTAAATAGTAATCAAGCTTCGATTTCGGTATCCCTTTACTTGGTACCGTCGTTCTACCTAAAATAGCAAGGGATGATAATTTCACCCGTTTCCAATCGGTAGTCGTATTAACTCCCGGTAAATCAGATAAACGTTCTGATACACGGGCAAATTCTTCATCTGTTACATTTTCACTTTTAATGATTTGTGGTGATAAATTATATCCAGATGCCATTTCACGGTAGATCGCCAAAACTTCTAGATCGAATTGGGTTAATTGGGCTAATTCTTCTTCTGTAATCCGTTCACGAACTAAACGATCCAGTTCAGATTGTTTCTCCGACTTCCCTAAGTCTTCATTAGCATTAATTTTATCCTCTTCTTCTTTTGTTACTTTTGCATAAGCAGCATCTTTATTTTTCATAATCCAAAAATCCTGCTTATCCCGTAAAGTAACCCGATCTGTTGGCTGTTCTATTAACATTGCAAGTTGTTCGGCAATGGCTAACATCTCTTCCGTTTTTGTCGATTGCATTTTCGTATATGTAATGGCATTTTCCGGTTCGTTATCGACTAAAACCCTTCCGTAACGGTCATATATTCTACCACGAGGTACACTTGTATTGACTGCCACTTCTTCCGTTCTTTCGAGTGCTGTCACATACTCTTCCCCTTTGACAATTTGTAAATAGCCAAGTCGGAATATTAACGTGGAAAATAATATGAAAATAGAAAAGAAAAGGACATTCATACGAAAGGACAAACTAGCACGATGTTTTGCCTTCACACTAGATCCCCGTTGCGTTTTTAGTTTTCTTCGCAATGCAATCCCCCTCTCTTAATTACTAAATGATGATTAGTCCATACTCTCTAGTATATCATTCGAACCTTTCATTAAAAAGCTATGAAATGAAGATTCTCCAAGTTTTGTGACGGAAAAAAATGAAAATGGTTCCATTTATAAAGTAAGATTTATTCAAATGTTAGGAAAAAATTTCAGTATGTCTTTACCGTTTATACTTCATAATTCTATTGTTCCTCAATGTCCTTCTTTCAATTATCGATTCGATAAAAAAGGACAGGTATATGACATACCTATCCTTGTCGTTTATAATTGTTCTTTTTTCTCCATAACATTGATTCCAATCCCCATGAAAATGATTGTCATGAATAATAGAACGCCAAGCGGTTGAACTAATTCATTCATTGAACTACTATGAATCGTTACACCATTCAATAAATCTAGACCATAGGTAATTGGCGAAACATAAGATAAAGCTAAAATTGCTTTGGACGAAACAATTTCTAATGGCCAATAAGCCCCACCAAGCATCGCTAATGGAACAGCTAAAACTGAAATGTACGCATTAAATCGTCCGCTCGTTCCTGCTACCGATGCAATGAAAAAGGCTAAGGCGACGATACATAATAAATAGGGAATGACAACAAGCAATGTTTTACCGAATCCTCCGTAGAAGTCAACACCGCCAACATAAAAAATGGATAAAACGAGAACGACTTGCAAATACCCTATTAGAAAACAATAAATAACATTTGCTAAATAAACTTCCGTTTTTCCTATCGCTGAAATCCTTAATCGATCCCAAATGAACGTTCTTCTTTCCATTACGATATGAGCAACGCCATTTGCTACTGTATAAATAACCATAAATAAAGTAAATCCGAATAAACTATGCAGTTTTGGATTCCAAACAAAATCCCCATCATTGGAAAAGTTTAAATATTGAATTTGAAAACTCGGTTGTGCATCGGCACTCTCGATAATTTCTTCTACATTAATGGATGGATTATCATCGTATGCTTCTATTATGGCCTGTTGTTGCGTAAATTCACCATAAATCCGATTTAATTGATTTTTTAATAAGGCCGCATCTAAATAGCTTGGAGAAATGATTAATTCAAATTTCTTTTCCATTAAATGCACAGCTACGTCCGTATTTCCATCCTTAACCATTTCTATTGCTTCTTCTTCATCATAGAGAGTAAAATCGATTTCTGGAATTTCTTTCAGCTCCAATAGAAATGCTTCGGTTTGTTCCTGATCCAAATCTGAATAAACAGCAATCGGCATTTTCGATTGTTGGCCGAGACCTAAAATATAGGCAAAAGTACAAATAATGATTGTGATAATAATGAACCCTGCAGGTTTCCGAAGTAACAATAAAAATTTTGTTTTTAAAATGTCGATCATACAATCCCACCTCTTTTCGGGAACAGAACTACAGCAAGCACTATAAATAAAATAGCTAATATCGATAAATGAATAATATTCGGCATTATTTCCACCATCGAGGCGTTTTGATAAATTTTTAAATAGCCATTTAACGCTGCACCATTCGGCGTCCACATCCCTAGTTCCGCTAGCCATGGAGATAAACTACTAATATTAAAGTAACTCCCCCCTACAAGGGCAAATACAGAGACAAAGGCATTGGAAAATACATTTGACGCTTCCCCGGAATTTGTTCGATAGTTTACGGAAGATAATAATGCTGCCAGTCCTCCTACTACAATTGAAAGAAGTAGTGTAATAATAAGAAACGACTCCCATTGGGCAAAGGAAATATTAAAAATAAAATAGGCAAAGGTAAATAATATACCGACTTGCACCATCGCAATAATGATTGTTGCCGTCATAATACTAAACAAATAAGTAAGGGGATGAATACGAGCTAATAAAACACGATCAAAAATATGAAAATACTTTTCTACAAATGCTTGGCTTGCCAGGGTACTTGCAATATATAAAATGAACATCACCGTCATACTAAACGTATAATACGTACTTGAAGTAATCTCCTGTTGCGAATCTATCGTCCGAATATCAGAAGTAATCTCCATTTTAGGCAATGAGTCAATATTTGTAGGGACACCACTTTGCGCCAATGATGAAGCTAATGAATATTGTTGTTGATAATAATCTAAAATGGATTGAACAATCGTCGAAGTAATTTTCTCACTCTCATTTAAATACACATTAAAAGTCGGTTTTTCACCTTGTAAATAAATCGACGATAAAAAATCGTAAGTGAAATTTTTAGGAACTTCAAGGATAGCAGCATATTCTCCACTTTCCTTTGCATCCTCTACTTTTTCAGGATCCAACTTAGTTACATGGATAAATTGTTTCATCTCTTCGTTCGTTTCCATTTGTTCAACTAGGATAGAAATAGGTAACATGTGCTGCAGATACTTCTCCATGTCGCTTGTTCTATTGATAAAATCCTTTGCTTCAAGTAGAAATTGATCGACTTGTTGCATTTCATCATCTTGTTGCACGATGGCTAACTCAACTTTTGAAACTTCATTTTCCCCTTCCCATAATGCCCCTAGTGCAAAACTTAAAATCGTTATGAGAACGATCGGCATGAATAGAAGGATTAACAGTTCAGTTGGACTTCGAAATAAAATCGTAATTTGTTTTCGAATGAGTGATAAAAACATGGGCTATCCTCCTAGTTCCTTAATGCCCGACCAGTTAAATGTAAAAAAACATCCTCTAAGCTCGGTTCTTCTACTTGGAAGCTTTTTAATCGAACCCCACTATTGTTACTAAGGGTAAGTAATGTTGGCAAAAAATTCATATCTTTTGAAACGGTAAAGGATATTTCTGTTTCGTTCACATTGATATTTGATAACGTTGGTTCTTGTAATAAGACATTAACGAATTCCTTTGACTGTCGCTCTAGTTTAATGAGAATTGTATTTTCGGAGGATAAAATGGATTTAATTTCATCCTTCGTTCCGGAAGCGATAATTTTCCCTTTATCCATAATGTAAATTCGTTTAGCAATGTATTCGACTTCTTCCATATAATGACTTGTGTAGATAATCGCCGTATGAAATTCTTCATTCAATCGTTTAACCGTTTCTAAAATATGGTTTCTCGACTGGGGATCAATTCCGACCGTCGGTTCATCCATAATTAAATATTTCGGTTCATGGAGTAGGGCAACACCAATATTTAAACGGCGTTTCATCCCACCTGAATAATGTTTCACTTTTTTCTTCGATTCATTTTGAAGACCGATTTGTTCTAAAACGACTTCCATTCGTTCCTCTAATTTTTTCTTTGGCATTTTATGAATACTACCAAAAAATTTTAAGTTTTCTTGTGCCGTTAACTCGCCGTATAGTGCAATTTCTTGAGGAACAACACCTAGAATTTTTCGTAGTGCTACCGGATTTTTTATAATACTCTGTTGATTTAGAAAAACATCTCCCGCAGTTGGTGGAATTAAAGTAGAGAGCATTGCAATGGTCGTAGATTTCCCCGCGCCATTCGGACCTAATAGACCTACGATTTCACCAGGCTCTATATATAAATTCACTTGATCGACAGCATTCACTTTTTTAAATTTTTTCGTCAAATTCACAACTTCAATCATCATTTCCCCATCCTTTCTATCCATACAATACCAATTTTCATCCATTGTTATAAGTAGCGGTCGTCATCACTCGATATGACTTCAGTCACTTTTCAAAAGAAAAAGCGGTCGAAATTATTCGCCGCTTTAAACTATTCCTTTCTTCACTGCATAGATAGCTAGTTGAGTTCGATCACGTAAATCGAGTTCTTGTAATATATGGGTAATGTGATTTTTCACCGTACCTACAGATAAGAATAAACAATTTGCTATTTCTTTATTTGTCTTGCCTTCTCCGATTAGTTTTACTATTTTTAGTTCCCGTTCTGTTAAAGGAATATTCTGAGTTGGAGTGTTGGAAGAAACCGTTTGTTTAAGCAATTTGGGCATTAACTTTGCTGCCACATCTTCTTGTAATACTAATCCACCATCCATCACACTTTGAATGGAAGAAAGTAATTTTGTCGGTTCGGAAGATTTTAGTAAAAAGCCGTTCGCCCCATCCTTCAATGTTTCATAGGCATAGGCATCATCATCAAAAGTTGTTAATATAATAATCTTCATATCGGGAAATTGAGCTTTTATTTTTTTCGTTGCTTCGATGCCATTCATTTCCGGCATCCGAATGTCCATCAATACGAGATCTACATGTAAATTCCTAACGATTTGTAGGGCTTCAAGGCCATTACTCGCCACCCCAACAATTTCGTATCTATCATCCTGTTCAATGATCATTTTCAATCCGTTTCGCACTATGGTTTGATCTTCAACTACTAAAATTTTAATCGTCAAACTACTAAACTCCTTTTTCTTCTAACTTCACTTCTTCTTTGGAAAGATTGAATGGAAAGGATCCACTTACGATAAAATGTTCATCCGTTCGGACCATACGTAATTCTCCCCCAATTTCCTTTAATCTTTCTTCCATATTAATTAACCCAAACCCTTTCATAAATGGCAGACTAGAAATAAATTTATTTTTCACTTCAAATTGAATATGTTGTAAAGAATTGACCTTTAATATAACTTCGACTTCCTTGGAGCTACTATGTTTCATCGCATTCGTTAAACATTCTTGTAAAACTCGATACAGGACAACACTTTGTTGGTTCGATATCGGTAAAGATAAAACACCTTTTTCGAGGGTGAAACGAATATAAATTCGACTTTCCATCTCGAGCTTCCGAATTAATTGAATTACCGATTGAATACCGGAAGTTTCAAAGGATTTTAATTGCCTTACTGCAAAACGGGTTTCTTCCAAACTATCCCTCGCAAGTTGTTTCGCCTCTTGAATGCTATCCGTACTATTTTGTATCGACATCATTTCAAGTTGCATTAATAAAGATGTCAACTTATGACCGACTGAATCATGAATGTCCCTTGCAATTTTCGTACGCTCTTCCGCCCGGACGAACTGTTCTTGCTCGACCGACATTCTTTTTAACTGGCGATATTGGGTAAGGAGCTGTTCAAAAACCTTTTCCTTACGACCGACTTCCTTTACATAATGGTTGAGCATAAAACAACATAAAATGATACTTATCATTAACAGCATGTCATAAAAGGGTATGTAGTGTAATAAAGTGAATGTTGCGATAACACCAATCGATAAACTAAACAATAAATAGAAAGTTCGATCTTTTAGCTGCAACGTGGCTTCTACCATTATAAAAGCAAATAGAGGTAATACATATACTAGTTGAATTGAAGCAAATGAATACAAGGTTATTAATAAAAGAATAGCGAGATAACTGTAAAACGGTTTTTTCGTAAGGGGTAAAAGAAAATAAAAACAAAGAATGCCGCTCATTATAAATAAGGTTGTAGTAATCGAGCTATTCGTTTTTTGGATTATATGGACAAGCATTGTCCCAATTGTCACTGAGAGACAGCAAATGCGAAATATCAATACTTTCATCATCATTCACCTTTTTTCCAAGAAGTTTCCTATCATCTCTTTCCATTATATAGTGGGCTTACAATATTTTATATGTGAAAATAAAAAAGGAGGAGAACAAGCCTCCCCCTATTAAACAGCATAAGATGTTGTCCTGATTTTTTTGCTAACACCAATCCCATTTACTTACCACTAGTATAAAAGTACTTGTTTGTAATAAAATTTAAAAAATTAGCAACTTTTAACTTCCCTCGGAAAATAAATATCCGCCTGTAAAACAGGCGGTTTTAGTAACGCCCTATAAGGGCTCCTTACTAACTGCCCCTAAAGGGGCTTTTTTAATTGACCGTCAACCGTATTTGTTCTTTAATCTCG